>DATKVV010000054.1:0-4267 GCA_035529895.1 Sedimentisphaerales bacterium
GTTTGCTTACTATTGATAGCCATCCAATTGCAACTACGGCCAACATTAAGGATAGTAATGCCAAAACAAATAATGCTATTGTTATCGTGTCGAGCATATTAGTACCTCTTTTTTTAAATCAGGTTCTTATAGTTATTGGCACAGACGCCAATGAGCTTTTCCAAGCATCATTTTGCACGCTCGGCAGATGTTTTACAATCTGAAAATGCATAATTTTTTTGGTAACGTTGCCAGACCGCCTCACAGCTTGCAATTTAAAGCCCGCAGAGCCTCTTTAAACGAAAAACTCAGCCCCAGGGGTACCAGAACTTTATTTTTCGTGATCGTTGTTTAAAATCAATTCTGGAGCTTTAAACATAAACAGCCTTTTTTCTCCCACATCCCTCCGCATTGTAGGATATTTTTCTAAAAATACGTAGATGTTCTCTATGTTTGAAAGAGCATTTTTTCATATTTTTTAACAATTTTCCTCACAGGTCATTTGGAAGCAGTCAGAGCCAGTACCCATGACCCATGCTTGATCTGATTCCGTGTGTGCATTTGCTCATCGTAGGGCGTCTTTGTTTGCCACATCTTCCATAGAATTTTCAACCAACGTTGACCCAAGCATCGCAATGCACAGGCATGACTTTTACCTTCGAGACGTTTTTGATGGTAATAGACCTGTGCCCAGGCACACTTCTTTCGACTCAGATTGGCCCACAAATGTACGGCAGCCCGGAGGTTCTTGTTACAGGCATAACGAAATCTGACCCGGTGAATCTGCCCAGACTGAAAGCTCACGGGCGCAGTACCGGCGTAACACTGCAGCCCTTCATAAGCCGGGAATCGATCGCGGTCATCACTGAACTCGCCCAGCAACCGGGGGCCTAACTTCTGGCCAATGCCAGGCAAAGAAGCAAAGATGCTATAGTCACAATGGTCCTGAAAAAGTGCATCAATACGCTCTCGGTATGCCTTGAGTTGTTGCTCCAGCAGGCGTAATTGTTTGGCCAGGGAAACCGCTAACATACTCTTGGCATTGGTTACCGCCTGGCTGCCACAGAATTCGGTTGCACTGGCAAAAATCTCAATGCGCTTTCGGTAGGTTTCCGGGCGATAGAGACGATGGGTATGAAGAAACTTCTCCCAATGACGTTTGCCCGCTTTCTTGAGCGCTTGTGGTGTAGGAAAGCGTTCGACGAATGCCCACGACGATGGTGATGTCCAATCGTCAAAAGCTTCCAATGCTGCCGGATAGTACTCGTGAAGGGCCTGTTGGAGCTGGTTAACCAATGTGGTCCGTTGCTCGATGAGGCTCATTTCATCCCTGCACAACAGACGCAATTCCTGAGTCTTAGGATCTTCAGGATTCAACGGCCGCCAGCCATGTCCATCGGTTCGTAACGCATCAGCAAAACTTAAAGCATCCAGGCGATCTGTCTTGCTGCCGCTGGGGGTCTTACGAGTACGGTAACATTGTGCGGCGTTAGGATTGATCGGATAAACCACACACCCCAATTCCAGGAGTCGTTCGACCGCAGGACCACGATTCGTCTCGATCGTAGCGGCAACAAACGACAAATCCGGCCCTGCCAGATCAACCAGTTTTTCACGGAGGCGATGCCAGCCTTCAGCTGTATGTTCTATTGTTGTTTCGACCATAATCCGACCATGCCCATCCACCACAGCAATCGCGTGCTCCTTCTTTGCCCAATCCAAACCCATATAGTACCGGTGCTGCTCCCAACTGTTTTGATTTTTTGCATCCATAGTTATTTTCCTTATGCTAAACATGAAACCACATCAAACGCCACACGCCTGTTTTCGGTCGCCCTGATACAGGACCCTCGTGGGGTGTTGTTCTCTCAGACCTCTGAACAGGCACCACAACGTGAACCGGTAATCTACGTAAGTCCCTGAACGGGAGGTCACCACACGACCGTGAACACATTGCGGCGTTAAACCCACACCAATAAACCATGCGAATAACAGCTTATCAACAATCGCCGCCGTAGTAACTAACAGCCTCGCTGCGTCTGGCCTCGTAGGGGCCACTCCGCTCGGTCTATTACTTACTACGGGAATGGTATCAGTCACCACAATAGATTTCCTGCATATCACTCTGATAAAATAACTATAGTGTTCACTATCTTATAGCCCCTGCTATTCACAGACTTCCTTCCTACTGGAGCAGGGGCTTTTTAAAAAGCCCGAATTTCTACCCCTTTGTTATTAGACAGGATTAAAATTTGGCTTTGAATTGGCTTTGTTTTTCGCCGCCTTCATCTGTTAAATATTCCATAAACCATTGTCATTACTAACTTAGCGACATTTCACCTTTTCGAAAATTGGTCAAGTAGACGTAATATGGCTGTGCCACTTAGGTAACGTTTGTTTTCTCAGTTTCTCTTGCCTTTCGGTATCAAGAGTGCCACATTATCTTACCATATAGCAGGCTTCAACGCCCCTCACAGAACCGTGCTTGCGGATTTCCCGCACACGGCTCTTCAGTCAGTCTCACTTCGACGGCAACGGTTTATAAATATTATGTACTATTCGAGGACGAGACAATCTGTAGTGAACCAGATAGGCACTAAACTTTTTCCACGTAAACGACATGCGTTGGCAGCGACGATTCAGCCACTTCATGACCGCTCGAATCGTTACATAGCCAAATCTCACTATCATTCGCGAATTGCCGCTTACGCCGTAGTAGTTGTAATGACCTCTCAGTTTCGCCGCCAGGATCGGCCAGATTTCTTCGATACGCATAACGTTGCGAATCCGCCTAAGCCAGTCATTGATCTCTTTGCACGCTTTGCGGAATTTCTTGCCGGACGTCTTACGGCCCAGCAGGAACGTGCCTTTACGGCTGTGTCCGCAGAAATGTGTAAAGCCCAAAAAGTCGAACGTGTTGGCCTTGCGGCCTTGACGTCGGGCGTTTTGACGCTCGTACCGGCCAAAACTAATCGTCCGGGTCTTTTCAGGGTGAAGACTCAATCCGAATTTCGCAAATCGTTCTCGAAGCATCCTTTCAATCTCATCGGCGCTCTGCCGGTATTGAACCATGCAGACAAAATCGTCCGCATAGCGAACCAGATAACATTGCCCGGCAACGTTCGGTTTGACTCGTTTGACAAACCACAAATCAAGTACATAATGTAAAAAGATGTTGGCCAGCATGGGGCTCAGGTTGCCACCCTGAGGTGTACCCTCGTCGGTTCGTACCAGCAGGCCTGATTCCATATATCCGGCTTTCAAAAATCGCCGGATTAACAAAAGCAGACTGCTGTCTCGAATACGAACCTGAAGGAACTTCATCATCCAGTCGTGTGAAACATGATCGAAGAAGCCTTTGATATCCGCTTCGATTATGTGATTCACCGGCTTGGACATGATCGTATCGTTGACCGATTTGAGCGCTTGATGACAACTGCGTTTCGGCCTAAATCCATACGAACAGTCCATAAAGTCAGCCTCGTAGATCGCCTCAAGTATCCGGGCGATCCCTTTCTGGACGATTTTGTCCTCAATGGCAGGCAAACCAAGTGGTCGAGTCTCTTTGTCGTTCTTGGGGATATACACCCGTTTGGCCGGTAACGGTTTGTACTTCCTGGCCTTCAGGCGTTCCACAAGATTGACAAGATTCTCGTCCAGATGTTCGCCGTAATCATGCCAGCTCTTACCGTCGATGCCACTGGCCTTCTCCTTGCCGAGTCTCCAGTAGCATCCCCGTAGGAACTCCACGTTCAGCAGATGAGCTAAGCTGGTGAACTGGAACTTGCTGTCCTCACGGGCTCGTCTCGTTATCAGAGCAAGTTTTGTCGGTGTTGGGTTATCCATTTCAGAGTATGGCCCGCAATTTCTCAGCTCTGGTCAACTGACTGCCGGCCCCTTCGAGTGGGTCCCGTATTCGCGGGCCGCCGCCGGGAGTTACCCCGACTACACCTCTACTATGAGCCGGTCCGACTGCCGCATCTCTATGTCCCCGCCTTGCTTCTTCAGCTTGTTGAGGAATGCAAGCGATACGGCTATCCCAAGTTCCGATGCAATCCGTTGGATGTCCCGCTGCGGCCTGCGACCCCGGCACGCCGTTACAGACTCGCCTTATAACGCCTGCAACGATGCTGGCTTCAGGGCAAACCAACCCCTGGCCCATTGCGATTAGAAAAATTTCGGGGCTTACAGCCTTCACTCGCGTTGCGGCTGAACATCCGCTGTTTACATGGCTTCGTACCATTTGTTACCTCCTGATACGCACGTTTACATTCCGGCCGGTCGGCTA
>DATKVV010000055.1:0-3111 GCA_035529895.1 Sedimentisphaerales bacterium
CCAAACAAACCCAATTTGCCGGATGTCCAAATGAACGTAACTTCTTTCTTAACAAAGGATTATGAAAATCTACCACTTCGCAGACGCGGGGAAAACAAACCCAATTTATGCCATAGGTATCAAACCCAATTCAAATCGGAAAGCAGAAGTGAAAAATGGAACCTTTCTCACAGTTCCTCCGACTTCTATTATAGAATTATGCGAAAGAGCCGGGACCGGATATATGACGAGCTGCTTGTTCTGAAGTGCCGGCAAGGTGACAAACAGGCCCTTGACGAGCTTGTCGGCAGGTGGCAGGAACGTTTGTGGCGCTATGCCTTCGCCATAACCGGCTCCGATGCGGCCCCCCGGACGTCGTCCAGGAAACATGGCAGGAACTATGGTCGCGAAAGCCACTGGCTGCCTGAAAAATCCACCTGCAATCGTGACGGGCACCCTGGTATACACAATCTTGCTGAAATCTTTTGCCGCGGGGGGAAAATACTGATATACTTGAAGGACCTGATATACGGAAAGATTATTAGTGCGTGCCGCCTCGTCTGTCGAGACCGGCGGCCTGATGGTTATGCTTGATTCGCTTACAGTCTGTTGCAGTCTGACAAATTACTGAAAGCCAAAAACAGCGGTAATGAAGCTTGTTTTGAACAACATAACTTATCATGACTGCCCTGTGCATGTGCGTGAAAGGGTGACCTTCACCGCCGAGCATTGTCATCGTATGCTCAGGCAGATGCACGCCGAAGACGCTATCTGCGAGGCCGTCATCCTCGACACCTGCAACCGCATCGAGTTCTACATCTACGCCAAGAAAGCCTTCGACATTCGCTCTTTTCTCACCAACCTTATCAGTCAGGCCGCCCCCGATGCAGCCGACACCTGGCGCCAATACAGCCGTGAGAGCACCGGCATCGATGTCGTCCGCCATCTCTTTGAAGTTGCCGCCGGCCTCGATTCCCAGATGATTGGCGAAAACCAGATTCTTTCGCAGGTTAAATCCGCTTACACCCTCTCCCTCGAATGCCGGATGAGCAAGTTCCTCTTTCACCGCCTGTTTCACAATGCCTTTCGCGTCGGAAAAGCCGTCCGCACCCGTACCGGCATCAACTGCGGCGCCGTCTCGGTGAGTCTCGCAGCAGTGGAATTAGCCAAGAAAACAATCGACCTCTCAGCGGCTGCGGCTATGGTCATAGGCGCAGGCGAAAACGCGGAGCTTGCCGCAAGGTATCTGCTCAAAGCCGGCCTGAAAAACCTCATCATCGCCAATCGCAGCCTTGAAAACGCCCACGCCATGGGCTCCCGACTTAAAACGGGGCGAATCATCGGCTTGGAGAATGTCCCCGCCGAGCTGGCCGGGGTCGATTTGCTTGTCGCCTCCACCGCCGCTGTCGAGCCCGTACTGACATACCAGGCGGTCGCCGATACTCTGGCCCGCCGGGGGAAAAAGCTCCTCATAATTGATATTGCCGTCCCCCGCGACATCGACCCCGATATCGCCCGTTTTGCCTGCGTTTTACTCTATAATATCGACGACCTCGATGAGCAGATAAGTCGCAACCGTGAAAAACGCAGCCGCGAAATCCCCAAAGCCCGCGCCATCGTCGATGAATTCACCGGCAAATTCGAACAATGGTACGAGCTGCTGAACCTTGTGCCCGTTATAACGCAGTTGACGCAAAAAGGCCTCACGCTCGCTCGTAGCGAGGCCAGACGCTATGCCAAGGATTTTGGCAACGGCAGCGGCGAAAAACTCGAGCTCTTTGCCGAGTCACTCGTCAAAAAAATTCTGCACGGGCCCATCAGTTTCCTCAAAGGCCGGGACGACGAAGAGCCGAGCATCGAACAGCTTCAGGCGGCCGATTTAATCAGCAAGATGTTCCTCTCCGAGGGTGACAGCGACTGATGCCCGAGACTCTCACCGTTGCAACCCGGGGGGGGAAATTGGCCATCGCCCAGACCCAGATCCTAATCGCCGCCCTCAAAAGGGTCGTTCCCGACCTTCAAATCGAAATGAAAAAGATAACCACCTCGGGCGACCGCGACCGGCGCACCGCCCTCTGGAAGCTGCAAACCACCGGCTTCTTCACCTCCCAGGTCGAGGATGCGCTGCTCGCACGGCGTGCCGACCTTGCCGTCCACAGCCTCAAGGACCTGCCCACCCGCCCGCGCGACGGGCTGACCATCGCCGCCGTCTGTGAGCGTCAATTCCCCGAGGATTGTCTGATAGCCGCCGAGCCTGTCACTTGCCTCGAACAATTGAAACCCTCCGCAAAGATAGGCACCTCAAGCCCAAGGCGCATCGCCCAGTTGAGGCACTTAAGGCCCGACCTTCAGCCGACGGACATCCGCGGCAATGTCACCACACGAATAAAAAAGCTCGAACATGGACGATACGATGCCATCATTCTCGCCCGCGCAGGCCTCGAACGCCTCGGGCTGACCGACAGAATCTCCTTCTGTTTCGACCCGCGCCAATTCCTCCCCGCCGCCGCCCAGGGCGCCCTCGCCCTTCAGGCCAGAGCCGACAACACACCAACCATTCGGATCGCTGCAGCCATAGACGATCCCAATTCCCGCGCCGCCGCTTGTGCGGAAAGGCAGGTGTTGGCCGCTATGCAGTGCGGCTGTCACGCGCCCGCCGGTGTCTTCGCGAGAATCGATGGCGACGATATTACGATTGACGCTTTTATTTCCGACCTCGAAGCTAAAGAGTTCATCCGCCGCAAGATCACCGGCCCGGTTTCTCAGGCCCGCTCCCTCGCCCAAAAACTCGCCCACGAACTCCTCAATGCCGCCGGCCCAAAAATCCGCCAAAATCTCCAGTTGTAACTATTTCCGTTTAACGCCGTGTCCTCCCTCTCCTTGCCGTCCTGAGCGTAGCTCGCCGCCCGTTGTCATCCTGGGCGAAGCGGAGTCGAAGGATCCGGACCCCGCACACAATCCACCTATGATTGTATTCTCGCTGCCTTCCCCGTTTAGATAATATGAAGGCCATCCTTTCAACGGTTATAATTCTCGAAAAATTATTAACCGAAACCGTCATTTGAAAGGGATGGCCATGAACAAAAGACTATCGAAAAAACAAATGTGGTTCAAGCAAATTAACCCAACAAC
>DATKVV010000056.1:0-35883 GCA_035529895.1 Sedimentisphaerales bacterium
GTTGTTGGGTTAATTTGCTTGAACCACATTTGTTTTTTCGATAGTCTTTTGTTCATGGCCATCCCTTTCAAATGACGGTTTCGGTTAATAATTTTTCGAGAATTATAACCGTTGAAAGGATGGCCTTCATATTATCTAAACAAATACGGCTGTTAGTTCGGAGTGCATCCCCCCTCTTCCTTCTTGAGCCGAAGACACCGTTTCGCCCCCCCCGCCACACACACATTATGCGACCGCTCTGCTAAGGCGCATGGGTGCTTGTGTTGAAAATCTCCCTTTCTCCCGTGCCTTTTCCAACGACAACCAGGATTCCTCCAGCGTACAAATATTCTTCGCCACGGCAAACACACTCATGGCATACTCCGCTGTGCAATTTTCTTGCAGGCTGGTAGGGCAAGTTGCTGAAGCGCTGTTGTTCAGGCCACGGCGAGAAATGTCGACGGGCGCCTCCCGGCCCCCAGCCGCAGAGATGTCTGCTTTGATTCTAAGTGTTTGTTGAGTTGTGAACCAACATATGTGATAGGGTGTTAAACGAGCGAAAGACGTCTCCGTAATGCACGACTCATCCTGAGGTACCAGAGACGCTTAGCAGAAGAGCCGGGAGCTCACATTGTAGCGTCTGCTTCCCGTCGCTCTCGCTGGTCCACCGATGCTGTAGTGCTCATGGAGACAGCGATTTGGTCTGGCCTTTGCATTCGAGCAAGTAGCTGAGATCTCCGTACGGCATTCCCGCCTACATTATTTCCGCATAGAGAGCGACTTGGCAGATGGCAGGGCCTATGAGATGTTCCACGTGAAACACTTTGGCAAATATAGCGAGGAGGCGAGTTCCGGCCCGAACTCAGAATGGGTTGTGTCGCGCACCTGCAAGCGTTGTCCTTCCAAGGCTAGCAAGGCAAACTGTGGCTAGTTTGTTACTGCGATGATTGATTCAGAAGGGTGGTGGAGCGTCATCGGCGTCTTACAGCTTGAGAAGGGGAATAGTGATCCGCCAGCGAGGTGGAATGGCTTCCTGGCAACCATGGCTGTAATCTACCATGCGATTCCAAGTCGGGGCTTTTCCCTGTCGGAAAGACCAGAAACTGTCGAGACGAGGAAACCACTGCGTCTACGGAAGCAACTGCCGCAGGGAGCTTCTGGTTCTGTTGAAGAAGAGTCGGTGCTCTTGAGATGAAATAGTGGAGGCTTAGTGCGGCAGGGAGGCAGAGACGGGGCGTGCTTCTTGCGGTCCGGACTGTTTCACGTGAAACATTTTTTGCGAAAGAGCCTTTTTTGTCCTCGCAAATTTGCAGTATTTTGAGTAGAACCACCGAAATATTTATAAGGCCGGTTTTCTGGCAAGAACAAGCGAAATAGAGCCAAGGAAGGCAACTATGGATTGGTAAAATACATAACTTATTATGAAGGAGCGATTATATGACAGATAAGAAAGGAGAAAAACCAAAACACCTCGGAAGGGGCCTGCAGTCGCTATTAGGTCCGATAATGTCACAGCAGGATAACCCATTCCCATCCGACGCCGTGGTCTCACCTAACTTCCCGCCCGACAAGGAGTTAAGAGAGTCGTTGAAGGACGTTATGCTTGAGGAAATCTCGCCCAATCCGTACCAGGTGCGCACGGTCTGGGATGAGAGGGAGCTGGCCGACCTTGCCGAGTCAATTAAGGCCAATGGCGTCATCCAGCCCATAATTGTTCGGAGGTCAGGCTCAGGTTACCAACTTATTGCCGGCGAGCGCCGTTTTCGGGCCAGCCAGTTGGCTGGCCTGACCGCAATACCGGCATTGGTGCGCCCGGCAACGGATGAGCAGATGCTTGAATTGGCGCTGGTCGAGAACATTCACCGAACCGACCTGAATTCTATAGAGCGTGCAAAGGCTTATCAAAGCTATCTCGGTACGTTCTGCATAACACAGGCCGAGGCGGCCCAAAGGCTCGGCGAGGACCGGTCCGTTATAGCTAACTACTTGCGCCTGCTGGACTTACCGGAGGAGATAAAACGGATGCTGGTTGAGGGGCAGTTGGATATGGGCCATGCGAGGGCCATACTTGCGCTGCCAACCGATGAACTTCGGCGAAAACTGGCCAACCGAGCAATGGCGGGCCGGCTGAGCGTCCGCGAGGTAGAGAGACTGGTAAGAAAGTACATGACTGGAACAGAGCAGTCGCGGGCCGTAGTCCGCTCAAAACCGCCTCATATCCTGGACCTGGAGGGCAAGTTGAGCAAACGGCTGGGCACGAGGGTGAGTATCGAGGCCCGAAGGAACGGCCAGAAAGGAAAAATAATTATAGAGTTTTATTCGCTCGACGAATTTGATAGAATAACAGAAGCGTTTGACCTGGCATCGCTGGAGGAGGTGTAAAGAGCTGCAAAAACTTGGTTTAGGTGATTCTCAGGCAAACATCCGGGGGATTCCATTGTATAATTGAATGTAGGCGTTGAAAGTGTGTGACGCAATTTGTCGATTAGTGTGAATTGAAAGCATTATTACCGTTTTGGAGGCTGTATTGTGAAACGCTTGTTCGTATCAACTCTAATTATTGTGGGCGGTCTTTTTGTTCTGGCTCAAGGGTTTGCTGCGGAAGAGAACGAAGGGTCGAAAATTACCGAAAAACGCAGCTCTGTAAGCAGACGCAGCCCGACGCGGGCGCGAAGAGACAGGGCGGATGCAAATTCGGTTGCCGCCGAGTTGAAGTCTTTGGAAGACGCCAACGCCGTTAAAACGAACCTCAGGAAATTTGAGGGTCTCGAAAAAGCAGTGGATGATTTGAGCAGGGGCGGGCGAAAGGAAATCCGCGAGTGGACGCAGAGCACTGCCGAAGAGAACGTGGATTTGGCAAAGGCGGTGCATGAGCAGGCCATTGACGAGCTTGCTTTTATTCGCAAGCTGGCATCTGAAGAAGGGGCTCTGAAAACAACGGCGGCGATCGATGCCCTGCTGCTGGACAGGCAGGAGCGGTACGGCAAGATGCTGGACAAGATGGAGGCTAACGAGAAAAGAATGCGCCGCAGCGACCGGGATTACCGCAGAACGCGTGGCCGTATAAGGAATCCTCGCGACCGCTATCGTGAGCAGGATATGTACGGCGAGCAGAACATGTACCGCGGCAGGGAGACAGAGCCGTACGGGGACGCGGAAGAAAGACGCACCAGAGGCCGGACGTCAAGAAGGGCGCCCAGAGAGCGAGACGAGACGATGGGCTATTAGCAAACCCGCGGGGGTCGCCTGGGCGCGTCGTGTTGAGAAACTCAGATTACGCGGGGCGCGCACAGCGCGTTGCATATTCCTGATTCTGCAGTGCGGAACCCGGACGGTCGCGGCAGAAGAAATGACAATCAAAATATAAACGGTTCGGCGAACAATTGAGAGGGCCGGTTAAAAGGGCAGCAGGCAAAATGATTTTGTTTGCTGCCTTTGGTTTGTTATAATGCTCGCGATTTCGGGAAAGACAATCGATGGACAGGCGACTGGATGGAAAAGTTGCGATAGTCACCGGCGCCAGCAGGGGAATTGGCAGAGCTATTTGCATTGCATTCGCCCGAGAGGGGGCCGGGGTTGTACTGGCCGCACGGACGATGGCCGGGCTGAACGAGACCGCCGAAAAGGTAACAGCCGCCGGTGGAAAAGCCGAGATTGCCGTTACCGACCTGGCAATAGAGGAATCCATCAGGAACCTCGTTAAGGTGACGAAGGCGCGGTTCAACCGGCTGGATATACTTGTCAATAACGCAGGCGTCACGCATTCGGCCCAATTGGAGCGGACCTCAACAGTCGACTGGGACCGATGTTTTGCTATAAACGCAAAGGCGCCGTTTCTGCTTTGCAGGGAGGCGCTGCCTCTGTTAAGAAGGTCGGAGGCGGCGTACATTATAAACATCGCATCAATCGTGGGCGTCAAGTGCTATCCCCTTCAAAGCGCCTACACGGCCTCGAAGCATGCACTTCGAGGGATGACGATGTCGCTGGCGGAGGAACTCAATCGTTCAAATATTCGGGTGCATCTGGTCTGCCCCGGGGGGGTGGATACTGATCTGGTCAGACAGGTGCGGCCGGACATAGAAAAGGACAAGCTCATGCAGCCGGAGGAAATCGCCGAACTTGTCCTTTACCTTGTAACCCATAAAGGCAATGCGGTCATAGACGAGCTCCACGTTCGGCGGGCGGCTTCGGTGCCGTGGTTTTAGGGCTCTTTTAGGCTATAGAAAGGACAATTATGCGAGCGGTTATCCAACGGGTTTCACAGGCCCAGGTTCAAGTGAGCGGCCAGTCGGTGGGCCAGATAAATAAGGGTCTGCTGGTCTATCTGAGTGTAGGCAAGGGCGATACGGCGGAGGATGCTCAATTCATGGCGGACAAGCTGGTAAACCTGCGTGTCTTTGCCGACAAGGCCGGTAAGATGAATCGCAGCGTGCTGGATGTCGGTGGAGCGGTTCTTCTGGTAAGCAATTTTACGCTTCATGGCGACTGCAGAAAGGGCCGGCGGCCCGGTTTTGACGCGGCCGCCGCGCCGGAATTGGCGCAACAGCTCTACGAGAAGGCAATTGCGCTTATTGCCGGCTATGGGGTAACCGTTGAAAAAGGGCTCTTCGGCGAGTATATGCAGGTAAACAGTATCAACGACGGCCCTGTAACCTTTTTGCTGGACAGCGGCAAGCTGTTTTAGAATTCAGTATATAATGGCAATTCCTTTTGAAAAATCGCACAAGTCGTCGATTGTGCTTGGCAGAGCCGAGCGGCCTTTTATTTATAGCTGACGGGGGTCAGTTGGTTATTTTTTCTTACTTCAAGGTTGACCTGCACGAGGTTCGGCCGCACTTTTCCAGATACCGCTGGTGATATTCTTCGGCCCTGTAGAATGTCGATGCGGGCACAATCTTTGTTACGATTGGTCTTTTGAGCTTGCCTGACTTCTCGAGTTTTTTCTTTGAGGCCTCTGCGGCAGAGAGCTGACGCTGGTTATGGTAGAAGATTGCGGAGCGGTACTGGCTCCCGACATCCGGGCCCTGCCGGTTGACAGTGGTTGGGTCGTGGATGTTCCAGAAGACTTCGACAAGTTGCTCATAAGACACCTCGTTGGGGTCGTAGATTACCTCTACCGCTTCGGCATGGCCTGTCCTGCCGGAGCAAACCTGTCGGTAAGTGGGATTGCGGGTGTGTCCCCCGGTATATCCGACAGAGGTTGATATAACGCCTTTGACCTGCCCGAAAGCCGCCTCCACGCCCCAGAAGCAGCCTGCCGCAAACGTGGCTTTTTCATGGGAGCCGGCCTGTGTGGAATCTTTGGCTTTGTTCCGTATGTTATCAGATTCTTCCGAAGAGCTCATGTTGCCCGCCCTCTCTTTACTTGCGTATGCGTTCATCAGAACAGCGGCTGAGGCTATCACCATGATGACCAATAATGTTTTGAAATTCTTGTTTGGTACTTTCATAATCTTGGCCTTCCAATAGGCAATACGCAAGAGGTGCCTTAATGTTCTTTTTATGGGCACGCCACGACCTTTTGACTTTGCGCCATTGATGGTGGAATGGCGTTAAATACTGCTTGACGAGTGGTCTTGCCGTTCGTACACTCATTGCTTCGGTCCGGTGGCTGTTTTTAAGGAGTCAGGCAGATGGAAGAAGCTATTGCAAAAGCGGGTGCACTTATTGAGGCGATGGAGTACATCCGCAACTTTCGCGGCCGGATTGTGGTGGTCAAGCTCGGCGGCAGCGTTCTGGATGATGCACAACTGGAAAGAAAGCTGCTGACAGACGTGGCTTTCATGAACACGGTGGGGATGCAGCCGATTGTGGTGCACGGTGGAGGAAAAGCTATTAACAGGGCGATGAACGATGGCGGGCTTGAGCCGGTTTGGGTTCAGGGTCGGCGATATACCGACGAGCCGACACTCACAATAGTAGAGCATACGCTTGTGCACAAGGTAAATGCTCCCATCTGTGAAACTCTCACCGAACTGGGCTGTGAGCCGATGGGGCTGCACTCACTGGGCAGTTGCGTGTTGTTTGCAGAGACCTTACGTCTGGCCGGTGAGAACGGGCGGAAACTTGACCTCGGATTGGTAGGACAGGTCGTGGGCGTTAATGCCGGTTTGTTAAAAACCCTCTGTGAGGCCGGCACGATACCGGTTATCGCAACAGTAGCGCAGGACAACAGAGGCGGCAAACTCAATGTCAATGCCGACAGTGCGGCGGGCAAGGTCGCCGCGGCAGTATGCGCCGAAAAGCTCGTTGTGGTAAGTGACACGCACGGAATACTCAGGGACCTTAAGGACCCGGCCAGCAGAGTATCGAGCGCCGACGAGACGCAGATTAAGGAAATGATTGATTCCGGGATTATCACCGACGCGATGTTCCCCAAGGTCGAGGCGTGTCTGACAGCGCTGGAAGGCGGCGTCAGAAAGGCACATATTATCGACGGGCGAATCCCTCATTCACTGCTGCTGGAAATATATACCGACAAAGGCATCGGCACTCAGATAATCAAATCGGGCGACAGGCGAAAAACAACAGCAGACAGGAGAAAAACAAAGGACAGGCGAAGGTCCTGAACCTGAAGTTCGTATAACATCAAAGACCAGCTTGTTCCGCTCGCAATGTTAACAACAAAGTTAAAATGGAGAAACAGGAATAATGACAACTCAGGAGACAATTGATTTATACAACAAATATGTTATCGGCAATTACAAGCGTCTGCCGCGGGTTATCGTCAAAGGCGAGGGCTGCTACTGTTATGACGCCGACGGCAATCAGATACTGGATATGTTTCCGGGCTGGGCGGTCAGCGCAATAGGTCACTGCCACCCGAAGGTCGTCGCGGCGATACGCGAACAGGCGGGCAAGCTCCTGCATATCGACAATACCTTTTACTCCGAGCCGCAGGGCAGGTTGGCAAAGCTATTGAGCGAGCGTGCTTTCGGAGGCAAGTGCTTTTTCTGCAACAGCGGCGCCGAGGCGAACGAGGCGGCCCTGAAACTGGCAAGGCTGCACACGGCGTCCGAAAAATATAAATTCATTACGGCCGAGGGCAGCTTTCACGGGCGAACTTTCGCGACGCTTACCGCGACCGCCCAGCCGAAGCATCACGAAGGTTTGCTTCCGCTGCTGCCGGGGTTTGTTTATGTGCCGTTTAACGACATACCTGCGCTGGAGTCGGCCTTTAGCGACGAGGTCGCGGCGGTAATGGTCGAGCCGATTCAGGGCGAGGGCGGAATAAACCTTGCTACGCAGGAGTATCTGCAGACAATCCGGCGGTTGTGTGACGAAAAGGGGGCGCTTCTGATTTTCGACGAGGTAACCACAGGAATCGGCCGGACCGGCAAATGGTTCGCATATCAGCATTTCGACGTTGAGCCGGATATCTTGACTATGGCAAAGGCGCTGGGCGGCGGCGTGTCCATAGGAGCCATGATGGCCAAAGCGGAGGTGGCCGCGTCGCTGGTTCCCGGCAAGCACGCCTCCACCTTTGGCGGCAATGCCCTGGTATGCGCAGCGGCGGTTGCGGTCATAGAGGCGATAGAACAGGAAAACCTTCTGGAGAACTCAGTGCAGCTCGGCAGGTACACCAAAGACAAGCTCGAACAGCTAAAGCAGAAACATTTCATCATCGACAGCGTCCGCGGCGTCGGCCTGATGATTGGTGTTCAGTTAACCAGTCCCGGCGGCGAAATCGTTGATAAGTGTCTCGACAGGGGCCTGCGAATAAACTGCACGCAGGGTACGGTGATACGGTTTATGGTCCCGATGATAGCGACGCGTGAGCATATCGACCGGGCGATTGAGATTTTTGACGGCGTCTTAAGCGAGAGTGCGGCATGAAGGACTTTCTTTGCATAAAAGATTGTTCTGCCGAGCATCTCAAAGAACTGCTGGCCGAAAGCAGCAAGCTCAAGAGCCTGTACGCTTCCGGCGGCAGGGACTTGTGTCTTTCCGGGAAGGTGCTGGCCATGCTTTTCGAGAAGCCGAGCCTGCGCACGAGAATGAGCTTCCACGTGGCGATGACGGACCTCGGCGGCGATGCGGTTTACGTCAAGCCCGAAGACATTGGCGGCATCGGCAAACGCGAGCCCATAAAAGATATAGCAAGGGTCCTTAGCCGATACGTTGACGGCATTATGGCGCGGACGTTCGAGCACAGTTCCGTCACCGAATTGGCGGCCTTCGCAACGGTGCCGGTGATAAACGCGCTGACGGACTGGTCGCATCCCTGTCAGGCCATGGCCGATGTGCTGACGATACAGGAGCATTGCGGCCGGCTGGAAGGGGTAAGAATTGCGTTCATTGGCGACGGCAACAATGTCGCCCGCTCTCTGGCCTTTGCGTGTGCTCGGCTCGGAATGAAGATGGCCATTGCTTCTCCGACCGGTTATGAGCTGGACGCCGAATCAATTCAGCAGGCAAATCTGACATTGGCCGGCGCGGTATCCCAGAATAATAATCCCGCCGAGGCTGTAGCCAGGGCCGATATTGTTTACACCGACACCTGGGTCAGTATGGGCCAGGAGAGCGAGAAACAAAAACGTATCAGGGATTTTGCCGGCTTTCAGGTGAACTCCGAATTGCTAAAATCCGCGCCGGGGGGCGCCAAGATTATGCACTGCCTGCCGGCTTATCGCGGCTTCGAGATTACCGATGAGGTCGCCGAGTCGGCCAATTCCATTATGTTCGACCAGGCCGAAAACCGCCTCCACTTCCAGAGAGCGCTATTGAAAAAGTTAATGAGTTGAGGACCTGACAAACGAGCAGAAAAGACTTTTGCTGAAAATATTGACCAACGGTAATTGGAGTGTTCATAAGGTAAATACTTATTGGTTCTTGGGGTTTATCGAGGTAATGGAAGACCAATATTTGCCGGATTACATTACACAAAACTACGAAGTCTTCGACAGGTTCACATTTGACTACATCTTCAGGAGATTGTTGGCCGACGGTTACAACCATGAAAACGCGATGGATACCATACTTCATAACTGTGTACTGAGTGCTCTGGTTATGCAGGAAAGAATATACAACCGATATTATTTTGAAATTTGCGTTAGTCAGACAGTTTCGCCTGACTTGGCGGGTTTGCAAAGGGATATTTTTAGCAAGGCTTTGACAAATTCGAACTAAGTTTCAAGAAAAGTTCAGAAATTGCCGGGCACTTTAGGTTTAAAAACTGGTTTCTGCCACAAAGAAAAAGATTCTGGTTGCGACGACCAATTTGGCGAAATTCGCCGAGCTCAAATCGATGCTCGGGGAGTGCGTCGAGTGGGTTAGTCTGACCGATTTTGGCCGAATGCGCAAGGTCAGAGAGGACGGCCAGACCTTTGTCGATAATGCCTGTAAAAAAGCCATCGGCTACGCGAAAAAGACGCAGTTGTGGACTATCGCCGACGACTCGGGCCTGATGATTGACGCCCTCGACGGCGCACCGGGCGTAAAATCAGCGCGTTTTTCGGGAGCAAAAGGCAAGAACAGAAAACTGCTCGACCACAAGAATATGGCCAAGGTCCTCGACCTTCTCAGGGACGTCCCCAAAGAACAAAGGACGGCAAGATTCGTCTGCAGTCTTTGCCTGGCGACCCCCGATGAAATTATGATTGCAACCGAGGGGACTTTGGAGGGGATAATAACCGACAAAGAAATTGGTAAGAACGGCTTCGGCTATGACCCGATTTTTTTCGTGCCCGAGCTTAATAAAACCGTTGCCCAATTGACCCGTAAACAAAAGAACGCCATCTCTCACCGCGGCAACGCCATCCGAAAGTTAAAGCCTTTTCTCGAGCAGCTTCTTGAGAACAGTTAAACCGGATTTCCCAGGCAAATCCGTGCAAAAAGGTAAAATTTTTATAATATAGAGCCTGTGGCGGCCGCTCACTTCGAACCTTGCGGGAAGAGTCAGTCAAGATTGGAGCCAAGGTCATAAGCCATGCCCGCTATGCGGCGTTTCAGATGGCAGAGGTTCTGGTATCGAGGTCCCTGTTCCATGAAATCCTTACAAAGATTCATCAATTGAAATCAGTTCCAATCGGATACGACTAATGCTGAAAATTGCTGAAAAACTTAAATTTACGAAGGTCAAGGCGGTCAAGGTCTGTGCACAAGCAGGAATCGGCAGAAAACCGGGGCATAATAATCTGTGTTTTTGTGGTATTTTTCAGAAAAATGGCCAAAAAATTAAAGGTTTATGTTACGTTTTGGATTTTACTACATCTTACTGTACGTTGAGATGTGAAAACCGCGTTTTTTAAGTGTTTAAATGGGAAATGACAGTTTAAAGCAAGGAGAATGGGAATGTGGAAGCGTAATTACCTAACACTTTTTATCATAAGCTTATTGATATCACATACCACACTGGCTATTCAACCATCGGCATCCGATTTAGTGGATAAGTACACCCAAGCGCTTGATTCAACTAAGAGTTTTATCGAACATTATGAAAAAACTACAGATTTTAGCTGGCGATTATTAAGGGGTCGTTCAGGAAAGCTTCAAGATAGTGGAAAGAGTTTCACACGGGGACAGATAAAGCATGATGACCAACGTATCTATTGCCAGGAATATAATTGGGGTGATTTTAATCTTAGATATAAGGACCTGCCCAAGGACAAGCCATATTACCGTTGCAATATAGCAGACGGCAGGGATAAGAAAATCTATTCTAACAACAAATGGATCAACGATTCTAAAAGCTCAGGGTCGGCTGCCCGAGAGCCATATCTAAGAGAAGAGAAAGTGAGCCTTAGTCGACATTTCGGGATTTCGTATATAGTAGGATATATTGGCAGTGATGAACGACTGGATGCAATACTTCGCAAAGCAGATCGTATTTCGGTACGCAAGAAAACCCAAAATATAAGAGGTTCCGAGTGTTTTGTAATTGACGCGGATACAAAGTGCGGCAGATATTCAGTCTGGTTAGATCCTGAACACGGCTATCATCCAGCTAAAATACGGCATCACGCTAAAGAAGGCGAGTATAACCACTCTCATCTATTAACTAAGGGGGAAACTGCGAGTGCATATTTAAATACTGTTCGCTTCGAAAAGATCGATGACATCTGGGTTCCTATGGACGCAAATTCAGGTTGTTATAACGTTGCGCATCAAGGGCAATTTGTAAAGGAGGATTATCATTACAAGCGAACGCAGTTTATATTGAATCCTGACCATGATAAGCTGGGTTCTTTTGCAGACCCGATTTTAGAAGACCCGAATAATGATCCGGAACTGAGAAATGGAACGCCTGTGAGACTGCGCGGCGTGCCGACACGATATACCTGGCGGGATGGCAAAGTAGTTGATGCCAATGGAGCAGTAATTATAGATGGCAGGAAAGGTAAAAAGTAAAAAACCGGGAAAATCCCAAAATGGTGAAAAGCGCGAAAGAGGGGGCCAAGTTTAACGTGTTGTAGAAGTCAAAGAAGCGCCTAAAAAGGAGCCACCGCATTGGCCGATACCAAGTGTATGGAAATGGTTCCAGATGCATGTCAGAATAAACAGTAAGCGACCAGACCATAAAGAACGTCTAAACATTTGTGTCCGTCCGGCGAATGGGTTATATTCACAGCAAAATTGGGTTCTTTCCCGGCCCGCTTTCATGGCCGCAGGCTCTTGAATGAAAAATACCGCCCAACATAACCGGGGAGACGAGACTATGGCACAGACAGACCAAAGAACGTTATTCAATCTGGACCGGCCATTCGATGGCAAGACCTTCAAAAAACTTATGCAGGACGGCGGATACTGCGAGACAGCGCTGGCCGAGACTCTGGGCATATCGTGCGCGCACGAGCGGCAGGATGTAGAGGTCGTCTATCGACGCGTCCGGACGGACAGCCCCTATAATATCCTGGTCCGGCTGTTCTGGCTGGGACGGGGCGTTTCGGAATCTGTGGTTCGTCGAGAGCTGCCCGGCCTAGACGTCGAGGCCCTTGAAGCAACCGGCCTGCTGGCGCGTTGCGATGGGATGGTCCGCTCGAATGTGAGGCTGGGTCCATACCACGAGCTGCTGCTGGCGAGCGATTTCGGTCCGGATACCGGCCACGAGATGCCCGCCGACCACGTTCTCGGAGTAGGGGCGGCCTCCGTGACCCTCGCCAGTCTGACGGTCCGCCGAAATGTGGAAACGGCGCTGGACCTCGGTACCGGAGCCGGCATACAGGCCTTTCTTGCCGCCCGTCATGCCGACCGCGTCGTCGGTACGGATACCAATCCGCGGGCGCTGAACTTTGCAATGTTCAATGCCAGACTCAACGTGATAGACAATGTCGTATGGCGCCAGGGCAGTTTCTACGAACCAGTGGCCGACGAGCAGTTCAATCTTATTGCGGCCAATCCTCCCTTCGTGATTTCGCCCGAGTCGCGGTTTATCTTTCGTGACACCGGCCTGCCGGGCGATGCCGTCTCGGAACAGGTGGTGCGCGGAGCCTCCGAGAGACTTAAACAAGGAGGTTTCGCCTGCATACTGTTCAACTGGCACCATAAGGGCGACGAGAGCTGGGATTCTCGACCGCAAAGCTGGGTGGCGGATAGCGGTTGTGACTGCTGGGTGGTGTCTTTTAAGTCCACGGACGCCCTGAGTTATGCAGCCGACTGGGTGGGAAGCACCGTAGGGCGCAGCTCGCGGGACTATGGACGGTATCTGGATGAATGGATGGCCTATTATGAACAGATGGGTATCCAGCGGATTGGTGCCGGAGCGATGGTTATGCGCAAGCGAACCGGGCAGGCCAATTGGTTCCGAGCGCACGCACTCGACAGAGGCAGTTGTACAGGGTCCGCCGCCGAACAGATCGAGCGCATATTCGCTACGGAGGACCTGCTTGAGGCCCTTGATGACGGACAGTTGCTGGAGCAGCATCTGGTTTTCGACAAGCACCACCGCCTTGAGCACCAGTTATGCATTGAAAGCGGCCGCTGGACGGTCGGAGTACAACGCCTTTACGCCTCCGAGGGGGTTCCGTTTGCCGGCAACGTGGATATGTATATTGAGAGCCTGCTGGCCGGCTGTACCGGCCAAAAGACCTTGCGCGAAGTCATCAAGGAAACAGCGCCTCGCATACAGGCTGACCCCAAGGAACTCACGCCTGCCTGCCTGAACGTGATTCGCAAGCTTATGCAGTCGGGGTTCTTGAGTTCGGTGGGCGGTCCCCGCCCGTCGAATCCTTAGAAAACTTGGAGAAACGCACTATCCTGCAATTCGGCTCATTTTAGAAAAGTAGCGTATCGCTGTAACCAACTCTGGAAAAAAGATTGACACAGTGGGGCAGATTAGTATAAAAGTGTATGCAACGGCGGCAAGCACTAACATGGGAACGTCTGAGCCAGGGGGCTGGTTCAGGGTTTTTTGAAGAATTGCCGACAGGTTGGCAGCCGTTAACCGGAGTTTCAAGAAGTGTGCTCGGCATTTGGAAAAGAGGAGCCGGCATAAAGCAGGTCATTGACCCGGCCCTTCTTCAAAGAAGTCCCAATGCCCGGCAGTGAACTTTATTCAGTATACGCCAAGACGGCAAGAGGATAGAACAATGGCTGAAATCAATCGCGCATCTCTATTCGGCAAACTTAACAGTCTGGGTTATAAAGCTATCGAAAGCGCTACAGTGTTCTGCAAGCTGCGAGGCAACCCCTATGTGGAGCTGGTCCATTGGCTGTACCAGATTCTCAAATTGCCCGATTCGGACCTGCACCGTATTATACGCCACTTCGAGATAGACCCTTCCCGCCTCGCCAAGGACATGACCGACGAACTGGACCGGCTGCCGCGGGGGTCGACCTCAATTTCAGACCTTTCCTCCCATCTTGAAGATTCTGTAGAGCGAGGATGGGTGTACGGAAGCCTGATGTTCAAGGAATCCCAGATTCGGACGGGGCACTTGGTTGTCGGCATTCTCAAGACCAGCACCCTGAAGAACGTGCTGTTGCGCATCTCGAAGGAGTTCGACAAAATCAAGCTGGAACAGTTAACGGACAGTTTCGCAAAAATCGTCGCGGGCTCGCCGGAGGAGTCTATGAGAGCAACAGATGGCAGTTCTCTCAGAGCCGAGGCAGAAGCCGGGGCGGGCACCGGAGAGATGGCGCCTGCCGCGATGGGCAAGCAGGAAGCCCTCGCGAAGTTCTCGGTGGACCTTACGGAAAAGGCTCGCAGCGGCCAAATGGACCCCATCGTCGGACGCGACGAAGAAATCCGCCAGATAATCGACATTCTGATGCGCCGCCGTCAAAACAATCCGATTCTGACGGGGGAGGCCGGCGTCGGCAAGACCGCCGTCGTTGAAGGCTTTGCACAGCGTATCGCCGCCGGCGACGTGCCGCCGTCTCTCAAGGACGTCTCGGTCCGCGTGCTCGATGTAGGTCTGCTTCAGGCCGGCGCAAGCATGAAAGGCGAATTCGAAAATCGCCTCCGCCAGGTCATAGAAGAGGTGCAAAGCTCCCCCAAACCTATTATCCTGTTTATCGACGAGGCACATACCCTGATCGGCGCCGGCGGCGCGGCGGGTACAGGTGATGCCGCCAACCTGCTCAAGCCAGCTTTGGCTCGCGGCACCCTGCGGACCATTGCGGCCACCACCTGGTCGGAGTACAAGAGGTATATCGAAAAAGACCCCGCCCTGACCCGCAGATTCCAGGTGGTCAAGGTTGACGAGCCAGAGGAGAAAAAGGCATTAGGGATGATGAGAGCATTGGCCTCGAACCTTGAGCAGCACCACCGGATCCAGATTCTTGATGAAGCCTTGGATGCGGCGGTTCGTCTCTCGCACCGCTATATCCCGGAACGGCAACTGCCCGATAAGGCTGTAAGTCTGACCGACACTGCGTGTGCGAGAGTCGCTATCAGTCAGCACGCCGTGCCGCCCGAGCTCGAAGACTGCCGACGGCGCATTCAGGCATTGGAGACGGAACTGCGAATTCTCGCCAGAGAAACGGCTACCGGCATCGACCACGAGGTCCGAGAGGCAGAAACCAACGAGAAACTCCGCGTTGAGCACGAAAGATTGACCGAACTCGAGAGCAGGTGGTCAAAAGAAAAAGAGCTGGTTGACGCTATCCTGGAGATTCGCGCCAAACTGCGTACGAGCGGCGACGGCACCATCGAACAGGCAAAAGTGGGCGAAAAAGACAAAGCGAAAGGCCAGGCCGAGCAGCCCGCTGCAACCGATGCAAGCGAGCCTGCCGAGGCGGCCCCCGAACCTGATGAATCAGTCAAAGAAGACAGGCAAGAACTACTGACCAAACTAAGAACGCTGCAGCAGCAACTCGATGAGCTGCAGGGCGACAAACCACTTATCCTGCCGTGTGTTGATGCGAAAGCCGTCGGCGCGGTAGTTGCTGGTTGGACGGGTATTCCCGTCGGCGGAATGGTAAAGGACGAAATCGAAGCCGTCCTTCATCTGGCCGATACGCTGCGTGAACGTGTCATTGGCCAGGACTACGCACTCGAAGCAGTTGCCAAACGGATAAGAACATCGCGTGCCGGCATAGAGAACCCGAACAGACCTATAGGGGTAATGTTCCTTGTAGGGCCAAGTGGCGTCGGCAAGACCGAAACGGCGCTTGCTTTGGCTGAAGCGTTGTACGGAGGTGAAAGTAATCTGATCACCATCAATATGAGCGAATTCCAGGAAGCCCATACGGTCTCAACGCTCAAAGGCTCACCTCCGGGATATGTCGGATACGGCGAAGGCGGCGTGCTCACGGAGGCGGTGCGACGTCGTCCCTATAGTATCGTCCTGCTTGACGAAGTTGAAAAAGCGCACAAAGATGTACACGAAATATTTTTCCAGGTGTTCGACAAGGGCCGGATGGAAGACGCCGAGGGACGCCTGATCGATTTCAAGAATACAATCATTCTGCTGACGAGCAATGTCGGCACCGAACTGATTATGGATATGTGCAAAGACCCCAAGCTGATGCCCGACCCCGACGCCGTATGCAAGGCTCTCCGCAAGCCTTTGCTTAAGGTCTTTCCTGCAGCCCTCCTCGGCCGTCTTGTGGTCGTGCCCTATTATCCAATCACTGACGAAACCCTGAGGCTTATTATTCGCCTGCAGTTGGGACGCATTGCCCGCCGCACCAAGGAAAACCACAAGATACCGTTTACTTATGATGATAACGTCGTTGACCTCATTGCCTCTCGTTGCACTGAGGTCGAAAGCGGCGCCCGAATGGTTGATGCCATCCTGACCAACACAGTCCTTCCGGAAATCGGCCAGGAACTTCTCACCCGGCTTATGGAGGGCAAAACCGCAAAGCGCGTGCACGTGGGAACCAAAAACAGCCAGCTTACTTACTCATTCGACTGATGCGTGCAGCCGCCAGATGCAACAAGGGCCGAGACGATAACCGTTGCAGTCAGGGGATGACCTGTGTAAAATGAGTTTTGCTTGGCTTTATTAAATCGACTATGCGATGGCTGATAAACCGAGTCAGAAATACAGAGGTGTAGAGATTGCGACCCCGCTGGGGGATGAGGTGCTCTTGCTGACGAGTTTCTCTGGCGCCGAGCAGCTCGGGCGGGCATTCGAGTTCCAGGTTGAACTGGCCAGCGAAGACTATCAAATAAAAGCCGCCGACATCGTCGGCCAGAACGTGACCATTCGACTCGACCTGTTGTCTGAGAATAAAATCCGTTTTTTCAACGGCTACGTCAGCCGATTCACGCAGATACCGGCCACCGGCCGCCTGGCCCGGTACCGTGCTACCGTGGTACCCTGGCTATGGTTTCTGACCCGGACCGCCGACTGCCGCATCTTCCAGGAAAAAACCGTTCGCGACATTGTCAAGCAGGTCTTCAGGGACCGCGGCTTCACGGATTTTCAGGACCGGCTCAGCGGAACCTATCGAACCTGGGAGTATTGTGTGCAGTACCGTGAGACCGACTTTAATTTTGTCAGCCGACTCATGGAGCAGGAAGGGATATATTACTTCTTTGAGCACGACAACGGCAAACATTCGCTGGTGCTGGCCGATTCGGCCAGCGCTCACCAGTCTTATCCCGATTACGACCAAATCAAATACCATCCTCCCGGCAAAGTGGTTGCCCCTGAGCAGTATATTTCAGAATGGTCCGTCGAGACTGCTATTCAGCCTGGCTCCTATGCTTTGAACGATTTCGACTTTATAAACACTCAAAAGGACCTCCAGGCAAGGTCAAAAGTGACCCGTCAGCATCCGGGGGCGGATTTTGAAATCTATGATTACCCTGGTGAATACGTCGAGTCCGGTCACGGCGAAAGCTACGCAAAGGCGCGGATCGAGGAGCTCCAGGCTCAGTACGAAGTGATCACAGCCGGGTCTGATGTTCGCGGCATCTCGACCGGCTGTACCTTCACCCTCAGCGAGCATCCCCGAGAAGATCAGAACCGCCAATACTTGATTACCTCGGCAAGTCACAGCATCGAGTCGGGCGAGTTCTATTCAGGCGGCGCGGCGGGTGCCGGATGTGTTTACTCATGCAGATTCACCGCTATCGACGCTGCCCAGCCTTTCCGTTCGCCCCGCGTCACCCCCAAGCCGTCGATTCCGGGGCCGCAGACGGCGATGGTAGTTGGTCCGTCCGGCGAGGAAATTTATACAGACCAGTACGGACGCGTAAAGGTACAGTTCCATTGGGACCGTTACAGCAAGGCCGACGAAAACAGCTCTTGCTGGATAAGAGTTGCCCAAGTTTGGGCCGGTAAGAAATGGGGCGCCATATACATGCCGCGTATCGGCCAGGAAGTTATTGTTGAGTTTCTCGAGGGCGATCCTGACCACCCCATCATAACCGGCCGGGTATATAACGGGCAAGCCATGCCCCCCTACGACCTGCCGGCCGAAAAAACCAAATCAACCATTAAGTCCGATTCGAGCAAAGGCAGTCAGGGTTTCAATGAAATTCGCTTCGAAGATCTCAAAGGTAAAGAGCAGATCTTTATCCACGCCGAGAAGAACCAGGATATTCGCGTCAAAAACGATACTTACGAGTGGGAGGGAAACGAGCGTCATCTGATTGTCAAGAAAGACCAGCTGGAGAAGGTAGAAGGAGACAAACACTCAACGGTGGTAGGCAACCGGCTTTGTAAGACCGAAGGCGACCACGGCGAAACAGTCAAAGGCAGCCACCTGGCCGCCATCGACGGCGATGACCACCTCGCTGTCAAGGGCAAACAGTGTGTCAAAATTACCGGCGACGCTAATTTAAAGGTGGGGCAGAACCTGAATCAGGATGCCGGGCAAAAGATTTCTATCAAGGCGGGGATGGATTTTCATGAAAAAGCCGGGATGAACTACGCGATGGATGCCGGCATGGCGATTCACATTAAAGGTGGTATGACCGTTGTGATTGAAGGGGGAATGCAAGTATCTCTCAAAGCCGGGCCCAGCTTTGTTGATATTGGTCCGGCAGGTGTAGCGATTTCCGGGCCGACGGTCATGATTAATAGTGGCGGCGCAGCAGGCGCCGGCAGCGGCAGTTCGCCAACGGCTCCTGCTGCGCCCGAGGCCCCCGATGCGCCCAAGGAACCCAAAGAAGCCGACACTGCAGAGCCGGGAGAAAAACTCGAACCGCCAAAAGCGCCCAAACCGCCTACGCCGGTGACGTTTAGCCCTCAGGCAACGGTGCTGCAGCTGGCGGCCAAAGACGGTACGCCATTCTGTGAGGAGTGCGGAGCGGATTAAACGCAGCAGCCCGGCTTGTGAGTAAGCCGGTTGACGAGGATTTGATGAACGAAAAAACTGTGACTCAGGCACTGCTGAAGCATTTGTTTTTCCAACTGCAGACCAATGTCTATACGGTTCTCGATGGCGCATCCGTCGAGCAGTTGCCGCAACTGCTTTGGGAGCATGAGCCGGAAAACATTTGCCTCTATCGCGGCGAGCTTGAGCCGGACATGGCTGCAGTGGCGCCCTATCTGGTCGAACTGAAATACGACCACCCCTTCACAAGACTGGTCTGTGAGAAGGGCTGGGGAAATCATTGGGGCATCTTCGCAATAACGCCCGCTGAAGTTGGTATCCGAGCGCTGCGCCAGCACTTTCGAAAGTTTCTAATGGTCAATGACCCCGAGGACAAGCTCGTGTATTTCCGCTACTATGACCCTCGGGTGCTGAGGCTTTACCTGCCGACCTGCAATGCTGAGGAATTAAGAATAATCTTTGCGCCAGTAAGTAGTTATATTGCCGAGGACAAGGATTCGTCTGTGCTCCTGCGTTTTTCGGTGGACGCGGAAAAACTTCGGACCGAAAAAATATCCCTCGCCCAGTCACACGGAGTCTTGTGATTTAAGGATGCAATAAGAAGTGCTGCATATTCGTAAAGAGCAGATGGAAGTCTTCGATGCTTACATGCTCGAGCTTTTTGTAGAGAAAATGCTCGTGCACGTGCGTGAAGTTTTCCCTGAACAGACCAAGGACAAGAGCAAAGACGAATTGCGCGCTCTGGTCGAAGACGGCATTAAGAGGGCTTCAGCTTACGACATTAACGAAGAGCGGCAAGTCGCTCTTTTAATCGACCTGATGATAGGAATAGGCCGTGACTTTGAAAAGCGGAAGCCCTGGATAGAGAGGATTCTCGTAAGCGAGGAATTTGACCAGCACGAAAAAATGAATCTAATATACAAACGGCTCGAAGCCGCTTCGGCCTGACCTGAATCCGGAGCGAATCGTTGGGGTTTTGGGGATGACCAATCTTGCACAGGCACTTAAGAAAGTTAATAAAGAACTGGGATCCAGGAAGGTTAACGGTTCATGCCAGAAATGTCAAAAGAAGGCCACAGGCCTCATCGTACTGGTGGTAAAGAGGCACAATGAGGAAATGGTTGCGAGGGCGACCGTTGATATAAAGGGCAAGAAACCCTACAACAAGAAAACCGACGGCAAGGGTATCGCCAAATTCAAGCCGGTCGACCCCGATACTTACAGTGTGAACGTCACATTGCCCACATCACTTGCCAACGACTTTGAGAAGCCGGCGGCCGAACAGGCGTCGGTGCTGTTGGGAAGCTGCCCTGTTCACATCGTCTACATCGATGGCATAGCGCCGCTGAAGGTCGTCGTTAGGCGCTCAGACAAAAAAAATGAGTTTATCAAGGGCGCCCGCATTGAGGTAAAGGCGGCGGAGGCCGGAGGCTTTCAGGGCGAAAAAACATCGGACGATAAGGAACCTGCGGTCTTCGAAAAACTCAAAGTGTCCACCTACACAGTCTCTCTAAGCTTGTCGGAAAGCGATAAAGACAAGTATAAGATAGATAACAGCCCGGTCCAGAATTACACGCTTGACCTCAATAAAAAGGAGAACAAGGTCGAATTCACGGTGACCCCGTTCCTGCGAGTATATCTCAAGCTGCTGTTTACGGACCCGGAAAAGAACAAACGAGTATTCCCTGAAAAGGTGCCTGTGCGCCTGGTCCCTGAGAGCGGCGCCTCGATTGACGCCATCGTGGGCAAAGATGGCGTGTTGTACAGCAATAATAACCCCTGGGCGGAAGTGCCGCGAAGCGCAAAGAGTTTTACGCTCGATTTCAAACAAGACAAGGCAAACTACATCGTATGCGAGAAACGCAACGCTGCAAAAACCCAGGAACTGGTTGCCGAGGCGGACCTGGCAGCGAAGATCACGGCGGGTCACCGTGTCTTTCGCCTGCCTACAGGCAACTGGACGCTTAAGAACTCCGACTGGGAGCCGGAGGGCAGCATCCCGGCCTACAAGAAAAATCAATGCAAGTTCGCGGATCTGGACAACATGGGAACAACCATCGGCAGCAGCAAAGACAATCCGGCCCGGCTCCTGCTAAACCCCCACTGGCAGTTCTACCGCTTCGAGTATTTTGATCGCTGCTACGGTCACAGCGACCACGGCGATAAGCGCATCAGCATCCCACCGATAATGCTCAAAGGAGTTCGCAAGTGTCCCGGTGGCAGCTCGACCAATTATGACGCAATCAGTAACTGGACCACGGGAAACGACGACAAGCAGCTTTTGCAGTGCCTGCCCTGGATTATAAGTAAGAAAGACGATGGAAGCGCCCTCGGCAAGCTGGATAAGGACATGCTCCTGGAGTTCGGCCAGAAGAATACTTTCGTGTTCTCCAAATCTGCAACGGAGCGCGAAATTCAGAAGTTGGACCCTTCCGGTACCGACAAGGACAAACTCAAACCCGGACCTAACCGGACAAAGTACTATGACCTTCCCAAACTATGGAAATCCAAAAACTACTACACACGCCTTTCCGGCGGCTCCGGGAAGTTCTTTGATGAGCTCACCGAGGCCGATATTGAGGGCGCCAATGACTCCGGTAAGCCGCTGGCGTTCTCGCTGGACGACGTCATTCTTGTTGATAACAGCGGCAACCAAATAGCCAAGGACCAGGACAAAGATGGAAATCCCAACAAAGACTTCTCTGAACACTCCAGGCTCACACTGCTATACCTGGACCCGGATGAGAAGTTCAAAGTAAAAGTATACGAACCGCGGGTCAAGGCAGCGTACCACACCAAGGCCGAATTCAGCTTCGCCAAGGATGCGGCAGGCAAGTATCGCAATGTTATCGTCAATTGTGACCCCAAAATACGGGTAGTTGTTTTCTGCAGCGGTTTCCACGATATCTATGACAAGCGCACCGAAAGCGCCGACTTCGGCAAGAAACAAATCTTGGGGGCGCGGGCAGCAAAAATGAATGATGGTGATATCTCAGTGCAGAAGCGCTTCGACCAGAACTCCGACGTAAACAATGCCTATGTACACATGGAGCGAGTTTTCGACGCGTATTATCTCCACTACGGCGGCACTGATGGAACCACGGTTTACGGCGCCCTTGTGACCTACTGGTCAGCACGGTTCTTTTACGAAGACGACGCCGACAAGGTGGCTGATCTTGGCCTGGACGCCCGCTTCACTGCAGACAAGTTCTTTAAGAAGCGCGCAACCCACCGGTATCCGGCTCAACTCGCCGATAAGAGAAACTACATTGAGCAGGGCATGAAGAACGCGATGGACCGTTGGTCCGAGAAAGACTATCAATTTGAGGAGGAGGACAACAAAAAAGATATCATCGTCAAGACCTTCACCTTGTTCGAAGCCAAGGAATTCGAGGAACCTGCCAACACCTTTGTCCAGCAAGGCGGTGAGCACAAGTGCCTCGTGGTTCTGGTAAAGAAACCACTGGGCAGCTGGGCCACCGACACTGTCATGCGTATGCGGAACACGGCCTTCCAGGGCGAAGGTGCCAGCTGGGCATCCGCGCCCGGGACGGAAGCGCGTGCGAACGACTATGATGGAAGCACTGCTGCCCCACGGAACGCTTTTGCCCATGAGCTCGGGCACGCCGCCATCGGTCTGTACGACGATTACATTACGGTGAAACAATGGGGTCTGCCTGGCTATCAGAAAAAGCAACGTTACCCTGGCGTGCCTTATTACCGCGACGAGTCATCCATTATGAGCGTGAACCAGGCAGTCCGCCTGCGTCAGTTCTGGGGCCGTGCAAACTGGATCAACGACGAAGCGAAGGCAACCAAGACACTCAATAAGTTCCTACAGGGTAAGCAGTTCAAGATTACTTACGCACCTGCCGACAAGACCAAGACTAAGCTGAATTACTTCCGGGATGCGGGCTCTCGCAGTATCTATAAGCCGTCCTACACCCAGGAGGATTACTCCCTCGGCGAACAGGGTAAGTGTGATCTCCTCCTGTACAAGCTGGGTGACGACGAATTCGCGCGCCTCATGAAGGGCGACACCTACAATGGGATTCTCGTCGTTGAGACCCGGATCAAAGTGACCTTCAAGACCGGTCTTACTCCCGCGACATCAGTGTGGGCCACGGGGGCGGCCTACACAGCCTCAAAATGCATAGAACAAGAAGGCAAATTTTACGTCTGTTTGGAGGACCACACCAGCGGTGCGTTCCTAACAGATCTTGGTCAGAATAAATGGCTGGAGTTGGATCCCTCTGGCCCTGTATCGAACTGGGCCGCCAATACAGACTACAGTGTTAAAAAGTGGGTGAAGCAGGGCGGTGACCATTACGTCTGTGTCACGAACCACAAGAGTGGCGCATTTATCCCCCAGAATTTCGTAAGTTTGGCGGTTGACAAGGGGGACTGGAAAGAAGCAAAGGACTATGTCGTGGGGGACACAGTATTGGAGGGCGGACGGAAGTACGTCTGCCTCGAAGCACACACCAGCAGCGCCACGTTCGCAGCGGACAGTGCTTCTAAATGGCTGGCAACATCTGGAACCAACCGCGGGAACTGGGTAGCGGGAACAGCTTACGTAGTCGGAGATGAATGCAAGGAGGGTGGTATCACGTACTTCTGCCGCGTGGCTCACACGAGTGGCTCGCTTGCGGCCGACGTTACGGCGAAGCGATTGGTGAAATCCAACAGCAAGCCCTCCGAATGGACCCTCGACAATAAAGAGGACTGGGTCGGAGGCGTGAACAAACAGATTATGGACATGATGGAAGGCTACGACGACAATGCATCCTTGTCGGCGAAGCAATCGGCTGGCAAGTTACGGCTGACCACCAGCCCCGCGAACAAGGACTTCTCCAACACATACGTGAGGGTTTTTGCTCGGTGGTGGGACGGAGTGGGGGATGCTCCGACGGAGGACACCCGCTTTACATTCGAGGTCACCAAAGGTGGCTCGGCGACGTTTTTCTATCCGACGGGTTCCACAATCAAAGTGGCCATGGAAAGCAATAGCAAAACCATCGTCCGCTATTTGTATGGCCAGATCAGCGACAATGCAGTTACCCGAGCTGCTCAGAAGTTGACAGACGACCTGACCGCGGCTGAATTGTCCAAGCTTAAAGACTGGATCCAGGGCAAGGTCGGTGGAGTATTTGAGGTCAAAGCTATAGTCTGATGTGTATGAGGAATCTGGTTGTAGTGGCGTATGCCTGGTTGTCAGTGCTCGTGTTCCTGCTCGTAGGAAGCGCGGCATGTTCCAAAGAACGCCCAATGACGCCCATGTCAAGCAAGGAGAATATCATGCAGAACGAATCCACGTATCCCACCTACTATTCGAGCCCCAGGCGAGACTGTGCTATTGCGGTGGCCTCAAGGGCCGGAGGCAATATTGCATGGTCCCGTGAGCTGGGGCTGGAAAGAGCGGACATCCTACCCGCTCTGCTAATTTGGGAAGGGAATATCTTGGCGGTGGCAGGCGAGGGGATGGTGCTGTTTTCGCCCGATAGCAGGCGGCTCTGGGACCGAGTTAAGCGAGCGGATTCTCCCCCGGCCGTGGCCAACGGGCTCCTCTATTTCGAGAACAGGGGACACTTTCTCGAAGCCGTGGACCCCAATAATTCACAGGTTCTGAAGAAAGCCCCGTTTCCCGGCGTCCCAACCGACGAATTCCATGTGACGTTGCTCTGGCCCCGGGAAAAGGATTTCATCGCCACGATCTATCTGCCGGATCCGACTTACGACACCGAGGACTTGGATACACCGCCGCCGCAACCGGAGGTGTTGGGACGCAGGACAGTATACGGCGAGCTGGTTGGTGCCTGGGGCAAGACCTATGAGGGCGTGCAGGAGCTTCCCCCGCTTTTTGTTCCGGAGCTGGAGCGATGGATTATCTCCATGGACGAGGTCATCTCTGTCGATTTAAAACTCGAGGAAGAGGCCTCGCGTTTCAAGATCCCGCTGGAACAATCGGTGAATTGGAGCGCAGACGCCGAGGGTACGCTGTGCATCATCGGTTACCATGAGGGGCACAAGGTAATGCTGGCGATGTCGCTTACGGGTGAAGAGAAATGGCGGTGGTCGGACCGCAAGACACCCGACCGATGGGTAACCGGTCAGCCGCCGATTCGGTCCGGGAACCGCCGAGTTTACGGCCTGACGGGCGGACGCATCCTGGCCATCGAGCAGGGCAAGCTGCTGTGGCAATATGAAGTCAAGAATGGAACCATCAGACACGGCTCGTCACTGGCTGATGGCTCTCTTCTGGTTGCCGCGGGCAAAACTCTTATCCTTCTGAATTTGGCAGGAAAGGAGCGATTCCTTGTGTCGTTGGATAATGAAATTCTGACCCCGCCGGTTGTCGACGCTGATGGCAATATTTATGTGGCTACTGCGACCCATCTGGTCCAAATCAAGTAGTCCCGGCTATGAGAAATTGATGCGTCTGCGAGCAAAATGAAAAAGCTGCGTGAAATATTCGGATTCCGTGGTCGATCGCCGAAGATTACTGAGCCGTTCACAATAATATCAGGTCGGACGGCGCCGCAGATTTGCGGGGATTTCGAGCTGCAGGAAGAGGCGGAGCCACGCCTCAACGCTGAGCTGGCCCCACACGAATTCGTGGACCTGCTTATTTGGGCCAAACTGTGCGCCGAGGCGACACGGTTTCTTACTTGTGTGCTGCTTGGGCGCCAAGCAGTTTGGTGGTCGCGCTTGTGCGTTCGGAGCATACCTGCCTGCTGCGGGGTTATTACGCTGGGGCCACAAACGCCTCGTGTGATAAGACCGCCCAGATGGGTCACAAGTTTGTGGAAACCGGCGTGCAGATAGCGCACGGTAAAATGCGAATACAGCCCTGAAAAAGTGCTTGTCAAGGTGGTATGTTTGGGATATGATTCCGGCTGGATCTTTTAGAAATAATGACGGATAGATGGAGAATGTCAGATGTTTCCGGCGGCTCGTTTGGGTGATGTGACGTTGACAGGCGATGCAGTTACGGGCCCTGGGGCGCCTACGGTCTTAATAGGCGGCCTGCCGGCAGCCTGCCTGGGCGACGCGGTCGCGGGCGCCGCCTGCACCGGTGCCATCACGATGGGCAGCATGACCGTTCTTATCTGCGGCCGGCCTGCCGCCCGCGTGACCAGCCAGGTGACCGGCGCCAACCCGGTAACCGGAGTACCTGTAACCACCGCAGTCGGGCCACCGGGTTGCCCGACTGTCCTGATTGGCGGATAATCCATGTTTTGCCGGTCAGGGGAGAGCTCGCTTCCGCAGATAAGACCACAGAATTGCAGGAGTTGAGTTTTTTATTTAATAATCTTTCGCAGGACCTCTTGATTTTTGCGTTTTCCGGCGATAATATGATTGCATAAACGCCGGGCGGTTAGCTCAGGCGGCCAGAGCGCCTGCTCGACACGCAGGAGGTCACTGGTTCAAGTCCAGTACCGCCCACTCTCGTAACCTGGTGAATCTATCACTGCCTGCCCTTTGTCGGTCATTTGTTCGATGCCCGCATTTTGGGGCGAAATTAATTTTGTTTGACAGCGGATTGTTATTCAATAGAATTGGTCCCGATAGGTTGGAGCCGCACTGCAGCCTTACGGCACGCGGATTGCGGCAGAAAAACAATGGAGAATTCAAGATTCGTTCGAAGGTGGGTTGGGCGTGTCAGCATTTAGCGCAAAGAGCGGTCTTACGAAGCTGCCGCAAGGTTATGCCGCCATACCTATTGCAGAGGAGCAGAAGGCGGCATCGCTGAAGATTTGCGTTCTGGCAAGGCGGGAGGCCGACCCGGTCGGCGGTCACCTTGTGGTGCTGCACGATACGGTCGACGCGAAAGTATTTCTGGGATGCATTGTTGACATGGCCGGGCGGATTCACGAATGGCTCGAAATTTGGATTCAAAACAGTCAGGGGCTTATCAACACGGCTTGGGCGTCTCGTCAGTTGCTTTCAAACGCCATGCTCGACGAGCGCTGGCGCCGCCAGCTTCAAGCCTTTGAGCAGCTTGACGCCGGTGTAATAGTAAAGACCGGCTGGGAGTCGGCCCATCCTCTGCCGACATTCCTGGACCTTTCAGCATCCTGTGCGGTTCATCCCGTTGCGGACAATTCCGCAGCGCGGTGGCAGCTATGTACCGATGAAGGGCTGCTTGCGCAAAAGGGTTTGCCGGGCTATGGCACGTCGCTCCATCGCTACCTGTATGTTCCGGCGTCGGGTGCCGACTCGCAGTTCGTACCGGTCACGCCGGGCGCACCGACGAACGCTTGCACCAAAGCCCTGTCGGAGATTTGCGGCGACCCGGCTCGTATTATTGCTCTGAATCCGCAGGCGGGGTTCATACTGGTAAAGAAGCATGCCCCGATCGGGCTGGAGGCCTTTATCGATATCCTGAGCGGGGCGGGATGGGACGGGCTGAAACATGGCAGGTCAGTGCTTGACCTCGGCGAGCAGTTCAGCGCTTTAAGAAAAGATGAAACGGCCCTGATTCGCGACGGCCGGCTTTTTCTCGAAACGCACGGTCGATACGACCGGCTTCTCGAAACATTCCACTTAAAGCTTCGCTTGCTCGCCGATATTGTATCGTCGGTGCATTCGGTGGTCCGCCACCTCCAGCGTCCGCTTCTGAATATTAATCCCGACAACTGGCATATCAAGCTCGGCGAGCCGGGGCATGGGCTGCCTTTTTTGTGGACGGCCCGGGCGGTCCTTGGCGACCCAGGGGATGCTATTCCTCTGGCCATCGAAAAGAGCGACCTGCAATACTATTTGCCGGCGCTTGCGGCGGGGACGTCAATCTATCGGCCGGTGGTTACGTCGCTGCCGGCCAAGGGGCGGGCATCGATACGCATCCGTCAGGTTTCAGCCGACAGCGCCAATACGACACTCGTTGAAGGTACGTTTTCGACCCACGAGCGTATCGAGATGGCCCGGCATGATTTGGTCTGGTTCAGGCTTAATCTTGCTTCGGGCGACATCAATCTCTATGCTCATCTTGAAGCGGATTCGGCAATGGCGCACGGTGAATGGCGGTTTCGCACGGTGGCGCAAACCATGAACGACAAAGAGGTCTCGGATTTGCGTGCTGCCGAAGGAGTGCCGATGCCCGATGTGCCGTTTGAGGTTGTGCCGCTTCTGAGCAGCCCTTGCGACCTGTACTCGCTGGCGGTTATGGCCATAAGGATTCTTCTGGTGGACGATACGACCACTTTGGCCGTGGCCCTTGATGAGACCTTGAGCCTTCTGCGGCAGATTTCAGCCGGCTATGATGGCTCGAAAAGCCTGGAAAACTGCGTAAGTGACATATTCGGCGGAGATAAGCGATGGCTCGAATCCCTGGGGCCCCAGCACTTGACTTTTGATGAACTGACATCGGAGGAAGCCTTCGTGATTATTCCGTTGGAACTGTGGTCGGCGGTGCTGGCGGTGATTCTGCGGATGTTCCCGGGGCCTGGTCCTGAAAGTCAGTGCAAGGATTATGGCGATGCGCAGCCGGGAGGTCTTCACAAGGTTTTCGAACGGACGATCTGTGATCTGGATAAACTGATACTCAGAACGCGCAGCATGATTGTGCCGGACTGGCAGGCTAATCAGGAAATTTCCGCTGTTATTCAGAAATACCTGACGTAAAGGTATCGGCGGCGGAAGAGCAAACCCGAAGTAGTCGCGCAGGCAAAACGAAGGAGCGACGGACAAATAATGGTCGGAAATTAAAAGGAGTTGAAAATGAAAACAGCATTATTGAAAGGTCATGTGTTGGGGTTGCTTTTGGTTGTTTCGCTGGCAGGAGGGTGTGGTCGGGTTGTCAACATAACGGCAACAGAGGACATTTGCAGGAAGTCTGTGGAGGTCCACCTGGTAGGAGTCAACAGATTTGAGAAGGACCGGTGGGAAACCATGTCAATGAGCGATTACTGGACGCCGGAAAATCAACTGCGGAAAAGCGCTCGAGAGTATACTCATGTTATCCAGTTCGGGCAGGGACCCTGTCAGAAGACTCTTACCGCCAAGGACGCCGTTCACAAAATATGGAAAAGCAGAAAAGCCGAATACGTGTTTGTTTTGGCCGACCTGCCCGGGATATTCCCCGACCTGCCGGGCAATGCCGACGCAAGACGCCTGCGGCTGCCTGCTGTGGACTCGGAATGCTGGGGAGTGCGTCAAAAAACAATCAATATCAGCATTGAACGGGGCAACATTGTTCCGTTAACTATTCCGAAATCGAATTGTGATTAGGATTCGTCGCGGTTCGGCAGGAAAGGTAACAGATGAATGGCAAGCTTTGGCCGCTATGAGACTGTTCGTGAACTCCACCGCACGGGATTTACGGTAGTCTACAGCGGACGGGATGCTGCCGGCCAGGCGGAAGAGTTTGCCATTAAGGCTTTTCAGCCGTCGCTGCTACTTCTGGCAGAAGAGCGGGTGAAAGCTGAGTCAGAGCTGTTTTTGAGCAGTGCCCGCGCGCAGCAAAAAGTCGCCAGCGGTGAGCGTAAACATTGGGCGCCCGTTCATGAGTGCGGCTTGACTGATGAGGGGGCATTCTACGTCAGCGACCAGTACAGCCGGTCGCTTCAACAGCTCATCGACGTTCGCATCAGGCTTGACGCTTGGGCGCTCCACGCTGTTATCGAGTCGGTTGTACGGGGGCTGATTGAGTTAAAAGAAGGATGCGGCCGGCCGCACGGGAACCTTAAACCTACCAATGTTCTTATTGCCGGGGCGGGGGATATTTCCGAGACGACGATAGTATTGTCGGACCCCCTGCCGGACGAACACATCGACAACAAACAGCACTGGGATAGCGACCTGCGGGCCATAGGCGAGTTTATCTACCAATTGGTGGTTCAGCGATCGCTGCCGGCCATTGAAGGATGGCAAGCGCCTGAATCGAAAGAGTGGGCAAGTCTGGGAAAACAGTCAAACGACTGGAGAGACCTATGTAATCGCCTGCTGAGCGCCTCGGTCAGGCCAGGTATTCTGACTGTCGATAATCTTATTGAGGAACTGGGCCACTTAAAAAAAGCCAAGCCGGTTGTTTCGCCTCGTCGGTTAATAATGGCGGGCGTGGTGGTCGCCGTGTTAATCATTGGGGCGGTCTCGGTGCCGCCTGTCCGCGTGTACATCAAAAACCTTTTTATCCCTCCGCCGCCTCCGGAGAGGGCTGAATGGGAGACTCTTTGCACAGAGTATATGCAGTGGGTGGACGGTCTTTCGAGGGAGCTTGGGCTTCCAAGGGGCAACTCGCGGGCGGACAAGTGGGGCAAAGACGCACACCTGAAAAGCGTATTGGAGAAAATCAAGGATGCGTCGTATCCTTACAAAGTGGTGGTGCACCAGGGAAGAGCGAGTGTTTCCGAGATAATACATCAGCCGGAGTACGCAGAGCAGAAAGACACTCAAAAAGCACTTGAAGCAATAAAAGATATCAAGAACTTCTTTGACCCTAACTCGGAAAAGGCCTGGCCTGTGCTGGCCGGCATCGGCAAAGCTGCAAATGCCTTCCGACAGCAGGGCTGGCAGGGCCCTGCCGCGTACCTCGAAAACCTGGTCGATAAAGTGAGGCCGGGAGAAGGTAAGGAGATTGCGAAAAATGTGGACGCTCTCCTTGAACTGCCGGAAACCGTGAACAATATCAATTCCCAGTGGGACAAAATTAAGGCGGACAAGGAAATCATTGTCGCCTCGGACGATCCAATCCTGGCCCGATTTGACGATTACCTCGGCAAAGAGGTGGCTTCCGGCGCGGTCGAGGTCGGCCAAGTGGATATTAACGAGCTGCTCAAAAAACTGGGGGATATAGCGGGTTTAACCGGAAGACTTGCTCAATTCATAGGAACCGATTGGGCGCAGGTTGATAAGGAGCTCTTCAAGCGAGACCCTGCCCGCTCCGGGCTGACAGCCTCCAGAGAAGGTTTCGAGAACTGGCTCACGCTGGCTGCGGCCTTTCGCAGAATAAAAGACCCGCGAGAGGACATCGCAAAGGAGCGGGAGAAAGTCGTCGAGCAAACAAAATATAACATACAAATTCTGCAGGAAGAGCCCACGACCAAATCCATTGCTGAAGATCTCAGGGTGAAGCTCGAACAAATCGAGGACCATTTTCAGAAAATGCCGGAGATTCTCGCCGGTGAAGGCATCTTTTTTATCGCGAGGGACGAGAAAGTAATTCAGGAAAAGCTGGCATCTTGTACGGTTGAGCTGCGCAGCGTCAGCACTGAGGCCGACGTGGAGGTCAGCAAGCTTGTGCCTCCGGCAGAATGGCTGGCAAAAGTGGAGAAATGGCAGATAGCCGGGTCGCGGGCAGTTGATGCGGCCTGGGCCGGGCGGCGCGACAACATCCTCGATAGAGACACCAAAACGAAGCTGACCCAGGGCGACCGCCGCACACTGGCGGCCGTCCGAAGAAAAGTAGAGGAAACCTGGGACAGGCTTGAAAAACTTGACAACGTGGCCAGAACGCTGGAGCGAAACTGCGCCGACGCTCTGCCAATCCCTGAGGACCACACCATAAATATAAACAGTGAATTAAAGAGCGGCTACATTGAAGAAAGGGAAAAAGTATTCGAGAGTATTGTAGGCAAATTCCCGCAGGATGAGGTGCCCGATGTAAATGACCCCGGAACTTTCAATCAGCCGTGGCGACAGGAATTAGCTGCATTCCGGGGGTACAGCGACGACTTAAATACTCTGGTTAAGACGTTTTACGAAGTCCACAAAAGGTTCAAAGCCTATTATCTGCTCGATGACAGCCCGACCGCCGGCAGCGTTGGCACATTCAGCGAACTTTATAATAAACTGAAAACCGCCGGTGCCTTCGCGAACATCTTCGCCGAAAACTCGCCGACCAACCGGGTCTTGCAGGAGCTAACAGGAAGAATCGAGGCCTTGAAAAGGATTGAGCAGGAGAATGACAGACAGGAGCTTGCAAATACAGCCGAAAGTGTCACGCACCCCGAAGCAGTGTTTGCCGCATGGCTAAGGCTCGGCAGGCTTTCCGGCCCAGCCTGGCCAAATGGAACCCAGGACTTGAAAAAAGACCGCGATATTCGCAGCCGGCTGAAAAAGGAATTTGAAACTATCAGGGCCAGAGATGAAACCCGTGCGGACTCTCTGCTTGAAGTGCTCGCGCGCGCGGCGGTTGAGCGTGAAGCAGTTTTTGTTGAAAGCAATAGTTCCGGCGACAAAATCCTTGGCCGGTTCAGGACAGTCACCGACAAAAGCATCGGCGCTATTACGGGCACTTTGCCCGAGGGAATGGAAGGCGCCTTGAAGCAGCTCGATAACCTTGAAGGTTTTGCCCGCAACCTTGCGGACTTTCTGGCCGGCGAAGACTGGCAAAACAATAAAATCCGAAGGGACCTTTTTTTCGCGGAGAGCAGTGTACATACCTCTGATGCGCCCGTTACAAATGAAACCTTCGAGCAATGGCTGCGCCAGGTCGGGCTTTACAGGGAGCTGGACCAAGACCCGCGCAAAAAGTATCCCTGGGAGGCGAAAATCAGCGAAATCACACAGCTTATCGAAAATGAGCTCGGCGGCAAACAGGCCGACTCTTCGGAACAAAAACCCGCAAAGCCCAAATTTCCCTGGGATGCAGGAATGAGCAAAATCGGAGGGCTTATCAAGAACGGCCTAGGCGGCAAGCTGACCGGCCCTTCAAAAGAGAATCTCGCCAAGCTTGAGCAGGAGTATGCCAAGCTCGGCGAGACCGTGCGGGATGTGAACGCCATGCTCGCGCTGCCTGCTATCGAAAAAAACAGAGACAGGATTGATGCAAATATATGCAATCGTTTCTGGGAAACACTGCTGGCTCACGAAGCAGCGGTCAGGTCGATAATCAAGCCCGGATACTGCGAGCGCCTGGAGCTTTTGGAAGGCAAAGTACAGCGTCTGGTTTTTGCCGGAACGACAAACCTGAGCGCCAATTTCGAACCTGTCAATATCAACCGCCTGCAGTCCGTGACCGACGGGAAGGAGAAGAAAACACCTCTCGAGGCCATTACCAAATTCGTCCAGGGTTCCGCTTCCGCAGTCATAGGAATGCTCGGCAGACTGCCGCCTTCCGAAGTCGGAAAACTCCTGGAAAAAACGGTCGAGGTCGCCGGCTGGGACCAGATAAGACAGGCAGTAGATGACAAACAGATAGAATGGCTCGATTTCTTCCATACGGTCGATCTGAATAACGCGAAAAATGTCGGCTGGCCAAAATACGTCGTATCAAAGAAAGACCCGAGCGTGATACTCAGATTGATACCGGCCGGGCCCGGCAATCCTGAGCCTTTCTATATGGCTGCGCACGAGATTAGTAACGCCCAATATCGCAGGTTTCTGCAGGAAACGGGGGCCAAAAACGCAACCAAGCTGCGCGGATGGGCATGGTTTAAGGACCAGAGCAACGCTGAGCTGATACGCTCAGGTCCCACCGATTACCCCCCCTGCGGCATAAAATGGGACGAGTCGAGCAGCTCTTTTGTGATTGCGGACGCCGATGAAAATGCTCCCGTAACGTGGGTAACCTTCTATGGGGCGCAAGCCTACGGCAAGTGGCTCGGAGCCCAGTTACCCACATCTTCACAGCACGCATACGCAAGCAGGGCGGGGACAAATACCTATCCATGGGGAAACAACCTTTCGGATATATCAAGCTATGCGCACGTCAGAGCGGCTGCATGGCAGCACGCGGCGACCGAGTATAATTCCAGGATGGGGACGCTCGAAGAGACGCCGCCGCCGGCGGGTGCAGTGGCAGAAAAGGGCTTTGACCGGTATAAGACGAAGCTCGACCCGGCTGGAATCGTTCACAGTGGCAGCGCTTATGACTCGGCCTGGCCCGTTTCCGGCGCCGCCAAGCCAAACGCCTGGGACCTTTACGATACCATCGGAAACGTTTGGGAATGGTGCAGAAGCGATACCGCTGGCGAAGAGTCTGTAATCTGCGGCGGCTCGTGTTTGTCGCCGCCCGAATATGCGGCCCCGGATTCCAAATACGTATTTAAGGCAAGGGCCGGCGATGTCGGGTTGCGCGTAATTGCACCGGCCGAATGAGCGTGCCCGGCCCGCCGAAAAAAAAGGACGGATTGGTACAAACCAAAAACCGTCCCCGTTTTTTTTCATGAACGCCGTACTGTCGGCCGTTCAAAGATTACGCCCGAGCGGTTTTAGCCCTGGCCGCCAAAAGTCCTTTCCAGATGCATTTGAACGAACATCGGTACCCTTACGTCCTCACCGAGCCCTGAAGCGTATTTGCGAACGGCAAATGTGACAGACCTGTCAGCTGCCCAGCCTATCTCGGTGTTAAGGATACCGACATACTCCGTCAGTGCATCGAGCCATTGTCTGGCCAAAGCGTAGTGTGTCCCATCGCCGACGTGTTCCGCGAATCTTCGAGCAAGCTCAGCCATCTGCAGCTCATCAGGCGGCTGGTCGGGCGGCACAACCTCAGAAACAGCCTGCGCCAGAGCGGCAACTTGGGTCCCTTCGGTGTCCTCCAGCATTAACGCCCAGTTGCGAAGTCTTTCGGCCGCTTTGTACGGGCGCAGGTCCGTGCTGAGCATCTGCGGATAAGCATCCGCCACGTAGGTCTGAATCTCGGGCTCATTGAATTCGGCGGCCAGCCATTGCATCAGGGCCGTTTCATCGATCTCTTCCACTTCACGAATAATGTCAGGCTCCAAAGGCGTCGGCGGCACCAATGGAACAGGCACTACAGAGCCGAGGACTTCTGCCAACGGCGTCTTACCTCGCAACACATACGTGCCTTGATACCAGCTTTTGATAGCATCAGGATCGCTGGCATAGGGTAACCTTGGCGCTGGCGGCCCCGCTATTACCTCGGGATCCAGAGTTGTGCTTATCCGCGAGACCACCTCCAGCCAGTTTGTAGTGTTGAAGGCCGTGGAAGCCTCGAACTGGCTGCCCGCACTCAGGAAAGTTACAGCGTTATACCCGTCAATAACCATCGCTCCGTTGTCGCCGATAGCGTTAACTTTCGAACGAACATCGACATTTATTCCGGAGTGGAATCCTGAACTTCCCAGATAAATTGCCACATCGACGGGGTCGCCTCCGATGAACGCCACACCGGCAAGATCATCAACGGCGGTGCTGTAGGTCCCGTTGGCAGTCAACATGGCTCCCGTGTTCAATCCTAATTGAGCCCAGCTCTTGATCACAATCGCGGCGACGCCGGGGCCAAAAGGCAGCGGAACGCCTCTTGTTCCATCGGAGTAGCCGCTTATAGGGACATTAAGGGCGTCAATCAAGAAAACACCTGAGCCGGGGTCTATATCAATTGTGTAGCCAGGCGTATATATCCTCCCGGAATCTGCAATAAGCGATACGCCGCCGTTGTTGGCGGTCAGGGCCTTGTTGATAATCAGGTCGCCCCGCGCTGCCCACAAGCTGATGTTACCGTTGGCGGATTGCAGTGGTTCCTTGGTGGTTATACTACCGCCCAACACAAAGAATGGCGGGAATCTCAACCCGCTCCTCAGCACAATATCGCCGGATGCCTGGATGTCGCCCATTGCGTCTATGCTGCCAAGGAGTGAAGATATGAAAATGCCGCCCAAATCTGAATACAGTGCATCTGTCTTTATCGTCCCTTTGCCGGACAGACTGATATCCTGCTTGGCCCAGGCTTTTATTGATTGCCAGATATCAGCCACGTTGGACATGACCGAGCGGGCGGTACTGGTTGCATCAAGGTCGGTATGCTCGCCGTTAGTCACAGGAGAGAAAACATCCATGTTAAGGTCGCCGTTGGCTGTCAGCTTAAGAGTCTTATCATCGACCTTCATATTGATTCCAACCGTACCTGCACCTGCGACGCCTATCTCCCCATTAGTTGCCTCCAACGTCAGGTCGCCGTCGGCAGTCAGGGTCTTACCCGCACCAAACCTCAAATCAGTGCCGGCCGTAAGCATCTTACCATCTGCAACCGTCACATCGTCATTGTAAGTCTGGTCCCCGGTCGTGGTTACATCGCCGCCCAGTGAGGTCGTCCCGGCAGCATCGGTAGCCAGACTCGCAAGAGGCTCGTCTCCGCCAACTTCGCCTGCGAAGTTCGTAAGACCGCCGGTCCTCACATCGAGCAACTTAGTCCCGTCCACCGTCTTGGCAAAAGTAATATCTCCGTCGCCCGTCGAGGTCGCTATCACATCGCCCTTCAGGTCAACATCATCATTGTAGGTCTGAGCGCCGCTGGTAGTTATATTGTTCCACAGTTCCGTATCG
>DATKVV010000057.1:0-41870 GCA_035529895.1 Sedimentisphaerales bacterium
TGTCGGTGGCGGTACGCTGATTGTGCAGACGGGCTATAATACCGGCAACCGGGAGTACGACCCTCTCAAGTGGCTGCAAGACAATACTATTCGACCGGCAGAGGGATATGAACAATTGATCTTTACTCCTTTGGGAGGCGAAGCGGTACAGATAACAACCAGTCCCGCTGTCCCCAAAGTGAGTTTCAGTTCCGAGGCTTCAGGCAACCTGGAAAGTGTTACAAGTGCATTTATCGATGTCGTATTATCTGAGGCCCAGAGCGAAACAGTTACAGTTGATTATTCGGTCATCGGCGGTACTGCAGATGGCGAGGGAGTAGACTATAATTTGCCAAGCGGTGAAATAGTATTTGATATTGGAGAAACCAGTCAACAGATAGAAATAACCGTTATTGCCGATGGAATTGATGAGGACGATGAGACGATAATAATAGAATTGTCAAATCCATCAGGCGCTGAAGTTCAATTAGGTAACATAACACAGCACACATATACCATTATTGACCCGAGACCCACCGTTCAGTTCGTATCATCATCGAGCTTCGTTGCCGAGCAAGACCTTTCCGCTCAGATAGCGGTCAGTCTTTCTCACACAACCGACGAGACGGCCACTGTTACATACTCAGTAGCGGGGGGCAGCGCCACAGGAGGCGGCGTGGATTACAGCCTCGTTGAGCCTAACACGCTGACTTTTGGCCCGGGCCAGACAGCCAAAACCATCACGATTTCTGTTACTGACGACGAAGACCCGGAAGGTACCGAGACGGTCGAGTTGGTTCTGTCGGGTCCGACAAACGCCAGGCTCGGCACGGTGAGCACACACATCTTGACGATTTCAGACATAGCCTACGCACCCTTTCAGGATAGCAACACAGTTGGCTTGTGGCTGTTTGATGAGACCGACTATCCTCATACGACGCTGACCGATGCGAGTCAGTACGAGTACGACCTTTGCCTGATGGACAGCGGCCACCTGGCAGCAGGCAAGTTCGGCAATGCGCTGCAGATTTCGGGTTCGAGCTTTACAAGCGCGTATGCCGGCTTCAAGGGCTCGGTTCCCATAGATGAGATGCGAGAGGACGACGGGACGCCGAGCGGGCTTTGGGGCCCTGCCGTCGCGCCTGAGAAAATACTCCAGACGCTGGCGGGGACAGACTGGACGTGCGAATTCTGGCTGAAGCTATCGTCTACGCCGGGCAGTGCGGTGTTCATCCTTGACCTTGGCCATGCCTATGACACCGGAGCCTATATTGTTCTGACTGCCGGCGCGGCCGGTTTCAATATTCAGGATGCGTACGCAGGTTTTCGCGCGGACTGCCCTACGAATGCGGCACAGCTAACCAACGGCCAGTGGCATCACGTCGCGTTTACTTACAGCCCAGGTTCGGGCCAGTTCAAGCATTATCTTGACGGTCAGGTTCAGGCAACGCCCACCATGACAACCATTGCAGTTCAGCCGACGCCGGCGATTATCTGGCCGATAAGCCTTAATCATGACAGTTTCGGCTTTACCGCTTCAAGTGCTCTTGACTGGCGGAGGCAGCACCGGTTCAACATTACTGTTGGGCACGCGCGTGCAGGGCTGATGGCGATGAATGGGGCGGTGGATGAGCTGCGCCTGTCTAATGTGATTCGTTATTCGGGGAGTTTTGCGCTGCCCGCAAGTTTCTCACGGAACTATGGTTCTTCGCCGGCGGTACCAACGGGTCCGCCGCTGTTGTTTCCGGCAGGCGTGCCTTCAACCCCCGTGCAGATCGGCTCGCGCAAGCATGTGTTTATCGATAATGTGATGGTGCAGTCAATGTCGAATGTGACCCGGCAGATGAATCCGCCCCAGGACCGCCAGCAGCTAAGTATTACGGTGGACGACAGCTCCTGGCGGCCAGCGGTCTTCGACAAGGACGGCAAAGTGCACATCTTCATCCCCGACGGCTATTCATCTTCCGAGGGAATCGTCCGCCTGCGATGGTCCACGGACGGCATAAACTTTGTGACGCCCAACTGGGGAGTTATTAACTACAAGGGGTCAACCAACAACGACTTTATCTTTTACCGAACACCGATGTACGGGATGGCGTTTGACGACCTTAATCCCAATATTGGACCCGAAGAACTATACAAGGTTACCGCCTGGGTGACCAACCGCGGGATTTATTTATATATGTCCCCCGACGGCGTCCACTGGCGGCGCAATGAAACGTGCATGCTGCCGCTGGTCAGCGGCGGCGAGGCCGAGACCTACTGGGACGACCAGCGCGCTGTTTATGCCGACTTTCTCAAACGCGACAGCAGTTTTAATAACGACGGTTGCGGAGGGTCCGGCCGGCGCGCCGTCCTCTTCGAGAGCGCCGAGGTTACAAAAACATGGCCCTTTACCGTAAGGCCCAATCCTTATTTTGAGGGGTGGCCTTTCCCCGCCGTGACATGCGAGGGGCCGATTGCCATGCCGACCACCGCCGCCGGGCAGGTTTATCGAACGCGGGCGATGAAGTATCCCTGGGCCCCGGACACTTACCTTGCCTTCGTCTGGCGGTTCCCTTCTAATGATGCAAGGAAGGTGGACCTCGGTGTCAGCCGGGACGGCGTAAATTGGAGTTTCTTTGCCACCAGTGAGGCCGGACCGTGGTACATCGCGCCCTACGGCAGCTATGTCGAAGCAATGTCCCTGTACGGTATGGCCCGACGCGGAGATGGACTCTGGCAATATGCCGAATACGGAACGGGGGCTCACGGCGGCGGCGACCGTATCTACTGCCGGCTGACGCAGCGCCTCGACGGATTCGTCTCGCTCGATGCGGCGGCAACAACCGGCACGCTGACTACGCTGCCGCTGGTCTTTGAAGGCGAGAAGCTCTTGTTGAACATAAAAGCCAGCGGTTATACGAGGGTGGCCATCACAAACCAGGCGGGGACAGAACTGCCCGGATTTGGGCTTGCCGACTGCGATACGATTACGACTGATTCCACCTCGCATGAAGTCACCTGGAGCGGCGATTCCCATGTGAGCAGTCTGGCCGGCACGGTCGTTCGACTTAAGTTTGAGATGCAAAACGCCAAGCTATATGCGTTCCAGTTCACCTGGCTTTGCGATTTCGATGGTGACGGGGCCGTTGATTGCCCGGACCTGAAGGTCCTCTCGGACAACTGGCTGTGGTCAGGCGCACCAGGAGCTAACCTGAGGGACATCAAGCCCGATGGTACAGTTAATTTCGGGGATTTTGCCCATTGTGCCCTCCGCTGGCTGGAAGGAAAATGGTAGCAATTATTGTCTGGGTTTAACCCGGATTTCCCGGGATAAACTTGTGGAAAACTATTGATATTTGGTATGATAGAACCTGTTGAATGGATTTGATTAACTGCTGGTCGTCAAAAATGGTGGAAGACCCATGAAAATTGGCTCGTATCCGGGAAGTCCCGGATTAGGGGTGGTTATCGACAACTCATGCCGGGGCCACACCGATAAAACAAGCAAGCATGAGAGAGGGTGTATTTATTGGAAAGGTAAGTGTTATGAAAAGGTATAAGGTAACTTATGTGCTGGCCGGTTTGATTCTGTGCCTTTGCTTGAGCAACGTCGCCGGCGCGGGGGCGATTGTCCTGCAGTGCGACGCCGGAGAAGGCGCCCTTCAGGCAGGCTGGACACAGGTCGTGGCCGGTCTGAACGCAAACGTCGCAGGTACGGGTATTGATGTCACCCTGGCGACTGGCAATCCCGCAGCAATTGCCGCTCGGGACACCGGTGGAACCGGCCCACTGGCGGCGGTCGAGACCGACCTGTATTTTGCCAATGACCAGATGTCGAGTCCTGATTCGGACTTCATCCTGACGCTGAGCAACCTTACTCCTGGTGTCGGGTACAGGCTGCTGAGCTATCACAACCGAACAGACGAAGGCGTCACCGTGATACCGAACGTAACGGTAACCGGCGCCACGGTGCTCAGCCAGCCGGCTATGATCGTTCAGGACCACAATATTATGGACTTGCCGGCCGAATTCCTGTTTGTGGCCGGCAGCGAGCCTGTGCAAATCCGCTATCAGGGTCCTGATGGCGGCTGTCCAGGCTGCCAGGCATTTTTCAACGGCTTTGTGCTCGAGTACGGAGGCCCAACATTAGGGTTTGCGGCCGCTGCCTCCGGCGGTATGGAAACCATCAGCCCGGCACTGGTGTCCGTTAAAGTCAGTAATCCCCAGGCCGGCCAAACCTACTCGGTTGACTATGCCGTAACCGGCGGGACAGCCACCCGCAACGTGGACTATTCGGTCAGCGACGGCAGCCTGCTTTTCCCTCCCGGCGTTACCAGTCAGGACATCGGCATTACCGTTTATTCCGATGCTGAACAGGAACCCGACGAGACAATCATACTGACCCTTTCGAACGTGAGCGGTCCGAACGTCGCTGAAGGTATTACTCAGCACACCTACACTATTTCCGACGGCGGGCCCAAAGTTTCGTTCTCTCAGGCATCGGGCAGCACCAGTGAAAACACGGCGTCAGTTGCCATCCCGGTGGTATTGTCCGTCGCCAGCGACCAGACGGTCACAGTTAATTACGGCGTGACCGGCGGGACCGCCACCGGCGGCGGCGTGGACTACACCCTGCTGGGTACGGGTACGCTGACGTTCGATCCGCTGGTAACGACACAATATGTCAATCTGACGATTGTCGACGATTCGGCCATAGAGCCAGCCGAGACAATCATCCTGACGCTATCTAACCCAATCAATGCTGCCTTGGGCGCCGTAATCACTCATACCCTTACGATTGTGGATAATGAGTCCGGCCTATACTGGAATGGTTCTGTTTGGTACTATTCCGACAATCCCGCGAATCTATTCGTGAACGGCGACGGCGACCTCGAATGGATTCCCGAACAAGGAGGTCAGTACGTCACCAGAATTCCCGAAAAGCGGCTCAGTCAGGTCGGCGATAAAGTCCAGATGCAGTACTGGTATATGAGTAACGGCAAAGATGATTGTCCGCCGGACTCCTGCTATAACTGCATATACTGCGACGACGACATAACGTGCATCGCTGGTACGAGCGACTTCCGCTTCGGTTTGTTCGAGGCTGACGGCGAATACATCACCGCTGACGGATTTGATACGTCCAGCTCGATATTTGCCGGCTATAAAGGCTATAACTGGCGTTTCGGGCCGCATTTGCAGGCCTACCCCACCCGCTGGGTCGACTGCACCGGCGAAGTCCACAAGACCGGCAATTTCGCCAAGAAGCCCCAGAGTTCGAGTAATCTGATGACCATCAACGAAGGGCTTGAGGACTACATCCCCGGCTTTGAGCTGCCCCCGGGAGAGTGGTCGCTGCTTACTATTAGTCTTGAGCGGCTCTCTTCGAGCAGTGTAAGGATGCTCATTACCCTCAACGACACAACGTACAGCTGGACCGACGCTTCCAGCAGCGAGCAGCCGACCAAGATAGATGTCTTTGGTATCCACATGCGCAACGGCCGGCCCTACTACAGATTAGTCCTTGGCGCTATCTGCGAGGGTGTCGGCGACGCCGATTTCAACGGAGACGATGTCGTTGATGAAAATGACCTCAAGGTCATTGCTCAGGACTGGCTGCTGACCGGTGGAATGGGACCTGTGCCGGATGCAAACTATCTGGTTGTCCATTACAATTTCAACGAGACTTCGGGAAGCACCGCCTACGACTCTTCAAGCCCCGCTTACAACGGTGCGGTCCAGGTCGTATCGAGCGGTGCGCCAAAGACCAACGCCTGGGATCCCGGCGGTCAGGATGCCGGCTGCATCAACTTCGACGGCGACACAAAGGTTTCTGTCGGCTCGGCCTCAACGGCCTTTGCAGGTGTAAGCTCTGCGGTAACGGTGGCGCTTTGGGTAAACGGCAATGCCGCGGTTCAGCCTGACCCCGGATGGGGAATGGCTTTCCAGGCCGGAAAGTCCGGCAACGACCGTGTCCTGCTGGCCCACATACCTACGGCCAATAATACCGGTGTGATGTTTGAGAGCGGCGGTTATAACCTCCAGCGTTTGTCCTGGACCGGGGACAGTCCATCCGACTGGGAGGGCCAGTGGAATCACTACGTCTTTACCCTTGATGCGGCTGCGGGCCTGGCGAGGATTTACTGCAATGGCGATAAGAAAGCCGAGAAGACCGGAGCAACGACAGGTGTGGATGGTATTTCGAGCTTTATGGTCGGCAACGGTTTCGTCGGCGGCATCAACTACGAGTATTTCGGCAAGGTCGATGATTTCCGTGTGTACGGCTACGCGCTGTCGCCGGACGAGGTTCTTTCGATGTACGGGGGTGGACAGTTGCCGCCGGATTCACCGGCCAACCTCTACCTGGATAATATTATTGATTTTAAGGACCTTGCAAAGTTCGCCGTGCAGTGGCGCAACGCCTGTGAATAAATGAGTACCAATCATATTAAGGGAATTTAAGGAGCAAAAAAGTGAAGAACGTAAATTCATTATTCTGCGGGGTTTTGGTGTTTGTCCTGGTTGCTCAGGCCCAGGCCCTGTACGTAAATGATACCCAGACCTGGGGTGCAACGAGGATCGAAAACCTTTCAGGCGGCGGTCTGGAAATCGGCCCCGCCGGTAATCTGACCATAACCGGCAGGGTCGATATGGACGACGGCGCATGGATCAGGATGAGCGGCGGTATACTGACAACGACCAATACCTTGAAATTCCCCGATAGCAGCGGTCCGCAGAATGTCAGGATGTATATCAATTCCGGGACGTTCACCGCTCATGACATCGAGCACCGCGGATACGACCGTGACGGGATCATTTATGTGGGAGGCGGCACCTTGATCGTGCAGACGGGCTATAATACCGGCAGCCGGGAGTACGACCCTCTCAAGTGGCTGCAAGACAATACTATTCGACTGGCAGAAGGATATGAACAATTGATCTTTACTCCTTTGGGAGGCGAGGCGGTACGGATAACAACCACTTCTCCGGACCCGAACCTGGCCTCGAACCCCGACCCGCCAGACAAAAAAGCCATTTTCGGCACCGAAGCCACCCTTAGCTGGTCGCCGGGCGCGGGTGCTGTGCACCACGATGTCTACCTCGGCACTGATTTCGACGATGTCAACGACGCCGTCGACCCCAACGTCCTGCCTGGCAGGGGCCGGCAGGATTCCAACAGCTTCTATGCCTCCGGCCTTCTGTCTGGCCAGACGTACTACTGGCGCATCGATGAGATTAACGCTCTGCCGCCCTATAAGGGCAAAGTCTGGAGCTTTGTGGTGGTCGACGGATATCTCAACTCCATCGGAATGGGATTTGTCCGCATCCAACCGGGCGCCTTCCAGATGGGAAGCAGCAGTGGCGAGTGGGACGAAAAGCCGGTCCACTACGTGACAATTAGCCGCCAGTTCCATATCCAGATAACCGAAGTCACCGCCGACCAGTATCGACTCTTCGACCCCACCTATTCGGGCACAGACTACGCGACCGGCATAAGCTGGCACGATGCCAATGCATTCTGCGAATGGCTCAGCAGCCTTGAGGCCAAAACCTACCGCCTGCCCACCGAAGCCGAGTGGGAGTACGTCTGCCGGGCGGGGACAACAACGCCCTACTCTTCCGGCGCCAGTCCCCCTGCTGCCGACACACCAAACCCCTGGAGCGTCATGAACATGCACAACTCGCCGCGGGAATGGGTCCTCGATTGGCACGGCGAATATCCCTACCAGGACCAGGTTGACCCCGTGGGTCCTGACCAGGGCATGGCCCGCGTCGTCCGTGGCGGCGGCCTCGATACGCAAGACACTTACTATTTCCGGTCCTCCAACCGCGCCGGCATCGGACCGGGGTTCGGCGGCGGCAGCCACAATATAGGCTTCCGGGTCGTACAGGGTAACCCGCCGACCACCGCGCCTACACCGTACCAGGTCCCCTTCGCCCGCCAGGGCGTCAGGAAAAACACCGGATTGGTCACGCAGGGTCCCAACCCGGCGGCGCCATACTTCAACCAGCGCCCAATGATTCCCATCCCGCCTGACAACGCCTCCCGCCAGGCGATAGACGCCGCCGGACTCCACCCCGCTTTCCGGGGTCACAACCACAGCCCCGGCATGGAGGTCTGTCCCAACGGCGACGTTCTTATGATTATCTACACCTCTTACAGTGAGTATGAACCGGGAGTCTCCTTAATGGCGTCGCGCCTGCGCTTCGGTTCGGACCAGTGGGATATGCCCAGCTATATGTTCGATTTCCCCGGCGCCAATGACCACGCGCCGATGCTCTGGAATGATAACGGGACGCTGCACTTTTTCTGGGGCGGCCCAAGATTGGTCAATGCCAATCCGAATCCCTATCCCTTCCAGTGGATGTCTTCGACAGACAGCGGCGCGACCTGGACCGAAGTCAAGTTCCCCAAGTTCGTCAGTTCCATTGGGGGCCATTCTCGTCAGCCCATCAACACCGCCTTGCGCGATGCCGGCAACACCATTTACGTCTCCAGCGACGCCGTCGGCGGAACATCCGTGTTGTGGAAAAGCGATGATAACGGCCTGACCTGGTACGACCCCGTCGGCCGCACCGGCGGACGACACACCACCTTCGTACTTCTCGAAAATGGAGACATCCTCGGTATGGGCGGAAAGAACACCAACATAAACGGCCACATGCCAAAATCCATCTCTACCGACGGCGCCCAGTCATGGACCGTCAGCAGTACTCCCTTCAACTGGCTCGGCGGCAACCAGAGGCCGTGTATTGTGCGGCTGGCCAGCCAAAATCTGTTTTTCTGCAGTGATTACCAAAAAAGCTTCGGCTGCGAGCAAGCACCGGACATAAGCGAGTATGGCTCTCTCGTCGCGCTTTCCGACGACGAAGGCCAGACCTGGACCATCAAGAAACTTACCAGCGCCTTGCCTCACGAGTGTTTGTGCTGGGACTGCGGCAACGTGGGGACTTTGGGTTACTCGGCGGCCCGCCAGGCAGCCAACGGCATCATTCACGTGATTACCACGATGAATCATCCCTGCCAGCATTTCGAGATGAACGAGGAATGGATACTCAACCCCACTGCACCCCCCACCCCTCCGCCGGACCCCGGCGCTTCCGGTGCCGTGACACAACATCAGGAGAATTATCCCGGCGGCGCCACCAAGGCAACCTGGAGCGCCAAGACCTGCGATGACGGCCGCTACCTCCTGCACGGTACAGAGACCTGGTATTACGAAACCGGCCAAAAGCAATACGAGGTCACTTACTACAACGGACGCAAGGTCGGTGACGAAACCTATTGGAGTCCCGAAGGCGTCAAGCAGTCGACCTGGGACCATAATGAGCCTGACGACCTCAGCCTCTGGACCCAGTGGTGGCCCAATGGACTAAAGCATATCGAGTCCCGCTGGCGCTACGGCGCGATGGTCGCAAATGGTAAAAGCTATTTCTGGAATATGTGCGGACAGCCGGAGGCGGCGTGGAACTTTGCCAACGGCGAACTTACAGGTTCGACAACGCTGCCCCCGCCGCAAGTGAAGGATGTCGATTTGGTCGACGACGGTTTCATCGACTACTCAGACCTCAAAGCCTTTAGCGACAACTGGCTTATATCCGGCCCGCCGGGATATAACACCGCCGACCTAAACTGCGACGGTAAGGTCAAGTTTGATGATTTCTCGCTGCTGGCCTTGAAGTGGCTCGAAAGCCCATAGCCCTTAAGGTTGCCGGACGCGAAACTTTTGTCAGTTTGCAGAAATTGAATATCTCACTTTTGATTGTTTCATTGGCCGGACCGACCCGCCCGGGTCGGTCCGGCATTTTTGATGCGCAAACCTTCTCCCTGCTCCTTTGTTCAGAGAAGGTAACCTGGCCGGTTATTCTCGCAGGTGACTTGCTGCCGCCGGCAACCAACAAGCCCTATTTGACCACTTCGAGAAGCTCAATCTCGAAAATAAGCGTCGCATTCGGAGGAATACCCGGCCGGCCACGCTCACCATAAGCCAGATTCGCAGGTATGTACAATTCCCATTTCGCACCTTCTTTCATAAGCTGCAATGCCTCCGTCCAGCCCTTGATTACCCCCGTAACCGGAAACTCCGCCGGCTGATTGCGCTTATAGGAACTGTCAAACTCCGTACCATCAATCAGTCTGCCGCGATAGTGCGTCTTGACCTTGTCGCTCAACGCAGGCGTCTTGCCCGTCCCTTCTTTAATCACCTTGTACTGAAGACCGCTCGCCAGCGCCGTCACACCCTTCTTGGACTTGTTCGCCTCAAGAAACGCCGTCCCCTCGGCAAGATTCTTTGCGCCCTCGGTCTTCTGACGCTCCTGCTGCTGTGCCATCATCCGCTGTTGAAAACTCATCATAAGCGTCCGCATCTCATCTTCCTTAATCGCCAGCTCGTTGCCCGCCAGACCGTCCTTTATCCCCCGCATCAGCAGCTCGGTATTAACCTCTACCCCCTGCCTCTTGAAATTCTGCCCAATCTGCGCCCCTATAGTATAGCTGACCTTATCCATCTCGCTCTCCAGCGAAACCGATTTCTCTTTCACAGTCTCAGCCGCAGAATCCGTCTTGTTCGGAGACGTCGCCGTCTTCTCCTTCGGGCTTCTCGCCGCCGCATAAACCGTCATCGCAAACAAACAGCCCAAAACCAACACTGCCACCTGCATTCTCGTTTTCACCTTAGTCTCCTTTTTAATTCTCAAAACAACCGTGTGCCGGATCGACAATCAACCCTGCCAAACACACAATCAACATAACGGTCGATTATACCATAAACCTGCAAATCCACAAATTTTCCTTCGCCCGCTTCGAATCGTGAATCTCTTATACGACATCAGTTTGGCCCCGATGGTCGAGTCTTTTCAAAAAAACACAAAGCCAAAATTTGGCGAAATACGCTGGAATCGGCAGGCCAATTTTGCTATGATATCGGCTAAAAGCCTGCCAAACAGGCCGGGTCGAAGTTATCTTGGAAGTATCGGGCTGACTTGGAAAGTAAAAAACCGCTAAACTCAATTAATCTTTCGCGGCGGACCTTCATCCGTAACGCCTCTCTTGCGGCCGCAGGGACAATCGCCGCCGCATTGGCCGCCAAAGGGTGCGCTTCCGCCAAAATCCCCGCCTACGCCGCCTCGAATATACTCAATTACAACCCCAAAATGGGTTATCGCCGATTGGGAAAGACAGGCCTGATGCTCTCCGAAGTCGGTTTGGGCGGCCACTGGAAAGACCGCGATGGAAACCGCTACTGGGACAAGTTCCCCAATAACCAGGTTCCACCCGACGTCGCAACAAACCGCGTTGAAGTTATCAACGCCTGTATCGACGCAGGTATTAACTACCTCGACATAGGCACCGCCGCCGAGTGTATCGCTTATGGCGTCGTTCTCAGGGGCAGACGCGAAAAAATGATTATTGCCGCCGATGACTACCTGCTCACCGCCCGCGAACAGAAAAACTGCACCGTCGACAAGCTGATGTTCGACCTCGACCAGTGCCGCCGCCTCCTGCAGACAGATTATCTGGACATCTGGCGGGTAAAAGCCGACATGTACGGCCGCACCACCGACGCCGGCGTCGAAACAATCATCGAGACCTTCCAGAAGGCCCACAAGGCCGGCAAGGCCCGATACCTCGGCATCTCGTCCCATCGCCGGCCATGGCTCCGACACGTCATCGAGACATTCCCTGAGGTCCAAATAGTCAGCTTCCCCGTCTCGGCCAAAACCCGCGAAAAGGCCGGGCCCCCTTCCAAAGACAACATCGAAGAGGTCAACGCCGGCTACGACGCCGACACCGAACAGAGCGTCTTCCAGACCATCCGCGAAAAGGACATCGGCCTTATCGCAATCAAACCCTTTCTCGGCGGAAATCTCTTCACACGCAAAACAAAGTTCCCCGTATCAGGCCCCGGCGACAAGCAGGAAAACGACCTCGCCCGCCTCACCCTCCAGTGCATCCTCGCCAATGACGCCATCACGACCACCATCCCCGGCCTGACAACCGTGCACGAAGTCCATAACGCCGTCCGCGCCTCGTACATGCGCTCCCTTGCCATTATGCCCGCCGAAAAGAATTGGCTTCTCGAAACCACCAACCGCCGCTGGGCCGCACTTCCGGATGAATACGCCTGGCTCCGCGACTGGAAATCCGTTTAGCCCCGAACTTGTTCTGCTCGGGGAATTGGTTTTAGCTATTGACCTCCACTGAATTTGCCGGTATAATCTGCGATACCGACGTGCGGCCTGTTGAAGTACGGAGAAGTTCCTGATATTATGAATTTAGAAGGCACGCAAACCCTTCAAAACGTGTTAAATGGAAGTGCCGCATGAATAAACGCCGGGGCTTTACGTTAATAGAGCTTTTGGTGGTCATCGCCATCATTGCGCTGCTGATGAGCATGCTGCTTCCGGCCCTGAACCGGGTAAAAGAGCAGGCCAAAATGGTTGTTTGCAGGTCTAACCTGCATCAGTACGGCATAGCCTCCAGAATATACCTCGATGATAATGAAGCCCGCTTCCCCGACCCATATACCTGGCTCTATACCGAGGGCGGCACAGGAGGCAAGCCCTGGGAAGAAATCATGAAGCTCAAGCCCGACGGCTCGCTTTGGCCCTATCTTAGGGCCAAGAATGTACACATGTGTAAATCGTTCAAGTCCTTTTTGGGCTACTCCGCCACGCCATACGCACAATTTAGCTACAGTATGAACGCCTACCTCGGCGAGCGCGAAAATGACGGGGAAAACGCCTTCGGCGGAATCATCAAGGAAACTGAGCTAAAAAAACCGTCAAGAATCTTCTTCTTCTCCGAAGAAAACACCTGGCTTATCGAGGGCCTGAGTGATTACGTCTTAAACGACACCAACCTGCTGGTTTACCCTCCGGACAAGCCAAAGGACTGCTTCGCCACTTACCACAACCCGCCGTCCGGCGATTTTAACAAAGGCTCAGCCAATCTGGTGTTTGTGGACGGCCATGTGGATTCCGTAGCCGCCGATGAGCAATTGGACGGAGGCAACCTCAAAATGGCCTGGCCCAGACAAACACCCTGGAAGGATTAGCCAGACCCGAACCTCTAAGCCAATCCACCGCCCTGCTGACCCTAATTTTTGTGACTCCGGCCCTGCCCGCCTCTCATTGCTCCCCCTGCCCCCGCTTTAGCCTCCCCTCAAAATCTCTCTTCTTTCCTTTTTTCCTTTTACTGTCAGCGGGGACATTGTATAATCCGGGTAGCAGATTGGGTTTAGGCCAGCCGTTTGACCATATCCCAATTCCGAGAGTTTTTCTGAGCTTTAGCCACACATAACCCTTTTTTCGGAAGGAGGAGGAAAAAATGGCGACAAAAAGTGCAGTTCTAATGGCGGCGCTTTTGTTTGTTTTCGCGGGGGCCGGCCGGGCCTTCGCTGCTTGTCCATCGGCTGACCTCACCGGCGACTGTTTTGTCGATTTTGAGGATTTCGCCGTAATGGCGAGACAGTGGCTGACTGGGCCGAATACTCTTGCGGATATGGTACAAATTCCCGGCGGCGAGTTTCAAATGGGCCGCCACGTGGGAGACGGCATGGCCTGTGAGCTGCCCCTTCATGCCGTATTGCTTGATTCCTTCTTTATGAGCAAATTCGAGATTACCAACTCCCAGTATTGCGACTTTCTAAATTCTGCCGATGTCAAGGTTGACGGTGGTACTGTGTATGTTTACTGGGACACCAGCAACAGTCACCCCTATTGTGATACCCACAGTATTAGTTCTTATAGTCAGATTGACTATTCAGGTGGCGTTTTCAGCGTAAGGACCAAGGGCGGCCGTGATATGTCGGATGACCCGATGGTAATGGTAAGCTGGTATGGAGCGGCTGCATACTGCAACTGGCGAAGCCGTCAGGAAGGATACGACGCTTGCTACAACCTTTCAACCTGGGACTGCGATTTTTCAAAACACGGCTACCGCCTGCCAACCGAGGCCGAATGGGAATACGCAGCACGCGGCGGTCAGCACAGCCCCTATTACCGCTTTCCGTGGGGTGATACGATTAGTCACAGTCAGGCAAATTATTACAGCAGCAGTTCCTATAGCTATGATATAAGCCCGACACGCGGCTATCATCCGACCTGGAACGATGGGACTTGGCCATATACGGCTCCCGCAGGTAGTTTCTTGCCCAACGGCTACACCCTCTATGACATGACAGGCAATGTGTCGGAGTGGTGCAATGACTGGTTCACCGGCGCTTATTATAGTACAAGCCCATACGATAATCCAAAGGGTCCTGCCAGCGGCGATGACCGTGTTCTCCGCGGCGGCAGCTATAGCCACGACGCCTACTTCTGCCGCGTAGCGTGCCGCTACGCCGACCTCAGCTTCCCCCACTTCCGGCAGGCGTACGGCGGCTTTCGTGTTGTCCTGCACTCAGAGTAACCCTTTCCACTTTCACACTTTTACCCTGTTAGAGTTTCTTGGTATGTATTATGTTTATCTTTTAGTGAGCGAAGCGGACAGGCGGTTTTATACAGGTTCGACCCCGGACCTTAAGAGACGGTTTGCGCAACATTGCGATGCTAAAGTAAACTCCACAAAGGCGCGCCGACCTTTGAGGCTTGTTTATTACGAAGCCTGCCTCCAGAAGGATGATGCTATCCGCCGAGAAAAATACCTGAAGACGGGCATGGGTAAGAGATATTTGCGTAACAGGCTAAGTGGTTATTTGCAAAAACTCTAACAGGGTGAACCCTTTGTATCCCAGCCAAGCGAGGACCCAAGTTTCTGCGATGGTCGCCGGTTGGCACGGTATGTCTTTGGCCCCTGTGCCCCGAACCCGCCACCCTCTTGCTGCTCGGCCTTGGGCGTGGTGATGCTGAGAAAAAGCTTATGCACAAGGCAGCGATTATTGCCGCCTGAATTTGGAAAAAAGACTTGACTTTCAGTAATTGTCTGCTATAATAATAACTTACCTGGCTGTAGGAGCGAACTCATGCGAATCGATTTCAGTGCCTTCTGACGCTGCTTTCTGCGTTCGGCCGGAGCAGGCGCCGCAAATGTGCGGCCAGACCGCCCAAGCCCGGAGCTTGCTGTGACTGTTTGCAACGGCTTTTGCCAATACAGTGAATAGATAAAGTTCCCAAGAGATGCCCCGTTTGTGGCATACAAAAAAGTCAAAGGAGGAAAAATCATGAAGCGCATTCTTTTAGCCTTGTTGTTCTCTCTTAGCGCCTTGAACTCTTTAGCCGCCGAGGAGCAGCAATACGTTCCGGGTCTATTGGGCGGGACACTGACCGGCTGCACGATGGATAAAGACTCTCCCAATCCCGGCAACCTCGGCATCGACCCCCTCGGCCCGAGCCTCTCCGAAGCGCCCCCATGGCCGCTGACACCGCCGTGGGCCGATTGTACGACCATTGTCTATACCGGTCAGTTCTTCCATGAAGGTGGCTACTGTGGTTTTTATGAAAGAATTGACGACTGGGCCATGCTTGTGGTCGATGGCAACGTTCTACTCGATAACCAGCCCTGCTGCGGCGCAACTGCGTGCGTAGCCCAACTTAGCGCCGGTTGGCATGATTTCGAGTTGCGTATGTGGAACGGCTGGGGCGGCGCAGGACGTGTTGGTGACCTCGGATTCGGCTACGACCCCACAGGGGTGGCCAACGGCAGCACTAACCCCGCATACTACGTCCATCCCCAAAACTCCGACCCATTCACAGCCGACGTATTCCGCACAAAGCGGGTATACGTTCCGGGTCTATTGGCCGGGACCCTGACCGGCGACATGGATAAAGTCTCTCCCAATCCCGGCAACCTCGGCATCGACCCCCTCGGCCCCAGCCTCTCCGAAGAAACCGGACTGCCGCAGCCGCCGTGGGCTAACAATACGACCATTGTCTATACCGGTCAGTTCTTCGATGAGGATGGCTACTGTGGTTTTTATGAAAGAATTGACGACTGGGCCATGCTTGTGGTCGATGGCAACGTTCTGCTCGATAACCCGCGCTGCTGCGGCGCAACTGCATGGGTAGGCCAGCTTAGCGGCGGTTGGCATGATTTCGAGTTGCGTATGGGGAACAAGATGGGCAGCGCAGGACGTATTGGTCCCCTCGGATTCGGCTACGACCCCACAGGGGCGGCCAACGGCAGCACCGAGCCCCAACTATACGACCATCCCAAAAACTCCGACCCATTCACGGCCGACGTATTCCGCACAACCGCGCCCCAACCGCCGGTTGCCGATGCCGGAGAAGATATTATCGCAGACGCCAACGAACAGGTCATTCTCGATGCAAACGCATCGTACGACCCCGATAGCTACATCGTCCAGTACACGTGGACCGCATTACCTGAGGATATAATTCTCTACTCAGGAGACCAAAGCAGCTTCAAAACAAAAGCACTTGGCAGGGTAGAGGAGGTTATAAAACTGACAGTTACAGATAATACAGCGCTGACATCAGAAGATACCGTCAGTATTTTCAATAAAAGAGTGGAAGAGATAGAACTTACTCCCGGCCCCCAGGGACCGCAGGGTGAGCAAGGCCCACAGGGTGAACAGGGTTCTCCAGGACCGCAGGGTGAGCAGGGCCCCCCCGGCATCACCCCCCAGGAAATCGCTGATATGCAGGCCCAAATTACTGCTCTGCAGCAGGAGAACGCCCTATTGCGGCAGCAGGTTCAGGAGCTTCAGGACCTGTTGGATAGAATCGCTTCTTGGACGCCTATCAAACAGTGGCTGAAGAAATAACCAGCAGTTAATCCTTGCTTATCGAGCTATGCCGGCATGTCAGTAGTTGAATCCCCCGGCCTGCGGCTGCCGCCGAAAGCAGCAATGCCGCGGACGTCGGAAGTTCGCCTTTCTATGAGGCGGGATTCTTCCCGCCGCCGGCCCGGTATATATTTGCCCGCCTTTAAGCCCTTCTGCTTTATGGCATCTTCTGTAATTCTACTGCGGTATAATATATGAAGTAAAAAAAACGCAGGGCCGGACGATTGCGCGAAATCGGACAAAAACCAGGTATCGGGATTAACGTGATTCATAACAAGACCGCCAGAATAAGACAAGTCGGCAGCCTCCTGTGCCGGCTCCTCAATTCAAGGTGCAGGGCACAGCCATTCTCACTGTCGCACCTGGTTACCAGAAGATGCAACTGCAGGTGTGAGACGTGTCTTTGGCTTGATGAGGAATGCTCGGACGAATTGAGCGCCGAAGAAATAAAACGCGTCTACGCCCAGGCAAGGCATTTGGGCTTCATAGCAACCGCTCTATGGGGCGGCGAGCCCCTTATCAGGCAGGACCTGCCGGAAATAGTAAGAAGCTCAAAGAGCAACGGGTTTGTGACAACCGTTATCACTAACGGATATTATCTGGCCGAAAGGCTGGATGAGCTTTCGGATTACGTTGATTGCTTTATCGTCTCCATCGACCAGCTCGGCCAAAAACATGACAGAATGCGCCGAAGGCAGAATATATTTCAAAGGGCCATTGAGGGAATTGAAAGGGTAAAAAAATACCCGGATATCAAGGTTATAATAAACAGCGTCTTGAGCAAACTGAACAAGGATTCGGTTGAAGACCTGGTTTACCTTGCCGACGGCCTGGGCGTCTCGATATACCTGTGTCCAATAGAAACGGGCCTCACCGGCAGGCCAGGATTTGAGGCAAGCAAGAAGCACCTCGGACTGACTTGCGAACAGTTGGAAGATTTTTCCAAAAAAGTCATCGCACTGAAGCGGAAAGGATACAAAATCAACAACTCGCTAACGTATCTCAAAACCTTTATCGGAGGAAAGAAAAAATACAGATGCCATACGCAGAAGGTCGCGGTCACCCTCGACGCCAATGGAAACGTCAGGAACTGTATTGCCGCTGAGCCGTTCGGCAATGTGCGGCAAACCTCGCTGACAAACATTCTCAAATCGGAAGACGTAAGGAAGGCCAGGACCCAATCGGAGAAATGCAACGCCTGCGTCAACCCTGATGTAATTGACTGTTCCTATGCCTGGGAGCTCAGACTGGAAAGCATCTGGAGCTTCGTAAAGCTGTGCCTTGACTGATGCTGTAAACGGACCCCGCCCGGTATTTCGTTGTTCCTGCGGGCCTGCCCAAACTTGGTTTCTCGATGCCTTTGAGCACAAAAACAACCGAATGGGACGTCGATTATAGTGCTTCTAAGACCGCCATCATGCTTTTACCTTTAAGATGTCCCTGATTTCGCTCAGCAGTTGTTCCTCTTTGGACGGCGCTGGCGGTGCCGGCTTGGCCTCTTCCTTCTTCTTGGCGTAGTTCATCGCCTTGACCACCAGAAAGATGCAAAATGCAATAATCACAAAATCCACAACAGTATTGACAAATGCCCCGTAGCCGATTGCAACCTCAGCTATCGGGCTACCGGCTGCGTCCACAGCCTGTTGCTTGAGGATTACCTTGAGATTCTGGAAATTGTAACCGGCTGTTATCATCCCTACCGGCGGCATTATTACGTTGCTCACCAGCGAAGTCACTATCTTTCCGAACGCCCCGCCGATGACTATGCCCACCGCCATATCAACGACATTACCACGCATTGCGAACGTCTTGAATTCTTTAAGCATTCCCATATCTGTTTCCTTTCCTTAAACACCGCCTTAATATCAGCTTCGACCGGCTGCACCGCCGCCCATCTGCACTTATTGATTCTCCCAATCCGACTTCCTCATGCTGCCTAACACCTTGCCGCAAGACAACTTAGCCAAACAACACTCAAGTCGCGTTCGAACATCCACCCCCCTTTAGCGCCCGCCTCGGCGCGCCCGTCCCGCCCGGCCCCGATAATCCTCAGAAAAAAAATAAAACTGTTGTTGACCACCCGCCCCTGTTCAAGTATAATAAAAATGTTGCGATTGAGGCGAACCAGCCCGATAAGGCAAAAGGCCAGTAAAGGAATATCGCAACAGGGAGATGGGGTGACACAAAGGTCGATGTAAATCGCCCATATCTCCCTTTTTTAATTGTTTTACAAAATCCCCTTTATCAGTCCTCTTCATCATTTTCGACTGAACTGGGTCTAATCAATAAAGAATTGACTCCCCGCCGGCTTGCCTGTACCCACGCCGATTCTGTGGTAGTTTTTACCAATCGAATTCCGCCACAATCGGAGTGTGGTCGCTTGGCTTCTCCGCCAGCCGGGGGTTTTTGTCTATGTAGCAGGCCAGGCACTTTTCTGCCAGCGGCGCCGTACACATAATATGATCCAGCCGCCACCCCAGATTGCGCTTCACCGAATTTCTCAGCCTGTAGTCCCAGAAGGTGTACTGGTTCGCCTCACTGCAATGCATCCTGAAGACATCCACAAATCCCCACTCGCAGACCCTCTCGAACGCCTTGTGAACTTCCGGATGGAAACAAACATGCCCCAGCAGTCCTTCAGGGTCATACACGTCTATCGCTTCCGGGGCCACATTGAAATCGCCCAGCCAGACTACAGCGTCGTCCCGTTTGAAATTCTCCTGGAAATATCGCAGCAAACGGCCAAACCACTCCAGCTTGTATTCGAACTTTTCAGAATCCGCCGAATACCCCTGAGGAACATAACTATTGATAACCGCAATCCCGTTAATCTCTGCTTTCACCAGCCGGGCCTCGTCTCTCGGCTCGTCCTCGAATCCGAATGTCACATTCTCCATCCCCGTACTGCTGAAAATCGCCACCCCGTTATAGCTCTTCTGACCTTTGAATGCGCACTCGTATTCTGTTTTGTCAAACTCGTCCTTCGGAAAATCAACATCCTGAACCTTGGTTTCCTGGACGCAAAGAACATCCGGCTGGTGCTCACCAAGCCATCCCAGCACAAGGCTCAGGCGGGCGCGCAGCGAATTAACATTGAAACTGGCGATTTTCATTCAAGCCGTTCTAAACCAGACTTATTCCACGGCGGGTTCTTCAACTTCCTTTTTTTTTGAATTGCGCTTGGCCGATATGCTTTTTATGGGTGTCGGCTCTTTGACTTTTTGCTGCGCAGCTTTGGCTTCCTGCACCGAAACCTCTGCGACCCCTTTGATCCTGTCCAGTATGGTATAGCTCTCAAGTACGGCCAACAGGCTCAAAACAAAACTGACTATGCTTTCGGCGCCCTGGTTGATATTGACGCCCTCGGCCATAAGCGCGTCACAGCATCCTCCGGTCCTGAAATCATAAAGGGAAGTATGCAGGTCGTTTACACCGAGAAACCAGTCGAAGGCCTTTCTCTGCAGCGTCAGAAACCTGCTGTCTTGAGCAACATCGTAAGCCGCCCTCAGCATCATAATAGTGCTTGCCGCCTCTATCGGCTGCTGGTCGAATGCCGCCTTCGTCCCTCCCCGCTCATACCAGCCGTTGCAGCCCACAAAGCTGAAATGATTGCCCCCAAAAGTCTTTGCCAGCAAAAACTCACACGTCTGCTCCGCAACCTTCAGATATTTCCGGGCCCCAAGAGTCAGCCCCGCAGCAAACAACGCGTGAGGCAAAACGCCGTTGTCGTAAGTCAGCACATCCTCGAACCACCGCCAGTCGGGGAAACCGTTCTCCTTGTACTGAACCATAAGGCCGTCCGCCGCTGTTTCCAGTTGCCGCTTGATGTCACTCGCCCCGGGAAACTGCTTAAGATAATCGCTCATCCCGAGTATCGAATACGCCATACCCCTCGGATGTTGCCTGTCCACATGTTTTACCGAATTATCAAAGCAGTCCTTTATGACCGACAGATAACAAGGCGAAGGCGGCTGAGCCATGACCGACCCCAGCGCCCACAGAAACCTCCCCAGCGCATCATGCACCGGCTCATCCTTCCGCCAGGTCCGGTCAAAACTCATAAAGTTTCTGACCGTACCATCGCTGTTCTGCGCATGCAGAATAAAAGACAAATACAAGTCCAGCAGCTCAAGGGTCTGCGGCTCGGGGTGCTGGGCGTAATACCTCGTCACTGCAATCACCGCCCGCGCATTGTCGTCCGTCGTGTAGCCGTGTTCGCGCCGCGGTATCGTGAATCTCGCGTGCTGATACAAACCCGTGTCGTCCGTTATCTTCTTCAAATAAACCAGCGATGGCTCAGGCAATTCAATACTCGATACCCTCTCGGCCGCTGAGGGCGCCGCCCTCGCCACAACAGGCGCCGGCAGCCGTTTCCCACCGAACAATTTCCAGTAAATATGGCCGATCTTCAGCCATGTTCTCGGCCTGCCATAATCGTAGGAGCGTCTTCGCATCGAATAAAACAGTGAATCGCTGCGAAGTATCTCTATTATCGCTTCGGCAATTTGATGCGAATCCGCAAAACCAGCCAGTTTTCCCCGCCCGTCCGCCAGCAGCTCCTCGGCCGCCCAGTAAGGCGTCGAAACAACCGCTTTGCCCGCCCCCACAGCAAACGATAATGTCCCGCTGGTCAACTGCTCCCTGTTATGATATGGAGTAACATAAACATCGGCTGCACACAGAAAATTCTCAAGCTCCTCGTCGCTCACAAACCTGTTGTGAAAAATCACGTGCTCCTGCAGCCCCAATTCTTTCACCATTCGCTGCAGACCGTACCTGTAGGATTCTCCCTCCTGTTTCAATATCGCCGGATGCGTCATACCCAGTACTATATACACTGCCGACGGTTCGGCCTTAATGATAGCCGGAAGCGCCTCGAGCATCACCTCTATCCCTTTGTTGCGACTCAGCAGACCGAATGTCAGAATAGTTCTTCGCCCTTCCATACCAAACTTGTGCTTGTAATAGTTGCTGTCAACGAAAGGCAGGTCTGGAATCCCGTGTGGAATCAGCTCTATCTTCCGGGGCGATACGCCGTAAATGCCCGTCAGCATACCCACCCCGCGCTCGTTCATAGTGATCACTTTGTAGGAGGAATTACAGACCTCCACCAGCGACTTGTGGTATGCGGGGGTCGGGTTATCAAGCACCGTATGCAGTGTTGTGATTACCGGCGCGTTCAACCGAGTCAGCAGCAGGCTCAAATATGAGCCGGCTTCCCCCCCGAACAGCCCGAACTCGTGCTGGGCCGAAACCACGTCAACATGGCTGAAATTGATATAATCAGCCGCAGAAATGTAATCGCTTTTCACGCTCTGCCGGACTTCGAACTTCACGGGGTTTTCGTACCTGAGCTCCTCGTCTGACCGTATCGCCACGACCAATGGTTGAAACTGGCCTCTCCCGGCGGACGAAACCGACCTGACAAGGTCCGACGTGAAGGTTGCAATTCCGCATCTCATCGGCGGGAACGAGGAAATAAAAGCCACTCTTCTTGTGGAACTTCTCGTCATCCGTAACCCCTCTTTGACATAATCCCAAACCGAGCTTTGCATTATACGAACAGCCCTCCGGCCTGTCAAGAAATTTTAACCCCGGCATCTATAATAAAAACGCATTGACTCACCAATCTGCCAGGCCACAAACGCCCACAACCCTTCAAGACACCGGATTTCTTAAATATTTTTCTGGTTTTTTTACAAATTCCTTACTTTTTTGTGGCACCAACCTTTTACAAGTTCGTATAATACACTACCATTGTAATGGGAATAATAGGAGATTTTCCGTGAAACTCTCTACCCGAACCAGATACGGCATAAGGGCAGTCATAGAGGTGGCCTTGAGCCATGGAAAGGGCCCCCTCCAGACCAGGGCTATTGCCCAGCGCCAGAATCTATCCGTCAAATACCTCGAACAATTGATGGCTTTGCTCAAATCAGGAGGATTTGTCAGAAGCATCAGAGGCTCAAAAGGCGGCTACGTCCTTGCCAGGCCCCCGAACCAGATTAAACTCAGCGACGTCTTCAACGCCCTTGAAGGCTCCGTGATTACCGTCGAGTGCCTTGAAGATGAAAACTACTGTGCCCAGGTCGCCGATTGTATCGCAAGGCAGCTCTGGGCACAGGTTCAGGAGGCGATAGAAAACGTCCTCAGGTCGATAACGCTTCAGGATTTAATAGACAAGGCAGAGGATAAGAAAACCCCCGACTATCAAATATAAACCCTGAAAGGTAATATTATGAACGCCATATTCGAAGACATAACTGCCGTGGTTGGCTACACGCCGTTGGTAAAAATAAATAAGCTCGGCTCAGACAAGGCGACTATCCTGGCCAAGCTCGAATCCCAAAATCCCGCCGGCAGTGTCAAAGACAGAATCGCACTGTCGATGATACAGGCCGCCGAGAACGACGGCTTACTGAAACCCGACACCCTCGTCATCGAACCGACCAGCGGCAATACCGGAATAGGACTCGCCTTCATCTGCGCCGCCAAAGGCTACCGTCTAATCCTGACAATGCCCGAATCCATGAGCATTGAAAGAAGAAAGCTCCTGAAACTGTTTGGCGCTGAAATAGTCCTCACCCCCGCCGAGCGAGGCATGGCCGGCGCCATCGAAAAAGCTGAACAGCTTATCACCGAAAACCCTAATTCCTTCATGCCCCAACAGTTCAAAAACCCCGCAAATCCCCAGGTTCACAGGGAAACCACTGCCAAAGAGATTTGGATAGACAGTGGCGGACAAGTCGACATTCTCGTCGCCGGCGTCGGAACCGGCGGAACAATTACCGGATGCGGCGAGGTTATCAGAAAACACAACCCCCGCCTCAAAATCGTCGCCGTTGAGCCGAAAGATTCACCCGTACTCTCCGGCGGCAAACCCGGACCCCACAAAATACAGGGAATCGGTGCAGGCTTTGTCCCCGATGTCCTGAACGTTGCTATAATCGACGAGATTATTCAGGTCTCGAACGAAGACGCTCTGAATACAGCAAAGCAATTGGCGCTTAAAGAAGGCATTCTTGCCGGTATCAGCGCCGGCGCCAACGTCTGGGCGGCCGTCCAGCTCTCTCGCCGCCCCGAAAACAAGGGCATGGTCATCGTTACATTTATATGCGATACCGGCGAACGATATATATCCACCCCCATGTACGAAGGAATATAAGCATGGGCCGCAGGCAACATATTCCCAAACCCTTGTCTCTGTGAGAGGATACGACAATGCCCAATGACAAAGCAGCCCAAAAAACAATTCATAATCTCGTCGACCAAATCGCCGAGACCTACAGGGACGATTTAGGCATAAATTTCATTGACGCCTCCAATTTGCCGGTCCGCGATAAAATCATCGAAATCCTCGATCTGCTCACCGAACTGCTTTTCCCCGGCTACACCGGCAGAAGAACGGTTACAACATCGAACATAAACTATGTTGTCATCGACATCCTCTACCACGTCTACACCGAGCTTGCCGAACAGATAGAACGTGCCTTCAAGTATCGCTGCCGAATGGAGCAATGCGATACAGGCGACTGCCGAAAAATGGCCGAGGACGCCACCCGCCATCTGCTCACTCAACTGCCCGCAATCAGACAGCTCCTCAAAGGCGACGTCGCCGCCGCCTTCGATGGCGACCCCGCCGCGAAATCCAACGAGGAAATCGTCATAAGCTACCCCTGCATCACCGCCATTGCAACCTATCGCATCGCCCACGAGCTGTATCTCAAGGACGTACCGCTGATTCCCCGAATAATGACCGAGTACGCACACACCAAAACCGGCATCGACATCCATCCCGGCGCAAAAATCGGCAGAAACTTCTTCATCGACCACGGCACCGGCGTCGTAATCGGCGAAACCACCATAATCGGCGATAACGTGAAAATATATCAGGGCGCCACACTCGGGGCACTCAGCTTCCCGAAGGATGAAAGAGGAAGAATAATAAAAGGCGGCAAGAGACACCCCACTATCGAGGATAACGTGACCATTTACGCTGAGGCGACAATACTGGGCGACGTCGTCATAGGAAAAAACTCCGTCATCGGCGGCAACGTCTGGATAAAAGAATCCGTCCCCGCCGGCGTCACCGTCGCCACAGCAAAGGCCGACCTCGTTTACACCAAGCACAACCCGCCCGGCAACTGACACATTAAGGAGATTCACTTTGACCGGTCAACTGCTCGAAAAGATAACACAGCTCAGACGTCAGCGAAATGCTGTTATACTCGCTCATAACTATCAGCCCGCCGAAATCCAGGACATAGCCGACTTCACCGGCGATTCCCTGGGCCTGAGCGTCGAGGCCTCACGAAGCAGCGCCGACCTAATAGTCTTTTGCGGCGTGAAATTCATGGCCGAAACCGCCGCCATCCTCTCACCCCGAAAAACCGTCCTCTTGCCCGACAAGTTCGCCGGCTGCCCCCTCGCCGATATGATAACCGCAGACCAGCTAAGGGACCTGAAAAACCAGCGCCCCGACGCACTGGTGGTCTGTTATGTCAACAGCTCCGCCGAGGTCAAGGCCGAAAGCGACTACTGCTGCACCAGCGCCAACGCCGTCGAGCTTGTAAACTCTCTGCCGCAGGACAAACCCATAATATTCGTGCCCGACCAGCATCTCGGCCGCTTCGTCGCCGAAAAGACCGGCCGAGACCTCATCCTCTGGCCCGGCTATTGCACCGTGCACGTCGCAATAACGCAGCGCGATATCGAAACCGCAAAAGCTAAATATCCCGATGCCGTCGTAATGGCCCATCCCGAATGCACCGAGCCTGTCAAGGCCCTTGCCGACCAGATACTCAGCACAGGCCAAATGCTCAAGTTCGCAAAAAAAAGCCCCGCCAAGCAATTCATAATAGCTACCGAAATCGGAATAATTCATGCCCTCAAAAAGCAGAATCCACAGGCCGAATTCTTCCCCGCCACCGAACGGGCCACTTGTCCCAATATGAAACGCATCACCCTCGATAAAATTCTGTGGTCATTGGAGGATACCCGCTTCGTGGTCACTATACCCGAAAAAATAAGAACAAAAGCCAAAAAGGCGCTCGACAGAATGATGGAAATCTTACCAGCCAAATAAATAAGGACCGGAAAAATGACAAATGAACCCGCATATCATCTCGAAACACTCGCTCTCCACGCAGGCCAGCAGGTCGATTCAGACACCCGAAGCAGGGCCGTGCCCGTCTATCAGACAACCAGCTACGTATTCAGGGACACCGACCACGCCGCAAACCTCTTCGCCCTCAAAGAATTCGGCAACATCTACACCCGCCTGATGAATCCGACAACCGACGTCCTCGAAAAACGCCTCGCCGCCCTCGAAGGCGGCGTCGGGGGCCTCGCTCTGAGCTCCGGCCAATCCGCCATCTATGTCTCCATCTTCAATATCTGCGGCGCTGGCGGCCACATCGTCTCTTCCAATTCCCTCTACGGCGGCACCGTCACCCTCTTCAGTCAGACCTTCCGCAAGCTCGGCATCGAAGTAACCTTCGTCGACCCAAAACAGCCTGAAAATTTCGCCGCCGCCGTCAAAGACAACACCCGGCTGATTTACATCGAAAGCGTCGGCAACCCAAAGAATGATATCCTGCAATATGAAAAAATAGCCGACATAGCCCACAAACACGGCATGCCCGTAATCTGCGACAACACCGTCACCACCCCCATACTGTTCAGACCCATCGACTACGGCATCGACATCGTCGTCCATAGCTGCACAAAGTTCATCGGCGGCCACGGCACCTCCATCGGCGGCGCCATCGTCGATTCCGGAAAATTCGACTGGACAAACGGCCGCTATCCCGAGCTCACAGAGCCTGACCCAAGCTATCACGGCGTCAAATACGTCGAAAGCTTCGGCCCCCTCGCCTATATCATCAAGGCACGCACCCAGTTCCTCCGCGATATGGGTAGCTGCATGTCGCCCTTCAACGCCTTCCTCTTCCTCCAGGGCGTTGAAACCCTGCACCTGCGCATGCCCAGGCACTCCGAAAACGCCCTCAAGCTCGCAAAGTGGCTCGAAAAACAGCCCGAAGTCACCTGGGTCAACTATCCGGGACTCCCCTCGCATCCCGACTATGCCCTTGCGAAAAAATACCTGCCAAAAGGCCAGGGCGCCATCCTCGGCTTCGGAATCAAAGGCGGCAGACAGGCCGGCATCAAATTCATAAACAGCGTCAAATTGGCCAGTCACCTCGCCAATATCGGCGACAGTAAAACTCTCGTCATCCACCCCGCCAGCACGACGCACTCGCAATTGACCGAACCCGAACAGCTCGCCGCCGGCGTAACCCCCGATTACGTCCGCGTCTCCGTCGGCACCGAGCACATCGACGACATAATCGCCGACGTCGAACAGGCGCTCAAAGCAAGCTCGCAGTCTTGAGTTAACAACTGAGACTATTACAAAATAGAATAGCTTGTAGCATGGGCCTTAGCCCACGCGGTCTTCTCTACGCTACCCCCCTCCACGCTACCTTTCTGTCGTAGCGAGGCCGAAGGCCGTGGCAATCTCAACCGTCCCCCCATTGTCATTCTGTGCGTAGCCAAGAATCTGGCCTTCTACGTCGGCCCTTCCTTGTTAGATGCCTGTCCCGAATAAGCCGAAGCCGCCAGCCCATCCGAACAGGCGCCTTCCCTACTTTTGCACTTTGAGCTTTAGTTTTGCGCTTTCCACTTTTATCCGCCGCTTGCCCGCCGTCCTGCTCGTCCGCCACGCCGTTTGGCGGATTGGCGGGGAGGCGGACTTGTCCGCCGAAGGCGGATTGACTTTCCACTTCCCGCTCCCGCGTCATCCCCACCGCAGCCCACCCGCCAGTCATCCCGACCGAGCGCAGCGAGCGGAGGGATCTATCAAAAAAACCATCTACTCCCCCCGCGGATTCCGCAGCTTTACACTTTCCACTTTAATCCGCCTGCGGCGGATTAACTTTTCACTTTCTTTCCTGCCCCCAAACCCCGCTAGTAAAATTCGTGCGTCTCTCGTGTCACCATTCACGCCCAACACCCCTCATCTTGAAAAATATCTACCCGCCCGGCTTCTTGGACCATTCCACGTTAAGAACCTGCTCATACTTACTCCTCATAGAAGCTATGTATTTTGCCACACCCTCTTTCCACTTCTCATGACTTACTTTGAGTCTCCGTTTGTATGCTGCTTCATCCAAAGGAGTGTTTAACTCTTTTCGGACGGCTACAGTAAATGCGGCCAGCAGTTCTTCAACTTCCACAGTTCCTTCCATACACTTGATCGCGAGGTCATTGGTCAGCTTCATCTGCTTAATGCAAGATTCTCTTATTTGCTCAAGTATTTGCGACAATTCCTTGTCCGCAAAATCGTAGTTGGCCTGAATAACAGCCCATTTTTGGCTGTCCACCTCGCCCTGTAGGTTGTATTCCCTCATTTGTTCCAGTGTCTTGTCGACCTCTCTCAGCCTTCTTTCATGTGCCCGACCAAGACTTTCCAGTTGTCGGCCCAATAGAACTATTTCGTGTCTTGCCGGAACTACTTCGCACAAGACTTTTACCAAGTGATCGTTTAAGTCTGCGGCAGCTTTGAGTGTTTCATCCGTGGCTATTATATGTACGCGTTCCATCGCGCTTGAGTACTCTTTCGGAGTCCCTTCGCTTGTCTGATACAAGTTGCTAAGGTATTCCAAAAACTTGCCAATTTGCTCTGCCGCAAAGAGATAGACCTCTTGACGAAGGCTCATCTCCCGCTCCTTTTCCCTTTCTCTCGCGTCGTGTCTCAATTGAAGACAAACGCTTATCCACGCAATCATCGCGCCAACAATTACTCCGCACGCACCAACAATTGCCGCCCATACGACATTAGGGATTGACGCCACAAATCCAGCAAACCAACTCATCGCTCCATCTCCGTGCCAAGACAAACCACCCCCCACTACTTCGCCCCATCTTCAACGCCAGACCCTAACACTTGCAATCTCCTTAGGCCCCCCGGAACAAACCTCACCGCCACCCCTAGCTCCGTCACCTTATGGCACCCCAATCCTCGTGTGCCAATAACAATTCTACTCACTTCTTTCCGCCCGGATCTATCGTATCCTCCACCGTCGGCGGATTCCCGCCTTCGGGAGTGCCAGTATCGTCCGGTTGGTAACCTGCCTCTGTACGATCATCCCCCTCATATCCTTCCCCTAGCGGCTGATAACCCTTTTTTTCCATCCTCAATCTCTTAGCGTCCTCGTTTTCACTTCCCTTGGCCATGATAAGCCTCCTTATTCAACTTGAATAAACTCAATATACTCTATTTCATCCCCCCTTATCAAAACTCCGTCGCTACGCTTCAGACGTTCCCACTTGCCATCTTGCGAGACTCGTACCACTTGCTGAAGATATAAGTCACGCTCTTCCGGAACAGATGACGCAAATGATTGACCCCCATATAGACCACCTATCTTCCGGCCATCTTTCAGACTGACTTGTACCCACACAGGTTTTGTGCTTTTGCTGAACTTATAATCCCACGCCGTTGGTATAGCATGAATCGAGCTAAGCCCCATCCTCGCAAAAACTTTCCGAAAAAAATCCTTCTGACTTAGCAGGCCAGTCACAAAACCCAGGCAGACCGGGCTTACGAATATCATTGTCAACCATGCAATTCCCGTGACCACGGCTGACTTTTTGAAAAACTCCGACTTAAAAACCAAATACACAAGCCATGACCACACGCCATAATTAATACAGCTAAACGTCAGAAATCTCAGAAACAGAAGCTGGGTCCTCTCAACCCTTCTGGGTGTGAAAACCGAGTGTATACAATTCCACATGAAGCCGGGCACCACGAAAGCCAGAGTAAGGAACAAGGTCTCTTTAGCCTCAATCATCATCCTCCCACCTTATCTTCCTCGCTTCAAACAGTGCGGTCCCCGCACCTGCAAAAGGATCAAGCAATACCCCGCGTTCTCTTCCCAGTCGTCTGACGATACATTCCACAAATTGCGCGGCGACTCCCTCTTTGTATTTGAACCACCGGTAGAAAGCTCGCTTTCGGCTCGCTTGGAAGCTAACGAGAGTCCCATCGAGGTCTCTGTTAGGTACAATCTTTGACCGGTACCTGCTGCAGAGTGCCTCCCGCTCTTGAGTCCTGCTTTCCAAAGCAGATCTAACTACTGCCATGCTGGTCGTTCCTTGTATGCCTCTCGCGTCCTCCACACAACTGACAGCACGTTCACTACTTTATCAAAGTCAATCAATCTTATCAACCCAAAAAACTCACCTTTAATCGTTCAACCACCACCTCCAGCGCCACCTGACGCGCATGCTCCGTCGCATCCCCTCGCAAACGCGCCCCTTTTTTCCCGCGCACGTATTTCTCGACAACCATAATCCCCGGCCACCATCTGAGCTACAACCATCTCACCAATTACCAATCAGGACCATCCAACATCGAGCATCCATTTAACCATTTACCATTAAACCATCTACCCATAACCTCATCTACTCATCCACGAGCTCGCCCGCCGTTTACCCGCCGTTTACCCGCCGTTTACCCGCCGTCCTTCTGGCGGGCTTGCCCGCCGCAGGCGGGTCCTTCTGGCGGGAACTGGGGCTCTTTCCCGTAAACGCAAGGAATTCCCACACCGCTGCATCACTCGCCCGCAATTATAGACCCCCGCCGCCAACAGTCAACAAAAATTTTCTATCCCCTATCTCCCCAAGCCCCATTCTTGAATCTTCCCTTGTCTTTTTGACTTTTGCTTTCCCCCCTTTAAATTTTGCAGTATGGTTTTTCGCTTTTCCCTTGAACTTTTGCCTTTCCGGGTCGCCCCCACCCTCCATTGTCAATCCAATTCTTGCCTTTTAATCTGTATTTTCGCCCTTTCCACTTTCATTCTTGCGTTGTATTTTTGCATTTTGCTTTTTTCAATTTTGCATTGCATTGCCGCCCTCTGAATCATAGAATTTCTCTTGTGCGAAGTACCGATGGGCCTTCGCCCATGCGGTTTTCTTATGCAAGGGAGACTAACCGGGGTACCGGACCCCTCCTGAGCCTGTTCGGCTGCGCTCAGGGTAAATTCTGACGCAAGGATGCAGAATGCGAGATACGAATTATGTGGGAATATACAGATAAGGTCAAAGACCACTTCTTCAACCCCCGAAACGTCGGCGAAATCGAGAACCCCGACGGCGCCGGCGAAGTCGGCTCCCTCGCCTGCGGCGACGCCCTGAAGCTGACATTTAAGCTCGACCAGAAGGGCAGAATCACGGACGCCAAGTTCAAGACCTTCGGCTGCGCCAGCGCCATCGCAACATCTTCGGTCCTCACCGAGATGATAAAGGGCATGACCCTCGACCAGGCCGCCAAAGTCACCAACAAAGACATCGCCGACTACCTCGGCGGCCTGCCCGAGCAGAAAATGCACTGCTCTGTAATGGGCCGCGAAGCCCTCGAAGCCGCCATCGAAAACTACCGCACCGGCGGCGCCAAAAAACACGAGCTCGAAGGCAGGGTCGTCTGCACCTGCTTCGGCGTCACCGAAAAAGACATCGAAAGAGTAATCCTCGAAAACGACCTGACCACCGTCGACCAGGTCACAAACTACTGCAAGGCCGGCGGCGGCTGCGGCGGCTGCCACGGCGAAATCGAAAAAATCATTCAACGCATCCAGGGCGACCGCGCGAAGGAAATATCCGCCAAGGCCCCCGCCAAAGGCCGAAAACTCACCAACATCGAAAAAATACAGCTCATCCAGCAGACCATCAACCAGCAAATCCGACCCGCACTCCGCGCACACGGCGGCAACATCGAGCTCATCGACGTCGAAGCCAACAAGGTCATCGTCGCCTTCCGCGGCATGTGCGCCCAGTGCATGATGGCCGAATTTACGATGAAAGACGTCGTCGAGGCCAGGCTGCGCGAATTCGTCTCGGAGGACCTTTTCGTCGAGGAAGACAAAGAATCGGCCGAACAGCCGCACAACCATAGAGGATAAATAATGAAAACCATATACTTCGACAACAACGCCACCACAAAAGTAGCCGAAGAGGTCCTCGAAGAAATCAGGCCCCTTTTCTGCGAGCTTTACGGCAACCCTTCGAGCATGCACGCCTTCGGCGGACAAATGGGCCGCAGAATCCGCCTCGCCCGCGAGCAGGTCGCGTCCCTGCTTGGCTGTGACCCCGGCGAGATTATTTTCACCTCCGGCGGCACCGAAAGCGACAACGCCGCCATCCAGGGGACCTTGGCCGCCGTGCCCAACAAGCGCAAGGTCATCACCACCCGCGTCGAGCATCCCGCGGTCCTGGCAACGTGCCGTGACCTCGAAAACCACGGATATACCGTCGTCGAGCTGGGGGTCGACAAGCTCGGCCGGCTCGACCCGGCCGAACTCGAACACCATCTCGACGATGACACCGCCCTGGTCACCATCATGTACGCCAACAACGAGACAGGCGTCATATTCCCCATCGACAAAATCGCCGACATGGTCGCCGAGCGAGGCGTCGTCTTCCACACCGACGCCGTCCAGGCTGTCGGCAAAATCCCCCTCGACCTCTCCAATAGCGGCATCGACCTTTTGAGCCTCTCCGGCCATAAACTCCACGCACCCAAGGGCGTCGGCGTCCTCTACGTCCGCAAAGGCACACGCCTGTCGCCCTATATGCTGGGCGGCCATCAGGAAGGCGGCCGGCGGGCCGGCACCGAAAATATCCCCGGCATCGTCGGCCTCGGAAGGGCCTGCGAGCTGGCCGGCGCGAACATCAAAGAAGAAAACCAAAGAGTCAAAGAGCTTCGGGACAGGCTCGAGAACGGTATTCTCGAAACCTGCCCCGACTGCCGGCTCAACGGCGACAAGGAAAACCGGCTGCCCAACACGAGCAACATCAGCTTCGAATACGTCGAAGGCGAAGCCATCCTGCTGATGCTCGACCGCCACGGCATCTGCGCATCCAGCGGCTCGGCCTGCACTTCCGGCTCGCTCGAACCGTCGCACGTGCTCCGCGCGATGGGGGTGCCCTTCACCGCCGCACACGGGTCCATCCGTTTCAGCCTCAGCCGGTACAATACCCAGGAAGAAGTCGAGTACACGCTCGAAAAAATCCCCCCCATCATCAACCGCCTGCGGGAGTTGTCGCCGTTCGTCGCAAAATAGCGCCGATAGCCAATCGTCAATCGTAAATGTAGATTGCCGGCTTCGCTGGGCGCAGGGGGATTTTTTGGGATTTGATCCGGTCCCCGGCTTGAGGATTTCGAAAAGCTCACCCGCAGGGATCTGCGCTTCGCTTCGACTACGCCGCGACAGGTTGGGTTTAATCCGGCTTCGCCAGCCCGGCTTTGTATGGGACTTCGCCGTGGCAAGCAGGCTACGCCGCGACAGGTTGGCTTTGTTTGGGTTTGTTTTGCCGGAGTCTGAAGTCGTGGTTCATTTTCGTAATACTTTGTCACATAAGGCTTTAGGGTCATATCGTCCTTTCGGAAATTGGGTTTGTTTTGCATAAAAGGGCGAATTTGTAGAGGATTCTTGACAAGTGTAGAGGGCGTATCCGTCGCACGGCGTTCGTCGCCCGCCAAATCCGCCTATGGCGGACAAGCGCCGTGGCGGGCAAGCCCGTATATCGTATTGCGTATATCGTATTTCGTATTGCGTAGCTCATATTTAGTTGGCGGGATGGGCAAGTTGTTTGGGGGTGCGGTGGCTTGCCGGGTTTGCCAGAAGGCAGAGGGCAGAAGACTCGTATCTCGCATCTCGTATCTGGTATCTCGTATTGCGTATTTCACGGTTGTTGAGCATTCGCGAACGATTATATTTGGCGTGTATCTGCTGATACAAAAACGTGCGGGGCCCCGCCTACGGCGGGCAAGTCCGCCATATCCGCCTTCCCGCCAAACAAACGGCGGGTAAACGGCGGGCAAGTCTGCCGCCCCCCAAGGGAAGGGGCAAGCTGCCGGCCCCTAAGGGGCAGGCAAATCCGCCTCCGGCGGACAAGCATTGGGGATTTTAACAGATTGCCAAACAAAAGTCAACAAGAAAACTGGCCAAGAATGCGGTCTTTTTTGGTGACGCTGATTATCAGGAAAGGGTCTCACCGCGTCAACCAATCTCGGAGGTCCGGCGGCTGTCCGCCGCAGAAGTGCACTGCCAATTGGCAGCGCTGAACTTTGAAGCGTGAAACAACCAAGGTTCAGGCCAGCTTTTGGCTTTTAAGGCTTGCCAATGGTATGCGCTTGCCGTTCTCAAAGATAAACGTGTACTTGCCGCGCTGTGCTTTTTCCACGTCCACCAGCTTATCAAAAATCTCCGGGTGGATATCGAGCAGGGCCTCAAAGTCTGCTTTGCACTTATAAGCCCCACACCAACATTCGGCAGAAGTGTTTAGGTGCTGGGCTGGGCTCTTGGGCAGATTATGCCGCTGTATGTAGTTAAGCACCTTTGCGTCCGACCAGCCGAAAATGGGGCTAACGCTTATACACCGAAAAGCCGGATGGAACCATACGGGGACATAAGTTGCCCGTATGTTGGACTCTGCGGCCCGAATCCCATCAAAAATCACCTTAGGCCCTTCAACGGTAGCAAGGAACCGCCGCATAGGGGCTACCTTCAGCGTCTCGCAGCACCAGCGCGACCTTACGCCGGGTATTCCCCATCTTTTCGCCGTCTCGAAGTAGTCACGGTGGGGCCGGAGGGTTACTAAAGGCACCTTTAATTTCCTACACACCTTATGGACGTATTCCTCAACTTCGGGAAAACCCGCCGTGGTATCAGCATGGAGGGCGGTTATTTCTTTGTTCGCATGGCGGGCAAGTCGGCGCATATACTCAAGAAGGCAAAGGCTGTCCTTGCCGCCGCTAAACAGAATGAACGGGCTGCCCAGTCGCAACAGCTTAAGGACATCATCTCTGCCAATGCTGATCTTGGCTCTGGCAGCTCTCGCACGCGCTTCGTCTAATTCACAAGCCTTAAAATATCCGTTCCCATTGCTATGGCAGATATAAAGCGGCTTGACGGGGGTCTTTTCGACCCACTTGGACGTCAGCGTCCCACTGCGCCGACATCTTGAACAATAAACTTGTAAGCCCCGCAGATTCTTGGCAGAAATCGCCCTTGCAGCATCAGCCCATGCCGCGTCATAAGCGTTGGTTCTCCGGCTCTTGTCGTTCTCGGCAGCGCACATCAACTTAGTTATCGGTTTTTCCCCTGTAATCCCTCAAATTTTTGTTGCCGTTTCAGAAGACTAGTTTTGGGTCCTGCATGCTACCTGGAGCCTTTGGACCTCCTGGACAAAATTCATCCAACCGTGCTCGTTAGACTTAGGCATCGTCTTCGGTGACCAGGTATATAGGTGCCAGAATTGTTCGTAGCCTGCTTGTCGCGCTTCATTGGCCAGCCTTTTCACGCTCCGAGGACCACAGCACTCAGTGAAAAGCCAGACTCTTGGCACGTACTTCTTGACCGATTCTGGGTATTTGCTATCTATGGTTTTCAACTGCGACTTGCAGCTGATCACCGCAATGGCGCCTTGCGTGGAGACAAACCGAAAATCCATGACTGGATCTTCATGGCCGTTCCACCGGTCCACCTGTCCATCTTTCCTGTGAATTATGACATCGCACTCCGGAGAGCAGAAAACGCCGTTTGCATCCAAAATGTGTCCCCAACTCGCAGTCAAAGGACTGCCAACAAGCAGTTCCCTTGTTGCATATATTAAGTGAGCGGACAGTCTGAGGCCTCGCACAAATGGGAGTACCCTACCTCGACTTTTCAAGGCTTCCAGTTGCCTAATAAAATCATTCATTCGCCATGTAGTAAATTCAGCCATCATAGTGCGAAAACGCGTCTCCAACAGCAAACGTCCGTGCCCGCAACCGAAGGATTCTGATACCATCCGCCTATTCCTCTCCTATTCTCCACCGATGATATTCTGCACCGACCTGGCCAGAGTCAACTTGTCCCTTCTTGCCGCGTCGCGCAATTTCTTTTGGCCCTTGTAGGACAATTCTAAAACCGCTCTCTGGCCCTCGATCTTGAATGCAACGATTTCTTGTTCACCTGTGATTTTGCGAAACTCCTCTCGCAGTAGCTTCTTGCTTCTGCCGCGCGGCACTGGAAAACGAAGTATATAGGTCCGTATATCTCGCGATCGCACAACTTTGGAAATTGCGTACGTCGCCGACACTCCTTTAGCCCCTTTGAACGATTTGAGAACCCGCGCATCATCAAGAGTAAGGTCACCCTTCAGAAATTTCTCAACAAGAGCTTTTTGACTTTTTGAATCAAGCTTGCTGATCCGATATACCAAATCCACACTGTCAATAATACGTTTCTCCACCAGCGTATGTATTTCCGGATCAAGTTGCTTCACGCTTCTAAACTCGCGCAACATTTCGGTAGATAACCCCACTTTGTTGGCCACGGCACTATAACTGCCCAACTCATCGCGAAGGAATTCTATCATAGCTGCAATATCAGTGATGCTCTTAGCGCGCTTCTTGCGCCGTGTGCACCCGATCAATGTCACCACTGCCTTCTCTATCTCATCTGTCTTCGCCACTTAGCCTCCCGCGTTTTATCCTTACTATTACGCAAGGAATCCTTTTCCCTTCAGCCACTGCGCAACTGCTTCCGCGGCAACTGCCGCTCGGTCCATATCCAATTCTCTGGCTGCCTTGTTCAAAGCCTTATCTACGTCTGGTTCCAACTCGAGTATTATTGTGGGGACGTGCCTTGGCTCGAGCGCCTTTCTTATTATCTCGTCCGCACTTGCTTCCCGGTGGCGCCCACCATATTTGGCCATACGGTCCTTGTCATATGTGGTCATGCTGGGCAGTTGGTCTAATAGCTTGTCCGCTTTCGTCATGTTGCCCTGTGCGGCCTTTATAACCCTCTTGATGTCCTCTTTTGTCACGCTGCCTTGTCGCAACAGCCGCTTCGCTTTAGGTGACGCAAACTCATCGATTTTCAGGTAATCTCTGACAGTCGCTTCTGAAATTCCTATATCGGCGGCTACCCGTCGTACATTGTTGCCATACCTCTTATACATCATAGTAATAGCTTCTGCCGTATCAGCGTGATTAAGTTCCACCCTCTGCATGTTCTCAATTAGCGAATCCACCTTCGCCTTGAAATCGTCGTAATCTGCCGGTTTGAACCAAGCTTTGATGGTCTTCTGTTCAGGCATAAGACGGTGTGCGGCGAGCCTTCTGTGCCCGGCAATCAAATCGTAAGGCGGGTCGCCAAAATTACCACGTAGAACAATAGGCTGCAAAAGGCCATGTTTCTTGATGTTCTTCGCCAGTTCTTCGACCCCCACATTCCTATCGGTCATCCTAACATTGAGTCCACTCTTATCAGGGTCTCTTATATCCCTCAGGGGTACATCATGCACCTGATACATTATTTCTTTAGCTTCTTCAGCCATCTTCTTGTCTCCTTCGGAGCTTTCGCATACCGCGCAACACTTAGCCTTGAACCTCAAATATTGCCTCGCACCCGGAATTACCGCAAGACCAGAAGCTCCGCGCATGTGTGCTCCCAGGTCTTTTGGCCCATGCTATACAGGAAATTTGCAAATCAGTCAAAGCCCACCACAAATCCGGGGACACCATACCTCCACAAATCCGGGGACACCATACCTATTTCTCTCTTTCCCTTACACTCTTTCGTATCTTTTTCTCCCGCGGGCCGAAGGCAACATTTTCCGACAAAGCTCGCTTGCTACAATTGCCGCGCGTCAACAATCAGTTACGATGGCCTGTGGCGCCAATACCATGTACTCATCACCAAGAAATTCCTTAAACGCAAGGAATTCCCACAGCGCTGTATCACTGCGAGCCGATTATAAACACCCAAGCCACATCGTCAATCCAATTTTTTCAATTTCTAACGGGGCCGCGGCCACTGTTTCGATGATTTGAGGGTTTGGGTTTTGATATTGTTTCGGGATTTAGTGCTTAGGATTTCGGGCTTCCTTGTTGCGCCCGGGCCACATAGCATAAACAAGCAGGCAGATGCCCGCAGCCAGGCCGTAGGTCTGCAGGAAAGTCAGCAGCGCTTGAAGGCCCTGAAAAAGGCCGACCAGGACAGGTATGACAACCACACCCGCGACCGCGATACCACGGTACCGACTGAACGGCAGCGAATTGGCCGATAGCCATCGCCGGGTTGTCTCCAGTGCCAGCCAGCCGCAGAAAACACCCATCGCCGCTCCCGCAAATACGTCCGATGGGTAATGCGCCAACACGATTACCCTCAGTACCCCTATCCCGACCGCAGCGGCAAAGAACACCGGCGCAAAGTGCCAGGCCACAAACGGCGTAAGAGCCACAGCTACCGCAAACGCATCGGCCGTGTCGCCGGATGGAAATGACCAGCTCCGCATCAAGTCGTGTCTGTCCTCCGCGCGCGAATGCTCCTTGACAAGATCCTGAGGCCTCGGCCTGCGAACGGACAACTTCACCGGAAACACCGCTGCCCCTACGATTATCAGAGCCAGAAGGCCCGCAAGCACCGGTTGCCGCCGACTGGTGGCCAGAAAATAGACCAGCAGCAGCCAGGCCGGCACCAGCGCCTTACCTAACTGCTCGAATGAGTTAACCAGCTTACTGTCGTACCACTGATTCGGATGCCGACACAGCCAGTCGACAACACCATCATCAACAAACAAATAAGACAGCAAAGCAGCCAAAAGCAGACCCGCTATCAAAACAACCACCGCCGGATTGCGTCCGGGGCGCTTCGGTCGGGACGTTTTTTTGTCATTTGTCATAACACCTTGCCCCTGCGAACAAGAGCCACCACCTCAAGCGGCTGCCCCTTTGAATAGTTGAATCCTTTCTTCGAGCCGATTCGCTCCAGTGCCAGACTTCCGCAGCGCCGCTCGATTTCGTCCAGCTTGCTCCTTGGAATAATCAGCACGCCTGGACGTTGCTCTTTGGCCCACGCAGCAACCGCGTCCTCGCTGCCCAGCGTCTCGATGGGCCGACCGACATAAAAATTCAGCGTCGGCTCACCGTATTTATAGCCGGCCACCGGCGTTTGCCTGTCCGTCCTGTCATTCACAGCCTTTGCAATGGCGGGTGATATCTTCACCCGCTCAAGCGCCGGCACGATGCCGAACAAGACAATAATCCCAAAAACAACCATCCCCCCCAGCAGCACCCTGGCGCTGGCCTCTGGCCGGTTCGCACGTTGTGCGCGCACCGCGATTATCGCCATAACCGTTAACACAATCCCCACTGCCGCACCGGACCAGCGCAAATCAGTTATCGTTACGAACCAGGGCCCCACTATTAACCCCACCCCCAGCACGGCCGCAAGCGGGCCAAAAAACCAGACCCCGCGCCGCAGCCAGATTCGGTCGCGCTGCGTTAGCCGCCCCTGTTCTGCTGCGACAATAGTACCCGCGACCGCCAAAGCCAGTGCCGGCCATACGAACAGTATGTAATGCGGCAGCTTGGTAACAGCCAGGGTCATTATGACCAGAATGGGCACAATCCAGCCCAGCAATAACGCTCGACCATATTGTCCGCCGACCCGCCCTCCCGCTACCGCTGAAAAAGCCCCGGGAAGGTGCAAGGTCCACGGGAAAAAGCCCACGACAATAACAACCAGATAATAAGGCAAATAAAGCAGAAAGTTTCCTCCGTGGTGCTCCATCGGCTTAATTGCCCGAGTCAATACGTGTCGCCCGACAAAGACGCGCAAAAATTCTCCGCCCGTTGCGTTGTTTGCGGGAATCGCCCACGCCAGAAAAATCAATACACCCACGATTAAAGCGGCCCCTGTCTGCCAGACATAACGCCCTGTACCCGGCGTAACCTTGCGCCCCAGCCATAACGTAGCTGCTATCACGGGAATCGGCAGCACCCCTATCGGCCCTTTGGCCAGCATCCCCAGACCAAGCGCCGCCCCCATCATAATTATCTGATATGCACGCACTCCCGATTCCGGCAGAAACATGAAAACCGCCAGTACGCCGACTATCAAAGGCAGCAGCACTGCATCAATCGTGGCCACCGTCCCCACCACCAGCATCATCAACGTTGAACCCAATATAAGCATGGCCCACAACCCGGCTCTCACACCCGAAAGCCGCTTTGCCATCACAAATACGAGCAGACACGTCAATCCCGACCCCACGGCCCCCCAAAACCGGCAGGCAAGCTCCGTCGGCCCCAGAAAACGAATGGTCCCCGCCATCAGCCAGTAGAACAGAATCGGCTTATCGGCCCACATGCGCCCGTTAAAAGTCGGGACCAGATAATTGCCCGACTCCACCATTTCCACCGCCGCCCGCGCAAACCGAGGCTCGTCACGGTCCCACAATGTGCTTTGCGTACCCATGAAAAGATATGTGCCCGCTAACACGAGGGCAATCACAACCGCCGCTCTCCACCCTGTGTGGACGGCCCTGCTTGCTTGTTGAACCTCCATTATCCAACTCCGCTTTTTCGACTATCCCGACTCAACCCCGTATATGCAAATCAGGCCGGCCGATTATGGTATTCTCAGCAGCACAGGCAAGCACCCCAAGTCCTGAAATATCTCAATTGCGTGCAGCAGCATAAATATCCATATAAACCACATGCCGTCCACAAAATTCCACACGAAGCTCTTGGTGTTTACCGAAAACGTCTCCGGCTCCTTGTACAGCGAGAACCTGGGCAGAAACCGCGGCGTGCTTTTCATATATTCGAGATAGGCCTGCCCAAATTTATTCGTCAGCTTTCTCTCCTCGGCCAGTATCGTAAAAGGGTAGTAGAATATATAGAAGGCGATTATCAAGGCCAGAACCAGCAGATTTTCCGATGCCAGGCCGATTCCCAACGCCCCTATGAGGCTGAAAACGTACAGCGGATGCCGCACCATCGAATATGGCCCATCGGTAATCAGCTCGCGCCTCTTGTTGCCGCTTATATACAGCAGCGCCCACAGCCGTCCCAGACTGCATAGTGAAAGTAAGAACAGTCCGGACATCTCAAACAGCAGATCTATTACTCCGTCCTTTTTGAACGAATGGCCCGTAAACAGCAGCAGCAGCAGAATCGCGCCCCCGAAAATACGCGAGACGACCACGCGCGAGTTGGCGATTGCGAATATTACGCCCTTTTCCGAAACCGGCACAGTCGAATTTTCCATTTATGTCTTATTGGCCCCAAAAAACACTGCCGAAGGAGGGAGTCGAACCCTCACCCGGGGTGAACCGGACGGGATTTTGAATCCCGCGCGTCTGCCAGTTCCGCCACTTCGGCTTCAGGCTGTCGGGCAGTGATTATTCATAATTGACATCGGTTTGTCAACGCCAAATTCAACGCCGCGCTATTCGAAATCAGTTAATTGCGCACGATGCGACAGAGCAGAGGTCCTGAGTCCAGCTACGTGGCGTGGAGGATGCGGCCCTGAGGAGCCCTGGGGCGCCCATGAGGTTTGTAGGTAGAGAAATTGGGCTTCATGCAGGAAAAAAGAAAAATTCTTTAATGAGGAATGATATAGGTTCTGGTGCGGTGGAGGCCGGCTGCAAGCACGGGGTGGGTAAGAAATTGAAACAATCGGGGATAATCTGGAGCGGGGCCGGCTCGTCGGCGACGTTAGCTTTACGGGTTTGCTGGCTGAATCAAAGGTGGGACGAACTATGGTCGCGAAAGCCACTGGCTGCCTGAAAAATCCACCTACAATCGTGACGGGCACCCCCGGTTACCCGGTTGCGAGGCTTTGCATTGACATTCCTAAAAAATAATGTAATATGTTGGGTTTATCCAATAAGGACTAAGTCAGATTCCGAATATTCACTAATTCCTTTTGAGAATCTGTTATGTATTCAGATTATATCCGTAATGTGGCCATAATTGCCCATGTTGACCACGGCAAGACGACGCTGGTAGACCAGCTTTTGTACCAGTCGGGGATGTTCCACCGCGAGGAGCTCGACAAGCTGGTCAGCAGCGAACACGGATTGATTATGGATTCGAATCCGCTGGAACGGGAACGGGGTATAACAATTTTAAGTAAAAACTGCGCTATTAACTATACGGATTCACAAGGCGACGAATATAAAATAAATATAATCGATACACCGGGGCATGCCGATTTTGGCGGAGAGGTTGAACGTGTTTTGAAAATGGCAGACGGTGCGCTGCTTTTAGTTGACGCCTTCGAAGGACCTATGCCGCAGACCAGGTTTGTGCTG
>DATKVV010000058.1:0-76556 GCA_035529895.1 Sedimentisphaerales bacterium
CTGCTTCGTAGGCGATGACTTTTAAGGCGGGACGCAGTTTTTCGAGGGTTTCGCTGAGCTTTTTGTTGTCGGCGGGGGTGACGAAATCGATGGCTGGAGCATCGTTGAGCCAGATGGCGACGCTGCAGGATTCTTTGTGCATGTCGATGCCGACGTAGATTTTGTCGTCTGTTGTTGGGTTAATTTGCTTGAACCACATTTGTTTTTTCGGTAGTCTTTTGTTCATGGCCATCCCTTTCAAATGACGGTTTCGGTTAATAATTTTTCGAGAATTATAACCGTTGAAAGGATGGCCTTCATATTATCTAACCGAGGCGGAGGCGACGCGTGGCGTCGCGGTTTTTTTAATTGACCCCTCGACTGGGCTCGGGGTGACAGTTGGGGTGGATTCCTGCCTTCGGGGGATGATAGACGGGCGGTTGATTATATGTGGGGGCGAGATCCCTCCGCTGCGCTTGCCCTTCGCTGAGGCTCAGGGCTGCGCTTCGGTCGGGATGACGTGGGGCGGCGGACTCCGGTCGGGATGACCCCCGGTTTGCAGGTACGCAGGAGTGCACCCTGGGGGCAGGCAAGGCCGTCGCTCGTCGCCTGTCGCTGGTCGCTCGCTAAAGCCGCCGAATAATGTGGCGGGCAAGCCAGGGGAACCATCCCCAAGCTTCGCTTGAGGCTGCCACCCTTGAGGGCGTCAATTGCGTGGGTAAATGTTTTTGGCTGCGCGCCTGGGCAGGTGGGGAAATGAGAAGCTTGAGATTGCCGCGCTGCGCTCGCAATGACAGGGGCGGGATCACCCTCGTCAGAGACGTGCGCGAGCCAATCGTGGTGGTGGGCTTGGCCTTATTTTACCTTGTTTTGCTGCGGTAAGTGTCTATAATCTGCCTAAGGCGTTTCTTGACCTGCCGCGGCTATTTGCGGTAGGCAGGGGGCAAATAGGTGCGGCATTCGGGTGAAAATTTGATTGAAAGGGGCGAATATGAGACTTGACAGGAAATTGAAGATGGGAATGGTCGGCGGCGGGCCGGGGGCGTTTATCGGGGAGGTGCACCGGAAGGCAGCTCGGATGGACGGGGGGATAGAATTGGCAGCGGGGGCGTTCGATATCAATCCGCGAAAATCGAAGCAGATGGGGCGGGAGCTTTGCATCGAGCCGCGGCGGGCGTATCGGACATACTCGGAGATGATTGAGCGGGAATTGAAGCTGCCGGCGGGCGAGAGGATAGATTTCGTATCGATAACCACGCCGAACAACTGGCATTTTCCAATCGCGAAGGATTTTCTGGAAGCGGGCTTTCACGTGATGTGCGAAAAGCCGATGACGTTCAACGTCGAAGAGGCCCGCAGCCTGCATAAAATCGTGCGCCAGTCGCGTCTTGTATTCGGACTGATGCACAATTATACGGGCTATCCGATGGTCAAGCTGGCACGCGATATGGCGAGGCAGGGGGACCTGGGCAAAATCCGCAAAATAGTCGTGCAGTATCCGCAGGGGTGGCTGGCGACGCTGCTGGAGAAGACGGGGCAGCAGCAGGCGGCGTGGCGGACCGACCCCAAACAAAGCGGCGGCTCAGGCTGCATGGGCGATATCGGCACGCACGCGGAGAACTTAGCTGAGTACATTACGGGGCTGAAGATACGCGAAATCTGCGCCGACCTGACGATTTTCGTCAAGGGGCGAAAGCTGGATGACGACGGCAACTGCCTGGTTCGGTTCAATAACGGCGCCAAGGGTATTCTGCACGCGAGCCAGATTTCCATCGGCGAAGAGAATAATCTGGCCATCTGGGTTTACGGCGAGCAGAAGGCGCTCGAATGGCACCAGGAGCATCCGAATTACCTGTACGTGAAGGAGCCGAATGGGCCGGTGCAGGTGTGGCGGAGGGGCAATCCTTACGTGGCGGGCAGAAGCCCGGCGGCGGGCAGGGCGACGCGACTTCCGTTCGGCCATCCGGAGGCTTTTTTTGAGGCGTTCGCGAACATTTACTGCAACTTCGCCGATGCCGTGCGGGCAAAGCTGACGCGGACAAGGCCCGACCCATTGGCGCTTGACTTTCCGAAGGTGGAGGACGGGCTGCGGGGGATGCTGTTTATCGAGACGCTTCTGGCGAGCAACAAAACCAGACAGAAATGGACCAAAATCAAGACTTAATGCAACGGGCTATGCTGACGCGAGAGACCCGGCAGACGTTAAAAGCGAATCTTAGGAAGCAGGAAAGGCAGAATCATGAAAGGCTGGAGAAAGGTTTTGACTGCTGCAGTTCTGGGTTTGGCTGTGGCGGCGACATCGGGGGCGGCCGAGGCGGCCACGCTGAAGGCGCTCATCGTGAACGGGCAGAACAATCACGGCTGGCAGATAAGCAGCCCGATTTTGAAACAGATGCTGGAGCAGTCGGGCATGTTCGAGGTTGACGTGGCTACAAGCCCTCCGAAAGGGGGCGCTATGGAGGGTTTCAAGCCCAACTTTGCCGAGTATGACGTGGTGGTGCTTGACTACAACGGGGAATTATGGCCGGAGGCGACCAGAAAAGCGTTTGTTGACTACGTGAGCTCCGGCGGGGGAGTTGTCGTTTATCACGCGGCGAACAATTCTTTTCCGGAGTGGCCAGAGTATAACGAAATAATCGGGCTGGGCGGATGGGGCAAGCGGGACGAAAAGGCGGGTCCGTATGTTCGCTGGCGAGACGGCAAAGCGGTCCGCGATATGAGTCCGGGCAGGGGGGGAAGTCACGGGCCGAGGCATGCCTTTGAGGTTATTATGCGAAACGGCGGACATCCAATCACAAAGGGGCTGCCCGAGAAGTGGATGCACGCGGAAGATGAGCTTTACAGCGAGCTTCGCGGCCCGGCGAAGAACCTGACGGTTCTGGCGACGGCGTACGCGGACCCCGCGCAGAAGGGGACGGGCGAGCATGAGCCGATTCTGTTTACGGTCGGTTACGGCAAGGGCAGGGTGTTTCATACGGCGCTGGGGCACGTGGGACGAGGCGGTGGTTCGCTGCCGGCGATGGAATGCGCGGGCTTTATTACGACTTTGCTTCGAGGGGCCGAGTGGGCCGCGACAGGCAGAGTGACACAGAAGGTTCCGGAGGATTTTCCGACCGCGACGGAAGTGCGCAGATGGAAAGACTATAAGCAGCCGAGGCCGCTGGATGAGCTGCTGTCGGCAGTTGCGAGGTACGAATACGGGCAGAGCCGTCAGCCGCTCAGCGAGCTGAGCGACCTTGTTGGTTCGACGTATGATTCGGCGGAGGCCAGAAAAGGCATCGAGAAGCGTCTTGTGGAATTTCTCAGGTCGGAAGCGACGCCGGCGGGCAAGCAGTTTATCTGTAAAGAGCTGAGCATCATCGGTACGGACGAATGCGTGGGTGCGCTGGCTTCGATGCTGACCGAGAAGGCGACCTCGGAGATAGAGCCTGCGGATATGGCGCGCTATGCCCTGGAGCGGATACCGGGGCCGGCGGCTGACAAGGCCCTGCGAGATGCTCTGGACAAGACCGGCGGCAAGGTCAAGGTCGGGATAATCAACTCGCTCGGCGGGCGCGGCGACAGCAGCGCCGCAGGCCAGCTCGGCGGATTAGTGAGTGACGCTGATAAGGAGATTGCGGCGGCGGCGATATCGGCGCTGGGCAAGATTGGCGGCAGGGAGGCGGCGCGGGTTTTGGGCAGAGCGGGGGCGACGGCGGGGACAGGGCTTAATGCTGTGTGGGCGGATGCCTGTCTGGCCTGCGCGGACAAATTCCTGGCCGACGGTGACAGGAGCTGGGCGATTAGGGTGTACCGTCGGATGTACGGGCCTGGGATGGCGTCGCCGGTTAGGGCGGCTGCGCTGCGAGGTATGGTTAAGACGATGCCGGAAAGAGCGGCAACGATAGTGGTTGGTATTCTTAAAGGGGGTCAGGACGAGCAGATGCGGGCGGTGGCGGCGGGTCTTTTGAGGGAGATAGATAGTCCGGCGCCGCTGAAGGCGGCGACTGAGGAGTTTTCGAGTCTGCCGGTTGTGGGTCAGGTGGGGGTGTTGTCGGCTCTCGGAGGCCGGGGCGACCGGTCCGGTTTGGATACGGTTGGCAATGCGACCAAGAGCAACGAGGCGGATGTTCGTATCGCCGCTTTCGGTGCGCTGGCGGTGTTGGGCGACGCTTCGAGCGTTGATTTGCTGGCGCAGGCCGCGGCGAGTACAGAAGGCGCCGAACAACAGGCTGCACGTGAGGCTCTTTATCGTCTGCGCGGCTCAGGGGTGGACGAAAAGATTGTGGCAAGCATACCGCGGGCTGCCGCCGAGATAGAAATCGAACTGATTCGCAGCATCGGCCAGCGTAATATGTCGGCAGGCGTCGAGACCCTGCTTAAAACCGCGCAGTCACCGCAAGAGCAGGTCCGACTGGAATCGCTGAAGATGTTGCGGGTCGTTGCGGGCGAGAGAGATTTGCCGGCACTTATAGACCTGCTGGTAAAGGCGCAAAGCGAGGCTGAACGCAGCGAAGCGGAGAATACGGTGGCCGGGGTTGCTCGTAAAATCGGCGACAAAGAACGGCAGGCCGAGCCGATACTGGCTGTCCTGCCCTCCATTGAGGCGGTTCCGGCCCGGTGCGCGTTGCTTGGCGTGCTGGGCAAGATAGGCGGGCGAGGCGCTGTCCTTGCTTTGAGCAAGGCCTTAAGGGACGGCGATGCTGAGGTCAGGATTTCGGCGGTGCGCGCCTTGTCGGAGTGGCCCGGCCCGGAACCGATAGAGGACCTGCGCGGGGTGGCGACGCGTTCAACGGACGAGAGGGAGCGGGTTTTGGCGCTGCGTGGTTTTGTTCGCCTGATTGGCCTGGACAGCGAACGTCCGGCGGAGGAGCAGGTCGGCATGTACAAAGAGGCGATGAATCTGGCCTCGAACGTAACCGAGAAGAAGGCGGTGCTGTCGGGGCTGGCGAATGTAAAGTCGTTCGCGGCTTTGCAGATGGCTGCTGAGTTTCTGGACGAGAGCGGTTTGCAGCAGGAGGCCGAGGCCGCGGTGGTGAGAATCGGCGAGTCCACACAGGCCAGCCATGCTCAACAGACGAAGGCTGCTCTTGAAAAAGTTGGTCAGCTTTCCAGGAATGATTCGCTGCGCCAGCAGGCACAGAAGCTAATAGAGCAGATAGAGAAGTATGAAGATTACATTGCACAGTGGGAGGTTTCGGGACCTTACACTAAGGTAAACGCCGGCGCTCAAGAGCTGTTCGACGTTGTTTTCCTGCCGGAAGAAGGCGATGGGGAAAAGGCACAGTGGCGTATTATGCCAGCCGGGACCGACGTGGAAAGGCCCTGGCTTATGGAACTGGATAAGGCCGTCGGGGGGGAATATTGCGCCGGGTACCTTCGTACAAAGGTCTGGTCGCCGAAGGAGGAAAGGGCGCGGCTGCAGGTGGGGAGCAACGACGGGATAAAGGTATGGCTGAACGGTGACGTTGTTCATTCGAATAATGTCTTGCGAGCTGTCAGCAGGGATGAGGACATTGCCGAGGTGACTCTGCGCGAGGGCTGGAACGTGCTGATGATGAAAATAACCCAGAGCCGAGGGGAATGGTCGGCGTGCGCCCGCTTCGTTGGCCTGGACGGCGGGAAGCTTGAAGGGTTGAAGGTGTCGCCGGGCGATGCGGCGAAAGGCGAAGCGGAAATCAGGCTGATTGGCGATGACTTTTCTATGTGGCGTGAGCAGACCGGCACATGGCAGATTGTCGGTGAGGCGATTATGAGTCCCGAAAACGAAAAGCTGCTGGCTACTAAAGCCGGTACGGGCGTAATCGTCAACGGTCCAACGGGAAGGACAGTTGATTTGTTCAGCAGGGCGGAGTTCGGGGATGTCAGGGCGCATATCGAATTTGTGGTGCCGCGAGGGTCAAATTCGGGCGTTTATTTTATGGCCCGATACGAGATTCAGGTGCTGGACAGTTATGGCGTGGAGCGACCCGAGTACTCGGACTGCGGGGGTATTTATCAGCGCTGGGACGAGAAGAGAACACCCAAAGGGTACGAGGGACATCCGCCGCGAGTCAACGCGAGTTTGCCGCCGGGACAGTGGCAGAGTTTCGACGTCATCTTTCGCGCCCCGCGCTTTGACGAGAGCGGCAAGAAGATTGCCAATGCCCGCTTTGAGAAGGTGATTCATAACGGCATCGTTGTACAGGAAAACGTGGAAGTAACGGGGCCGACGCGCGCCGCGGCGTACAAGGACGAGAAGCCGAGCGGACCGCTAATGCTGCAAGGCGACCATGGTCCGGTTGCGTGCAGGAACATACGGATTTTACGGCTGGACAAGGGCCAGCCGTAATTTGTGTGAGCGCGGGTCGAAAACAATATCGCTGTTTTTGTTGCGATAAGGCTGCTGATAGTGTTTAATAAGGTTTTTGGTTGTGATTGGTCGTCGTTGCGCTGTGAAGGGTGATTGTCATGAATGGCAGAGACAGGAAAAAAGGCATTAACCGGCGTGACTTTCTGCTGTCAGCCGCTACGGGCGCGGCGGCATTTACTATTGTGCCGCGGTACGTGCTCGGAGGCCCCGGATATACGCCGCCGAGCGAGAAGCTCAACATAGCGGGTATCGGCGTGGGCGGCGTCGGCAAGAGTAATGTCAACGCTGTCAGCAGCGAAAACATTGTGGCACTGTGCGATGTCGATGAGAAGTTTGCAGCCGAGGTCTTCAACAAATATCCTACAGCCAAGAAATACAGCGATTTCCGGAGGATGCTGGAAAAACAGAAAGACATCGATGCGGTGATTGTAGCGACGCCCGACCACACGCATGCGGTTATCTCGATGATGGCAATCAAAATGGGCAAGCACGTGTACTGCCAGAAACCGCTGACATATTCGGTGTACGAGGCCCGCAAGCTGACCGAGGCCGCTCGTGAGCATAAGGTGGCCACCCAAATGGGCAACCAGGGCCATTCCGGCGAAGGCATCCGATTGATATGCGAGTGGATATGGGATGGGGCGATTGGTCCGGTGCGTGAGGTGCACGCCTGGACGAACCGGCCGGTTTGGCCTCAGGGTATCGGCCGACCGGAAGATACGCCGCCAGTGCCGGCGACGCTCGATTGGGACCTGTGGCTCGGACCGGCGCCATATCGGCCCTACCATAGCACTTACCTGCCGTTCAATTGGCGGGGGTGGCAGGATTTTGGGACTGGGGCGCTGGGTGATATGGCCTGCCATATAATTGACCCGGTGTTCTGGGCGCTTAAGCTGCGCTACCCAACGGCGGTGGAGGCCTGTCATTCTTACGACGTGCGTGAGATGTGGAAGAGGGCGGACAATAAGGAAACTTATCCGAGGGCTTCCATAGTGCGTTACGAATTCCCTGCGCGGGGAGAGATGCCGCCGGTCAAGCTGACGTGGTACGACGGGGGGATGTTGCCTCCTCGGCCTGACGAACTGGAGCCGGACCGGCAGATGAGCGATAACGGCGTGATTTTTGTGGGGGAAAAAGGCAAGCTGATGTGCGGCAATTACGGCGACGGTCCCCGGCTGATACCGGATACGAGGATGCAAGAGTACGAACGGCCGGCAAAAGCGCTGGCGAGAATAGAAGGCGGCGTTGACGGTCACGAAAAAGACTGGGTCAGGGCGTGCAAGGACGGCAGACCGGCCAGCTCCAACTTCGATTATTCAGGTCCCCTGACCGAAACGGTTGTGATGGGCAATCTTGCTATCCGCAACGCGGGCAAGAAACTCGAATGGGATGGGCAGAATATGAAGGTAACGAACCTTCCGGAGGCGAATGAATACGTACACAGGCAGTATCGTGAGGGATGGGTATTATGAAAGAAAAGCGAGCAGGGTTTAAGAAACAGGACGGCTGGATTTCTCGGCGGAGGTTTATGAGCGGCGCTGCGGCGGCAGCGGCGTTTACGATTGTACCGCGTCACGTGCTGGGGGGTCCCGGATATACGCCTCCGAGCGAAAAGCTCAATATTGCCGGTATCGGCGCAGGCGGGAAGGGAGCTGGAGATATTGGGGCCGTTTCAAGCGAGAATATCGTCGCACTGTGTGATGTCGATGACGAGAAGGCAGCCGAGACCTTCAAGAAATTTCCAAAGGCCGCCAAGTACCGCGATTTCCGCAAGATGCTGGAGAAGGAGAAAAGCATTGACGCGGTGGTGGTGGCCACGCCCGACCATGTGCACGCGCCGGCGTCGATGATGGCGATTAAGATGGGCAAGCACGTGTACTGTGAAAAGCCGCTAACGCATTCGATTTACGAGGCCCGGATGCTGACCGAAGCGGCCCGCAAGTACAAAGTGGCGACACAGATGGGCAACCAGGGACACTCGAGCGAGGACATGCGGCTGATATGTGAATGGATTTGGGCCGGGGCGATTGGGCGGGTGCGAGAGGTGCACGCGTGGACCGACAGGCCGATTTGGCCTCAGGGGATTGAGCGACCGGAGGATACGCCGCCAGTGCCGCCGACGCTGGCCTGGGACCTTTGGCTCGGACCGGCACCCGAGCGTCCGTATCACCCGGCGTATCTACCCTTCAAATGGCGGGGCTGGTGGGATTTCGGAACCGGTGCGCTTGGCGATATGGCCTGTCACATAATTGACGCGGCCTTTTGGGCGCTGAAGCTGGGTTATCCGAAGAGCGTCGAGGCCGTCAGCACAAAGGTCAATTCTGAGACTGCTCCCACGGCCTCGATTATCTATTACGAGTTTGGCGCCCGTGAGGGTATGCCTCCGGTCAGGCTGACCTGGTATGACGGGGGGCTGATGCCGCCCAAGCCCCAGGAGCTGGAAGAGGGACGTACGATGGGCAGCAAGAACGGCGGGGTCCTCTTCGTGGGCGACAAAGGGATGCTGATGTGCGGCTGCTATGGCAAGAGTCCGCGGCTGATTCCGGAAAGCAGGATGCAGGAATTCGAACGACCGGAGAAGACCATTCCGAGGGTCGAGGGTCACCACCAAGATTGGCTCGCAGCGTGCAAGGGGGGCAAGCCGGCCTGCTCTAATTTCGACTACGCCGGACCCCTGACCGAAGTGGTTTTGCTCGGGAACCTTGCGCTGCGAGCTGGCAAGCGACTCGAATGGGACGGAGAGAATATGAGGGTAACCAACGTCCCCGAGGCGAATCGGTACGTCCGACGAGACTATCGCGCAGGGTGGACTCTGTAGTTGGTCAGGCTTTTTGTTGTCAGGAAATAATCAGGTTGTGTTGAGAGGCATAAGATGAATGAGAGAAGGACGGTGCTGGTAATGTTGATTACGGGTGTGCTGGTCGGTTCACTTGCGGCGGCGGAGGGACTGCCGCTCAAGGGCCATCCTGCCACGGATGCTTACGAGGGCTGGCGGCTGGGTACTCAGGCGTACACATTCCGAAAGTTCACATTTTACGAGGCGGTGGACAAAACAGCCTCGCTGGGGCTCAACTGGATAGAGGCATATCCCGGGCAGAATCTGAGCGCGGACAGGCCCGATGTGAAGCTCAATCACGAGATGCCGGCCGGGATAAGGAAAGAGGTCAAGCAGAAGCTGGCGGAAGCCGGAGTGAAGCTGGTCACTTACGGCGTTGTGAGGCTGTCGAACGACGAGACAGACTGCAGGAAGATTTTCGATTTCGCAAGGGATATGGGGATTGAGACTATCGTCGCGGAGCCGACGGACGAGGCGCTCGAGCTGGTTGACAGGCTCTGCAAGGAGTACGAAATCAAGGTGGCAATCCACAATCATCCGAAACCTTCACACTACTGGGAGCCGGACAAGGTGCTGGAGACGTGCAAGGGACGAAGCAAATGGATAGGAGCGTGCGCGGATACGGGGCACTGGATGCGTTCGGGGGTCAATCCACTCGCCGCGCTGAAAAAACTCGAAGGGCGTATCATCAGCCTTCATTTTAAGGACCTCGACGAGTTCGGGCAGCGTAAGGCCCATGACGTGGTTTGGGGGACCGGCAAGGCCGACGTGGAAGCGCTTTTGAAAGAGCTGCACCGACAGGGCTTCGAGGGGGTCTTTTCGGTCGAGTACGAGTACAACTGGGACAACTCTGTGCCGGAAATCCGGCAGTGCGTTCAATACTTCAATAAGACGGCGAGCAGGCTGAAGCCGAGCGGCTGGCGGGACCTGCTGGCTGATGATTTGTCGAACTGTATCTATAAGCCGGGAAGCTGGGCCGTTGAAGAGGGCGTGCTGACACGCAAGGGTCAGAAAGACAATCGAGGGGATATCTGGACGAAAGAAAGATACGGGGATTTCATTCTGGATGTGGAGTTCATGGTGACGTATGCGACCAACAGCGGGATATTCTTCCGGACCGACAATGTTCGGGACCCTGTTCAGACGGGAATTGAAGTTCAGGTGTACGATTCTTACGGCAAGAACACAGCCGGCACGCATGACTGCGGGGCCGTTTATGACTGTCTGGCGCCGAGCCGCAATATGGTTAGGAGGCCGGGCGAGTGGAACCGCTGCACCATAGCCTGCAAGAGCAACAAAATATATGTTGTGCTCAACGGCGAGCCGGTAGTCGATATGGATTTGAATCTTTGGACCAAGGCGGGCGAAAATCCGGACGGGACGAAGAACAAGTACAAGAGGGCATACAAAGATATGCCGCGGGTGGGCCACGTCGGGTTCCAGGACCACGGGCATCCCGTGTGGTATCGAAATATCAGGATAAAACCGTTATAATAAAGGGCTTATAAGGAGAAGTAACAGAAAAATGAAGAAAGCCATAGACAGAAGAGAGTTTCTGCGTTCGAGCGCTGCAATCGGCGCCGCTTTGTATTTGTCGCCGGAGGCTTTTGCAGAAGGCGGCGGCAAAAGCGACGATATTAACGTGGCCCTGCTCGGGGCCGGCGCTCAGGGACAGGTGCTGATGGACGCGATATTCAAAATGGGCAGGAACTCGGGCATTCGTTTCAAGGCGGTGTGTGACATCTGGGAGGCTTACAACCAGAAGCGAGTCTCAGGCATACTCAGGGCGTACAAGCACGAGCACAATACCTATGTGGACTACCGGGAAATGCTCGATAAGGAGAAGGACCTCGATGCCGTGATTGTTGCCACCCCCGACTTTTGGCACACCGAGCATGCGGTGGCCTGTCTCAAGGCCGGACTGCACGTTTATTGCGAAAAGGAGATGTCTAATACCCTTGAGGGCGCCAGGAAGATAGTGGAGGCTGCCCGGCAAACCGGCAAGCTCGTGCAGATTGGCCATCAGCGCCGCAGCAATCCGCGATACATATTCTGCTATGAGAAGGTAATCAAGGAAGCGAAACTTCTCAACCGCATCACCACCATTAACGGACAGTGGAACCGCAGCAGGAACGCGTGCGAAGACCAGGGATGGGGCGGAGACAGATTCGAAATTGACCGGACAACGCTTGAGAAGTATGGCTTCAGGTCGATGCAGCAGTTCAGGAACTGGCGATGGTACAGGGGACTGGGAGGGGGACCCATAGTGGACCTTGGCTCACACCAGATTGATATCTACAACTGGTTTCTCGACACACAGCCAAAGTCGGTCATAGCCAGCGGCGGGACCGATTACTGGAAGGGGCGCGACTGGTACGATAGTGTGATGGCTGTTTATGAGTACGAAACCAAAGAGGGAACCGTGCGGGCCTTTTATCAAACTCTGACGACCAACAGCAGCCAGGGTTATTTTGAGACTTTTATGGGCGATGAAGGGACCCTGGTTATTTCGGAATCCGCCGGTCGCGGCGGCGTTTATCGGGAGAGCTGGGTGGATGACGCAAAATGGGCGGCGTGGGTCAAGAAAGGTTGTCTGAAGCAGCAGGCAGGGACGGAACAGCCGGCAGCCGGGGGTGGAGTGACGGATGTAAGAAGTACGGTACCAGCAGCAAAATATGACCTGCCGGTTACGATGGACAAGCCTTACCATCAGCCGCATTTGGAGAACTTCTTCGGCGCCATTCGCGACAGGGCGAAGCTTAACTGTCCCGCAGAAGTCGGATACGAGACGGCGGTTACCGTATTGAAAGTCAACGAGGCGGTGGAAGCGGGCAGAAGGCTCGAATTCAAGCCCCAAGAATTTAAGGTTTAGATTCGGCCGGCCGGGGGGAAGCGGAAGACCTTTTGGTTAGGGAATTCAACGCGGATTTTGCGCGCAATGGGTGGGACTTACGGAGGATTTTGATGGTATTGAGGTTATGCATAAAGGGATGAAATAAAGTGTTGTGGGTTGTCGGTTTTGGGTATAATGTCGGGATATGAAAACTGCCTTAAGGCAGATAAATAGCGCGATGTGAGAATCGGAGAAAATTGGAGACGAGTTGCTTGGCAGTTAATTGTAGCAAACAGCTATCGGGTATTATGATATGAAAAGAAGTTTAGCACATCTGCCGAATACGTCCAAAAACTACATGAGGTGACAGAAAGGATATGCGTAGCGAAAATCGAAAGCTTTACTTAGCCACGGAGGGCATGAAGATTTTGTTGAACCACAAAAACACGAAATGTGTTGTATAATGTTATGTTAGTTAGCAAAAAGAACTATATGAACGATAAACTCGATCACAGTAGATATGTAGCCCATTTTGACATGTTAGGATTCAAGAATGCGGCCGTAAGAAATCTTGATGAGGCTTGGGGTGCGTTATGTGATTTAAAATCAGCAATGGATAAGATTCTAAGGATGGCCATAAAAGATATATCATCCAAAGAGGTCATAGCCGACAGGGTAAGAGCCTACATATTCTCGGATAGCATACTCGTCTTTACCTTTAGTAATAAGCCTGAAGATCTTAAAGCAATATTAATCCTAACTTCCCATCTGTTCTCAGATTCTCTTGCGTCTTGTGTGCCGCTCAGAGGTGGTATTTCCTTTGGCAAGTTCTATGTCGATCTAGAACAGCATCTTTTCTGTGGCATACCATTTGTCCAAGCATACCAAATTGCTGAACGCGCACAGTGGTTGGGGATTGTAGTACATGATTCAGTAGCTAAAAACTATTTTGATGAGCCTTGTAAACCTACGTCGGGTGAAGCTCATGTTCTTGTACAATGGGACGTCCCTATTAAACCTTCTGGACAAAAGAAGCATTGGGTTATCAATTGGCCACATATCTTTAAGCACAGCTTTAATAAGCCGGCCCCAATAACAACCGAGGAATTCTATCAAGCATTTGAGAGCCTCTTTGGTTCATATGATGAACTCGAAAAGGGTGCAAAAATTAAATATGTGAATACTGTCGAATTTGTTAATTGGTCGCTTGATCGATAGAACCGGTAGTAAACCATTCGCACTGACGGGGTATGGTGTGCAATCCAGATATACATCGGGACACATGCGGAATCATTTAACGCAAGAGATTGGACCCTCCTTCGTCCCTTAGACCTAAGGCCCACGGGGACTACTTGGCAGCAAGCTACGGAGGACAGGCGAGTCCTTCGACCCGTTCGGCTACGCTCAGGGCAGGCTGTGCTCAGGATAAATATTGAAGAAGCAGCGGGAACTTGTTATACAGAAAGGGGAATTAAAGATATCCGGACATATTTCGTTTTTCGTGGACAGGTTAAGAAATAGAAGTCATTTTCAAGGAAGGAGAAACAGATATGGGTGATATGGGGAAAAAAGATAAAGGCAGAAGAGAAAAACAGAAAAAGGCACAGCTTACTCTAAAGGAAAAACGAAAATTAAAAAAAGAAAACAAGAATAAATAATCGCCCAGTGGTGTCCGGTGCCCCGAAGCATTCTGGTGAATTCTGAGCAGAAAGCCCTCGACGAACTGGTAGCGAGGCACAACCCCGGGAAAAAATGGGGCAGGCCCGCCCTTGGCGTCTTTTAATTGATTCCTTCCGTTCGGCGCTGCTCAGGGTAAACTCTACAACTCAGGACAAGTATTGATTATTTAGTTGAGATTGCTTCACTGCGTTCGCAATGACATCTCTGTGGGAAAATTAGTCGTTAGCCCCGCGCAGCGGAGTACAGGCGCCGCGGCGAAAGATTTGTTCTGTGAAATAGTTGAGCGAATCAGGCGATTAGCGTTGGTGACGAAAGCTTCGGGAGCGGGGTGATGCCAAAAAATCCCGCAAAAACTTGTTTTTGAGAGGGAGGGTATGGTTGAGGCAGGGCAAACGACGATGATTTACGGCCAAATTCGTGATTTTTTTACTTTTGCGGAGGATAAACCTTCGAGAAGCAACGGGAAAGATTGAATTCTTAGATGGATTTGATATTCTTTTGGAAATTAAGCTCAGCGGCGTAGCTGAGCAGGGATAAATGGGTAATCTCAGTCAAACAGGCCGGTGGTGAATAAAGAGCAGGACAGTAAGAGCGCGGCCAAGGGAATGGACAGGCGCGAATTCATACAGTCGACGGCGGTTGTCGGAGCGGGTCTGGCACTCAATCCCGTTGTTCTCGGACAGACCGACGCAGGCAAGCCCGATGATATTAACCTGGCGCTAATCGGCCTGGGCGAGCAGTGCAGCCGACTTGTCGATGACGCCATTTTGAAGACCAGGATGTACCAGACCGAAGGGATTCGGTTCAAGGCGGTTTGTGATATCTGGCCTTACCATCTCAAACGTCGTTCGGGGATACTGAAAGCCTACAAACAAGATGTCAGTGCATACGAAAACTACGAAGAGATGCTTGCCAAGGAGAAAGACCTCGACGCGGTAATCATCGCCACCCCCGACTGGCTGCACGCTCCGATGACCATTGCCTGCCTGAAAGCGGGCCTGCACGTGTACTGTGAAAAAGAGATGTCCAACAATCTGGAAGACGCCAAGAAAATGGTGGAGACCGCCAGGCAGACGGGCAAGCTTTTGCAGATTGGTCATCAGCGGCGGAGCAATCCCCGCTACCAGGCCGCGAGGAAACTTATCCGTGAGCACAGACTTTTGGGCAAGCTTTTGAACATCAACGCGCAGTGGAACCGGAGCGTGGCGGGACACAAGGTTCCGCTGCCGGATAAGAAAATATGGATTGACGAAGCGTCACTTAAAAAGTACGGTTACGGCTCAATGAACGAGATGGTGAACTGGCGCTGGTACGAGAAGTTCGGCGGGGGCCCCCTGGGCGACCTCGGGTCGCATCAGATAGATATCTTCAACTGGTTTCTCGGCGATGTCAAGCCGAAGTCGGTGATGGCCAGCGGCGGCAGGGACTATTACAAATACGAACAGAATGAAAACGTGATGGCCATCTATGATTACCAGACCGAGCAAGGCAGCGTGCGAGCGTTTTACCAGGTGCTGAACACGACTTGCTGGGGCACTTACGGTCAGTACTATGAGACCTTTATGGGTGACATCGGCACCCTATTGATATCGGAGCGGGCGGGCGATAATAATAACGGCTGGATATTCCTCGAAGACTACGCGAGGGCGGACGAAGACGTGGTAAAAAGATGGAACAACTGCATCAGGATGAAACTTGTTGGCGGCGAGTACGAACTGCCCCCGGCATTGAAGGACAAGACCATTTTGGTACTTGGAGGCTCCGCGGTCATCAGCTCGCATCCGCTCTTGCGCAAGCTCAATGAGGCGGTTCATCACCCGCATCTGAAGAACTTCTTTGACGCGATTCGAGGCAGGGCCAGGCTGAACTGTCCGGGTGAGGTCGGGTATGAGACGGCGGCGGCGGTACTGAAGGCAAACGAGGCCATAAAGCAAGGCAAGAAACTTGAATTCAAACCCGAGGATTTTAAGGTTTAGATAAGGGTGCGAGTAAGAAGCTTGGGCAATGTCGCCGCTTCGTATTGGTAAGCTGGGAAAAGGATTGGTTGTAATTTGAAAAAAGGATTGGCATTAACCGGTATATTGTGCTGGCTATCGTTAGCCCTGGCAGTATCGGCCGATACTATTCAGAAACTGGGTGACGGGAGTGACGGCAGCCGGGCCGTGCCGGTACATTTGCTTGGGCTGTACGACGAGAGCGGAGCATCGATAGCGGCCAACGACGACAGGGCGCAGCCTTTTTCCATGCGCCAGACGTGCCGCCTTTGTCATACCTACGAAAGCATCGGGAGGGGCCGGCATTTTAATTATACCGACCCGAACGTTGCCTGCGGCCGGACAGGCCAGCCATGGATACTTGTGGATGCGGCCACGCGAACACAAATACCAGTGTCTTATCGCTCTTGGCCGGGGACTTACAGGCCGGAGCAGCTCGGCGTGTCGCCGTTCAAGTTTGTTGAGCTTTTTGGCAGGCACCTCCCCGGCGGCGGCGCAGGAGAGCTTGACAGTAATATTCCCGAGGAGGGCATACGCCAGCTAATCTCGGGCAAGCTGGAAATCAACTGTCTGGCCTGTCACAACGCCAACCCGGGACAGGACCAGGCCGAATACGCGGGCCAAGTGACCCGCGAGAATTTCCGCTGGGCAATTACCGCCTCCTGCGGATTTGCCTCGGTCAGCGGTTCGGCGGCCGCTCAGCCGGACACCTACGACCCCCTGATGTCCGACGCAATAAAAGTCGCTTATCGCCGGAACGCATTTGACTTTAGGAATCGCGTATTGTTTAACATTGTCCGAAAGGCGCCCGCCGAGCGGTGCTACTTCTGCCATTCCAATCTGAATTTGGACGGAAATGACTCAGAAAGGTGGACTCAGGATGAGGATGTGCACCTGTCCGCGGGACTGACCTGCGTCGATTGTCACCGCAACGGCCTCGAGCATAATATTGTGCGCGGATACGAAGGTGAGGACAGGGTTTCGAAGAATCCGTTAGCCTCCACCAGCACGTGCGAAGGTTGTCACCTCGGGACAGGGTCATCAGCGGCGCCTGCGGAAGGGCGTCTTGGCGCGCCCCGGCCAAAACATCCGGGCATCCCGCCGATTCATTTTGATAAGCTTACCTGTACCGCCTGCCACAGCGGTCTTTGGCCCGGCGAACAGGCATGTCGCACCAAGACATCGCGGGCGCACGGTCTGGGGACTTATAACGTCAACAAGTCGGCGGATGCGCTGCCGCACGTTCTTACGCCTGTTTTTGCCAGAGGGGCCGACGGCAAAATCACGCCTCACAAGCTTTTCTGGCCCGCCTTTTGGGGTGTGGTGAAAGATGCGAATGTCGGGCCGGTCGGCCTCGAAGCGGCCCGCCGGGCGGTCGGCCAGGCACTCGGTGAGGAAAGGGCCCCGCGCTCGGGCGACTGGCTGCCGTTGACCAGGGAACAGATTGGCAAAGTGCTTTCTGCAATGGCGACGGAGGAATCGGTCGAAGGCAAACCCGTTTACATCTGCGGCGGGAAACTTTACAGGCTCGACGGCGCGGGCAATGTTCTCGAGAATGAGCACGGGGCAGCAAAGCCGTGTTTGTGGCCGATAGCTCACGAGGTTAGGCCGGCGAGCCAGTCGCTGGGCGTCCGCAACTGCCAGGATTGTCACGCGACGGATGCGCCATTTTTCTTCGGCAAGGTTGCGGTTGACTGTCCTGTCGGCCGGCAGGCGCAATCGGTCAAAACGATGGTGGATTTCGAGCAGCTCAAGCCTTTCTATGTGAAGGCATTTGCGATGTCCTTCGTGTTTCGTCCGTGGCTGAAGCTGGTGATTCTCGGCTCGTGCGCCGGATTGGCGGGCGTACTGGTTTTATATGCGCTCAGGGCGCTGGCAAGTGTCGTTAAGGTGCTGTCTGAAGAGAATTCGCGGGGGAAAACGAAAGAATAGCTGAAATGTTTCGCACAGTATCTATCATTGTTTTTCTGGCTACCATCGCAGCAATAGCTTTGCACGATGTGGCTTCGCGGCTGCGTTTGCCGGCAGGGCGGCGGCGTCCGGTCAACATTTTGAAAGGGCTGGTTTATCTGCTGACGCTGCTGTTTCTGGAGCAGCGGCTGACTCTGCTGGGCAGGCTGAAGAAGCTCGTATATCTGCTGGCGCTGCTTTGCTTTGTGGTTTTGGCGATAACGGGCTTCTATCCGGTACTGATTTTGGGAAAGCACATTTCCGGTTATTTGCTGATGATACACGTTACCGCCGGCGGGGTCTTCGCGGCGTGTCTTGTCATTTTGGCCCTGACGTGGGCGCACAGCCACCGCTTCAACGAAACTGACTGGCCCTGGCTGGCAAGCCTTGTTCGACGAGAGTTGCAGAAGCACAGATTGATTCCGGAAAGCTCCGAGCTTTTACGCAAGGTGTGTTTCTGGCTGCTTGTTATCGCGGCACTGCCCTTGATGTTATCCGTTGTGTTGAGCATGTTTCCGCTTTTTGACACGGCATGGCAGCATCTTCTGGCCGATACCCATCGCTACAGCACATTGGCGTTCGCAGTAGTTGCAATCATTCATACTTACCTGATGATTGGAACTGCGACAAGTAGATAGCGGCAAGGCAAAACTGCCTTGTGCCTTTATAATGGATTGGCAGGTTGTCCGGCTGATAGCCGGGTGAAACTTAATCACTTTTTGGTTAGGAGAGAAGATTATGAGTAATGGAATACTGCCAAGTTACTTAAGTATGGCCAAGCCCAATCCGCCGGGGAACCGGGCGCCCTGGTACAAGAATACCGCCCCCACTTATGCAGGCATCTTCCTGTGGGTGGTCTTCTATATGAAGATTGCCGACGGGACGCTGCCTCAGGCCGGATTGGGACTGACCCTGTTGGGCCTGGTGGTCGCGGCCCTAATCTGTCACTACCTTTTTTATCTCGTGCCCGGACTGTATGGCATGAAGACGGGGTATCCGCTCTATGTGGTCGGCTCCTCCACCTACGGCGCTACGGGCGGCTTCCTTATGCCGGGCCTGCTTATGGGAGTGCTTCAGTTCGGGTGGGTGGCGGTGAATATCGCCGTGTCCACAAGTTTTATTCTTCAGGCCGTGGGGGCGGATGCTTCGCCCGGCAAACCCGCTTTCGTCGTTGTTGCGATTCTCTGGGGCCTTGCCGCTGCGTTTGTCGGTGTCAAGGGCATTCAGTACGTCGCAAAGGTAGCCACGTTTTTACCCATCGTGCCGCTGATAATGATACTGGTAGTTTTCTTCACAAACGTCGGCAGTGCCGGTAACTTCAAGGCGCCAGAGGGTGCGAATCCTTTGATGGGGTTTCTGACAATCATAGCAATTGTTGTCGGCTTCTTTGCCACGGCTGGCGCCGCGGGCGTCGATTTCGGAATGGGCAGCCGGGACAAGAAGGACGTCCAGATGGGGGGCCTCGTTGGCATTGCCCTGGCCATCATTATCGCCGGCGGTCTGCCCCTGATTGCCATTGCCGGCGCACACGGCGCCAATCCCGATATGGAAAGCTTTGATTTTGACGCGGTCATCAGCCAGCAGGGTGGATTCCTGGCCAGGTCGATGTTCATTCTTTTTGCCATAGCGAGCTTCGCTCCGATTTGTTTCAGCTCCTTTATCGCCGCCAACAGCATCGGCACCATGTTCCCCAAGGCAAACAAAATGGGCATGGTCCTTATAGGGGCGATCGTAGCCATTGTGCTGGCAGTCACCGGCGTAGCTCTGAATTTGGTCGGGGTCTTCCAAATCATCGGGGCATCCTTCGGGCCCGTCTGCGGGTCTATGGCGGCTGATTATCTTTTGAGCGGCCGAAGGTGGTGCGGCCCCCGCAAGGGAATAAACTGGGCCGGTTACATCGCCTGGGCGGTCGGATTCGTGGTTGCCATTCTGCCGATGGTTGCCAAGGACAAGTTCGGCTTTATTACTCCTGCTCCGGTAATTGCCTTTGTGATTGGCTTTGTGCTGTATGCGGTGCTGGCCAAAGCAGGACTTGAACCCGCAGTGGTCGCTTTGGGTGCGTATAGGGGCGGATTAACATTGCGGCCTGAAATAGAGCCATAGCTGGTTTGGTGCGTTGTATCCCCGGGTCTTTTGGGTAGGTGAGAGGGTCCGCGCGGGCGCCGAGACAGTGCAGGCAGCGAGACGCTGCAGGTTGGCGGTAATAAAGCCTGCGGGCGGTAGGATATGGCAGTGAGATGCTCATTTCGTTTGCCGGTCCGGGATTCCGGCGTTGGCACGCACAAATAATAACAAAACCTATTGACAAAACATTCAGAAGGAGGTATTAAGGTGAACAGAAAACCTATGGGAATAGTATAATTACCCAATGGGGGCTGTAATGGAAACACCTTGTGCTAAATCACGTGTGCGGGGCGGAAGGACCAGAATCATTCTATTAGTGGTCCTTGCTTTTGTTGTCGGTTATGCAGTACGGGGCTTTTTGAGCAAACCGGAGCCTGTCAGGCAGATTGGTAACACGCATCAAGCAGCATCCGAGCAGCAGGCGGGCCAGCAGTGGTGGACCTGCTCCATGCACCCTCAGATTCGCCAGCCAAAGCCGGGCAAATGCCCGATTTGCTTTATGGATTTGGTCCCTGTTTCTTCGGGCGGCGCCGACATCGGCGAAAGGGAGATTTCCTTCTCGCCGGCGGCGGTTAAGCTGATGGAGATTGAGACTACGCCGGTTGAGAGGAAGCTGGTCACGGCCGAAATCCGAATGGTCGGAAAAATCGATTATGATGAGACACGAGTCAAAAATATCACTGCCTGGGTCCCCGGCAGGATAGACCGGCTCTATGTGGATTTTACCGGCATCAAAGTCAGCAAGGGGGACCACATGGTTTATCTATACAGCCCGCAGTTGCTGAGCGCTCAGGCGGAACTGCTGCAGGCTGCCAAGGCGGCGGAGAATGTGGGGGGCGGTTCGGAGCTTATCAACAAATCGATAATCGCGACGCTCGAAGCAGTCAGAGAGAAGCTGCGGCTGCTCGGATTGACGCAGGAGCAGATTGCCCAGATTGAGAAAACAGGTAAGCCCGTTGACCACCTGACTATCTACGCCCCGATTGGGGGCATCGTCATACACAAAAACGCCACGGAAGGTATGTACGTCGAAACGGGTACGCAGATTTATACGATTGCGGACCTGTCACAGCTTTGGGTCAAGCTGGACGCGTACGAGTCGGATATGATGTGGGTCCGGTATGGGCAGGAAGTCGAATTCGAGACGGAAGCCTTCCCGGGAGAAATCTTCAAAGGCAGAATAAGCTTTATTGACCCTGTATTGGATGCCAAGACCAGAACGGTAAAACTGCGGGTAAACGTTGACAACGCCGAGGGTAAACTCAAGCCGGAGATGTTCGTGCGGGCGGTGGTCCGCGCAAAGGTGGCCCAGGCCGGGCAGGTTATGGATGCGGCGATGGCGGGAAAGTGGATTTGCCCGATGCACCCCGACATTGTCAAGGATGCTGCGGGTACATGTGATATCTGCGGCATGGACCTGGTGACTACCGAGTCGCTCGGCTATGTAAAGGTTGATGCCGGACGTGAGGCGCCGCTGGTTATCCCCGCATCGGCCCCTTTGATTACGGGGAAGCGCGCCGTTGTTTACGTTCAGGCGCCCGGGGCTGAAAAACCGACTTACGAGGGCAGGGAAATAGTGCTCGGTCCCCGGGCGGGCGATTATTACGTCGTGAATTCAGGGCTGGCTGAAGGCGAAATCATCGTAACGAAAGGAAACTTCAAAATTGATTCGGCCATGCAGATACAGGCCAAGCCAAGTATGATGAATCCTGAGGGCGAGAAGATGCCTGCCGGTCATGAAGGACATAAAATGTGAAAAGCCTGCAAAACAGGAAATAAATGAAAGGGTGCGAAATGACAGACGAAAACAAAAAAAATTGGATGATGGTTGAAGCGGTTTTTGTGGTGCTTTTGGGATTGATGATATTTGGCGGCTGCAAGAAAAAATCCGAGCCGGCCCCGCCGGCCGAAACCGCCAAACAAGCTGCTACTGCAGTAGTCGAGCAGACAACTTGCCCGGTAATGGGCGGGGCCATAAACAAGGACCTGTTCACAGAGTACAAGGGCAAGAAGGTCTATTTCTGCTGTCCCGCGTGCAAGGGGGAGTTTGAGAAGAATCCCGAAAAGTACGTTGATAAATTGCCTCAGTTTAAGAGCTGAAAGTTAGACGGATGATGCGAGCGAAGTAATGGGTGCGCCGAGCAGCCACGGACAATCACTTATCGACAGGGTGATACGGTTCTGCCTCGAAAACAAGCTGGTCGTGTGGCTTTTAGTGATATTCTTCGTTGTATGGGGCGTTATTGTTGCTCCGTTCGACTGGGACATTCGAGGGCTTGTGCGCAGACCTGTGCCGGTCGATGCCATACCGGATATAGGCGAAAACCAGCAGATAGTTTTTACCGAATGGCCGGGCAGGTCCCCTCAGGACGTGCAGGACCAGATAACGTATCCGCTGACTGTGTCGCTTCTGGGTATTCCGGACGTAAAGACAATTCGCAGCCAGTCCATGTTCGGCTTCTCGTCGATATACGTTATTTTTCGGGAGAAGGTTGATTTTGAGGCCGCTCAGAACCGGGTGGTGGCAAAGCTGAACAGCCTGCCCTCGGGCTTGCTGCCGGAGGGGGTACAGCCCGGACTGGGTCCCTACGCCACCGCCCTGGGACAGGTCTTCTGGTATACCCTTGAAGGGCGCGACTCAGCCGGTAATCCGACAGGGGGCTGGGACCTCGACGAGCTGCGGACTATCCAGGATTGGTATGTGCGTTTTTCGCTTATGTCGGCCGAGGGAATCGCGGAGGTCGCTTCGGTGGGGGGGTACACCAAGGAATATCAGATTGACGTCAGCCCCGATGCGATGCGGGCGTACAGGGTCGGGCTTGACGAAGTATTCAACGCCGTCAGGATGTCAAACGTTGATGTCGGTGCGAGAACAATTGAGATTAACAAGGCTGAGTATGTGATTCGCGGCCTGGGCTTTATCAAGAAAATATCCGATATCGAAACGACGGTCGTCAAGGTAAACGATAATGTCCCTATTCACATAAAGGACATAGCAACAGTCTCATACGGGCCTGCACTGCGGCGTGGGGCGCTGGACAAAGGCGGGGCCGAAGCGGTGGGGGGCGTGGCGGTAGTCCGCTACGGGTACAATCCTCTTGAGGCCATCAAAAACGTAAAAGAGAAGATTGAAGAGATAGCGCCGGGACTTCCCAAAAAGACTCTGGCCGACGGCACTGTATCCCGGGTGACAATCGTGCCCTTCTATGACCGCACGGGGCTGATTTATGAAACGCTCGGCACACTAAACAGCGCGCTTGCCGAGGAAATACTGGTTACCATAATCGTGGTTATCGTTATGGTCCTGCACCTTAGAAGCTCAATTCTGATTAGCGGGCTGCTTCCTCTGGCGGTGCTGATGTGCTTTATCGCCATGAAGATATTCCACGTAGACGCCAACATCGTGGCGCTGTCAGGCATCGCGATTGCCATCGGCACCATGGTGGATATGGGGATAATAATTTGTGAAAATATTTTGAGGCGTCTCGACGAGGCAAAGCCCGATGACGACAAGCTGGAGGTCGTTTTCGGAGCCGCCAGCGAGGTCGGCGGCGCCATTTTGACCGCGGTTTCGACCACGGTCGTCGGTTTTCTGCCGGTCTTTGCCATGACCGGACCGGAGGGAAAGCTCTTCAAGCCGCTGGCTTTGACGAAGACCTTCGCGTTGGTCGCTTCGATAATAGTTGCTTTAACCATAATTCCGCCTGCCGCTCACATCCTTTTCCCAAGAAGGGCCGCCCTGAAAAAAACGAAGCGCTACGTATTGGCGGGGTCATTGGTCGTCCTTGCAATCCTCGCGGGCCTCTGGCTCGCCTGGTGGGCAGGCGCCATTATCGGCGTCATCGCAGCTTACCATCTCGTTAAAGAGCGGGCGCCCCGGAGGGCTCTGGGATGGCTGCCTTTGCTTGCCAATGTTCTGGCGGTCATACTGGTTGGAGTAATCCTTACCCGCCACTGGCTGCCGTTGGGGCCGGCTAAAGGCCTGGTTCGCAACCTTGTATTCGTGGCGCTGCTTATCGGCGGCCTGCTGCTGTTTTTCAAGATTTTTCAAAGATTTTATACGCAAATCCTGGGCTGGTGTCTGGCTCATAAAGCCCTGTTCTTATGTATTCCTATGGTAGTGATAATCTTCGGGGCCGTAGTCTGGTTGGGCTTCGGAAAGGTTTTTTCGTTTGTTCCGCGGCCACTGCGGGCCAACCGCGTATGGTGGGCGATTTCTCACACTTTTCCGGGTCTGGGCAAGGAATTCATGCCTCCTCTGGATGAAGGCTCGTATCTTTATATGCCCACCACCATGCCTCACGCCTCCATCGGCGAGTGTCTGGACGTGCTGCAGAAGCAGGATATTGCCTTCAGCTCCATCCCCGAGATAGATTCTGTTGTGGGCAAAATAGGGCGCGTGGAAAGCGCTCTGGATCCTGCGCCAATATCCATGGTGGAAACGGTTATCAATTATAAGTCGGAATACATTGTGGACAAGAACGGACATCCGGTCCGGTTCGAGCACGACATCAAGACGGGCGAATTCGTAAGGGACGCGAATGGAAATCTTATCCCTGACGCGCGCGGCCGGCCTTACAGACAGTGGCGGGACCACATAAAAAGCCCCGACGATATCTGGAACGAAATTGTGACGGCCGGCCAGATTCCCGGGACCACCAGCGCTCCGAAGCTGCAGCCTATTATGGCCCGGATTGTCATGCTGCAAAGCGGAATGCGTGCGCCGATGGGCGTGAAAATCAAGGGCCCCAGCCTTGATGCGATTGAGAGAGTGGGACTGGAAATTGAGCGTTTTCTGAAAGAAGTTCCAAGCGTCGAGCCGTCGGCTGTGATAGCCGACCGTATTGTGGGCAAGCCGTACATTGAGATAGATATAGACCGGCAGGCCATAGCCCGATACGGCATCCACATTCGAGATGTTCAGGACGTCATTGAAGTCGCAATAGGGGGACGGCGAATCACAACCACGGTTGAGGCACGAGAAAGGTACCCTGTAAGGGTCCGGTACATGCGGGAGCTCAGGGACCAGATTGAAACGCTCGGGAGAATACTGGTTCCTGCAGCCGGCGGGGCACAGATACCCCTTATCCAATTGGCGGAAATCCGGTATGTGCGCGGGCCGCAAATGATAAAAAGTGAGGACACGTTTCTTACCGGATACGTGATATTCGACAAGAAACCCGGATATGCGGAAGTGGACGTTGTGGAACATTGCCGGCGGTATCTGGAGCAAAAAATCGGCAGCGGTGAATTTGAACTGCCCGCAGGAGTCAGTTACGCCTTTGCCGGCAGCTACGAAAATCAGATTCGCGCGCAAAAGACCCTTTCCCTGGTTATACCCCTTGCATTGTTTATTATCTTCATGATTCTGTACTTCCAGTTTAAGTCTGTCGTGACCAGCCTTCTGGTGTTTTCGGGGATAGTTGTCGCCTGGGCCGGCGGTTTTTTGTTGATATGGCTTTACGCACAGGATTGGTTCCTCGATTTCAGCGTGTTCGGCCTGGACATGCGCCAGCTCTTCCAGGTGCATCCTATTAACTTGAGCGTGGCGATATGGGTTGGTTTTTTGGCTCTGTTCGGCATAGCCTCGGACGACGGCGTTGTAATGTGCACCTATCTGGAGCAGTCGTTCCGCAAGAGAGAGCCTGATAATATCCCGGATGTGCGGAAGGCCGTTATTGTTGCCGGCAGCCGAAGAATTCGCCCCTGCCTGATGACGACCGCGACGACCATTCTGGCCCTGATTCCGGTCCTTACCTCGACCGGACGGGGCTCGGATATTATGGTCCCCATGGCCATACCGTCTTTTGGGGGAATGACGATTGAAATACTTACCATGCTTGTCGTGCCCGTACTTTACTGTGCAATGAAGGAACTAAGACTGAAAACCAAATCCGCGTAACCGGACTATGGTTGCACTTGACATCAGGCGGGAGGGGTAGTAAAGTTATTTCACTGTGTCGTACGCAGGTCAAAAATAAATGGGGTTTTGGGGGCATATCAGTCCGGAAAGGAGAGAAGAAATGGCAGAACAAGTCACTAAAAAATTCGCGCTTGCGGCGGTCGCGCCGGCGGTGGCGATTCTGGCGACGGTAGTTTATTCACACTGCCAGATTCCGTGCGGGATTTACGGCGACCCGGCCCGGTTCGATATGATTGCCGAGAATATCACCACCATCGAGAAATCGATGAAGCTGATTACCGAGCTCTCGGCAAAAGAAAAACCGGATATGAACCAGATTGTTCGCTGGGTCCAGAACAAGGAAAAGCACGCCGATGATACAAGCCATATCATCACGTATTACTTTATGGCCCAGCGCATAAAACCTGTTGACGAGACCGACACTGAAGATTATCAAAAATACGTAAAAAAGCTAACGCTGCTGCATCAGATGCTTGTTTACACTATGAAGGCCAAGCAGACGACCGACCTGTCGAATGTCGAAAAGCTCAGGGCCTTACTGGCCGAATTCCGTACCGCCTACTTTGGCGAAAGCGGCCATTGATATTGAGTTTGGGGAGACTATGCTCAGCGATATGTCATCTCGCGGTGAACAGGATATCTCGATTGTTCTGTGCGGTCAGGCCGGGCAGGGGATACAGACCGTCGAGTTTCTTTTAACGAGGCTGCTAAAGCTTGCCGGCTACCATGTTTTCGCCACGAAGGAATACATGTCCCGTATTCGCGGCGGAGCAAACTCCACGGAAATAAGGATATCCTCCGAGGCGGTGCGCGCCTTTGTAAATCGCATCGACATTCTTGTGGCCCTCGACAAAGGAGCCGTCCGGCACGTCGAGAAGAGGATTTCGCCCCAGACGGTCATTCTGGCGGAAAAGGAAATAATCGGCGGTGACTTTGACCAGGGCCGACATAGATTTATCGATGTGCCGTTTGTTAAGATTGCCTCGGAGATTGGCAACAAGGTCTACTCAAACGTGGTCGCGGTGGGGACAATCGCCAGCTTTTTCGGGATTGAGCCGGCGGCGGTTGCAGACTTCGTGAAGCTGTTTTTCTCCGCTAAAGCCGGTGATATCGTACAGAACAATGTCGAGGCCGCCAATGCCGGCTATAAACTCGGCAAGGAACTGGCCGACTCCCTGAAGACCGACTTCGGGCTTCGTCCGCGCCCAAATGTCAAGAATGAGATTCTTCTGAACGGCGCCGAAGCAGTAGGGCTCGGCGCCATAGCGGGCGGCTGTAATTTCATAGCCGCCTATCCGATGTCACCGTCGACTCCCGTACTGGTTTTTCTTGCCCGACACGGCAAAGAGTTCGGCATAATAGCCGAGCAGGCCGAAGACGAGATAGCCGCGATGAATATAGCCGTCGGCGCCTGGTACGCCGGGGCAAGGGCGATGGTCTCAACCTCCGGAGGCGGCTTTGCACTCATGACCGAGGGCCTCAGCCTGGCGGGCATGCTCGAAAGCCCGATTGTGGTTCACCTTGCCCAAAGGCCCGGGCCCGCGACGGGACTACCCACCAGAACAGAACAGGCCGACCTCGAACTTGCTCTGTACGCAGGCCATGGCGAATTTCCGCGAATAATATTCGCACCGGGAAAGATTGAGGACGCCTTCTACCTTACCCGGAAGGCGTTTAACCTCGCGGACAAGTATCAGGTCCCGGTCTTTGTGCTCACCGACCAGTATCTCATAGACTCTTATTACAACATACCTTCGCTCGACCTGTCTGAGGTAAAACTCGAGAAGCACGTAGTTGAAACACAGAAGTACTACAGGAGGCACGAGCTGACCGAAAGCGGCATATCGCCTCGCGGCATACCGGGGTATGGAGAGGGATTGGTCGCCGTGGACAGCGATGAGCACGACGCCGAAGGCCATATTACCGAAGACCTTGACCTCCGTATCCAAATGGTTGATAAGAGGCTGAAAAAAGCGGAGTCGATGGAAGAGGAAACAATCCCGCCCGAACTGCGAGGGTCGGCCGATTGCAAAACGCTGGTCGTATGCTGGGGCTCCACGTACAATGCTGTAAGCGAGGCAATAGATAACCTGGGAAGGGACGATGTCGCACTTCTGCATTTCAAACAGGTATATCCTTTACCCAAAGGAACGGCGGATTATCTGAAAAAAGCCGGCAAGACCGTGATTATTGAGAACAACGCGACCTGTCAGCTCGGCAAGCTGATAAAACTCAATACAGGAATCGAAATCGAGAACAGGATTCTGAAATATAACGGTCTCGGTTTTTCCGTCGAAGAGGTTGTGGAAAGACTGAATAGGCTGTTAACTTAGAGGTAAGACGATGGATGCCAAGACTTTTGATATGGGTGACATTGACATGGCCTGGTGTCCCGGGTGCGGTAATTTCCCCATCCTCAAAGTATTAAAGCAGACCCTTGCGGAGCTGCAAATCGAGCCAACGAGGCTTGTGCTGGTCTCAGGCATCGGTCAGGCGGCGAAGATTCCGCACTACTTCAAGACCAACGTATTCAACGGACTTCACGGCCGGGCCTTGCCTCCCGCGACCGCAATAAAGGCAGCCAATCCCGGCCTGACCGTAATCGCCGAAAGCGGCGACGGCGACATGTACGCCGAGGGCGGCAATCACTTTCTGCACACGATTCGAAGAAACCCGGACATCACCAATATCGTTCACAACAACATGGTTTATGGTCTAACAAAGGGGCAGGCCTCGCCCACGAGTCAGCTTGGCTTTAAGACGCCCGTTCAGGTGTCGGGCGTGTTCCTCGAACCTTTCAATCCGCTGGCCGTTGCCATTGCTCTCGATGCGGGCTTTGTTGCCAGGGCTTTTGCCGGCGACGCGGAGCAGACCAAAGAAATTCTCAAAAAAGCCATCACCCACAGAGGCTACGCACTTGTCGATATATTTCAGCCGTGCGTTACGTTTAACAGGGTTAATACTTACCAGTGGTTCAAAGAACACTGCTATTACCTCGAAGAATCATACGAGCCTTACGATAGAACCGAGGCCTTCAGAAGGGCGACTGAAAGGAAGAAACTGCCGCTGGGGGTTTTCTACATTAATCCCAATAAGACAACATTCGAAGAGAACATCGGCATCTACCGCGAAGACGGTCGGCCCTTGTTTCAGCGCGAGCCGGATTTTAACAAATTGCGTAGTCTAATTGAGAGATTTAGAAGTACAGGGTAAGAGGAGATAAGTATGTCGCAGGACGGCGAAAAGGGTGTGATTATTCAGCGGGACAAACAGACTTATGCAGTGGCGCCCCACATTCCATGCGGGGTTGTAAAGCCACACCAGAGGCTGGGGGCGATGATGGAAAAGATGGGTTTTGAACAGTTCAAATCGGCGGTGCTTGGTGACCAAAAAGGGCTTGCAATTAAGGGACATCCTCGAAAGGCTCTACGGCAGGTATAATCGCCGCGAGTTAATTAAGCCGGACCCGCTGCAGTTCGTTTATCAGTATACACAGCCTGCGGATATGGAAATTGCCGGTTTTCTGGCGGCCGCGCTCGCCTATGGCAGAGTGCAGCAGATAGAAAAAAGTCTGACCAATCTTTTGGGGCGCATGAGAGACAGCCCCTACGGCTTCACCCTGCGCTTCGATAAGAAGAGTAGAGCAAGGCTAAAGGATTTTAAGCACCGGTTCACGACCGGCGAGGACATATCGGATTTGTTGATGTTACTAAGAGAAGTCTTGAAACGGTACGGCAGCATCGAGAGTGTTTTTGTTCGTGGGTACAATGCCGCGGATAAGAATATTATTGCCGCCTTGTCGAACTTTTGTGATTCGCTTTTGGACATGTACACCAAAACCAGCAAGGGCAACGTGACGAAGGGGCTCAATTACCTGCTGCCCAGGCCGGCGGCCGGCAGCGCGTGCAAGAGGCTGAACCTTTTTCTGCGGTGGATGGTGCGCCATGACCGGGTTGATGCAGGTATATGGAAATCAATTGACAAGGCAAAGCTGATTGTGCCGGTCGATGTGCACATGGGCAGATTGTGCAGGATTCTGAAGCTTTACGACCACAGGACGGCTTCTCTGTCCGCAGCGGCGGAGATAACGGCAAGTTTTGCACGAATCGAGCCGGCCGACCCTGTTAAATACGATTTTGCCCTCAGCCGAATCGGCATAGTGGACAATTGTACCGGCCGGCTTCGGCCTGAATGTGAAGCTTGCGAATTGTTCGCAATCTGTTCGCAGAGATAGCCCCCGCAGCAAAAAGCCGGTCAAGCGGAATATTATTGTCAGAGCCCTGTTGACACAATATTGTTGTTCGCAGATAATTCGTTATATGGCGAAATATAAAACTGATAACGCAAAGCATGTGATAAATATCCTGAAGGCCCTGGCCGATATGAGCAGGCTGCGTATTATTATGGTTCTGGTCGGCCGCGAGCTTTGTGTCTGCCAGATAATCGAATTGCTTGGCCTGGCGCCGTCGACGGTTTCAAAGCATCTGTATATCCTCAAACAGGCCGGTTTGATTGAGTCGGACAAGAAGGGGCGATGGGTACATTACGGATTGGCCCCGGATGCCAGTAACAAAACCGTCCAAAAGGCCGTGGGCTGGCTCAAAGAATTCCTGGCAGCCGACGAGCGGATAATTGAGGACAAGAAGCGGTTGAAGAAAATTTTGAAAGAGGACCCGGAGCGTTTGTGCCTGAAAATAAAAGAAAGATGAATGTGCTGTTTGTTTGCACGGGCAACTCGTGCCGAAGCCAGATGGCTGAAGGCTGGGCACGGCACTTAAAGAGCAATGTTATGGAGGCGTTCTCGGCGGGGATTCGGCCCATCGGCGTTAATTCAAGGGCCGTAAGAGTCATGGCCGAGGCCGGAGTGGATATTTCAAGGCAGACATCCAGCCGCATCGATGATTCTGCCGCGATTGATTTTGATTACGTCGTTACGTTATGTGACAACGCCAAACAGCAGTGTCCCGTATTTCCGGGCGAGGCAAAGCTCGTCCACAGGGCTTTCAGCGACCCTTACTTTGCCAGCGGCACCGAAGAGGAAATTATGGACGCCTTCCGAAGAACGCGGGACGAGATAAGAAAATTCGTGGAGAATATGCCGGACAATCTGGCAGAGTTGGCAAAGGCGAGTTCGAAACAGTAGGAGCAAAACGTATGGCAGATGAAGGCGGAAAACAAAAGGGGTTGAGCATATTTGAAAAGTACCTGACCGTCTGGGTGATTCTGTGCATACTCGGCGGAATATTTCTGGGCAAGGTCGCCCCGCAAGTCGCGACAAGGCTGGACGCGATGGCCATCTGCGTCAGGGGCGCCCCTGTGATATCTATTCCCATCGCCGTTTGCCTGTTTTTTATGATGTACCCTATTATGGTCAAAATAGACTTCGCCGAGGTCGTCAGGGCCGGCAAGAGCATTAAGCCCGTCGGGCTGACGCTTTTTGTTAACTGGGCCGTCAAGCCCTTCACTATGTACGCAATCGCATTATTCTTTCTCGGCACGCTCTTCTATGGCTTGATCGGCCCACAGGCTGTTGACCATGTCAAGATGCCTTTTGGGCTTGACCTGGCCGTCGGTGACACCTATGGCGCCGGGAAGGTCATTCAAGTCGGAGCCGCCAAGATGCTTGAGGTGCCTTTATGGCGAAGCTATCTTGCCGGGTGCATACTTCTGGGCATCGCTCCCTGCACCGCAATGGTTCTTGTCTGGGGTTATCTCGCCAGAGGAAACGACGGACATACCCTCGTGATGGTTGCCATAAATTCTCTGACTATGCTGGTTCTTTATGGCCCGTTGGGTGGATTTCTGCTTGGTATTGGCCGGCTCCCGGTACCGTGGCAGGCGCTGTTGCTGTCTATTGCCATATACGTTGCGCTGCCCCTTGTGGCGGGCTATCTGTCGCGCAGATGGATAATTGCCGCCAAAGGCGAGGTCTGGTTCAAGGACAAATTCCTGCACTTTCTTACGCCGGTTACTATTATCGCCTTGCTCGTCACGCTGGTCCTGCTCTTTTCATTCAAGGGCGAGGTCATCCTTTCCAATCCCCTGACTATCCTTTGGATTGCGGTGCCGTTGTTTATTCAGACCAACGTGATTTTCTGGCTGGCCTATGGACTCGCCAGGCTGCTCAAACTCAACTACAGCGATGCGGCCCCTTCGGCTATGATAGGAGCTTCAAACCATTTCGAGGTGGCCATAGCCACCTCGACCATGCTCTTCGGCCTGTCTTCCGGCGCGGCGCTGGCCACCGTCGTGGGCGTGCTGATTGAGGTTCCCGTCATGCTTATGCTCGTTAAGATATGCCTGCGGACCCAAAGGTGGTTTGAGCCTTAAAGTTAGTAATTCAACCAAAGAACTTTCCGCGAAATTTAAGCTTTGCAATTTGCCTGCTTAAGTCTAAAATAGGCCCGTTGGTTTGGGTCAGACACCAAGTGGGGCGAGTGGGAAAGATGGATTCGAGACAATTGGAAAAATACACTTCGGCGATAACGCTTTCGGATATGGAGGTCTTTGTCTTTCCGGAGCTGATGTGCAGCCTGGTCCTGGCGAATATTATGAGCCCGATTATCTGGAGGTGGCGCCAACTCGACTGCTTCAAGAAACTTCAGGGCAAGAACAGCTACAAGAAGCTGATGCGATTAAGGCAGTTCATAATGGACGAGTATGAGTTCAATCTCGACCTTGAAACCTGGGGCCTGACGGGCAAGGACAAAGAGCTAAAGCGATTTGAGGCCTGGGTCTCGCCGGAGGCCATCGCCAGAAGCAACGCCCTGTTCGGCTACCATGGTGACAAATATTACTTCGACGTGGATATCCGCAAACACTTTGGCCTCGATAAATATGACAGTGACATTATCCCGTACTGGAAGACCGAAACCGTCGAGGCGATGGACGCCTTTCGATTCAAGCAAGGCTACAATACCGGAGCGGGCGAATGCGTGTCACTTTCGGCTTTGTACGCCGCTGCCGCCTTTGTTGTGTGCGGAATACCGCTCGAAGATATTTACATGATACTTACGCCGCTGCACTCACAGAATTTCATCGACATTCAGGACGGCGTTCTGACCAACAACCGAAGGCTCGTCACCAGGGCAATGTGGTTCAACGGCACCGCCATCTCAAACAAGGCGCAGCGCGCCCTCCGCAACGAAAACGTTACCATCGTGGCGCATCCCTCCGGCTACGTGCATTGTTTGTACAAGGATGCGACAATCGATAAAAAAGCTTACGAGCATTTTGTGAGGCGGCTCAACTCATATTTATCGGCGGAATTGACCCTGCAGGTCTTTGCGAATTTTCTACGCTCTCAGCAGGACTACCAGAAGTTCTTCCAGTTGTGCCGGGATTGCCACGGCCAGTCCAAGTTCCTGAAGGCCGAGGCCCTGTTTCATTACGAGCACAACAGCAATTACCGCATAGCGGACAAGACCCACGAGAAACTGCTCGCCGAGGTCTCCGAAGAGGACTTCGTTCCGTATGAACTGCCGGGCCGAGTTCGCTGTGATTTACTGGATGAGTTTATAAAGAAGGAAAAGATTGACCTGAGAAACACTGAAGGCAGAGCGGCGATGACAAAATTTATTGAGGCGGTTGTCGCCGACGCCGCGCAACTTGTGGAAAAGCTCGCCGATTTTACGCACGTTGAGGCCAGACTACCTTCAGCAGAAAGAAATTACATACCCGGCGTTCCTATTCGAATCTCAACCGACCACAGCAGGGAGCAGATAATTGATTATCTGCGGCAATTGCGCGCAGATAATGCCGCCGCCGACCTTGCTTTTTATGCCTTTCGTGATATGGAAAGCTGCGACTGGGCGCCGTTCATCAAAGCGGCCATCGAGCGCAATCCCGTCTCCATCCAAATGGCGGAGTCTATGTCGGTCGATGAGGTTTACACCTGGCTTGAACAGATGAGAAACATCTCGATTTATGACGGCAAACGCCTGGCCCAGCCCGACGAAGCAGCGAATTACAAAACCGGCGACGGACTGGAAAAGGCCTTTTTGCTCGCTAACGTAATCCGGCAGAGAAACCCCGAACAGGATATCGAAATCAGTGTAGATAATAATGAGGTGGTATTGAAAGGGCAGGGCGAGTACCGATTTGTATCTGATAAGGGGTTCAGGAAAGTGATAAACCTGCCTGCCGGAGTTGAAGTTTATTCGGATTGACGGCGACCGACCCCCTGCGAATGAGGTTTAGAAACATGCCGGATAGCGCCATCCTCCAATACGTAGAGCACGTCCTTTTTGAGTTTTGGGCAACCGTCGCCGAGATGTCACCTTATCTGTTATTCGGCTTTCTGATGGCGGGGGTGCTTTCCGTGCTCGTATCGCAGCGCTTCGTGGAGAGAAATCTTGGCGGCAGGGGGGTATGGCCGCTGTTGAAGGCGTCGCTTTTCGGAGTCCCGCTGCCTTTGTGCTCCTGCGGCGTCATCCCGGTATCAATGTCGCTGCGCAAGCACGGAGCAAGCAAAGGCTCCACCATAGCCTTTTTGCTCTCGACGCCCCAGACCGGCGTGGACAGCATCTTTGTGACGTTAAGTCTTCTCGGGCCGGTTTTTGCGGTTTTTAGGCCGGTAGCGGCGCTGGTAACGGGTCTTGTCGGAGGTGTTCTGGTCGACGTATTCGGCCAAGGGCCGGAAGATCAAAGTCAGACGCCCCCGAAATGTACTGATGAATGCTGTGGCGGGGCAAACAACAGGAAAATCGCCAGAGGATTGAAGTATGGTTTTGTTACCCTGCCGCGTGATATTGGAAAGGCGATGCTGGTCGGTTTGGTGATTGCGGCAGTCATTTCGGCGGTAGTGCCCGACGATTTTTTCGCCGAAAGACTGCCAGCCAGAGGCATTACAGCTATGATAGTGATGATGTTCCTGGGCATACCGGTTTATGTCTGCGCGACGGCTTCGGTGCCGGTGGCGGCAGCGCTGATTTTGAAGGGGTTGGCCCCCGGCGTCGCCCTGGTATTTCTTATAACCGGGCCAGCCACCAATGCCGCCGCGTTTGCCACCATTTGGAAAGTCTTAGGGGGACGCACGGCGATAATTTACCTTCTCACCGTTGCGGCTTGTGCGCTTGGGGCGGGTCTATTGCTTGATACGGCCTTTCCAAATCTGGGGACATCAGTGCACACCCACACGCACCAGATGCAGCATTCAGTCCTCGGAAACATTTCCGCGATAGCGCTCCTGGCGGTTCTGGTCTTTGCAATCTTAACGGCCGGGAAAAAGGGCGAATAAGCTTGCCAGACCGTCACACATATCCTATGATGTTCAATTGATAGGCGCCGAGTGAAATCTTTAAGGCCGGTCTGTGGTCCGAATATGGAGACTTCAGCGTGATCCCCGACGAAACCATCAAAAGAAAGCATCGGAAACTGAGGGTCTCCGGCGTTCTAATAGCCTTACTGTTTGTTGTCATCGGCTGCTTTATTCTCTTCAGGGTCAGCATAAGGTCAAAACTCCACAAGAGGCTCGACGCCATCCGCCGCGCCGGTTACCCTGTCACCTGTGCCGAGCTGAACGACTGGTACACGCTGCCCGACAATGCCGAAAACGCCGGCGATTACCTGATGGAGGCCTTCGCATGCTACTACAAGTGGAACGACCAGATTGGCGAGCTGCTGCCAATAGCAGGCCAAGGCGAGCTTCCTCCTCGTACAGAACCACTGGCTGTGGAAAGCAAGGTCCTTATCGCCCGGTATCTCGCCGATAACAGCGAAGCCATCAAGCTTCTTCATCAGGCAGCAGCGATAGAGCACTGTCGCTACCCCGTCGACCTTACAAAGGGCTTTGCGGTCCTGTGTCCCTACCTGAGCCAGATACGCACGGGGGCCCAGCTACTTGGCCTCGAGGCCATCCTGCACGCCGAAAACGCGCAGCCCGAGCCGGCCGTCCGCTCGGTAATATCAGGTTTCGCCCTGGCCCGTTCGCTCTCGAAGGAGCCTATTCTTATCTCGCAGCTTGTCCGCATTGCGTGTCAGGCCCTTGCCACATCGCGTCTTGAGCGGGTCCTTAACAGGACAGGTTTTGCGGACGAGCAGTTAGTCAGACTCGGCCGGGCCTTTACCCAGGCCGACGACCTCTCCACCATGTCCCGCGCCTTCGTCGGCGAGCGATGCTTCGGATTAGAATTCCTGACCAAACCCTCCGCTCAAAAGTTGCAGTTTCTTATGGCCGATATTCCATATCCTCTGATTCAACTCTACCAGGCCCTGGGCCTGCTTGACAGGGATGCGCTGCTTTACCTTGACGTTATGGACGGCTATGTAAAGGCCGGCCAGCTCCCACCGCAGCAGCGTCAGAAAGGTGCCTCCGACCTCGAAGAGAGAATGGAAAGACTGTCCAAAACCCACATTGTCCTGCGTGCATTTGTGCCTGCGTTATCGAAGGCCACCGAACAGGACCTGGCGGCCATTACCCGCCTGCGCACCGCACAGGTTGCTATCGCTGTTGAGCGCTATCGTCTCGCTACCGGCAGACTCCCTGACACCGTTACGGACCTTGTCCCCGGCTACCTCGAAGCCGTACCTGCAGACCCCTTTGACGGGAAAGACCTGCGATACAAGAAACTCGACCCCGGTTTCGTCGTTTACAGCATAGGCAAGGACGGCAGGGACGATGGCGGCAGAGAGAGGCCGCCAGGCATTAATAGAAAATTTGTGATTAATAGAAAATTTGTGGACGGCTCCACGTACGATATAACCTTCATAATTCAACGATAGATTTGTAATCCGCGAGCCTTATCGCAGCTTACGATTCTGTTTGTTCATTGCTGGTTACCTTGCCTGTATTCGGAATTCCTGCTCTGCAACTTACGTGTGATGGGAATTACCAGGCCCGCGGCTTGGAGAAAATATCTGGCAAAATCTTCCCGGTGCCGCTATAATAATATTAGCCATTCGTTACAGGCTTCGAAAAAACAGGAAATTCTCAAAGAATTTTAGAAATAAGCAGTAACTTTTTGTGAGCTTTCGCGTCATATAAAATAGTATGGCCCGACAGCTTGAGCGGCTTAGTCCATGCGAAAAGAGCTCTTATGCTAAAGGCGTTCGAAAAGAAACTAAGACTCGTTCGGCTTCGGTGCAGCCTGAATATACTGCTTGAGCAGACCGGGCGGGTGCTGACTGCCGCCGGCGCCGCAGTGGTGCTGGCCGTGCTGGGCGAACGTCTGCTCGCCTTGAGCCTGATAAACTACTGGACGTTCTGGATTTTCTCGGGCGCCGTCGCGGCTGGGGTGTTCCTGTCCTGGCTGCTCGACCAGCCCAGCCGGCTGCGGGTCTCACTTTTGCTCGATGAGAGGCTGAGACTCCACGAGCGTTTTAGTACAACTTTGGCGCTTGCCGATTCGCAGGACCCTTTCGCCTGCGCGGCGCGAGCCGAGGCCCGCGAAACCGCCCGGCACATAAGTCCGAAAGAACACTTTCCCATCCGGCCCTCAAGGTGCTGGCTTTACGCAGTCTGTACCTGGCTGGTTGCCGTAATACTTGTGCTGTTTCTGCCGCAAAAAGACCTGCTCGGGTTTTTGAGAAACCGGCAGCAACAGCAGCAGCAGACCAAACAGATTGAATTGGCCAAGGCGGACGTCAAGCAGACAACCAGCACGGTAAAATCCGCATTGAAGCAGCTGGACAATCCCGACCTCGACGATGCCTTGACCGGCCTGGACCAGATGCCGAGGGACGCCAAACCGGACGACATCAAGCGGCAGGCAATCCGCAGACTCGGCGACCTTTCCGACAAACTAAAGAATATGCAGAGCGGCATGCAGCTTGACTCGGTGAATCTTATGCAACAGATGCTCAAGCAGCTCCGCGGCTCTCCGGATGCTTTCGCACAAAAGCTGCGACTGGCGCTGGCGCAGGGCAATTTCGCTCAGGCCGCCAGTCTCTTAAAGGAGCTCCAGAAAGAGCTGGTCGAAGGCAAGCTTTCTGAACAGCAGCGAGAAGCCCTCGCTCAGCAGCTTCAGGAATTGGCCAAACAGCTCCAGGAATTGGCGGCAAAGAACGAGCAGCTTGAGAAGGAGCTGGAAAAGCAGGGGCTGGATAAGAATTTGGCCAGGCTGGATGAACAGCAGTTGCGCCAGGCCCTTCAAAAGCAGGGTCTGAGCCCTGAAAAAATCCAACAGTTGCTTCAGAAGGCCGCTGCCTGCCGGATGGCTTGCAGCCGTTGTGCCGGTCTTGGCGAGGGTATGGCCTCCTGCGGTATGGGCGCCGGCGGCTTGTCCGCTGATGAGCTTGCGAACCTGGCGGGGCAGTTGGACGAGCTGGAATCGCTGCAGCAGCAGGTGATGCTGACCCAGGCTGCTCTGGACGAGATTGCTCGCGCCTGTGCGGGCCTGGGGCAGGGGATGTGCGAGGGGCTCGGCTGCCAGGGACCTTTCAGGGAGGGGTTGTCCGACCGTTACGGCCCCGGCACCGGAGGGCCGGGGATTGGTTACGGCCCCCGCGCAACCGATAACGACGGCGAGACCTCCACAAAGAGTACTAAACTCCAGAGCGAACCGAAACAAGGTCCTGTTATCGCCAGTTGGTATTTCAAAGGTCCGCAGATTAAGGGTGAAGCCAAACGCGACTTTGCCGAGGTTATGCAGGCGGCCCGCGACAGTGCCGCCGAGGCCATCAGTGAAAACCAAATCCCGCGCAAGTACGAGGAAGCGGTGAAAAAATACTTTGGCCAGCTCGAGCAGTCCGGCAATCAGTGAGAAAGGCCGCAGTCGGAATTTCCGGTGCCCGTCTTGCGGCTGATTACCTGACGGGGGCCTTCAAGTCCTGCTCAGGGAATTGGTATATGCGAAAAAACGCGAAGGTTGTTTTCCGCGGTATCCTGGTAATAGTCGCTGCCTTTTTTACATCGATTCTGTTTTCCTGCAAACGAAGTCCCGCTGAAAACCAAAGACAGGTGGTTTTGTACTGCTCGGTCGACCAGGTGCTTGCCGAACCGATTATCGCCGAGTTCGAGAAACAGACTGGCATCAAGGTCCTGGCCCGCTTCGATACCGAAGCCAGCAAGACGGTGGGCCTGGTCCAGCGCATAAGGGCGGAGGCCGCTTGCCCGGTTGCGGACGTTTTCTGGTCGGGCGAGATATTCCACACCATTCGCCTGGCGCGCGAGTCTCTGCTTGCCGCCGAAGGAAGTTACCCGATAAGGGACTGGCCCGCCGCATTTGCCGACCCTGAGGGCCGATGGTATGGCTTTGCCTTGCGCGCCCGTGTCATCGCCTATAATACTGAAAGGGTCGCACCGAGCGACGCCCCTCGCTCGCTTGAAGACGTGCTTGACGAAAGGTGGAGGGGACGGCTGGTCATGGCCGCTCCTGAGTTCGGCACCACCGGCGGAGACGTGGCCAGTTGGTTTGTCCATTATGGCTTCGAACGCGCCCGCAAAATTTTGCGAGCGCTCAAGGCCAACAAAATACGTCTGGTCGACGGCAACAGCACCGCCGTAAGAATGGTCGCAACGGGTCAGGCGGACGTTTGCTTCACGGACACCGACGATGTTTACGCCGCCCAGCGAAACGGCTGGCCTGTGGCTATGAACTACCTCGACCAGGCGGGCGAAGGCCCGCTGGCGATACCAAATACCGCCGCTGTCATCAAGGGTGCGCCGCACCATAGAGAGGCATTGGAATTAATGGATTTTCTGCTGAGTGAAAAACTCGAGCAAATGCTGGCTAAAAGTGACTCACACAACGCTCCCATACATCCTTCGCTGGCCGGAGAGTTTGAATTGTACGCCATCCCGAAGCCTTTGCACGTCGATTACCAGAAGGTGGCCGACCAGTTGCCCGTTGCCATCGAGGCCGCAAGGGAGATTCTACGATGAAAAGCGCCCGTTTTGCGATACCTCAAGAAGGGCAACCTGCTTGCGATGCTGTCCCCAGGCGGCTTCTAACGTCTGCGTCTCTGGCTCTGTGGGCGGCGGTGATTTTTCTGCCGCTGCTTATCGTTTTCACGCAGGCGCTGCGTCCAGCCGTTGCATCGGAAACCGGCCGCGTTTTCGCTTCGGCGCTTCGCTCCTTCGCCCTGGCTGCTGTCATCGCTGCCGTAGCTGTTTTGCTGGGTTACATCCCCGGTCGACTGCTCGGGACATGCCGCACCCATCGGGACCTGCTGCTGTTGCTGCTGCTGATGCCGCTGGTTTTGCCGCAGCATGTCCTGTACTATGCCTGGACGCTGCTCTTGAGCCCCACCACCGAGCTGGGCAAATACATGGGCGCCAGACCGGAGCTTGCCCGGTTCGTCGGCACTTTCAGTTCCTGCCTCGTGCTCATCCTATGGCATTGGCCTTTAGCCGCTTTGTTGATTGCACAGGGCTGGCGCAACATCGACCGGCAAATCTGGGACTGTGCCTCTCTCGACGCCGGCGCTTTTGGGAGGTTTAAGAATATCACGCTACCTTTGCTGACCCGTCCTGTGCTTTTGGCTTTCGGTGTGTGCTTTGCTTTGTCCCTGTCGGAGTTTACCACTTTTCATCTTGCCGGCATTCGGACGATTGGTACGGAGCTGGCTGTTCTCTATCAGCAGACAGGTTCGGAGAGCGACGTGGCCAGAGCCGCCTGGCCCGCAGCGGCCGTCGCCCTGATAGTCGCATTCGTCCTGGGAAAAAGCTCCGGCTCGTGGGCCTCATCAAATCCTCTTCTGAGCTCCGTCGAATGCGAATCGCAGAAGCGGCGCTGGATTATCATGCTGGTCCTGGTTGGGATTTCGCTGGTAGTGCCCGTCGTCCTGCTTGCAGGTAACGTCACTGACTCTCATGCCTTCCGCCAGTTTCTCACACTGCACATGGATGAGCTGGGCTGGTCGCTTGCCATAGCCGCCGGCTCTGCGTTAATAGCACATTTTATTGCTTTCGGCGCCCTGAGAGTTGAGGGTACCGGCATCGGCGGCCTTTCAACCACCGATGACAGTGTTCACGGCCCCCATCGACTGTTATCATTTATGGTGCGCACCACAATCTTTCTTGCAATGTTTCTCCCCGCCTCGCTCATTGCAGTTGGGCTGCTCAAAATGATGGCGGTATGCGGCCTTCCGGCAGCGTTTCGGCAGGGCTGGTACATAGTCTCGGCCGGTCAGGCGGCGCGTTTCACAGGCGTCGCCCTGATTCTGCTTATTCTGACCCGATATTCGCACGAAAGGCGCCTGTCGGAAATGGCCTCTCTGGATGGAGCATCGGCCTTCGCAACCTGGCGGCACGTCCACCTGCCCCGGACGTGGCCTCTGTTTCTCGGCTCTTTCATTTTAATCATCATGCTTAGCATCACAGAATTGTCGGCCACTATGGTGCTGCTGCCCGCGGGCTTGCCCAATTTTGCCCAGCGCTTATTAAACCAGATGCATTACGCTCGTGACCAGCAGGTTATCGCGTCGTGTCTGGTGCTGACCTGCCTGTTCCTCGTTTGTGCGGGGGCTGTAGTGCTCCTGTTGCGCGCAGTGCGGCTGTATCGGCAGGCCGCTTTATTGATTTTCGCCGTTTGTGTGCTTGGCGCTGCCGGCTGTGATGACAAATCTTTTGCGACCGGCGGGCCCAAAGTCCTTTATGCCTTCGGTCAAACAGGGCGCGGCCAGGCCGAGTTCATTTATCCCCGGGCCATCGAGATAACCGGCGATGGCTCGCTCCTGGTCGTCGACAAAACGGGCAGAATCCAGCGATTTACTGCCGAAGGAAAGTTTTTGAGTGTGATTCACATGCCGCTCACTGAAGCCGGCTTTCCTACCGGCCTTAGCATTGCTCCCAACGGCGACCTCTACGTTGCCGATACACATTATCATCGTGTTGTTGTATTTTCCGCCGACGGCAAGCTCATCAACGAGTTGGGCCGGTTGGGCCAGGAAGGAGGCTGTTTCATTTATCCCACCGACGTGGCATTTTCCTCGGACGGGCGAATCTACGTAAGCGAATACGGCGGCAATGACCGAGTCAGCGTCTTTAACGACAAGGCCGAGTTTCTTTATTCTTTTGGCGCTCCGGGCAGCGGCGTCGGTCAGTTCGCTCGACCTTCCGCCCTCTGCGTGGACGCGGCGAGAAAACGCCTTTATGTAGCCGACGCGTGCAATCATCGCGTCGCTATTTACAATCTGGATGGTACATTGCTCGGATACATCGGCTCTGCCGGGCGGGCATCAGGTGAGCTTCGTTATCCATACGATTTGGCCTTTTTGTCAGATGGAACTCTTGTGGTTTGCGAATATGGGAACAACCGGCTGCAATTGTTCAGTCCCGATGGCCGCAGCCTCGCTGTTTATGGCAGTGCGGGCCGGCAGTTAGGCCAGTTGGCCTATCCGTGGGGCGTGTCGGTTGATGGCGGCCGGCGTGCTTTTGTTGTTGACGCCGGCAATAACAGGATTCAGGTATGGCAGCTATGATGGCGACTTACAGTTTTTACTTTGCCGAGCCGTGGTGGCTTGTGGCCTGGCTCCTGCTTGTCCCTATAATCTGGCTCGCGCGGCGAAGTCTGGCCGCTTTGGGCCGGGTCCGCCGGGCGCTTGCCGTCGCCTTGCGCTGCGCAGTTGTAATCATATTAATAGCAATGCTGGCGCGACCCATGCTGAGCCAGAAAAACACCCAGCTTACCGTGATTGCCGTCATTGACCGCAGCCAGTCCATTCCCACGGAGCTTCAGCAGGCAAGCCTCGATTACCTGTCACGCGCCCTGGCCGACAAGCCGCCCGGCGGCCAGTTGGCCGTTGTCGATATTGCCGAGGCGGCCAGTATCTCGAAGCTGCCCTGCGGCGACGTTGCTATCCGTCAGCGAAACACCACTCTTACCGGCGACCAGAGCAAATTGGCCGACGGAGTTCAAATGGCTATGGCTATCGCGCCCCCTGACACGGGCGTAAGAGTACTGCTTGTCACTGAAGGTAATCAGACAGCCGGCGACCTCAAGGAGGCCGCCCGAATCGCCGCGGCCAACAAAATCCCCATTGACGTACTGCCTCTGCGCTACGAGTACGACCGCGAGGTCATCTTCAAACGTCTGGCTGCTCCCTCGAGGGCCAGAAGCAGCCAAACCGTTTCTCTGCGATTCATTCTCAGCACTACCGCCGAAACCACCGGCAAACTGCTCCTGAACCTAAATGGCAGACCCGTTGACCTTGCCCCCGATTCGCCGGAGGTCGCGGTCGCCGTGGAACTGAAGCCCGGCACCAACGTCAAGACCGTATCTGTGCCGGTGGGCAATCAGGGCATCCATGAGTTCGAGGCGGTGTTTATGCCCGATGAGCCCGGCCAGGACAGGGTCGCTCAAAACAACCGCGCCAGTGCAATCACTTATGTCGTCGGACCCGGTCACGTTCTGGTAGTTGACGCCGATGCTTCGAGCGCCTCGGCGCTAAATCAGGTCCTGCAAAATTCCGACCTCGACGTGCGGTATTGTCCCGCGGCCGAGTTCCCTGACAATCTCGTCAAGCTAATGGATACCGATGCGGTTATTCTGGCCAATACCGACGTAAGCAATTTCAGTTTTCAGCAGCAGGAGATGTTCTGCCGCTATGTTACCGACCTCGGCGGGGGCCTGATTATGGTCGGCGGTCCGAAGTCATTCGGGGCCGGCGGCTGGATAGGCTCGCCCGTGGCCGAAATCCTGCCGGTCGATTTGGACCCGCCTCAGAAAAAGCAGTTGCCCAAAGGCGCGCTGGTCCTGATTATGCACGCCTGCGAGATGCCGGAAGGAAACTACTGGGGCAAAATGGTGGCCGTCGCCGCGGTAAAGACTTTAAGCCGGCTCGACCTGGTCGGCATCCTCGCCTATAACTGGCAGGGGGGCAGCGACTGGGTCTATCCTTTATCCAAGGTCGGCGACAAGGAAACGGTGGTTGCCGCCATCAAACGGATGCAGATGGGGGACATGCCGAGTCTTCACGCTCATTTGCAGTCCGCCTACAACGAGCTGCAGGCTTGCGACGCCGCCCAAAAGCACGTAATCGTTATCAGCGACGGCGACCCCCAGCCGCCCACCACGCAACTGCTCAGTCAATGCAGGCAGGCCGGGATTACCGTTACCGGGGTTGCCGTGTTTCCGCATTCGCCGGCTGATGTGCAAAGCCTGCAGCGCGTCGCACAGCTTACCGGCGGGCGGTTCTATAACGTCAAGGACCCGCAGCAGCTCCCCCAGATATTCATCAAGGAGGCACAAATAGTACGGCGGGCGATGATAGTTGAGGAGACTTTCCCGCCCCAGATAACCTATTCTCTCAGTGAGATTGCCAAAGGGCTGAATCCTCCGCTGCCGAATCTCGACGGCTACGTGCTGACCGGGCCGAAAGGCGGCCTGTCCCAGATTGTCCTTGCCAGTCCCAACGCAGACCCTGTTTTGGCCGCCTGCCAGTCGGGGCTCGGTCGGTGTGTGGCCTTCACAAGCTCGGCCGACACTCGCTGGGCCTCAAGCTGGCTGCAGTGGGGCGGCTTCCAAAGCTTCTGGGAGCAAACCATTCGCTGGGCGGCCAAACCCTCCCAGTCCTCCGATTGTGAGGTCTTTGCGGACGTGCAGGGCCGTCAGGTCACTGTCAACGTCGAAGCGATTGACCCCGAAGGCAAATTCCTGCAGCTTGCCAATATCGACGGGCAGGTGATAACACCCGATGTGTCAACTCAGGCCCTTGAGCTTGCCCAAATCGGGCCCGGCCAGTACCGCGGTCAGTTCCAGGCCCCCGCGTCGGGCAGCTACGTTGTAAACCTGCGCTACCGAAAGCTCGGCGAGGATACCAAGACCCACCTCACCCAGACCACGGTGACGATTCCGTTTGCTCCTGAGTTTCGCGACCTTTCCGATAACGCGCCACTGCTTAAGGAGGTCAGCGAAATCAGCGCCGGCAGGATTCTAAGCTCCGACCCCAACCAGGCCAATCTTTTCGATTACAGCGGTGTAAAATTCCCCGAAACCCAACTGCCGCTGACCCGGCAGTTAATGTTTATCTGGCTGGCGCTTTTTCTTTTGGACGTGGCGGTCCGCCGGGTCGCTCTCGACGTTCGAGCGATGGTCCGCCGGGCCGTTTCCTTCGTTCGCTCGCTTCGTCCTGAGCGCAAGGCCGACCAGACCCTCGAACGCCTCCGTGTGACCCGGCAGAAGCTTCGCGAGCAGCTCCTGGCCCGCTCCGGCGATGTGCCGGCCTCCAGACGATACGAAGCCGGCGAGGGCTTCAAGGGTGATTTGCCGGTGACAGCGGCCGCGCCGCAGGCTGAGCCGTCGGAGTCAAAGCCCACGCCGCCGGTCCCGCAGGAAGTCAAAGGTCCCGAGCAGCCTTCGCATATTCAACGGCTGCTCGCCGCCAAACGTAAGGCCGCCAACCGTCGCGAGGACGGAAAAACCGAAAATAACAAATAAATGTTTGGGAGATGACTAAAATGCCGGAAACAGAAAAAGATGTTGAAAAATTATGTCGTGAGTTTCGCCGGATGTTCGAGACGCTGCGGTGCGAAATCGCCAAAGTCATTGTCGGCCACAACGATATTGTGGAAAACGTGCTCGTCTGTCTTTTCTGCGGGGGACACGTTCTTCTCGAAGGGGTGCCCGGTCTCGGCAAGACGCTGCTGGTGCGGACGCTCAGCTCGGCCCTTTCGCTTCAGTTCCGGCGTATCCAGTTTACGCCCGATTTGATGCCGGCCGATATCATGGGCACCAACATCGTTATGGAAGACGCGGCCACCGGCAGGCGGCAGTTCCAGTTCCAGCCGGGACCAATTTTCGGGCAGATTATCCTGGCCGACGAGATTAACCGCGCCACCCCCAAGACACAATCGGCTATGCTCGAAGCTATGCAGGAGCACTCGGTTACCAGCGGCGGCGAACTTCGCAGGCTCCCTGAGCCGTTTATGGTTCTCGCCACGCAAAACCCCATCGAACAGGAAGGCACCTATCCTCTGCCCGAGGCGCAGTTGGACCGGTTCTTCTTCAAAGTGCTTGTCCCTTACAGCAACCGCGAGGAGCTCGGCGCCATCATCGATCGCACCACCACGGGCGCAGACCCTCAGGCCAAGCCCGTCGTCAACAGCCAGCAGATAATCTGGGCCCAGCAGCTTGTCAGGCGCGTCGCTATTGCCCCCCATGTTCAGGATTATGCGATTCGCCTCGTACTGGCCACACATCCACGTGGGGAATTCGCAACTGAGATGGTCAACCGGTTCGTTCGCTTCGGCTCCTCGCCCCGCGGCGTTCAGAGCCTTGTCCTGGCCGGCAAGGTCCGCGCCATGCTCGATGAACGCTATCACGTCAGTTTCGCCGACATCGCGTGCTCGTTGCTGCCCGGCCTGCGTCACCGCATCCTGCTCAACTTCGAGGGCCAGGCCGAAGGCGTAACCAGCGATGATATATTGAACGAAGTGTTGGATAAAACTCCGAGGGCCATGGAAAAGGAAGTTAAGGTACCATGAATCAGACCAAAACCGCAACTGCGCGCAGGCGAATAACGGATTTGCTCGACCCTAATTTCGTGGCTCGGCTGGATTCGCTCGACGTTCTCAGCCGCAAGATATTACAGGGCAAGCTCCAGGGCGAGCGGCGCTCCAAGCGTCGCGGCCAGAGCGTCGAGTTCGCCGACCACCGTCCCTACGTTGTCGGCGACGACCTGCGATTTGTTGATTGGAATATTTACGGCCGATTGGAGCAGTTGTTCCTCAAACTCTTCCTCGAGGAGCAGGACCTCACCGTCCATATAGCGATGGACGCCAGTGCTTCGATGAGTTTCGGAGAGCCTTCGAAGGAGCTTTTCATAAAGAAACTTATCGCCGCCCTCGGCTATGTCAGCCTGGTCAACAACAATCGCGTAACCATCAGCTCCTTCGCCGATGGTCTTAAGACGCAGATGGCCAATATGCGCGGCCGCAGCTATCTGGCGCAGATGGCCGAGTTCCTTTTGACCTCGCAAAGCGAAGGGTTCTCGAATTTTGACAATGCGTGCAGGCAGATTGCCGCCGGACGCCTCGGCTCAGGCATAATGATAGTACTGTCCGACTTTTTCTTTAAGGAGGGTTTTGACACGGGCCTGCGCCGCCTAGTCAGCAGGCAATACGACCTTTATGTTATTCAGGTCCTGTCCGCTCAGGAGCTTTCTCCCGACCTGGCCGGGGATTTGAAGCTGATTGACGTTGAAGACGCCGATGCCGCGGAAGTCACCATCAGTTCCGCGTTGATAAAATACTATAAGCGAAACCTTAGCGCCTATTGTAACGAGTTGAAGGATTTTTGTACCCGTCGCGGGGCCGCCTACATCCTGGTTAATTCCGCCGACTCCGTTGAGTCGCTGGTGCTGAATTACCTGCGGCGGATTCGATTGCTTCGTTAGGAATGTTAATGGGAGTATGAATCTATGGAATGGCTGACGCCTTTGACAGCTCTTTACGCCGGCGCGGCAGCCGTGCCGCTGCTTCTGCTGCTGTATTTTTTGAAGCTGAAGCGCCGTGAACAGATTGTATCGAGCACCCTGCTGTGGAAACGTGCCGTCCAGGACCTCCAGGTTAACGCACCCTTCCAGAGGATAAGGCGAAATATTCTGCTGCTGCTGCAATTGCTGATGCTGCTGGCCATTTTGTTTGGGTTGGCCTGGCCCGTACTGTCACTGACGGCCGGTTCCGGCCGGCGATACGTATTGTTGATTGACCGCTCCGCCAGTATGAACGCCGTCGATGTGGCGCCGAGCCGTCTGGACGCCGCCAAAGAACAGGCAAAGTTATTTATCGAGTCCCTGCCCGGCAAAGCCTTCTTTTCCCTCAAGGGAACCGGTGACCAGATAATGGTAATTGCCTTCGGCAAACGTGCCAAGGTGATGTGCAATTTTACTTCCGACAAGCGTCAGGCGCTTGCCGCCATCGAGGCGATAAGGGCGGGCGACGGGGACTCTTTGCTCGGCGAAGCGGTTGTGGTCGCCCGCGCATTTGCTCAGTCGCCCGGAGTGGAGGCCGACAATCGAAGCGCCGAGGAGCCGGCCCAACTGGTGTTGTTCAGTGACGGACGCATCCGCGATTTGGACCAGATTGCGGTCGCTTCCGACGAGCTGATTTTCAACTGCGTGGGAAAGTCCGTGCAGAACATCGCTATAACCGCCATGCAGGCACGAAGGTCCTATGAGAATCCCGATGAAATAGATATCTTCGCCACTTTGGCCAATTACGGCGCCACGCGGGTAAACTGCGACCTCCAGTTGAGTCTGAACGCCGATGTGCGCGCGGTAAGGTCGGTAACTATTCCGGGCCGAACGACTACAGGTGACTCGAATACCGCACAGCCCGGCAAGGCGGCGGTAAGCTTCTCTCTATCACATGCCGATGCCGGCGTGCTTGAGGTAAGGCAGTTGCACTCCGATTGTCTGTCCTGCGATGATGCCGCATGGGCCATCCTGTCAGCTCCTACAAGGCTCTCGGTTCTGCTTGTAACCGCCGGCAATATTGTCCTCGAATCGGCATTGCGCGCTTCCCCGCTCGGTCGGCTGGAAATTTGCACGCCCGCCGAGTTCGACGCGATGGACCATGCCGCCCTGAGCGTTGAGCAGCCATACGACGTTATTGTCCTCGACAACCACGTACCCACCGGCCTGCCCAAATGCAGGTATCTGACTTTCGGCCGGCCCCCGGATAATATCGACGTATCGGTTCCGCAACAGCTTGAAAATCAGGTGATGGTCGATTGGCGCTCGAGGCACCCCGTTCTGCAATACGTTAACCTCACGAACCTTTTTGCCGCCAGATGTTATAAAATGAGCTTGCCTCGTGACGCTGAGGTCCTCGCCGAGTTCGACCAGACGCCGGCCCTCGCTCTCTTGCGGCGCAACGGCAGCGTCTTTCTGCTGGCCGGCTTTGATGTCCTGCAAACCAATTGGCCCTTCGAGCCCGGCTTTGTCTTGTTCTGTTATAACGCCGCCAGTTTCCTCGGTATGGAGGTCGCGCGAAACCAGGACACCAACCTGCGGGTCGGCCAGCCCATCGTTGTAGAGGGCCTTCCGCCTGAGACTCTGGCCGGCATTGAGGGGCCGGGTGTTTCCGGCGGCGAAATCAAAGCCAACCCTGCCGGCCTTATCCGTTTTCCCGGCACCGACCGCGTCGGCGTCTACAGCCTGAATGTTCCGGACCAGCCGCTCAGATTGTTTGCCGTCAACCTGCTCGACGCACGGGAAAGCGATATCGAGCCTGCCCGTGAAATTGTCCTGTCAGGCCAGTCGGTGCAGGCTCAGCAGCGTCCTTTCAGCCGGTCGAATCTCGCGTTATGGCCGTTCCTCGTGGGGCTGGCTTTAGTGCTTGCCTGTCTGGAATGGTTGGTATATAATCATAAGGTCAGAATTTAACGCATAGGTCCCGAATGTGCAGAGGGTTAAGGATGTTACGAGCGTCAGCGGTTCCATTGTTGGTCGTGGTTTTGGCCCTTGCCGGTTCTGCACCGGCCGAATCGCCCTTTAACGTTGATTTCTTCTGCGGGTGGGGGGGTTGTTACCGGCCGATGGAGTGGACGCCGGTCGAGATCGGTATCGCCGGCACGCTTACCGAGCCTTTCGCAGGCTCTGTCACCATCTCTGCCCAGCAGGATGGTCTCAACACTTTGAACATAAGTCACGAATTCGTTCTTACCCCGGACATCCCGCTGCACCTGCCGCTCGTAACCAAGCTGGCTTTCGGCGAGGACAAGTGCACCGTGAGAATCGCCGACAAACGCGGGCGAACACAATGGCGTTATGACTTCGACCTCTGGAGCATCTCTGCGGCAAATCGCGCACTGACCGTAGTGCGGGAAGGCGACCTTTTAATCGGCCTGGTCGGTTATAGAAAGTTCGGCTTGCTGCAGCTTTCAAAACAATCGGTGTCCAAATCTCCTGTGGGGATGGGACAGGTATATATCGCAGATAAACTTCCTCGAATGGTTCCATGGGACTGGACCGGCTTCACCTGCCTCGACCTGCTCATTCTCTACGACCCCGATTGGACCGCGTTTAATCGGCAGCAGCTAAACGCGGTCGCCCAGTGGGTATCGAACGGCGGCAGGCTCCTGCTCGTCCTCGGAAGCCGTCCTCTGCCCGCCGACAATGCAATCGCCGAGCTGCTTGCTTTTGAATTGCAGCAGGCCAGACAGACTACTGTCCCGCCGGCAATCCTCAAAAAATGGCAACTGAGTTCCGCCGAGCCCGAAACCGTTACCTGCTGGCCTCTCAAGCCCAAACCTGAAGCCCGTATCTGCCGGCCCGAAGATTCTAACGGCGACGCATGTCTGTTCGGCACCGGATACTATGGCTTTGGCCGCATGGGCGTGTTGACCTTTGACCCTTCCACATTAACTGACAAACAAAAGGCGAATTCTTCGCGATTCTGGGTCGGCCTTATCGCCGCAGTTCTGGAAGACGCACAAAACAAACCCGCCAAATCGCAAGAGCAGGTAACAACCGAGCCTGAACGCCGAATGGGCTTTGCTACAATGTGGCCGTTGACCGGCGACCTGACGCACCCCGACAGGAAAGAAGGAGGCATTCAGGTTACTCTTGGCGGTCTCGAACCAGGCAGCTACAGAATGACCTCATATCATAATAACCCTTATTCCCAGCATTCTCGTATCGATATTTATGTTGATGGTGCGCTCTACAGCAGAAATAACCGGCAATCCCAAGTGATGGACGACAGAGCCGCCGCGATAGCCATAACCGACCTGAAGGTATCCGACGGTAACGATGTGGCAATCGAGTTTCGCCCTGTTTCGTCGTCTATGAATCGGCGTGCGGTGTTGTGTGGCCTTGAAATCGTCAAGTTGCAGGCCGCCGGGGATAGTCGCACACGAATTCTTCGCGTGGATTTTGGAGCGACCGGCCAGATTGTCGCCGAGGGTTTCATCGGCCTCGGTTTGCCCACGAGCGACCGAAAAGACATCGCAAGATTCGATGAATCCGACGGTTTGCCTCCCGGTGTGACCATCACTCTCAAGCCGACGAATGCGGAAGATACTTTGCAGTTTAACCCATCCCCGTCCGTGCCGGCAAGAGCGAGAGGATACAGAAGAGTTGTCGCCACCGGCTTTCCTTCGAGCCGCAGCATCGAATTCGTCGAAGATGCCGGAAGTCCTGAAAATATCCCCAATGAGCGCGAGTACGCAATCGGCCAGGCCCAGGCGGCAACCAACACGATTATGGAACACCTGTACGCAATTTCAGAAATGAGGCCTTTGAGCATCTGGTGGGTAATTCTGCTGCTGACCGCTCTGGCTTTTCTGTTGGGGCCGGTCGACTACAAGCTGCTCAAACGCCTCGACCATCTGCCTCTGACCTGGTTCACCTGCGCCCTTTGGATTACCCTTTTCACCGTCGGCGCCTATTACGGCGTTCAGGCCCTGCGAGGCGGCAAAATGCAACTGAGGGCCGTTACCGTCCTCGATGGAATCGAGGACAACAACTGTACCTGGTCGGCTGCTTATCTCGGTTTGTTTGCTCCTCACAACGCCGACTACCAGTTCGCAGGTCTCGAAAAGAACCAATGGTGGTCCGGCATCGCTCCTATGGAAGAATCCATCTGGGCCTTCGGCCGCGAGACGGCCGCCAGAAACATTTACTGCTTTCAGCACGACGGCGGCAATCTGCCGTATTCGCTGCCCGTCAATATATGGACCATGCAGTGCCTGCTTAACGAATCGCCGCTGCCGGACCTGCCGTTTACCGCAGAACTCGCCCGCAAAGGTGACGAGCTCGTCCTCAAAATCGTCAACCAGTCCGATAGTCCGATTCTGAAGGGCTGCGTTATCTTCGGCGGTGACATGGTTTTCGATTTCGTCGATGTCCCCGCCCGCGCCGACAAAGAGTTTCGCGGCCCCCTGCGTCACCGTAAGGTTTGGACCGACTATAACACGGCTAATTATCCCGGCCGGTTCAACTGCGAAATGGCCTTCTTCGCTCAGGGATGCCTGCAGCGCACCCAGGCCATCAGCGCATATCTGGCCCACGGGGCCGGCGTTGTCTGTGCTGAATATGATAACGCTCCTCTGTCCGTCAGGGTAAAGAACCATTCCTGCGATTACAATCACGTGCAATTGGTTCGACTGGTCGTTTTTCCCGGGGACACTGTTTCGGGCCGTCCGGCGAAGGAATAAAGCGGTCTAAAAGCTCAGCAAGTGAAAGGCGAACAAGAAATGATCGAAACCAAAAGTCTCACCAAGTACTACGGCAATCTGGCCGCCGTAGTGGACCTTGACCTTACCATTGGACCCGGCGACATCTTCGGCTTCATCGGCCCCAACGGTGCCGGAAAAACCACCACTATGCGCATCCTGGCCACCCTTTTGGAGCCTACACGAGGCACAGCCTCAATCGACGGCCTTGATGTCACCAAAAACGGCAAACAGGTCCGCAGAGTGGTCGGCTACATGCCCGACTTCATGGGCGTGTATGACGACCTTAAGGTATTCGAGTACCTTGAGTTTTTCGCCGCCGCTTTCGGAATCGAGCGAAAAAAGCGGGAGTCAATCGTCGACGGCGTCCTCGAGCTGACGGACCTGCGCTCCAAGCGAAGCGCCAACGTTGACAGCCTCTCCCGCGGTATGCAGCAGCGCCTCGGCGTGGCCCGCGTGCTCATTCACGACCCCAAGGTGCTCATCCTTGACGAGCCTGCCAGCGGTCTTGACCCCCGCGCCAGAATCGAAATCAGAGAGCTCCTGCGCGAGCTCAAACGGATGGGAAAAACAATTATGATTTCCAGCCATATTCTGAGCGAGCTGGAGGAAATTTGCGACCACGTCGGGATTATCGAGCACGGCCGGCTGGTCTTCAGCGGCACGATGGAGGAAATTCGCCCCCGGCTGGGCCTTCAGAACAGGGTCAATGTCAAGGTATTGAATAATCAGGACAAAGCCGTTGAGCTGCTCTCGGCAGTGCCTCAGATACGCCAGGTCCAGAAGGTCGGTGACTGTATCGCTGTAACCTTTCACGACGGCCAGAGCGGCGACGGCATTATCGCACGAACCCTTGTCAATGGAGGTATTGATATTATTTCTCTACAGCCCGAACGGCTCAAACTCGACGATGCCTTCCTGCAATTAACCAAAGGCATTGTCCACTGAGTGTTCGCGCCGCAGTCGAACAAGAGGCGATTATGACCACGGCTGTGACTAACTTTTTTTCAAAACTTGTAAATCCTGTCTGGCTGACCGGGCCTATCTTCGGTAAGGAGCTTCGCGTCTCCAGCCGGCGCCGCAGAAACTATGTCCTTCGCTTCGCATATCTGATTTTTCTTACCGTCTTCGTGGTTATGGTCTGGCTCTCGATGGTCAAGCTGGAAGACCAGGGCTCCATAGCATACCGCACTTCCCGCATGTCTGTCGCCGGCGAGGCCATCATCGGCACTATTATCCTGTTTCAGTTCCTCGCCACGCAAATGATAGCCATTATCATGCTCAGCACCTCCATCAGCGACGAAATCTACCATCGCACGCTCGGAGTTCTCATGACCACTCCTGTCAACAGTTTTCAGATTGTTATGGGAAAACTCCTCAGCAAGCTGCTTCAATTGGTCCTCCTGCTGGCCATAAGTTTGCCGATGCTTGCCGTTGTCCGCATCTTTGGCGGCGTCCCCTGGAATTACGTCATATCGAGTCTTTGTATAACACTGACTGCGGTTATTTTTGCCGGCTCACTCAGCCTCTACTATTCCATCGGCAACCGGCGCGCCTATGTCGTCATTCTCAAAACCGTCTTCACGCTCGGTTTTCTTTATTTGTTTATTCCCGCAATGGGTCAAGTGCTTTTGCACAAAGTGGTTTCACAGAGAGTGCTGATACCCGTTTTGACGCTCCCAAACCCCTTTATGGCCCTGCAGTTCAATACAATGATGCGTGTTGGCGCCCGCATGGCCGGCATTGTATCCTTTTTTTCCTGGCCTTTGCATTGCGCGGTTATGCTCGGCGCATCGGCCCTGATTCTGGGCGTCTCGGTAAAGGTCGTGCGCAAGGTCGCACTCCGTCAGGCCGTCGGCCAGCTGGAGCTCGGCCCAAAGCGTAAACAACGCAAAAAGGAAAAAGAACAATCGGCTGCCCGGACCACTGAGCCCGAAGAATCCGCCGGGCCTATAAGGCGTGTAACCGGCTCTCCCGTCCTGTGGAAGGAGATAAGAGCCCCCATAATCGAGGGCGCCGGCGGAAGAAACAGCATCATCGGCCTTGTTGTCAGTATTATCGCGCTTCTGATAACTTACCTCGCTTGCATTAAACAAAACTGCCTGCAGCAGGATTATGCTCACGTCTCGTATGTGTCGCTGTTTTTGTTGATAGGCTCAATCGTCAATATAGCGCTTTCGGCCACGAGCATCACTACCGAGAAGGAGGCCCGCTCATGGCCCATCCTTCTGGCCACGTCAATAGACGACTGGCAAATTCTCCTTGGAAAGGCTGGGGGCGTCTTTCGCCGCTGTCTGCCCGTCTGGGTTTTCCTGGCCGGTCACGTTGTTCTGTTTGTCTCGGTAGGGTACATTCATCCCATTGCCATAGTGCATTTAACGATGGTAGTAGCCTGGATTATCGTCTTTCTCTGCGGTTCCGGTCTTTACTTTAGCGCACGCCTCAGACGCACCACCTCCGCGGTGGTCGCCAACTTCGCGCTGGCGGTAGTTCTCTGGCTGGTCGTGCCTGTGCTGTTCAGGCTCGTATCGCAGATTATCCACAATGACCGCGCTCTCGAAGTATGTATATCGACTAATCCCTTTGTGCAGGCCGCCGTCATTATGCAGGGCGCCGGCGGCCGGCATAACGCGCACACAAGTTTGACCGATCTGAGGTATTACTGGTTACTCGAACACCGGCAGGTCGGGCGCACCACCCTTATTCTGTTGATAAATATGGTCGGGTACATCTTTCTGGGTCTGTTTCTTGCCTGGCGTGCCAAGTGCCGATTCCGGCGAAATATATTCTGATTCTTTGCCGACAAAATTATGACTGCCGCTTTGACTGATACCTTCTCGCATTTGTTAAGCCTCTCCCGGCTGGCCGGGCCCATTTTCGAAAAGGAGCTGCGCGTCTCCAGCCGCCAGCGACGTAACTATGTCCTGCGCTTTGCTTACCTTGTCCTTCTGACCGTTTTTGTCTGTTTCGTATGGTTTGCTTCTGTTAACGTCCGCAGTGCAGGCTCCCAGGTATTCCAAATCTCGCGTATGCCTGAAGCGGGCAAGCATATCATCAGCACTATTGTTTGGTTTCAGTTCATGGCCGCTCAGCTCATCGCCGTTGTTATGCTGAGCACCGCTATCAGTGACGAAATCTACCACCGCACCCTCGGTATCCTTATGACCACGCCCGTCAGCAGTTTTCAGATAGTCACGGGTAAACTCTGCAGCCGGCTCCTACAATTAATCCTGCTGCTTGCCATAAGTCTGCCCCTGCTTGCCGTTGTTCGTGTCTTTGGCGGCGTGCCCTGGGATTATGTAATCTCGGGCTTCTGTGTGACTTTTAGCGCCGCTGTTTTCGCCGGCTCGCTCAGCCTGTTTTTTTCCATATACGTCAAGAAAGCACACGACGTGGTTATCCGAACTGTTCTTGCTTGTATCGCTCTTTATGCCGTACTGCCGGGCCTCGTCAAACTGCTTTCCTCTGCTTACGCACCTTTGAAGGTCCTGGATTCCGTACTCTTTCACACAAACCCTTTCCTGGTCATGACCGTGCAGACCGAAAAGGTGCTTTTACGCCCTTCGAGCACATTCACCCTGCATTGGCCGCTCCACTGCGTTGCGATGATCTGTGGCTCAGCCTTGTTGTTGGCCTTGTCCACATTATGCGTGCGAAAGGCGGGCTTGCGTCAGGCTATCGGCCAGGCAGGGATGTTTGCTTCAAGGAAGGAACGCCGGATTGCGAATAAAAGACTTGTTTGCGGAGCCGACCCCGCGGTGGCGCCTGGCCCTATTAGACATGTAAGCGGCCCGCCGGTCATCTGGAAAGAAACAAAAATCCCGATTGTCGCAGGCCGCCCGCTAAAAACCGTCATGACTGTTGCGGTGGCCGTCATAGTTCTTTCTTTGGCTTACGGATTCTGCGCCTATGAGAAATGCCTCGACAAAAAGGAAGTCCAAATGGGATTCGTTTTGGTCTATTTATTTGGAGGTCTGTTTGGCGCCGCCACCTCTGCCGCTGCGAGCATCACCTCTGAGAAAGAGGCCCGTACCTGGCCCATCCTGCTGACTACCCCGCTGGACAACACGCAGATAGTACTGGGAAAAATCATTGGCTCATGTTTGCGCGCCTGGCCGTTCTGGTTTTTACTCGCCGGCCATGTCATCGTTTTCACCCTGGCGCGCTGCATCCATCCTGTTGCTGTTTTACCCTTGGCTCTCGTGGGCGTCAGCAGTGCGCTCCTCGTTTCCGCCATCGGGGTTTTCTTTAGCTCCTGTTTCAAACGCACCTCCTGGGCGGCAACAGCTAATCTGACTTCGTTGTTTGTTTTTGTGCTTCCTGTTTGCTGTCCGCTGCCGATTTTTTTCTTCGGCCCGCTGTTTGCCGCAGCAATGATTATGACTGCCGCCGGCGGCTCGCAGGCCGCCGTCACACCTCTTAGCAGATTGAAATATAATGCGCCGCCTTTCGGTATTGATGGCTTCCTCACATCGATCATCATGCTCATCGCTGTAACTATGGTGTATTTGATTTTCAGTTTAGTCTTTTACGTGCTTGCGCGGGCCAGGATACGCTCTAAAATCTTTTAGCTTTATGGTGCAGTAAATGACTGCCGCTTTGATTAACTTTGTTCGCCGGTGTGTGAGCCTGTCCTGGCTGGCCGGGCCTATCTTTGACAAGGAGCTTCGCGTCTCCAGCCGGCGCAGGAGAAACTACGTCCTGCGATTCGTTTATCTGGCCGTGCTGACTGTCCTGCTGGTCCTCATTTGGGTTGAAGTGGTGAGATACGGCGGCTCGGCTGTCTACCGGACCTCACGAATGGGCGAAGCCGGAAAAACCATTATCGCTTTCATCGTCTGGTTCCAGTTCTGCGCCACCCAGGTCGTTGCAGGCGTTATGCTCAGCACCTCCATCAGCGATGAAATCTACAACCGCACCCTCGGCCTGCTTATGACCACCCCCATCAACAGCTTTCAGATAGTCATGGGCAAGCTGTTTAGCAAACTTTTGCAGTTGATTTTGCTCTTGGCCATAAGTCTGCCCCTTCTTGCCGTCGTCCGCGTCTTCGGCGGCGTGCCCTGGGATTATTTAATCTCCAGTCTTTGCATAACGCTTGCCACTGTCATTTTTGTCGGCTCGCTCAGCCTGTTTTTTTCCATATTCACACGGAGGGCCTACGTTGTCATTATTATGACCGCCCTGACCGTGGGTGCGCTCTTCGTCATAGTACCACTTTTCACCACCATGGTATGGCAGGCCCTGGACCTCCGCACCATCATACCGGAAAGAACTCTGGCAACTGTGATTCTACATCCTAATCCTTATGGCGCCCTGGCTTTCAATTCCGCGATGATGTTCAATCCGCGCGGAGGGACCGGCATGCCCGTTTTACTCTGGCCCCTGCATTGCGGCATAATGCTGGCCGCTTCAGCTCTCGTGTTGTCCTTGTCGGTAAGCCTGGTCCGCAAGGTTGCCCTTGCCCAGGCTGCCGGCCAGTCAGACATTTTCATGCGCAGGCGGCGCTCTCGCAGGCCTGCTTCCCCTCAAACCGCTGTCCGTGAGGAATCGTCCGGCCCGGTCAGACACATAAACGGCCCCCCGGCCCTGTGGAAGGAGCTCCGGGCGCCAATCCTCCGACGCCACAAGCTTGCCGCCTCTGTAATAATATGCGTTTGCCTTCTCGTGCTCTGTGCAAGCTACGGCCTTTGGGCACTTGAGGGCCACTTGGACGAGAAAGAAGTCCACATGCTGTATGTGACGATTTTTATGAGCGCCGGGATGCTGTTCACTATTGTCATTCCCGCCACCTGTATCACCTCCGAGAAGGAGTCCCGCTCCTGGCCCCTGCTGCTGGCTACTACCTTGAGCGACAACGAAATCCTGTTCGGCAAATTCATGGGCGTTTTTCGCCGCTGCCTGCCAATTTGGCTTTTCCTCTTCGGCCACCTGGCCCTGTTCACCATTGTCGGCTACATTCACCCTATCGCTATTTTGCAGATGGCCGTGTTAGTTATCTGGCTTATTACATTCCTTTCCTGCACCGGCCTGTACTTCAGCTCCCGCTTCAGACACACCACCACTGCGGTAATCATGAACTTTGCCCTGGCCGCGGTCATCTGGGGCCTTGTCCCGCTGCTGCTGTTCCTTGTCTTGAATGTCTTTCACGCCGACCAGGACCTTGCCGAGACCTACATGGATACCAACCCCTTCGTCCATGCGCTGGCGCTCATCGATGCCACTGCCGGCAGCCGCAATGTGGGTTCTTATGACTGGGTGGGTATCGGCAGTCTCAGCGTATTTGAATCCACCTGCTGGATGTTGTTTTGCATGTTGGCCTATATCTCTGTCGGCTCTTTGTTTGCCTGGCGCGCCGGATGCCGATTAAGACGCAATATCTTTTGATTTTGCTTTGAGTCACAAATTATGGCTCGAATTCAGTTACAAAATGTTACCAAGGTTTTTGAGGGTAACGTCACGGCCGTGTCGAACCTTAGTCTTGACGTGCCCGACGGCCTGTTTATGGTTATCGTGGGGCCGAGCGGCTGCGGCAAAACCACAACCTTAAGAATGATTGCCGGCCTCGAAAAACCCACTGCCGGAAACATCTACATAGCGAATGCCCTTGTCAATAATGTCCCCCCGAAAGACCGTGACGTCGCTATGGTCTTTCAGAATTACGCTCTCTATCCCCACATGACCGTCTATCAGAATATGGCATTCGCCCTTAAGGTGCGAAGATTCCCGAAGGCCGAAATCAACCAAAAAGTCGCGGAAACCGCCGGGCTGCTCGGCATCGAACACCTGCTCGACCGAAAACCCAGCGCCCTCTCCGGCGGCCAGCGCCAAAGGGTCGCCCTCGGCAGAGCCATCGTACGGAACCCAAAGGCATTTCTCTTCGATGAGCCCCTGAGCAACCTCGACGCCAAACTGCGAGCGGCCATGCGCGCGGAACTCAAGGCCCTGCACAAAAGGCTGCGGGCTGCCTCTATATATGTCACCCACGACCAGGCCGAGGCCATGACCCTCGGCGACCGGATTGCCGTTATGTGCGACGGTGTGCTTCAGCAGTCGGCCGCGCCCATGGAGGTTTATGAGAAACCTGCCAACAGATTTGTCGCCGGCTTTATCGGCTCACCGCCGATGAATTTCTTTATGGGCCGCCTGCAGTTCAATGACGATGCCGCCTGCTTTGTTATGGGCGATGAAACCATCACATTGCCTCAATGCTTAAAGAAAGTCCTGGCTGATTATCGCGACCGCGAAATGGTTCTGGGTATCAGACCCGAGAGCCTCTCTCCGAATCAGTTTGCCGGCCAGCATAACAATACCATTTCCGCAAACGTTGAGATGATTGAGCCCCTCGGCGCCGCCACTCACTTCCACCTTACCAGCCGGACCGGCATACAATTTGTTGCCTGCTTCAATCCAAATATTAAACTGAACGTCACAGACGCGGTCAAAATAAATATCGATCTGCAAAAGGTCCACATTTTCGAGCCTGGAGAAACCGGAAAAAATGTCGTTCTCTCTGAATAATGATGAGGCCTTGCGGCTTAAGGCCGGCGGGCAAAAGCCCAAGATTGAACAGACTATTTTCGCCGAGCTTATCTACAAATTGAACAAACTCATAGCGGACCGTTTCCCCGAGAACTCCGCGAAGCTCAGCAACCTGATTATCCGTAGACTCATTGCCCCTCCGTTGCCCGAACTCGGGGCGACAGGAATTGAACCTGCGACCTCTTGCACCCCATGCAAGCGCGCTAGCCAAACTGCGCCACGCCCCGGTCTGACAAACAACATTTTAATACAAAACAGCCGGCAAAACAAATCCTTTTTTGGAAATTACCTGCCCCATTCTTGACGCGGTCTGCGCTTGATTTAACCGCCCAAATTGCTAAGATGGGACCCGGATGTTGGAGAACAAGATGCTTGAGCTTGCCAAAGAATCGGTGGTTAGAAGAACTTTGTCGTGTTTCAAATTACCGCTTTTGTGCTCAGCGGCCTCGCTGGTTCTTGCCGCTTGCTCGGCACAGAACCGGCCGAACAGGCCGCCGAAAGGATTCGAGTCCCTGTTCAACGGCAGCGACCTGACCGGCTGGAAACGACACGATAACCTGCCCGACCACGGTCTGGCCGGCAAGTGGTTCGTAGAAGATAACGCTATCGTCGGCATACAGGACCCACCCGGGAAGGGCGGCTTCCTTACCACACTCCGACAATTCCGCGACTTCGAGCTCCTGCTCGAAACAAAAATCGACTGGCCCTTTGACAGCGGCGTCTTCCTCCGCATAGGTCCCGACGGTAAAAGCCACCAGGTCACTTTGGATTACAGGCCGGGCGGCGAAATCGGCGGAATCTATTGTCCCTGGACCCGCGGCTTCGTCCACCACTGTCCCGAAGGCATAAAATACTTCAAAAAGAACCAGTGGAACTGCTTAAGGATTGTTTGCCGGCGAGAACCGGCCCGAATTCAGGTCTGGCTTAACGAAACTCTCATCACCGACTTCCGCCACACCGCCGAAACGACATCAGGCATCCCCGAAGAAGGTACAATATGCCTGCAGGTCCACCCCGGCGGAAAAGGACACGAGAACTCGAAAGCCCGCTTCCGGAATATCTTTGTTCGCCGATTGACGCCTCACTAACCTCGCCCGGCGCCAGCGGCAGGGCGGTATTCTCATCGTACCAGCCTACCCGGCCGACTCTGCCGCCTCGCCCTGCAATTGCAGCGGCCCCCCGGCGACCTCTGAGAATCACAAGGTTTTTTGGAAAAGAGTTGACAAAGTTAGAACCGCCTAACTATATTAGGCGTATTGAATATATGTGAGAGACTAAAAAGCTTTTATGGCCGGAGCAAAGGACAATAATTTAAGCGCGTCTTTGGAAGACTACCTCGAGGCTATCTATAATCTCGCTGCCGAATCGAAGGTCGCGCGCAGCAAGGACATAGCAAAATTGCTCAGTGTGGCGAAGCCTTCGGTTACCGGCGCGCTGCAAATTCTCAGAAAAAAGGGCCTCGCTAACTACGAAGCGTACGGTTTCGTTACGCTCACCGGCGCCGGCCGGGCCGCCGCTGCGGAAATCGCCCGCAAACACGAGATCTTGAAGTCTTTCCTGACCGACGTATTAGGTATTGAGCCGGGCCTCGCCCAACGGGCTGCGTGCAAAGCCGAACATACTCTCGGCCCTAAGGTCATTTCGCGGCTTCTCGGATTCATCGAGTTTGTCGGTAACGAAAACGACAGCGGCTACGATTTGGCCGGTAAATTCAAGAAATACTATGCCAGGAAACGTACAAGATAAATTATGGACCGAAATGTGGAAAACAAGCCGCCAAGGCCACTGTCAATGGTCAAGGCCGGAGAAACAGTCAAGCTGACCCGTGTGAATGCCGGCCGCGGTTTGAATATACGACTGGCCTCCATGGGTCTTCTGCCAAACGTGACCCTAACCGTAGTAACCAACGGCCATCCGGGACCGTTTGTCATATCTGTCAAGGACTCGAAGATGGTATTGGGCAGGGGGGTCGCTGATAAGATTATGGTATCGTAGAACCCGGCAGTTCAGCCCGTGTTTTTTTGCTTACATAGTTAGCCGGTCCTAACTTTATGGAAAAAGTCTCAATATGGAAAGAATAATCGTCGCCCTCGCCGGCAATCCCAACAGCGGCAAAACCACAATATTTAATATGCTCACCGGCGCCCGTCAACATGTCGGCAACTACCCCGGCGTGACAGTGGAAAAGAAGGAGGGCCTGTGCAGATACAACGACTGTGAAATAACCTTTGTCGATTTGCCGGGCGCCTACAGCCTCACCGCTTATTCTATCGAGGAGCTTGTCGCCCGCAACTTCATTGTCGACCAGCGCCCCGACGTTGTCGTTGACGTCGTCGATGCCTCCAATATCGAGCGCAATCTGTACCTGGCCATTCAGCTTATTGAGATGGATGTCCCTCTGGTTTTGGCTTTTAATATGAGCGACCTTGCAAAGCAAAGAGGGTTGGTTTTCGACATCGACCAGCTTTCGAGGCTTCTCAAAGCTGCGATTGTCCCCACTGTCGGCCACAAAGAAAAGGGCAGGTCCGAACTGCTCGACGCCATTCTCGACACCGCCCGGCAGCGAAAAAGAGAGCGCACTCACAAGGTAAATTACGGAGAAGAAATTGAGCAAGAGCTGGGAAAAATCGAGACCCTGGTTGTTGCCGGCGAGCCGCAGTTGGCACAAAAATATGGCTCACGATGGCTGGCCGTAAAACTCCTTGAGCAGGACAGTGACATAACCGCCAGACTCAACAGCAAAGAACTTCTGAGCACCATCAACGCCAGTGCCGACCACCTCAGGAGTATCTACGCCGAAGAGCCGGAAATAATAATGGCGGACCGCCGCTACGGTTTCATCTCCGGCGCATGCCATGAAACCATCAAGAGCACCGTGGAATCGCGCCATACCACCAGCGACCTGATCGACGCCGTAGTGACAAACCGTTTCCTCGGACTGCCCATCTTTCTGTTGCTGATGTACCTCGTATTCCTGCTTACCTTCAAGCTCGGCGAATACCCGATGGCCTGCCTCGAGCAGTTATTTGCCTGGGCAGCCAAAGCGATAGCCGGTCTTTGGCCGGCAGGGGGGGAAAGCTGGCTGAAATCCCTCCTCGTTGACGGCATAATCGGCGGCGTCGGCGGCGTCCTGGCCTTCTTGCCCAATATCCTCCTGCTGTTTCTGGCAATTGCCTTCCTCGAAGACTCCGGCTACATGGCCCGCGCAGCCTTTGTCATGGACCGGGTAATGCACAAAATCGGCCTCCACGGCAAGAGCTTCATACCAATGCTCATCGGCTTCGGCTGTTCCGTCCCCGCCATTATGGCCGCCCGCATCCTCGAGAACCATCGCAACCAGCTTACTACCATAATGGTGATACCCTTAATGAGCTGCGGCGCAAGGCTGACTATTTACGCACTGATAATACCGGCTTTCTTTGCCGAAAAATGGCGCGGCCCTATGCTCTGGCTCATCTACCTGATTGGAATCATTTTAGCAATTATCTGTGCCAGGCTCTTGCGCCTGACTTTGTTCAGGGGCGAAACCACTCCATTCGTTATGGAATTGCCCCCTTATCGCATGCCCACTCTGAAATCTGTTTGTATCCACATGTGGCAGAGGGGCTGGATGTACCTGCGGAAGGCCGGCACCGTAATCCTCGGCATATCAATCATACTCTGGGCGGCGATGAGCTATCCCAAACCCGCCGGCCACTCACTCGAAGGTCTAAGCCCCGACGAAATCCACCGAATCAGATTGGAGCACTCTTTGGTCGGCAGCGCAGGGCGCGCAATAGAGCCGGTCCTGAGACCCCTCGGCTTTGACTGGAAAATCGGAACCGCCCTCATCGGCGCCGCCGCCGCAAAAGAAGTATTCGTCTCGCAGCTGGCGATAGCCTATGCCGTAGGCGGCGACGATGAAGGTCCGCACACCTTGCGCGAAAAATTGCAGGCCGATTACACACCTTTGACCGGCTTCTGTATCATGCTCTTTTGCCTGATTTACGCCCCCTGCGTCGCTACGGTCGCCATTACCAGACACGAGACTAATTCCTGGTCCTGGGCCCTCTTCCAGTTCTTCGCCCTGACTGCTTTGGCTTACGTCCTGACCTTCATCGTCTATCAAATCGGCAGCTTTGCAGTCGCCTGAAAATATGTATTTTTCTGTCAAATCTTGACAGTATTAACTCGTGCTCCGGGCTGAAGAGCCGCCAGAGCGACCTTTCAGCATAATTCTCTCCGCAGGAACCCTCCACAGTCCTATCGCGTTTATTACTGAAAAGCGATTGACTGCCTGTTGCCGCTCTGTTAGGATTGTTGAGTCCGAGTGCACGGAAATGAAAGGACCTCTTGGCACAGGGGACAATAGATTCTTATACGGAGTTGTGGAGTAAAAACTGACAATATGGGACACCCACAAGAAAGCGGTTTGGAGAGCCAATCGCACCAAAAACATATAGCGGAAAAAGAAATAATTTATGAGGACGAAATAAACTTAATAGACTACCTGCGAGTTCTTTGGAGACGCAAGTACTTCATTTCACTCGGGTCTGTCTTGCCGGCATTGCTGGCCGGCCTAATCCTTTTCTTTTTGCCCGGCACGTTCAGAGTAACTTATGTCTATGATGTCACAGACCGGGACAGCGGCGATGTGGCAAACTGGAATCTGGACAAGCGAAACTATGATGTGCTGCTCAACAGATTCTACAGCGCAGAAAATATAAACAGGATTGCTGATAAGCTGCGTCAAAGCGCTCTCGACAGGTATGCTGAGCAGCTAAACAAGGCTGCTACTGGGGAAGACTTGAAAAGGTTTGTGGAATTTGAGGTTTGGCCGGAATATACGGACCTTTCCAGGGCAGATGCAGCCGACGCGGCACAATTGGAGGAAATCAGGCAATTAAAGGCTCATTTGCTCAGGATGACAATTACCGCCTGTTCCGAGAGCGATTGCGCGAAAACAGCCTTGGTGGTAAGGGACAATTTTGAGAATCTGATTCCTGTGTATTCGGTGGCGGACACGGCGGTTAACACCATAATAGACTACAAGACCAGGATGGCCCGCATTGAAGAAAACCGATTCAGCATGGAACTCGGCTTGAAGACAAACAGGTCGATTTTGGCAAAGTTGAAGAGTCTAAAAACAGGCGCTGTGGATACCAACGACGGTAACGTCGTGCTGCAGTTTAACGGCGGTGGCAGAGATGAATATTCGCCTCTGATGTCCCGGATACAAATGGCAGAGTCAAAGGTTGCAGAGCTTGAAGAAAATATCAGGGCGGATGAGGCCAAGTACGACTATTACAAGGATTTGTTAAGCTTAAACGAAAGGGTCCTGGGCGAGTTGAAGAACAAAGAGTCCTCCTGCTATACAATGCAGCAATTCCGGTCGTTTCTGGCTGATTTAGCCGACAGTTACAACGAAAAGGACTTGAAGGACTACTTGAGCTCGTACATCAAAAAGGTGGAAAACAGAATATCCGTCAGCACTCCGGTAACAGACAAGGCCAATATATATCCGGTTCCTAAGAACACTGTCAGAAAGAGTGCCATTGTATTTGCAGTGTGCTTGATGATATCCGTACTTGTCGCCTTCTTAATAGAAGGGCTCCAAAAAAGCGAGGCTGGAGTTTCGTAGGAGTTTCAACGGGTGAATGGCTATCGTTCTTGTTAACGGCTCAACAGGAACGAGGCGTAGCAGGCGGTTTTGTGGTCGCAGGTATTTCTCCGGAAAAACTCGCGCCTGCAACCCACGGGGACGGAGTGTGAAAAGGCTCTTTGTACATGCAGGCTCAGCGAAAACGAACTGGCGATACGTTGAGTGCGGCAGGTTGCTTCAGGCCGGCTCCGGCATGGTTCCCTGAGTACTCTGTGCCTTTGGTGTCCTGCAATGATGTGTCATCCGGGAGAACGAAGCCCGGTCGGCATCACGAGCATGATTGAGAAACTGAAAGCTATATCCGATGATAAGAAGAGGCTTGTCAGCAACTTCTTCTCCCTGTCGGTGTTACAGGGAGCGAACTACTTGCTGCCCTTGATAACGCTTCCTTATCTTGTGCGAGTATTGGGAGTGGAGAAGTTCGGCCTGATTGCATTCGCCCAGGCCTTTATCCAATACTTTGTTATCCTTACAGATTACGGCTTCAACTTGTCTGCTACCAGAGAAATATCCATCCACAGAGAGAACCGGGCAAAAGTACTGGAGATTTTCAACTCTGTGATGATCATAAAAGGTGTGTTGACCGTCGGAAGCTTTGGACTGTTATGCGGGATGGTTTTTGGCTTCGGTAAATTCAAGGTGGACTGGGAAGTTTACTTACTGACATTTGGCACGCTGATTGGGCAGGCCCTGTTCCCAGTATGGTTTTTCCAAGGGATGGAACGGATGAAGCACATAGCTGTTTTGAACATCACCTCCAAACTTGTTTTCACCGCGACGATATTCCTGGTGATAAGAAAAGCCTCTCACTATACGTATGTACCGATACTAAACTCAGGCGGGTATATCCTCGCCGGGATTCTCGGCCAATGGCTCGCGTACAGAAGTTTTGGCATTCGCCCGTGCCGGCCCTCGATTGGCCGCTTGTGGTCCTGCTTTAAGGACAGCACGCAGTTTTTTCTGTCGCGCGTTTCTGTGTCCATATACACGTCAAGCAACACCTTCTTTCTTGGGCTGTTTACAAATACGGGGACGGTGGGCTATTACTGCGCCGCGGAGAAGCTGTATCTGGGATCGCAAGGTGTATATCGTCCCCTGGCAAATGCCATTTATCCCTATATGGCTAAGGATAAGGACAAGAGGTTTTACAAGAATGTGTTCTCCTTAAGCATTGTCTTGAATTCCGTCTTTTGCGTCTTGCTGTTTGTATTCAGCAGACAATTGACCGCATTACTATTCGGCAGCGATTTCGAAAAAAGTATTCTTGTACTCAGGATATTTTCGGCTTCTCTCCTGGTAGTGGTTCCATCGATTTTGTTAGGTTATCCTTTTCTGGCAGCCTTGGGTTTTGCCCGATATGCTAACGGCAGCGTGATAGCTGGTTCCTTGTTTCACCTGGCAGGCTTAGTGGTAATATCGCAACTGTATATGGATGCGCCGGTGGTAGCAACCTTGGTCGTCCTGACAGAGGGGATTGTCCTGGCGCTGCGTGTGTATGGCGTAAAGAAACACAAGCTATGGGCAGGAGTTCGATAAATATGAAAGCCGTAATTCTCGCTGCGGGAATAGGCAGTCGACTGAGACCTTTAACTTCGGCAAAGCCCAAATGTATGGTGAAGGTTGCAGGCAAACCCATATTGCAGTACCAGATCGATGCTTTTGCTCGGGCAGGGATTAAAGACATCTTTATCATCGTTGGGTACGAGGGCAGACGTGTCAAAGATTACTGCCGACATATCAAGAATGTGAACATAAAGCTTATAGACAACCTCAGCTACGAGGATACCAACAACATGTATTCTCTATATTTGGCTCGTGGTGATGTCGCAGGAGACAACTTTGTTGTTGTCAATGGTGATGTGGTCTTTGAGCCTGAACTCATGGAGAAGCTGGTTCGACATGCGGACAAGGACGTAGTTGTGTGTGAAGCAGGTACCTATAACATGGAATCTATGAAAGTAACTGTAAATAGCGAAGGTTATATCAGCAGTATAGGCAAAACTATCTCGAAGAAAATGGCCTATGCAACGTCGATCGATATATATCGTTTTTGTGAAGCATCGTCGCGCATTTTCTTTAATGAGATTCACCGTATTATTAAGCAGGAAAGGAAGCTCAAAGATTGGACGGAGGTAGCGCTTGACAGACTATTCCAGAAACAAAGTCTCCGAATGAAGCCGTATGATATCGGGCGTTGCAAATGGATAGAAGTAGATAACTATGATGACTTGTTGTTTGGAGATAGGAGATTATCAAGTTTTGACAGGGCGTTGAGAGGCAAAAAGCTGGTCTTTTTAGACTTAGATGGAACAGTGTATGTTGACGACAGGCTGATAAATGGAGTGATATCGTTTCTGAAATACTTGATGGAAAATAACATAGACTTTTATTTTCTTTCCAATAATTCATCTCGCTCGAAATCCGACTATGTGGCAAAACTGCAAGCTATGGGCATTCAAGTAAAAGCTGAGAATATAATCTTGTCTACTGATGGAACAATACACTGGCTCAAAAAAGAAAACGTTACTGACCTTTACGTTGTTGGCACTGATTCAATGAAAGAAATGTTCGTAGAAGCAGGGTTTCGAGTGGATTCAGACAAACCTAAATATGTTGTTTTGGGCTACGACACAGAACTCACATATGAAAAATTAAGAAAATCTGCGTTTTTTCTGCAAAACGGTTCGGAGTTTTTAGCCACGCACTGTGACATGGTATGTCCGACACCTGAGGGGCCGGTGCCGGACATAGGGTCTATGTTGATGATGTTTGAAGCCGCGCTTGGAATTAAACCGCTTAAGGTATTCGGGAAACCCAACAGAGATATGGTCGCATATATAATAGAAAAGCACAATGTTAGTGCCAAAGAAATAGTTGTCATTGGAGATCGCATCTATACGGATATGGAACTGGCAAATCGACTGAGATGTGATTTCATCTGCGTATTAAGCGGCGATACCAAGCGGGAAGAAATCGAAGAACTCACTAAACCACCAGCTTTAGTCGTGCCAAATATTGGGTACATCCTCGATGGGAACTGAGAAACAATGCAGACGATTAAAAGTGTTGCCTCAAAGATCTCCGCAAACAAGTACTCATTTGAAGAAGTTCAACAAATGAAGCGTTCGGCTCAGGATTGGTTGCGACAGAATGGACTGGTTGGAAAAGATAGTTAAAGCACCGCTATATCTGCTGGGCAATGTAGTCTATTTGATTTCTCACATGGTCCCCAAGGACAGGAATCTTTGGGTCTTCGGGGCCTGGTTTGGTGAAAAGTACGCCGACAACAGCAAGTACCTGTTCGAGTACGTCAACGAAAAACACCCGGAAATACGCGCTGTCTGGCTAACAAGGAACAAGAATACACTGGAACAGGTTAGGCGGCAAGGTTATGAAGCACATTTGGCCTATAGTCTCAAGGGACATTTACTATCAATGAAAGCCGGAGTTGCCGTGGTATCGACATCGGAACTAAGGGACATCAATGGGTTCGCGTTGTCTTCGAACACACAACTGGTGCAATTATGGCACGGAACAGCGTTAAAGAAAATTATGTTTGACGACGAAATCGGTTTTGGGAAGCCGAGCCTCCTCAGGAAATTGATTCTTATAATATTCCCTGTTTTCAAAAAGCACTTTGATTTCACAGACACTCTACTAATAGCGACGTCTGATGCGGTAAAAGAGAAAATATCCTGCTCGTTCAGGGTAGAAGGCAAAAACGTCAAGATTACAGGGTATCCGAGAACCGACAGCTTCTTTAAACCGAAGCAAAACATCCTTCTCTCCGAGCTATTGACTTCCTTGCGAAGCAGGCAATTCAAGATTGGAATATACATGCCCACGCACAGGAGAGAAGGCAAATCCGATATCACTTCCTTGTTACCCAAAGATTTAGAGCGCTTCGATACTTTATTGGGACACCATAATGTGTTCCTGCTAATAAAACTGCATTTTTACGATTTGAAGGCACTTAGGGGTCTGGATTGTAACTTCAAGAATATACTATTTCTTAGGGATACAGACATCGAGCAAGATATTTATGCTATTTTACCGTACAGTGATTTTCTGATAACGGATTACTCAAGTGTTTATCTTGATTATCTGCTTATGGATAAACCTATCATTTTCGCGCCATTTGATATGGAGGACTATATAAAAAACGACAGGAAGTTTTACTATAACTATGAAGATGTAACACCTGGGCCAAAGGCAAAGAATTGGGATGATGTCTTGCGATGCATAAAAGAGGCTGTGAAAGATCCTGGAAAATACGGCCAGGAACGGCAAAGAATACGAGATGTTTTTCATAAATATGTCGACGGGAATAGCAGCGAGCGAGTGTTTGACGCAATTAGCAGAAAAATCGTTTGATAGATTACACGATGAATACGCCACCGCACATCAAAATACCGAACATATCCTCAATCAATAATGTTTTGATAGTATCTCTGCTTGTATCTTTCTTTGTCATTCTTAATAGAAGTCCGCTAAGCTTTGTTTTCGGAGAACATTCCGTATATATGGGGTATTTCTTTATATGTATTGGTTTCTATATTTTAATTACCGCAATATTGGTAAGAAGCAATATTCCGAAATTTAACCGTATTGACAGAGCCGTCCTGTGTTATTTGCTGTTTCTGTCTCTACGAGCGCTGTGCATGCCGGACATCCGTCGGTCAATAGTAGGACTTGCATTATACACGGGTGCGGTTCCTGTTTATTGCATAGTTAGGGCTGTCAGAATCAAGAGTGGCTCCTTAATATCGGTTGTGTTCTTTGCCTTTATTTATTTGGTATCTTCCACCCTCATAGAAACTGCATTTGGGATCCAGCTCGGAACCACCCGTGTTCACGTTTCAAGATTGTCCTTTTTCCCGCACAGATTGGCTTCCACACTTGGGTCATCTAACCATCTGAGTATATTCTTGCCTGCCCTTTGCATACTTCTAACCGCGCATTTACTCAACCAGAAGAATAGGAGGAGCCGCGCCTATGCTTTGGGGGTGAATTTCGTGAGTCTGTTCTTGGTTATAGGCACATCGAGCCGCGGCGGGATCATAGCGTATGTTGTTTCCCTGACTCTATTGTGGTTTTTCCAAAAAGTTTATGTTGAAAACAAAAGGGTCTCCAATATTATTGCGGTGAGTATTTGCATCTTTGTGCTTCTGCTCCTGTGGTTTTTTTGCCCGCAAAAGAGCCAGCTATATTCGTTCTTGTCATCCATTTTTGACCCTAATGAGGTAGGTAACAGTATCCGCCTGATCAAATATAGGGCTATAATCAATTCTGTGCTCAGCGATCTGCAAACCCTGTTATTTGGCGTAGGCCTTGGTTACATGGGGAATGTGGTACACTTGGCGGGGTTACCCACTTACTTTGAACTGAAGGGCATAGGCGAATACTATGGAAGCGAGAGTTGGTTATTGAAAATGCTGTTTGAGACAGGTTTGTGCGGTTTTGTGCTTTTCTACCGGCTACTGCTGAGAAGTGTTTACTATAGTCACGTTTTCACTTTGCGTTCTGCCGATAGAGTCGAGAGGGGCATTTATTTGGGAATACTGTTTTGCCTGATTTTGTTTCTTCTGCGCTCCTTCATCCTGCAGGTCTTTGACATACCGATAGTGTTGCTATTCACTTGGGGTGGTATGGGGTACCTTTCAAGGGCCTTATCAAGAGAGCATTTGGGCGGCAAAACGCTGGTCAGGAGCTCGAGTTATGTCTGAATATGACATTGTCGTATCCATTGTCACCTACAAGAATGATGATGACACCTTCAAGAAGTGCATTGATACCGTTCTGGGCACGAATCTAAGAACAAAGCTTTATGTGGTTGACAATTGGCCGACTGATAAGACCAGGAAAATATGTTCCGAGGCCAAGGTCGAATACATACCGAATAAGGCTAATGCTGGTTACGGCGCTGCCCACAATTTGGCAATCGCGCGGACTTTAGAACACAGAATTAAATACCATTTGGTTTTAAACCCGGATGTCTGCTTTGAAAAGGGAACCCTCGAGAGGCTTTATTATTTCATGGAAAAGAACTCGGATATCGGAATGGTTATGCCCAAGATTCTATACCCGGACGGCTCACTCCAATATCTATGCAAGCTTTTACCGACACCCTTTGACCTGATCGCCAGGAGATTTCTCCCTTATTTGAAGTACCTGGACAGGAGAAAACATGTTTACGAATTGAGATTCACCGGTTACAATAAGACTATGGATGTACCTTACCTTTCAGGGTGTTTTATGTTTATCAGAACCGACGTCCTGAGAGAAGTCGGACTATTTGATGAGCGATTTTTTATGTATATGGAGGACTTAGACCTCAGCAGAAGAATCCATGAACATTATAGAACGGTATACTATCCCCACGTGTCTGTTTTCCATCAGTATGAAAAGGGTTCTTACAAAAATAGTAAACTGCTGAAGTATCATTTGCAGTCTGCTGTCAGATATTTTAACAAATGGGGCTATTTCTTTGACAAAGACCGGCGAGATATAAACCAAAAAACCTTGAAAAAGCTCACTGCCGGCGGAGAGACAACCTCTGGCAGGGAGACCCCGGCATGATTTATCCCTCGTTTTTCCATGCTACTGACCCGCACAAGACACACCTTGCAATGTCAATGCGAACGATTTTGTTTCTGATAAATGTACTGTTGGTCAATGCAGGTTTTCTGTCTTCCTTCCTGGTCAGATACGGGCTGGCAATTCCCAAACGCAGTTTTCCTCCTTACGAAAACAGCTTTGTCTTCCTTACCCTAATCTACCTGTCAGCTTTGGTTTTTTTCAGAGTCTACAAGAGCAGGTTCAAGTCGTCCTGGGACCTGTTCAAGCGAGTTTTTTGCGGCCTGTCCCTCGGGACTCTATTGAGTATAGCCCTTGTTTATGTCTTCAGGAGCAAGTGGGGTGCTTTCCCGACCAGTGTTTTTATCATTTCGTTTTTTATAAATCTTATTCTTATTTTCAAACTGAACCAGCTCATACTGAAGTCCAAAGACAGGATTAAAAAGAGGGTAGCCATCATTGGTGAAGGTGACGTAGATGACGTTGTAACGAGAAAAGCCGAGGTGGAAAGAAGAAGAGTCGATGAGATTGAGGAACTGATTGAATATCCTGACATCGATGAGATTGTTATTTGCGAAAAAATCCAGGATTCAAACGCCCTGAATTTGTTGACATATCTTGTGCAAAAAATGCGGATAGAGGTTGTTTTTAGCCCCGCGGTTTATATGAAGCTTCTGTCGGAAAGGATTAACAGCGGGAATTCGATCCATTTTCTGAGCACTTTTGTCGGCACAAAACCGGACGTTGAAGAGTTCCTGATAAGGAGCTTAGACGTATTCGGCAGCGCACTCGTTTTGCTGATTTGCGTACCGCTTCTGACGTTGATTTCCCTGCTCATCAAGTTTTCCTCGCGCGGGCCCGTGCTTTACAAACAACGGCGCGCGGGCAAAGATGGCAGGATATTTACCTTGTACAAGTTCAGAACCATGATAAAGGATGCTGAAAAGCTTTCGGCTCTGGCACCTGCTCTTAAAGATGATCCTCGGGTCACGCGACTGGGGAGGTGGTTGAGGAGAACACGATTGGATGAGCTGCCGCAATTGCTCAACGTGTTAAGAGGTGAAATGAGTCTGGTGGGGCCCCGCCCGGAGAATCTTTACCGCGTGGAAATTCATAAAAGTCTACAGGGGCTTCGACTGGCCGTCAGGCCCGGTATCACCGGTCTGGCCCAGATTCGAAGTTTCTATGATCTGAAGCCCAGGCAGAAGATAAGGTACGATTATTTGTACATACAGCAGCGGTCTCTGCTGCTAAATCTGTACATCTTGGTAAAGACTGTTCCGGTCATTTTCTCAAAAAAAGGATGGTAGCACCGCCCGACTCCAATCAACCGAATTCGCCTTAGAGCATACCGTAAATCACAAGCTTCTCGCCTCTATTTTTTCGCCCGTCGACCCATACCGAATATCTTTTCCGTGCAGTTTTGCCAAAATCCGGCATCTCATCTTCGTTCTCGGCTATGCTCACGGCGTATTTGGCCGTCTCAGGAATCTTTTGAGCGTATATCAATCCTTTTCGCTCTGCGTAAAGGCTTATACGCAAGTCAGGCACTGCAATCATGGCATCTTCACGGGCATTTTCATTCAACCATTTGGCCGCCTTTTTGTAGCCGTCTTTGTCGATGCCTATCGGCCTCAACAACTTGGGCATACAAATAGACAGGCCGATCATAAGCAGGACATAAAACAAATTGCCTTGTCTCTTTCTTGAAATCTTATGGCTTATTATTTCCAATCCTGCCGGTATGTAAAAGATAGTAAACGCAATTAAAGGCAGAACATATCTTTTGCTCATAGCTTTGTCAAAGTGTGTGGAGCGCAAAAGAAGTAAAACTATATTTGCGGCGATAAACACCGACATCAGAAATTTCCCTTTATTTGTATGCGGCGCCCGAAACCAATGAAAGATACCAATAAGCCATGGTAGAGCAAAAATCCACATCAGGCTTTCGCCAATATCTTTGTGAATATTGTACAAAGCATCGACGCAAGAGCGGACAGGACCCGCAGCGTACTTTTGGGGCAGCTGGTCACGACCGCACGGATTTCCTTGTTTGCTTTCGTTAGACCGGTCGCCGAAAGAAAAAGAGTTTATCAGCGTACGGACCTTCGGGGGCAATAGAGCTCCTTTTGCCTTTGCGTACGGTACAACCGGGATGAGAAATCCTAAAAGGAGCAGGACGACCGCCTGAACTGTACGGCCTCTGCCCATTGGTTTTGCCGGCCGCAAAAGGCAGTATACCAGCCAGACTATGCCGTAGCCCGCCAACTGGACACATTCCGGCCTAATAATATATCCAAAGCCGGAGGATAATCCTGCGAGTCCAAAAGTCCACGACTTACCTTTTTCTACTGCGTACAGAATTGCCCAAAAGCCGGCTGCAAGAAAGAAAATGTGCGGCCAATCTCTCAATACGTCACTGCCAATTCTGGCAGGATACGGCAGAACCACGAGAATCAGAACCGCCCAAAAGCTCCTTCCGGCGCCGACCAGGAGCTTGCCAATAAAGTACAAAGGTACTAATGACAGCAGTCTGCACAGCAGGCTGACACTCTGGGCAGGATATATCCAGCCGTATACCGATGAGCAGTCGGTAAACAAAGATGCAAATCTATGAGCAATAAAAATGAGAAATGGGTAGCCAAACGGCGGGTCTGCTTGTATGACGCCCATTGTATCGCTTGAGAACCTTCTTGCCTGCTCAATATAAAGGACCCCGTCTTTGGCTATCAGAACAGTTGTGGCTATTAGATATACGCCGATGCCGATGGCAGCCGCTGACAAGATTGCAATATTAACAAGGTCGTCTTTCTCGACCAAAACATCCGTGTTTTTATCAACAGCCGTCGGCATTGTCTATTGTCTCAAAACTGCACTTGGACTTTGTCGCCCTGAATTCTTGTAACAGTAATCATTCTAAGCAAGACACAAAACGTTGTAAAGGAACTGCCTAAAAGAGATGGAATCCAACAATTGTCACGAAGACACGCTCGGCTGATTCGTACCTGGTTATAACTTGTTTCGCCGTTCAGTAAATCAGAGATGGGCTTCACCCAACACCCATCTCCAGCAAATTTGCCAGACGGTAACCAGCCCTTTTTGCTATATTACGAAACCTGAACTATCCAAACTTGCTGTACTCGCAATTCTTGCTGCAGGCGTTGTAGTCAGACTCAAAGCGTAGAGTCTGACCGCATTCAGCGCATTTCTTGATTAACTCGTGGTTCTGACAAGCCTTTGTGGCTGTAAGGGAAATTCAACCGCTTCCGGATTCACAATCAGAATGTTTTGTTGCGAAAGAACGGCGACCTCCCTTGACGGGAAAAATGAAAAACCCCAAACGTAACTGCTTTCCGGCAAAAAACTTGCAGAAGCGAGGCCGATGGGGCTCGAACCCACAACCTTCGGATCGACAGTCCGATGCTCTAACCAATTGAGCTACGGCCCCGAACTTTGCACTAAACACTGTAATATACCGGCGCCACACATGTTGTGTCAACGGCTTTTGTCTGAAATCGGCCAATTTTCTTGACCTGCTATTTCCTTTGCCCTTTAATATCCGTTGTTTGTGCCAAGAGAATTGAACTCTTGAAAGGTAGAACAATGAAAGTTAGCAAAAGAGCCCAGGCCGTGCCGCCGTCGGCAACTATAGCTGTTACCGCCAGGGCAAAGGAGCTGAAAGCTCAGGGTGTGGATGTAGTCGATTTTGGCGCAGGAGAGCCGGACTTCGACACGCCCGAATACATCAAAGACGCCGCCATAAAGGCCCTCAAGGCCGGAAAAACCAAGTACACCGCCGCACAGGGCATAGTCGAGTTGCGCACCGCCATCGCCGCCAAACTCCGGAAAGAAAACTCGCTCGCCTACACGCCCGACCAGGTCATTGTCAACCTTGGCGGAAAACACTCCGTTTATGAAGCCATGCAGGCCGTCCTCGACCCCGGCGACGAAGTCGTCCTCCCCACACCCTACTGGGTAACATATCCCGAAACGATAAAGCTCGCCGAGGCCACAGCCAAAATCGTGCACACAGATAAGGCAAACAGTTACAAAATCACACCCCAACAGTTGAAAGAGGCTATCACAGACAAGACCGCCATGCTCGTGCTTAATTCCCCCAACAACCCCGGCGGTTTCACATATACGCCCGAGGAGCTCAAAGCCATTGCCCGCGCCCTTGAAGGCACAAAAGTGATTGTGCTTTCGGACGAAATGTACGAAAAACTAATCTATGGCGACACCAGGTTCGTCAGCTTTGCCTCACTAAGTAAAGACGCCTACGACAGGACCCTTACCCTTAACGGCCTCAGCAAGGCCTTCTCGATGACCGGCTGGCGCCTCGGCTATACCGCAGGGCCGCTCGAAGTTATTAAGGCTATGGGCCGCCTTCAGTCTCATATGACTCAGAACCCCGTGACCTTTGCGCAATATGCCGCCATTGCCGCTCTCAACGACCCCGCTGCCGCGCAGACCATAGAGAAAATGAGGACCGAATTCGAGCAGCGAGGCCAATATATGGCTCGCCGATTGGATGGCATGAAAGGCGTCCAATGTCCCGAACCTACCGGCGCTTTTTACTGTTTCCCTGATGTTTCCGCCCATTATGGCCGAAATATTAATGGGGCAACCGTCAACGGCAGTATGGACTTCGCGAAGGCCCTTTTGGAGCAGGCCAATGTCGCCCTCGTTCCGGGTTCGCCCTTCGGCTGCGATGAAAATGTACGTTTGAGTTTTGCCTGCTCACTCGAACAGATTACCGAAGGATTGGATAGACTGGAAAAATGGCTCAACCAATAAAAACCGCTGGAAGTCCCAGGGCGAATAATAATATCGGACAACAAACCGAGATTTCTGACAGGCTCCGAATCCAAAAACGCACCCCTCTGTCCGGCTGGCCGATGATTTTGGGCTGGCTGGCGATGATTATTTTCGCCCTCCACGCCTCCACACACATGGTCGGCGCGGGCGACACCTGGGTCGCTATGGCCTGCGGCCGACATTTCCTCAATCACGGCGTCGACACCATAGAGCCTTTCAGCGCTAACTCACACAAGGCCGGACCCACAGAACAAGATATTGAAAGATGGCCC
>DATKVV010000059.1:0-15968 GCA_035529895.1 Sedimentisphaerales bacterium
TTCGGCACACAGAGCGATCGTGGCGCAAGGTATGCCGAACGTATCCTCACTGCCTGCGCCACCTGTCGTCTGCAAGGGCGTAGTGTTATTGAGTATTTGCGTAATGCATGTCGTTGTCATTTGGATGGTATTCCATCTCCACCGTTAATAAAAACCACAGCCTGTTTAGCCAAAACCGCGTGAACGCTTACGGATTTTTTATTTCCACGAACTCCGAAGGACTCAGGCCATAGCAAGAATTGAACTCATGGATAAAATGAGATTGGTCGTAATACCCGCTGTCCAAAGCGGCAGATAATAAATTGTGTCCCGAACCACGCCGCAAGGTTTGTAAAACATGTTGAAAACGAATTATCCTGCAAAGAACTTTAGGGGTGACACCAACACACCGGTCGAATTTTCTACGCAGTTCCCTTTCACTGCTGCCTGACATTCTTGCTAATTCTGAAATCCTTATGTTGCCCTTGTTTGCCAAGATGCAGTGTACGGCGGCTTCTGCCACCGCATCCCTTCTGCAATTTGCATCCAGGAGTTTTGTGAGATAGTTTTCAAGTAATACTATCTTATCCTCAACGTGATTCCGTGAAATCAAGTGTTCTGCCAAATTGTGCCCTTCCTTTCCCGACACCGCCTCCAAGGGAACAATCTGGTCGGTGAAGTCACTCATGGGATTATCGAGGAAACGAAAAGCGGCTCCGGGGAGAAAACGAATTGCCATGTAATCGACCCGCTTTTTTAATTCTGCAAATATGGGCCTGGTCATTGTTCCGACAACCGAAGCTGCCTTTGTGTACGATGGCGCATTTAGGTCAAAAACTACGTCAACACACCCGTCAGGAATAACTCTATGCTGGACTGACTTTTGCAATTCGACTCCTGAGACCATTGTCCAGCAGGACTCGACATAGGGCTGCAAATGCAGGCTGGGCATGTAATCTCTGCAGGATATGAGATTACATTTCTTTCGGGTTTCGCAAATAGACTGATATGGCCTGTAGTTCGCCATCTGCAAAGATCTCCATAACCGCAGGCTCTTATAGCATATTTGAGTTCATTGTACAGAGTAAAATCTGCTTTACGACGGCGGCGGAGTCCAAGCGATGCCGCAGCACAATCGTGCGAAGTGAACCTCTGCGATTTTGGGCCGGTAAGAAAGGGTTTGAAATTGCGGACCGGAAGGACTATATTATTCTTGTTGAACGGACAATACGAGCTTGGGAAGGTCTATTAGATTATGGCGCTTGAGAATTTTTTCAATCCGCAATCTGTCGCAGTCGTTGGTGCCTCTCGTCACAAGGGAAAGGTAGGCTACGAAGTACTTTCAAACCTCATCAGAGGCGGATACGAGGGCAGAATATTTCCCGTAAACCCCAACGCCCAGACAATACAGGGCCTGAAGTGTTATCCCGACCTTGTAGCTGTCGGGCAGCCTGCCGACCTTGTGATAATCATTGTAGCGGCAAAGAACGTCCCTGCTGTTGTGCGGCAATGCGCGAAGGTGGGCACAAAATGCGTCATTGTCGTTACCGCCGGCTTCAGAGAGGTCGGTGAAGAGGGCAGAGCGCTTGAACAGCAGGTTATCCAAATTGCAAGACAGAGCGGAATCAGAATAATAGGCCCGAACTCGCTTGGCGTGATAGCCCCCGCCAACAAACTCAACGCCAGTTTTGGCGGAGACCTGCCGGAAGCGGGAGCCATAGGGTATGTTTCTCAGTCGGGGGCCTTACTCGCGGCCATTCTGGACGTGGCAAGGACCGAAGAGATCGGTTTTAGCAAACTCGTCAGCATAGGGAACAAGGCCGATGTCGATGGACTGGAAATAGTAAGAATGCTCGGGTCCGACCCGGACACCAAAGTCATCGCCGGTTTTCTTGAAAACATTAACGACGGCAATGCCTTTGTGAAAGAGGCCGAGCGAATCAGCTATCACAAACCGATACTGCTGATAAAATCCGGAGGAACAACGGCAGGTGCGATGGCGGCGTCCTCTCACACCGGGAGCCTGGCCGGCAGTGATACCGCGTACGACTGTGTGTTCGAGCGAGCTGGCATCATCCGCTGCAACTCGGTAAAAACCCAGCTTGACTATATGCAGGCATTTGCCAATCAGCCGCTTCCAAAAGGTACCGGCGTCGGCGTTGTCACCAATGCCGGGGGCGCAGGAATTATGGCGGCCGATGCTATTGAGCGTCAGGGCCTTACCTTCGCTGTGCTGGCGGAGGAGACTGTGGGCAAGCTGGCCGCTAAGTTACCGGCCGCTGCGCATCTGAACAATCCGGTTGACGTTTTATGTGACGCCCTTGCCGACCGGTATGAATTCGCACTGAGGGCTGTCCTTGAAGACCCCAACGTCGATATAGTCTTGGTGCTGCTGACCCCGCAGGCTATGACTCAAGCTGCCGCAACTGCCGAGGTCGTAGTCAAAATGGCGCGTCAAAACCCTGGAAAACCGGTTTTTGCCTGTTTTCTTGGGTCCAGCAAGGTCGAGGAAGGAATAAGGATTCTGCGACAGGGAAGAATCCCGCACTATGACGGTCCCAAGAGCGCCATTGCCGTCGTCAAAGCTATGGCTGATTATGTCAGATGGCAATCCAGGCCAAAACGTGTGGTTAGACTGTTTCCGGTCAGTCGCCGGAAGGTCGAAACCATAATCGAAAAACACGTCAGGCAGGGTACCCGCGAGATAGGCGAAGTCGAATCCAAGGAGATTCTTGAAGCATACGGCTTCGCGACGCCAAGAGCGGCTGTGGCAACCTCCGCAGAACAGGCGGCCAACATCGCTCAACAGCTCGGATATCCGGTCGTGTTGAAAATCTGGTCGCCGGACATATTGCACAAAACGGATGCGGGCGGAGTCAGGCTGGACCTCAAGAGCGACGAGGACGTAATGGATGCTTTTGACTTGATGACGTACCGAATAGCTAAGAAGCTGCCCAATGCCCGCATTCTTGGCGTCCTTGTCCAGGAAATGTGCAGGAAAGGCAAGGAAGTTATACTTGGAATGACTCGTGACCTACACTGCGGCCCGCTAATGATGTTCGGAATGGGCGGCGTGATGGTCGAAGTCCTGAAGGACATGTCTTTTTACCTGGCGCCGCTTACCGCAGAAGAGGCCAAACAAATGCTGCTCAGTACAAAGACATATCAAATGCTAAAGGGGGTTCGTGGCGAACGGGGGGTAGATATAGAGGCAATTGCTGAGGGATTACAAAGAGTATCCCAACTGATTACCGAGTTCCCTCAGATTCAGCAGATGGATATAAATCCCTACGTGGTCGGCCCCAAAGGTACTACCCCGGTCGTTGTTGACGCCAGAATAATTTTGTAATGACTTCTGTCCGGAAAAAGGCTTTAGCTTGCAATGGACCTTGAGAGTTTTTTCAATCCGAAATCGGTTGCAGTAGTCGGCGCCTCTCGACAGAAAGGCAAGGTCGGCCATGAAATCCTTACGAACATAATTAAAGCCGGCTACGGGGGTAAGGTGTTTCCGGTCAATCCCCAGGCTGATGTGATAGAAGGACTAAAGTGTTATCCTGAGCTTGAATCCATCGGACAAGCCCCTGCTCTTGTAATTATCGTAGTGCCAGCGAAAGCCGTCCCCCCCGTCATGCAGCAATGCGCCAGGGTTGGTGTAAGAGCGGCAATAATCATCACCGCCGGTTTCAAGGAGGTGGGCAAAGAGGGCCGAGAACTCGAACAGCAGATTATCCGAATCGCAAAACAGGGCGGAATCAGAATCATAGGACCCAACTGTCTGGGCGTAATAGTCCCTGCCAACAAATTGAACGCCAGTTTTGGCGCAGACCTGCCGGCGACAGGAACCATAGGCTATCTTTCCCAGTCGGGGGCCTTGCTGACCGCCATTCTCGATATGGCAAACTCGAGCGGGATCGGATTCAGCAAGCTCGTCAGCTTCGGTAATAAGGCGGACGTGAACGAATTGGATATAATAAAAGCTTTCGGCTCCGACCCGGATACGAAGGTTATCGCAGGCTATCTGGAAAGCATTACCGACGGCAACGCCTTTGTCAGAGAAGCAGAGCGAATTTCTCACAGCAAGCCCATACTGCTTATGAAATCCGGTGGAACCGCCGCAGGCGCAAAAGCGGCATCCTCGCATACCGGCAGCCTCGCCGGTAGCGAAGCCGCCTATGAAGCTGGATTTGAACGGGCGGGTATCATCCGCTGTAATTCCATTCGACAGCAGTTCGGCCTTGCCCGGGCCTTTGCCGCCCAGCCGCTTCCTACAGGCGTGAAAGTAGCGGTCATTACCAACGCCGGGGGAGCCGGCATCATCGCCGCGGATGCTATCGAGCGCGAGGGACTTGCCTTTGCGAACCTAAGCCCTGAAACCACAGAAAAGTTGGCAGCCAAACTGCCCGCTGCGGCAAACCTGCTCAATCCCGTCGACGTCCTGGGAGACGCCCTCGCCGACCGGTACGAGTTTGCGCTTGATGTTGTTATCCGCGACCCGGATGTCGATATAGTCCTTGTATTATTAACGCCACAGGCTATGACCGACGCCGCCGGTGCGGCTGAGGCAATCGTCAAAGTGGCGCAGAAAAGCTCTGCAAAACCGATTCTGGCTTGTTTCCTTGGCGCCGACAAGGTCGAAAAGGGAGTTAATATCTTAAGAGAAGGTAATATTCCCCATTATGACTCGCCCCACAGCGCCGTGACCGCCATTAAGGTTATGACTGATTATGTCAGATGGCGGTCCAGACCAAAGCGTGTCGTAAAGCTTTTCCCCGTCAATCGCAGGAAGGTCGAGGCAATAGTCGAAAGGCATCTGCGGCAGGGCGTCCGGGAAATCCCCGAAAGCGAATCAAAAGAAATACTTGAGGCATACGGCTTCGTGACGCCGAAAGGTTCTATTGCAGCGACCGCCGAGCAGGCGGTAAACATCGCCCACCAGCTCGGCTATCCCGTAGTCCTGAAAATCTGGTCCCCGGACATACTGCATAAATCGGATGTGGGCGGAGTCCGGCTTGGTCTGAACAGCCCCGGGGAGGTAATGGACGCCTTCGACCTGATGATGTATCGAATACCGAGGAAGCTGCCCGACGCCAACATACTCGGCGTCCTCGTGCAGGAAATGTGCAAAGGTGGAAAAGAGGTTATCCTCGGGACGAAACGCGACCCGCATTTCGGTCCGTTGATGATGTTCGGCATGGGCGGGACAATGGTCGAAGTGCTCAAAGACGTGTCTTTCTATCTTGCCCCGTTGACAGCCGAAGAGGCCGGGCAAATGCTTATCAATACAAAAACGTACAAGATGCTCGAAGGGGTTCGGGGCGAGGAGGGAGTCGACATAGCCGTTATAGCCGAGGGGCTGCAGCGGCTTTCACAACTGGTAACCGAATTCCCTCAAATTCAGGAGATGGACATAAATCCATACGTTGTGGGCCCCGAAGGCACGACGCCAATCGCCGTCGACGCCAGAATTAGTGTGGAACAGGTTTAGTCCGAGAGAGCGGCTATGAACGAATTTGACTGGAAAGAAAAACACAAAGACAAAATCGGAACTGCGCCGTCAGCCATGAATCTCATCAAATCGGGCAACAGTATATTTATTGGAACGGGCTGCGGCCAGCCTCAGCATCTTGTTAACGCCCTCGTTGAGCACTCCGGTCATATTTACGACGCACATATCGTCCATTTGTTGACCATGGGGGCTGCTCCCTATGCCGATGAGAAGTTCCGCGAAAAGTTCAAGATGAACAGCTTCTTTATCGCCGACAATATCCGTGATGCTTTGAAAAAAGGCATCGGAGATTACACACCGATATTCCTCTCGGAGATACCTTCCGAGTTTGAGACGGGGCGAGTTCCCATCGATGTCGCCCTGATTAGCGTGACCCCGCCGGATGTAAACGGCCTTTGCAGCCTCGGCGTCTCCGTGGACATCGTCAAATCCGCCGCCGCCAACGCCAGGTACGTTATCGCTCAGGTCAACAGCCGCATGCCCCGAACCTTCGGAGACAGCTTTATTCACGTCAACGCCATTGACGTGCTCGTGCCTTATGATGAAAAAATCATCGAAATCCCCGTGCCTGAATCTGATGAGACGCTTCGCCGTATCGGCCAGAATATCGCTATTCTGGTGGAGGACGGCAGCACTATCGAGTGCGGCATAGGACGTATCCCCCAGGCGCTGGCCGAATCCCTTAAAGACAAAAAGGACCTCGGCGTTCATACCGAAATGTTCAGCGACTGGATCGTTGACCTGGTTGAATCGGGCGCAATAACCTGCGCGAAAAAATCCGTAAACCGCGGCAAAATCGTCGCCAGCTTCTGTATGGGTTCACAGCGACTCTATGATTATGTTAACAACAATCCGCTTTTTGAGTTTTATCCTACTGAGTATGTCAATGACCCGTACATTATCAGTCAGCACGAAAAAATGGTGGCAATAAATGTCGGGCTGGAAATTGATTTGACAGGTCAGGTGTGCTCCGATTCGCTGGGCTATCAGTTTTACAGCGGCATAGGAGGCCAGGTCGACTTCATCCGCGGGGCTGCGCGAAGCAGGGGGGGAAAAGCCATCATAGCGATGCCGTCCACCGCCAGGGGCGGACAGGTATCGAGAATCGTACCGCACCTGACCGAGGGCGCGGGGGTCGTAACCACACGCGGAGACGTCCACTACCTCGTTACTGAATATGGCATTGCCTATCTGCACGGAAAGAGCATACGAGAAAGGGTCATGGCCCTCACTAATATCGCGCATCCGAAATTCAGGAACAAGCTCATTCAGGCGGCCAAAACGCAAAAGTATATCTATGAGGACCAAATTGAATTGGCCTGGGAACAGGTGACCTATCCTGAAGAGCTTGAGCGCTACGACACGCTCAACGACGGCACCCAGATATTCTTCAGGCCTGTCAAGCCTACCGATGAGCCGTCACTGTCGGAAATGCTCTATTCACTCAGCGAAACATCGGTCCAGAAGCGGTATATGACGCGCACCAAGGCATTCCCTCATAGAGACGTTCAACAACTGACCAACATCGATTACAAGAACGACCTGGCTATTGTAGGTGTTGTTCCCGGCGCCTCCGGTGAGGAAATTGTCGCCATCGGTCAATACTTCCTCGACCCAAAGACGCAAGCCGCTGAAGTCGCGTTTCTTGTCCAGGATGAGTGGCAGCAAAAGGGAATGGGCACCTTCCTTTTAGACTATATTACCCAAATCGCAAAACAACGGGGCGTAAAACGCTTTTATGGAAAAGTATTGCCGAACAACAAACCGATGCTGACTATTTTTCACAACTCCGGCTACAAGGTCAACACCGAATTCGATGGAGAGGTCTACAGCGTTACCTACGATTTGCAGAAACGGGAAAAATAGGAGCGGCTTCGGCTATGAGAAAGGCTGTTTTTATTCATTCGTCCGAGCTTGAGAAGTACCGCTACCCGCCTGAACACCCCTTTAATACGGTACGGGCCGCCAGGACCAGAGAAGTCATAAATTCCATGGGGTTGCTCTCAGGCGAGGGACGAAGCGAAGTGGCGCCTGAGCTGGCCGAAAGAATCGTCCTGAAAAAGTTTCACACCGCTCGTTACCTGCATGCCCTGAAAATGGCGGGCGAGGGACATCAAAGCGTGCAGGCATTCAATATGGGAATCGGCACTTCCGACTGTCCCGTATTCGAAGGATTGTATGACTACGCCGTTTTGGCCGTCGGAGGGACGATCAAGGCCGCAAGACTGATTCTTGCCGGCGCCGCCGACGTCGCGTTTAACCCGTCCGGTGGGTATCATCATGCACACCCGGAACGTGCGTCCGGATTCTGCTATATCAACGATGTGGCTCTTGCCTGTACGGTCTTCGCTGAGGCCGGAAAGAAGGTCTTATATCTTGACGTGGACGTCCATCACGGCGACGGAGTTGCCTATGCATTCTACGACCGCTCCGATGTGATGACCATATCTTTTCACGAAAACCCGAGGGTGCTGTTTCCCGGAACCGGATTCGAGGACGAAATCGGCGAGGGTGAAGGAAAAGGCTACTGCGTAAATGTCCCTCTCCCGATCGGCACGTACGACCAAGCGTATATGAGGGCCTTTAAGGCTGTTGCTGTCCCGCTGATAGGCGCCTTTAGTCCCGATGTGATTGTTTTCGAGTTAGGCGCCGATGCCCTGGCGGGAGACCCTCTCGCACATTTGCATTTAACCAACAATGTTTATGCCGAAATCATAGAGCGATTGTTAAGCTGTAATAAGCCAATCCTTGCGACCGGCGGCGGCGGGTACAACGTCGAAAATACGGCAAGGGCCTGGGCGCTCGCCTGGAGCATCTTGTGCGGCGCCGACAATGGCACGGATGTGAGTCTCGGCGCAGGCGGCGTTCTGCTTGAGAGCACCGACTGGCAGGGGGGCTTGCGGGACAGAACTCTGGCAGTAAGCAGCCAACAGCGAAACGCGGTGGTCCCTGCCGTCGAGGCCACAATAGAATCGGTCAAGGCAAACGTCTTTCCTTTTCACGGCCTGTGATTTCTTCATATCGGCCGATGGAGGTAAATAAAAAAACAGCCCGATGTCCTTCCCGGGCTGTCGATCTGTTACAAAGAAGCCGCTGGCAACTTAGGCGACTGAACCTTTGACTTGGACGGGTTTGAGTGACATCGCAAATCCTGCCGCGACAAAGCATGCCAGCCCGGCCGGTATAAAGGCCCACATCCAGGCCTTTGCGTCGCCCATCATGCCGCCCAGTATGGGGCCGATTACGCCTCCCACACCGTACGCCATAAAAACCCACGGGTAGTTGACGCCGACGTTCTTATTGCCGAACAAGTCAGCCGTCGCAGCCGGAAATAGAGCAAAGTTGCCGCCGAAATTGAAACCAATAATAGATGCGCCGATGTAGAGGCCCAGCTCATTTCCCCCGATGAAATAGAAGGCGACCATCATTATACCCTGGGTCAGACTCATCATCGCAATAGCGTTTCGCCGACCGGTTTTGTCGGACAGCGCACCCCAGAGAATGCGTCCAAGTCCGTTAAGAAGAGCGTAGAACAGCCCCATAGCCGTTCCCGCAATGACTGTGGCCTTTGCGACCTCAACTCCCAGCGAAGTCAGCGAGTCGATTCCGAACAGGGCAATCACCCCTATAACCATCAGCCCCGCCAGCGCGCCCACCACAAAAGTTCCGAAAAGCACCCAGAACTGAGCAGTGCACGCCATTTGCCTCACTGTAAAATCAGCGCCGCCGGAGCCGGCCACTTTGGCCGGGTCAGGCTGCCAGCCCTTCGGTTGCCATCCTTCGGGCGGGTTCACAAGCACCAACGACCCAATCCCCACGAGAGCGGCAAAAACAATACCGTACAGGATAAATACGTTACTTACAGTCCATCCGGCGCCATACAAGCCCTTCCAGCCCGGCGTCAGGTCAATAGGCCCGAACTGAAAACCGCTGGTTAACTTTATCCAGATCAGCGCGCCAAATCCAAAACCGGCCACCGCAAACCCTGTTATCATCCCCTTCTTGTCAGGAAACCATTTTACACAAGCGGCAATGGGGCACACATAAGCCAGTCCAATTCCTGCGCCTCCCAGCAGACCGACACCCAAAAGGATTCCCCAGAAGCTTGTACCGCAAATGCCGGCGATGACATAGCCAAGTCCGAGTACAATGCCTCCGACCACTGCGACAAGCCTGGGCCCGGCCTTCTTCTGCCACTTACCCGCTATCAACGCCATAACCACAGCGAACGTAAGCAATCCCACGGCAAAAATCACCTGTGTTTGTGTTCTGGTTAAACTGAAAGGCACATCGGTAAGCTTCTTGGTGAACGCCGACCATGCGTATATAGCGCCGAGGCACAATTGTACCACGATTGCTCCAATCACTACCAGCCACCGATTCATAACTTTTCCCTGGGCCACAATCAGTCCTTTCATTAAAAACAGGCCGGAGGTGTCTTCCTGACACATCCGGCTTCTAATCAATTCAAAGACGGGCAAACTTACCGGCCCCGACCTTTTACAAGTGCCTCAACCACACTCGGGTCTGCAAGCGTGGTTATGTCACCCAAATTGCTCGTATCGTTCTCGGCAATCTTCCGCAATATCCGCCGCATAATCTTGCCCGAGCGCGTCTTCGGAAGCGCCGGCGCAAACTGAATCACCTCCGGCGCCGCAATTGGCCCTATCTCTTTCCGCACGTGCATGACAAGCTCCTTCTTCAACTCATCGCTTTCCTTGACTCCGTCTACAAGCGTGACAAAGGCATATAGGGCCTGCCCCTTGATTTCGTGCGGCATCGGCGTAACCGCGGCTTCGGCAACCTTCTCGTGACTGACAAGGGCGCTCTCAACCTCGGCCGTTCCTATGCGGTGGCCCGAAACATTAACTACGTCGTCGATTCTTCCCATTAACCAGTAGTCGCCGTCCTCATCGATGCGACATCCGTCCCCTGTAAAATAAACATTCTCGAACATCGTAAAATACGTATCGATTAATCTCTCATGGTCGCCCCACATCGTCCGCATCATCCCCGGCCACGGCCTGCGTATGCACAGCTTGCCGCCCTCGTTCCGACCGCATTCGCTTCCGTCGTCGCGCAGGACAACCGGGTCGACCCCAAAGAAAGGCCGGCTCGCGCTGCCCGGCTTTAAGGTGTGCGCTCCCGGCAGCGGCGTTATCAAAATGCCGCCGGTTTCCGTCTGCCACCACGTATCAACAATCGGACACCCGTTCCGACCAATCTTCTCATAATACCAAATCCAGGCTTCCGGATTTATGGGCTCCCCGACCGTGCCAAGAACTCGCAGCGTATCCAATTTGTACTTTGCCGGCCATTCCTCGCCCAGACGCATAAGAGCACGAATCGCCGTCGGCGCCGTATAAAAAATGGTAACGCCGAATTTGTCACAAATGTGCCAGAACCTTCCCGCGTCCGGATAAGTCGGGACCCCTTCGAACATCAGCGACGTCGCGCCGTTTGCCAGAGGTCCGTACACGATGTAGCTGTGACCGGTCACCCAGCCGATGTCCGCCGTGCACCAGTAAATATCGTCGTCGTGAACGTCGAAAATAACTTTGTGGCTAAAACTGACAAGGGCCATGTACCCGCCGGTAATATGAACAACACCCTTGGGCTTGCCGGTCGAACCTGACGTATAAAGGATGAACAGCGGATCGTCGGCATTCATACGTTCAGCTTTACAATCCTTCTCTGCGTTCTTCATTTCATCATGGTACCAGGTATCCCGCCCCGCCTTAAGATTACACTGCTCACCGTCGGCTCTGACTACAATCACATTTTCAATCGTAGGCGTCTTTTTCAGCGCTTCATCCGCGATGTTCTTAAGCTGTATATGTTTTCCCGCTCGCAACGAAACATTGCTCGTGATGAGCAGCTTGCAGTCGGAATCGTTAATACGGTCCTTGAGAGAATCCGCGCTAAAGCCGCCGAAGACAACCGAATGAATCGCCCCTATACGGGCGCACGCAAGCATGGCTATCGGAAGTTCGGGAATCATCGGCAGGTAAATCGCAACACGCTCGCCTCTTTTGATACCCTTTGATTTCAAAACATTGGCGAACTTACAGACCTCCCCGTGCAGTTCCTCATAGGTGTACTTCCTGACCGCATCTTCCGCCTCACCCTGCCACAGCAGCGCTGTCTTTTTTGCAGTTGGCGTCCCGAGGTGACGGTCGAGACAGTTATACGCGACGTTTAGCTCGCCGTCGGCGAACCACTTATGCTCAATCTTGCGTTTCTTGGTGTCCCAGGTATACTCCAGCCCCTTCGTCGGCTGCTTAAACCACGCCAGACTTTTGGCCTGTTCCAGCCAGAAACCGTCAGGATCGTTAAGCGATTGTTCCCACATTTGCTGATACTGCTTCGTACTGCTGATATAGGCCTTGGCCTTTATCGCCGGCGGCGGTGGAAACGTCCGACTCTCAGTCATAAGAGAATCAATACCTTTCTTCTCATTTCCCATAATGTTCTCCTTTACGCGTAACTAAAATCGATTACATCTTGAACAGGCCCTGTTCAGAAACCCCAAAACCAAGCCTTATATTTGAATTCGGCCGGGATGTCAAGCCAAAATCCTCTAACTAAAATTTGTATATGAACGACGTCTGAGCGCGTATGCTGTCGCCGTCGTCTTTGCCTTCGTACTCCGTATGCCACTGCGAAAGTTCAAAGCCTATCTGTGTGCTCTTGTTCAGCGAGTAAATGACATTGCCGAATATGGCACGATTATATTCTCGCCTGTCAGCGGCGGTGCTGCCCGCCAAATCATCGTCGTCTACGTCATCGATACTCGCACCGATATTGAAGTTCCATTTGTCCCAGGGCCCCAGACTCGCCGCAACCCAGCCGCCCCTGCTTCCAATTTCCTTGGAGGTGGTTGTGTTAATCCCCTGGCCGATACCGCCCAGATATGCGCTGAGGTTCTCGCCTGTAAATAGTTCGCCCTTGATGGCCAGCCACTCGTTGACCGGCTGCGTCAAATCCAGGTTCAGAGACCAGCTATCGAAATGCTTCGAATCCCCGGAGGACGTTGTGTCAAGCTCTTCTTTGGCCCAGTGGCCGGAAAAGCCCACTGTAGCAGGTTTGTACCCGAACAGGGGCAAAGTCAGACTTGCCCTGGCCTGCACGCCTGGAAACCCCGCGTCTTCGCCCGAATCAGGGGTAAAATCATTTGAAATGCCAACCGTTCGGGCCAAAGCGCCTTCCAGCTTGAGGTCGACATCTTTGCTCAGTCCAAGGCTCCTGGTAAGACGTATTTGCGGGCGTCTGTACCCGATATTACCCACCCACCAGCCGACCGTGTAATTGAGCGTATCCGGGTACAAAGGCGATATGACATCCGAGGTCTGACCGGCCAGAATACTAAACCGCTCTTGGGGCCAAAGGATGTTCATGTAAGCGTGACGCATCATAATGCGAGGCTTGTTCTCAGCGCCTCCCTCATAAAAGTCGATTTCAGCACGCCCACTCGTTTCTATCTCTCCGTCCGCCGGCCCCTTGACCTTCACCCCAAAACGCGTCTGGTTGGCTGTCATATTGAACTGGTCGTCGTTCTTATTGGTGCTTTCCGATTCCACCCACCGGGCGAAGTTGCCCGTGTCGGTACGCGATGTGTCGTAAGCGGCGTCAAGTTTGATGTACCCGTAAAGCTGAATGTCCAAATCAGACCAGACAGGTTTTTTCTTTTCCGTGTCCTTCTGAACCATCGTCGCAATTTTCTCCAAATCGGATTCGCTCAGCTTCGGCGCCTCGCCAGCCTTTGCCTCAGCCTTCACCACAGCACCACCTTCCGGCCTAACGTCCGAACCTTTCACCTGCTGCATAACTATTTTCTTTAGCTCTTCCAGTTCCCTCTCCAATCTTTCGACTCTTTTTCGCAGCTCCTCATTTTCCCGGGCCAGGTCGCTGCTCGTATCCGCCCGGCAGACTCCTGCAGCTGTCAACATCGCCGCGAACACCAAAATCCCTACCTGTCTCATCTCATAGTCCTCCAGATATTCCCAAAAACTTTTCCCGAATTTATAATACTCGCACTCTTTGCTTTGGACACGAAAAATGGCACGCCTGCTGCCATTGTTTCAAGGCTCCGAAAACAAGAAGGTAACCGACTCCCGGCAATCGCCTGAAAAAAAGCCTCGCGCAGACAGCAAACTCCAGATTATACAGTCGTCGCCCTTCTTTTTGCATTATCTTGCTGTTTGGGCTGCAGGCGGAAGGGACCAAATCCTTTTGTACCCGAACTCGCTTCTGACGGGCAACTGTAGGAGCCTGCATGACCATAGGAACCTGAAGATACTCACTTATCCCGTGTCCTTTTAGGCAGGCCCGGGAGTAGGTACACAAACGACTCAAAACGCGCCTGAAGGGACTCGAACCCCTAACCTTCGGTTCCGTAGACCGACGCTCTGTCCAATTGAGCTACAAGCGCGGCTGAATCTGGCGCAATACCCGGATATGCCGCCTGAATAGCAGGGCATATCCAGCCGAATCTTCGCCTATCTTACAACCACAGCCCACCTATTGCAAGAAAATTAAGACAAAGCTGCATACCTTCAGCAGATTCCCGTTAACCTCAGAACTCGCAGATTGTCCGGCCGGCACTCTCACTATCCTCTAAAGTTGGTTCTTTTTACGGTCCGCGACGCCCATAAAGCGGCCGCCCGCACTTTTGCAAGATTCTTTTATTTTCTCGCCAACACCCTTATACTCTTGTTCGTCTAATATCATAGTCAGGCACAGAACGGAAGCCTGTGCTCGAGCGTCGGAGATGTGAGTGCAGCATAGGTCGGAACGACAGAATCTGAAAGGTATCCGTAAAGGCCGGCTGGAAGCTTACGAGGCAGTAATATCGCAAAACTACGCGTCGATTTACCGTTTCGTCCTATATTTGACCGGTGATTCGACCCTTGCCGAGGAGCTGACGCAGGAGACTTTTGCCTCCGCATGGGCCGGCATCGACCGTTTCAAAGGCAAGGCGTCATTTGGAACATGGCTGCACCAGATTGCTTATCGCAAATTTATTGATTCGAAGCGCAGAATCCATCGCAATAACGCTTTCATGGCAAAGCTGAGACAGGAAACATGCGATACATCGGAAACCTTTGACCCATTCCACCGACTGACGGCCGATGAACACACGCGACTTCTGTACGAAGCTATATACAAACTGGATTCATCAGAGCGGGCAGCCATTGTGCTGCATTACATTCAGGGCCTGAGTTTTCGCGAAATGGCAGAAGTATTGGACAAGCCCGCCGGCACCGTCAAATGGTACACCAGTCGGGCGCTGAAACTATTAAAGGCACATTTGAATGGCAGGGTAGGACCATGAGCAATGGCCGCAAAAAATGGAAAGACATTACGTTGAAATCGCTGGAGGCGCAGTTGCGTAATCTTCCGGAACCGGACGCCCCCGAAACTCTGAAGGCGAAGCTCCTTGCCGCCGTTCCGCAGGCAAGAACCGCCGGAATGCCGCAACCTCTGATTCAATGGTTCCCCAGAGCCTGGGATTTCGGCGTTACCGCAGCCGCGGCGGCCCTCATCCTGGCTTTGCTGACTATGGTTAATTATGGTCTCTCGGTTCCCGCACAGCCGTTGCTGACAGAATTTAACGATACTTCGCTTTGCTATGCCGCCTGGGACCGGGGCAATTTCCTCTACGACCAAAACAACACATTTATGCCAGATAACAACTTGACGCGCGGCAGCAGCCCGCAGTAATTCAGGATTGATGTGTGTGTTGACCACGTCCTGACGATATACAGTGAAAAGGTCTGTTAAAAGGAGCGCCTGATGCAAAACGAACAGACGACAGGTGAAATATATACCGATGCAATAAGTCAAGAACCAAAAACGTCGAAACTCGCGGTTACATCTATGGTGTTCGGAATGCTCGGCCCTTTTTCCGCCGGCGCGATGTGGATTATCTCATTTAACAATTTCCTTGTTATAGCAAGGCCGTTCTTCGTTGCCCTTTTCTCCTTCGGTTTGGCATGGGTGCTCGGGCTTGCGTTGGGAATACAATCGCTTAAGCGGATTGAGAACAGCCGGGGCCGGTTGCTTGGAAAACAGTACGCTCTCGGAGCAATTGTCATCTCCGCGGCGTGGATGGTTCTAATCCTTGCAGGCCTTCTTTTGCCTATGCTTTTCTACGTTAATAGTTGAATGTCCTGCGCTTGACTTCTGTCTGCCCGCTCGGGCAGATTATTCTTTTTAATGGTTCGGAGAGAATAAAACCATGAATCAGACAATAGCAACTAAAAACACTCCGCTTCTGTCCGGCTGGCCGATGATTTTGGGCTGGCTGGCAATGATTATTTTCGCCCTCCACGCCTCCACCCACATGGTCGGCGCGGGCGACACCTGGGTCGCTATGGCCTGCGGCCGACATTTCCTCAATCACGGCGTCGACACCATAGAGCCTTTCAGCGCTAACTCACACAAGGCCGGACCCACAGAACAAGATATTGAAAGATGGCCC
>DATKVV010000060.1:0-21440 GCA_035529895.1 Sedimentisphaerales bacterium
GTCATCCCGACCGGAGTCCGCCGCAGAGCCTGCCCTGAGCCCGGTCGAACGGGCGCACGAAGCGAAGGGATCTGGCCTCCGAACATAATTAACCTCCATTCCGCAGTTGACGCCGAATCGAAACGCCCTAATCTCTAAAAACTACCAACTAATGGCGAAATTTCACTTGACTATTCCCCCCGGCCCTCTATAATCCGGGCACAACCGCGGATGCAACCTCAGACGAAAGTGAGGAAGAAGGGCCGCCCAATGTACAATTGGCGATTTGGCATTTGCAGCTTTGCTATACCCACCACGCTATGCCAAATACCAGCGACGACCTGCGACATTGTAGCGTGGGCAACTTGTTGCCCACGCGGTTTTCCGTATAATCATTGTTAGACCCTGAGAGGAAGAACTATGAAACGCATCTTCATACCAACCCAAGCACCATCTGATTGGCAGCGCCTTCTCGCAAAGCCGGCTCTTCATTGGAGGAAGTCCTATTCGGCCATGACTACCGCGGCTTGTTGGGAGGCCGCTTGTGACTGCCTGCCAGCGGAAGTCAAACAGACTCTTGACGCCTCAGGCCGGTCTGACTTGGTTGGTCTCAAGCTACTCGCGGCGATTCCGGAATGGCAGGTGGCACTTCCTGGAGGAAAACACTCATCTCATACCGACGTTTTGGCATTGGCGAGCAATGACGAAGGTCTTGTAGTGCTCGCTGTTGAGGCCAAGGTCGATGAGCCGTTTGGCCCGACTTTAGGCGAGAAACGCGATGATGAATCAACCGGCCAAAGTGAACGGATTGATTACCTGCACACCGCTCTTCGTCTTGAGACCCCATTGAGAGACGAAATCCGCTATCAGCTTCTCCACAGAACGGTGTCGGCCTTACAAACGGCGCTGGATTTTCACGCCCGCTCGGCCGTAATGCTTGTCCATTCGTTCAGTCCAACACGCCGTTGGCGGGAGGATTTTTTGTCGTTTTGCGAGGCCATAACAGCAACCCCATTGTCACCTGACCTATACGTCGTATCACGCTTCGAGTCTCCTCGACTCTACTTGGCGTGGTGCACGGGTGATAAGAGCTTCCTCGATGTCGATCTACCAAGGGAGATCTAACAGCCCCATCAGCTCAGATTGCCAATCCCGCTACCCCTCCATCCCCGCCAATCCCCGCCAGTGTGCGTTGACGTTCCGGCCAATCCTGAGCAACTTGTGCCATGGGTAAAACCCCTCGACAAACCAAGAGGTCACCTATGACCAACCCACGTAGGGCGCGATTCTTCGCAACACTCAAGACCCACACAAACGGCCGACAGGTCGATGCCAATTCAATCCATAACCTATGGCTCAGCCGCTGAGGTCACGCGTCCGCTCCAGCCGGTGCTTCGCCCGGCGCCTTCTGATTGCTTCGATTTCCGCTTTGGTCGCCTCGTATGAGTTCTCAGGCGCACGCCACACTACATCGTTGAGCCTAGCCAGTAGGAGCCGGGAGAAGGTGATCCCAGACCCATCGGGGTAGTCGATCGTGAGGACATCGCCCTCGCGCATAGGGTAGAGGTCCACGGGAGTGCGGCCTTCGTGAACCAACTCGCACCTCAAGTACTCGTATAGAAACTCCTCAATCGGCTTCTTTTCCCCGTGGTAAACAACGAAGTCCTCGTGTTCCCTCACCAGTCGCCAGATCTCGTCCCGGAGGAAGGTAGTGAAGGCTTCGCGGTCGGACATCGGCTTTCTCGGGTTTTTCTTCGAAGGCGTGCCCCTCGGGTAGCGTTTGCGAGAGGTGGCGGCGACGGCAGTCAGCAACATGAGCATTGCACCCTCGTAGCGACCATTGTCCGCCAGTACGCCTGCGTCCTCGACTCTGGCCTGTACCGCGATCAAAACATCGCTTGGATCATCCATTCTGGAACTCCTATCGGTCTTACTGACATGCCTCATATAATATTATACAATACGCTACCTATAGCACAAGTACCCGAGGCACAAGTTTCCACTGACTTTACCCTGCCATTATACAGATTCCGGTTCCGAAGCAAACCCCGCCCTCTACCACCCGACTCATTAAAAATTTACCCGCCTGAGCCGGACGAACGACAGATAGCAACACAGGGCTTAACCCGCGGGTCCTTTTGGCAGGCTTGCCCCCGCGAGAGACGCGCGGGGGTCATCCCGACCGAGCGCAGCGAGTGGAGGGGTCTATCAAAAAAAACATTCCCCCCGCCGGACTTGTCCGCCGCAGGCGGATTCCGCACTTTTGCATTTTGAGCTTTAGTTTTACGTTTTCCGTTTTTATCCGCCGCAGGCGGATTGACTTTTAACTTCCCTTCCCGCCTGCCCTCAGCGACCTGTGGTGAGCCAAGTCGAACCAGGCCGACGGGCCTGAGTAAGAGCGACGGAATCTCGCCACGTCGGCGCGGAAACAAAAAGGGACGGCAGAAAGTGCCGTCCCTTCAATAGTCAACTCAGACTATAAACCAGGCTTTAGCAGCCCGGGTCGTACTCATACGCCCCCATATCAACGTCGTCATTGATGATCCGGTCGCTGCCCTTGATGTCGGTATCGATACCTTCCACGGCATCGTTGTTGCCTTCATCTTTGCACGGGCTGTTGGAACTAATCCCCAGCCCGTCATCGCACGTCGCCCAGATATTGTCGGCTCCGTCCGCGTCGCTCGAATCAACAAAACAAGGGTCGCTGTCGATGTTGCCGCCGCCGTCGGTGCCGAAGTCGGGGTCCCATCCACCGCCGCTGCCGCCGCAGCCTTCTATGTCGCAGTGGCTAAAATTAGGGTCGGACGAACCAAGGTTCTGCACCTCATCTTCGTAGTAGATAGCGGTGTTGTCCCACAATATACAGTTGGTCACCAACGGAGAGGCATCGTAGTTCTCAATGCCCCCCCCGCCCCAACAGGTAGAGTTCCCGTACAATGTGCAGTTGGTTATAACTGCCGGAGGGCTGGACATGTTGCAGATGGCGCCGCCTTCGCCCCAGGGCAGAGATGTATTGTCGTAGAAGAGGCAGTTGGTCACCCTGGGTGAAGAACCGTCGTAGTTGTCCATTCCCCCGCCCCCGTATTCGGCCGCGTTGCTGTGAAAGACGCAGTCGGTCACTGTCGGCGAAGCATCCTCATTTTCCAGTCCGCCGCCCCATCCGGCCGAATTTCCGGTGATAATGCAGTTTCTTATCGTCGGACTGCTCTGGTAGCAATAAATTCCCCCGCCGCTGCCCAACGAGCCGGAATCACCGCCGGTAATGGTAAAGCCCACAAGAACCGAGTTGCCGTCCTCGCTGCTGTCGAATGTGACAACCGTCCCCGAACCGTCGGCGTCGATTATCGTCGTCGCGACGACGGACCAGGCGTTGGGGTCGCCGCTGCGCAGTGTTACCGCCCTGTCGGCAACAAAATCGATGGTTTCGTAATACGTCCCGGGGCCCACTTCGATAGTCTCATTTGCACTGTCGTTGGCATCGCCAATGGCATCCTGAATGGTGTCATACCACTCTTGCTGGTCCAGGTTGAATATGCCGGAAAATTCGTCAGTACCCATGTCCACCCTTCCGGCCAGGACCCGCGGCTGGCCGTCAATATCCGTCTGGCCGCTATAATCCCCATTGGGGTCCCCTGTATTGATGCATAGCGAGGGGGACTTCAGGTGGAGGTCTTCATCCACATCAGTTACGCCGGCTCCCCAGTTGTAAACCAGAACGTCGGCCTGCGAGTTGCTGTCTAATGGTGGACCAAAGGTGATAGCATTTGTTGCGAGATTGACATCATTTACCGTACGAACGGTCCCGTCATTGCCATACTCGATGACGTCGTTCACTTCATACAGGTTGGCATCACCTACAATCACGGTTACCGTTGTACCCTCAGCAACCGTCACGTCGTCAAACTCGAATATATGTACGAAACACGGGTCGGACGTGATGTTGCCTTCACCGTTGCTGTCATTGACGTCCTCGATACAACTATACGTTGCACTTAATCCACCGGCCAGGTCATCCCCATTGCCCCAAAAAATACAATTACGAATGATTAGCTCAGCCGTACCAGGAGGTTTGGCGATTGCACGTGTGGTACCAACAATAGTGTTGTTCTCAATCGTCTGCTTTCCAAAGGGTACGAAGCTTATTCCACCACCAACCATCCAGTTGTTCCTAATGACCGGGCTACCCATGCCGCAACCGATGTTGGCGTTGCTAAATCTATTATTTAGAATAAAAGGAGACGATCCCTCCGCACACATTACCCCGCGGCCTGTACCTTCTAAAATGCAATTAGCGATGATTGGGTTTGATGAATACCGGCAGATCACCGGCAGATTTATAACGCTTTTCACTGTAAAGCCTGTGAGTACTGACTCAGGAGTCTCCCCACATTGAAACCAGACCGTTGACAGCTCATTGCCATCTATAATTGTTGCCTTAACGACATCCCAGTCCCCCGGGTCCCTTCCTGTTACAGTAATGGCCTTACCCTTAAAACTGATCCACTCATAGTAGGTTCCTGGAGCAACCGTGACCGTCCCCCCGTGCCAGGATACATCAATTGCCTCTTGGATGGTGTTGTAGTCAGCGGGGACGTTTATGTTCCTGGGGCCGTCAGTGGTGAAGTTGTAATAGTTCCCATCGTTGTCATCTGTTACCTTGTTGCCGGCAAGGTCGGTAGCCTCAACCTTGAAGTAGTAGTCTGTCCATGGCAAGATAGGTACCAGTTTTATACTGTGGTCTGTTGCGTAGTCGATGTTGCTATTGCTAAGGTTGTTGCAGTCCGGCCCGTAAATGACCCGCCCTTCCGTGTATCCACTCGTCTGGAAGGTGACTCTAACATCGGGGCCCACTACTGTTAGATTTACGTCGGAGGTAATATTTGGATCTATACAGTCTACCGTGGCAGTATCGTTCGGTGATGCGGGATTCCCGGTTCCGTCATTGGCATCCTCATAGCTTACGGTAATAGTGTCGCCGTCAGCCACCTGCAATATGCCGTCCCCGACGCTGGGGTCACCGGAATCTGTCCAGATGACCCCCGTAAAGATCCCGCTGTTGGGATCTGTCTCGCTTAGGGTAAGCGTCTCGAAATCCCCGCCCGTGGTTGTGACGTTGACGTCCTGCGTTCCCGCTCCGGCAAGGTCGTAATCGGCCAGGGAAATACCTACGTTGGAAGCGCAGTTATAATAGTTGCGGTCCAGACTGACATACCCCTTCGAGGGGACGGCTGCCAACACCGCGTTATAGGCATTTAGCCTGCCGTTGGAGCGACAAATCTCATCGTTCGGATCGAAGACCACATCCACGCTCTCAAGAAGGATATTATTGGCATCATCGGGTGTCATATGGGGGTTCACCGACAACAAGAGCGCGCAGGCACCCGAGACATGGGGGCACGCCATCGACGTTCCCGAGGCAATATACATGGGGGCGCTTGTATCGCCGTGGGGGTAAAAATGCTCACCATCAGCGTACATATCGGTACCGGTGGCGTGCAGAGATAGGACGTGCACTCCTGGAGCCGCCAAGTGCACCCAATTTCCGTAATTGGAAAAAGTCGCTTTGTCGTCGTTCGAATCAGTCGCCGCCACTGCGATTACGTGGTCATAACCAGCAGGGTAAGGTGGGGTGTTTCCCTTCTCATTGCCCGCCGAGGCAACGATTATGACCCCTTGGCTGTAAGCGTAATCGATGGCGTCTTCCAGTGATTGGGAATAATCATAACTGCCCCAACTGTTGGAAATAACATCCGCTCCGTTATTCACCGCGTAATAAAGGGCAGCCACTCCTTCCGATATCCACCCCCGTCCATATGGGCCAAGAAACTTGAGCGCCATTATCTTGCCGTTCCAGGAAACGCCCGCAATATCCAGACCGTTGTTGCTGTCCGCCGCAATTATACCCGAGCAATGAGTACCGTGACCATTGTCATCCATCGGATCGTTATCATCATGATAAAAGTCATATCCGTACAGACCGCTCGAATCCACCCACATATTGGCCTGAAGGTCTCGGTGCGTATAGTCGACCCCCGTATCGACCACCGCGACGATAACATCGGAACTTCCGGTGGTGATATCCCAGGCATCGGGCGCGTTTATATCGCAACCGGCTGTGCCAGACTGGCTACCCCCGCCTGGGATCGGGTAGTCACTCCCATCATTGTTCAAGGCCCACTGCTCCGGGTAATAGTTCGGGTCGTTGGGCTCTGTGACCATTATTGAAACAATATAATTTAGCTCGGCATATTCTACGTCCGGGTCGGTAGTGTATTCGGCGACGGCTTGAGGGGCCGATTGGCCGGGCTCAAGCTCAATCTTGTATATCCTCCCCAAATCCGGCACCTTTGCCCCCGCAGGCGCCCGTTGCAGCCTTCTGACAAGGTGCTTTTCCCTTGGGGTCAAAAGGGCTTTGTCCTTCATAAGAAGGGCCTGCGTACGCTCCCTTTTGGCCTTGAAGCCCTTGATGAGCGGTTTGATGCTGCTTGCCCTGTACTTAAGGTTGATATTATCGAGGGTGCCAGATAACCTTAGCTCTCCCACACCCCTTCCGGCGGCCAACTGCTCTTGCAGCCTGTCAGCCACGCCGGCCCTGAATTTCACAATCACTTCGCCGGGTTTGTATGCCGGCTCAGGCGACACAGTCCCGGGTGGGACTTGGCCGGTAGCACTTGGCAAACCGTCACAGGCGGCTGGCGGGGGAGGGTATAGAGCGTTTGCCGGGCCGGCCCAGCAAGTGCAAACAGCTATGACGATAGTTAGAATTGTTTTTCGCGTTAACATTCTGCGTCTCCTTTCGTTTGAGAAATACATCCGCGTCCGCGGATAGTGAGTTAAATGGTTAAAGCTATTTTGTTATTAGTTGACTGGCTTTTGTGCTAAGTTTCGGCCTCACGTCATAGACACCACCTCCGTTTCACGCAGTGTCCTTACGATTTCATTGTCGCCAGACTCCGCGCCGCCCAAACCTGTGCGCGTCTCGAATGAGTCGAGTCAGCATTTCGGGTTTATCCAACAGTCTCCTCAAAAACTTTCCGCGCGCTTTTCTCCCCACCACGCCTCAAGAGACCGAACGACATGAAGGTGTGGTGCAGGGCGAGCAAATCTCAACTTCGCCAGGTAGTCTTACACCCCAATTATGTGTCCCCACCAATAGCTCTTTTAGGTTTCTAAATATTTCCTATTTTGGTATGTCATTTTCCCGTTTTTACTGTCTGTTCTCCGACCTTCCCCATCTTGCCATTTTCACAGCCGCTCATCTTGCCCAAATCCCTCGGCCAGATGCGCTTCACCCTTCACGACCACCTGCAATGCGCCATCCCGCATTTAAACACTCAAGACTCACCAATCAGAACCACCCACCGTCGAGCATGCACAATCCACAATGCACTTGACCATTCACTGAATAAGAGGCGTCGCCGACCGGCTAAATGTTGACCAAACAATCCCCACTTTCCCCCAATTCTTGCATTTTCCTCCGCAGTTTTGCCCTTTGAGCTTTAGTTTTGCACTTTCCCTTTTGACTTTTCAGTTCCTTTCCTTGCCCCTCCTCTTCTGTCCTCTGTCCTCTGCCCTCTGTCCTCTGTCCTCTGTCCTCTGCCCTCCCCCCACCCCTCGCCCCTCGCCCCCCATCCCTCGCCTCGCTACCCATCTACTCATCTACCCTCTGCCCTCTTCCTCCCGCCAACTTTTTCCTTTACTTCCAACCCCAAATCCCGTATAATACCCCCCAAATTGAATAGTCTAAAACACTCAATGCTCAATAGTAAATATCAAATCGTAAATAGTAAATCGGCAAGCTTTCCTATCGCCAAACAAATCGCCCATCCAGCCAACCAAATACGAGCTACGCAATACGATATACGCAATACGATATACGAACTAAATTATGCAAAACAAACCCAATTTCCAGCAGGCCCAAATGAACGCAACCTTAGCTTCCAAAAAGGCTTATGAAAATGAACGAGGACTTCAGACTCGTGAAAAACAAACCCAATTTATGCCATAGGTATCAAACCCAATTTGCTTCCACCGAATATGGACGCAACCTCAGTTCCCACAAAGGATTATGAAAATGAGAACGCCCCCAGCCTGTGGGCAAAACAAACCCAATTTATCGCGGCGTAGCCTGCTTGCCCCGGCAAAGTCCCATACGAAGCCGGGTTGGCGAAGCCGGATCAAACCCCGCACGTGCCCATTGACGCCCCTCCCTTTCCCTGTTTTCACAGCCGGCCCGACCGAGGCAGTTCATCTTCGCATATACAAGCTGCCCGGAAGCTGTTTTATCAACCCCTTTAGCCGGAGCGATATAAGGCCCGCGTTGATTCTTCCCGGCTCCAAACTCGTCTCCCCTATTATTTGCTCTATATGCATCGGCTCCGTATTCAGACACTCATAAATCCTTTTTTCATTGTCACTCAGGCTCAGTTGGCTGACATCGAACAAAGGCGTTTCCATCCTTTCAGTTGCCTTTTCCGCCGCGTTTGTTGCATGCTCATGCAGTTGGTCGCCGATATACCCCAGCGCCTCCATTACATCTTCGACGGACTCAACCAGCTTTGCCCCTTCTTTTATCAACTGGTGGCTGCCTTTACTCAACGGCGAATCGATTTTACCCGGCACCGCCATCACTTCCCGATTGTTCTCAAGTGCTGCTCTGGCAGTGATTAACGCCCCTGAATGCAGCCCCGCCTCGACCACAATCGTACCCAGCGCCAGCCCCGCTATTATCCTGTTTCGCGGCGGAAAATTCTCCGAAAGCGGCTCATACCGCAAGGGCAATTCGCTCATACACGCCCCAGATTCGGCTATAAGTTCAAACAGCCGCTTGTTTTCCGGCGGAAAAATGTTCGCAAGCCCGCAGCCCTGCACCGCAATCGTGCGTCCGCCGGCGGCCAATGCCCCCTGATGTGCGGCGGTGTCTATACCGCGCGCCATCCCCGAACAAATCGTAAAGCCTGCCGAACCAAGAAGATGCGCCAGTCGAGAGGCCTGCTCCTGGCCGTACAGGCTGCACCGCCTGGAACCGACAATTGCAATAGCCAGATTATCCTGGCGGGTCAGGCTCCCTTTGATGTAGAGTACTGGCGGCGGGTCATAAATCTGCTTCAAAACAGGCGGATAACGCCCATCGCTAAAATGCATTACCCAGACGCCAAGCTCCTCGGCCAATTCCAATTCAGCCGCTGCGTCAAATTTGTCGCGCGTTAGCGCAATTTCTTGGGCGGTCTTAAAGCCTATTCCGTCTATCTTTGTCAGTTCGCTGACCGAAGCGCCAAGGGCCTGGTCGACTGAGCCGAAGTGCCTGATGAGCTTTGCGAAAGTGACCGGGCCGACATTATCGGCCCTGGCAAGTTTAAGCCATTGTTCAATGTCAACCGAATGGGGGTGTGGCTCTGACATTCCTTAACCGCCAAAAGACAAATCCACAGCCGCAGAGTTTAGCTGGCAATCGTCGCTGGTCAATAGAAATCGGCGGGTTTTTGGCTTTTATTTTATGAACTTTTATGGTAAAATGGCGTAAATTTGACCGGGGTATTTGGGTTTGTGGCGGATTTGTGCAATAAAACACGTATAAATGCCGTCTCTAATGTATGTACTGGGCTGTCAAAACAACTGTACCGGAAAAGGGTGGTATGTTTTCTGAGTGTAAAGCGGCGACGCCGGGGGGCGGAAAGCTGTGGGCCGTGATGGCCCTGGGGGCGCTATTGGTTCAGACCGGATGCAAATCTCCCTCCGAATACCGGGTTAACGCGGACAAGGTAGCTACGGATATTATCCGAGAGAAGCAAAACGAAGCTCTTGGCCAATCGGGGGAGTTTTCAATCGAGCGGCCAAGCGATATTCTTCGCCGCAGGCTTCTAATCGACCAGAACCTGCCGTATTCGAGTGAAGCTTCTTTGGGTGCTGACAACCTCAAGACCATCGAGCATTGGCCGGAGCAGGATTATCCGCGGGCAGAAGAACCGGCACTCGACCCGCTCGTACTTTTGGAGAAGAGCAAGCCGGTTAAGTTATCGCTTATACAGGCGCTTCAGGTAGGCGCACGCAATAGTTTTGACTATCAGAAGTCCAAAGAGGACATCTTCCAGGCGGCGTTGGCCCTCGACCTCCAGCGCAACGAATTCCGCAACATCTTCGGGGGCCAGGTCGCGAGCCTTGCAAGTACAAATACGACAGGCGACAGAACTGACAGCGCCATTGAAAACAGCGGAGTCGTGGGTTTGAGCAGAACACTGGAAAGCGGAGTTGAATTGAGCACCGACCTTGCAATCACCCTTGCGAACCTGCTGACCATGGGCGGCGCCTCCTCGTTAGGTGTCTCCAGCGACAGCAGTGTCATGATACCTTTGCTGAGGGGTTCGGGAAGACATATCGTCAGAGAACCGCTGACAAAAGCGGAGCGTGCGGTAGTATATGCCATTTATCAATTCGAGAGGTTCAAACAGACTTTTTCCGTAGGAATCGCCAGACAGTATCTTGCGGTTCTCAGGCAACTGGACCAGGTCAGAAACGCCGAGGAGAATTACAGGAGCCTGATAGTATCGGCGCGTCGTTCACGGAGGCTGGCCGATGCGGGGCGATTGTCTGAAATACAGGTGGATCAGGCGGTACAAAACGAGTTGAGAGCACGGAACGGCTGGATAAGTGCAATAGAGTCATACAAAAGCAGCCTTGACTCGTTCAAGAGCTCGCTGAGCCTGCCCCCGGATGCTGAAATTGAGCTGGACAGGTCTGAGTTAGAGCGACTGGCCGCGCCTGCGTCCCAGATGGTGGCGGGTCTGACAGATGAAAAGGAATCACCCGCGAGCGAGAGTGTTCCGGCGGCAGATGTGCAGGTAGAGTTAGCACCACCGAGCCGGGAGGACGCCGGCCCGCTGGAGATAAATGAGCCCGAGGCGGTAGGGCTGGCTCTGGATAATCGTTTTGATTTACGGGTCGCCGAGGGCGGCGTCTACGACGCCCAAAGGGCTGTAGTGGTCGCAGCCGATGCCTTGGGCGCAGAACTCACGTTTTTGGGAAGGGTTGGTTATGGCGGAACGGGGGACCCCACGGGCAACGACCAGAAACTTCGATTCGACAAGGGCGCATATTCAGCGTTGCTGACTCTTGACCTGCCGTTCGAAAGAACCAGAGAGCGTAACGATTACCGAAACAGCTTCATTAGCCTTGAACAAGCGGTAAGAAACGTGCAAAAACTCGAGGACCAGATTAAGCTCAATATTCGCAACCGGCTTCGGACGCTGCTCGAATCGCGCGAGAGTCTTAAGATTCAGGCCAAGTCAGTGCTTGTGGCCGAGAAGCGAGTGAAAAGCACCGAGCTTTTTCTTGAGGCCGGAAGAGGACAAATACAAATTCGTGATTTGCTGGAGGCGCAGGATGCGTTACTTTCGGCACAAAACCTGCTGACACTGGCGGCGGTAAATTACAGGATAGCCGAATTGGACCTGCAGAGCGATATGGGACTGCTAAAAATTGACGATAAGGGTTTATGGCAGGAATATGTGCCGCGGGAAGGTGATAATGTCAAACAATAACATGATAGTTGGTTTTCTAAAGAGAAGGCCTTTTGTATTGATAGTCGTTGTTTCAGCGACGGTGGCAGCCAGCATCGGCGCGGCAAGATTTGCATGGCCGGCAAATAGCGGCGTTTCTGCGGAAAACCAGGCAACTTTTGTGGTTAAGCGGGGGCCGCTGCGAATCAGCGTGACGGAGTCGGGCACAATCAAAGCCCGCGAACAGGTTATTGTAAAAAGTGAGGTCGAAGGCAGAAGTTCGATTCTGTGGCTGATACCGGAGGGAACGCAAGTCAAACAGGGCGAGCTTCTGGTCGAGCTGGACGGCAGCAAACTGGTGGACAGCAGAGTTGACCAGCAGATTATGGTCCAGAACAGCGAAGCGGCGTTTATCGGCGCCCGGGAGAATCTGGCTGTGGTCGATAACCAGGCGAAGAGCGATATAGACCTTGCGGAGCTGACGCTTAAATTTGCCGAACAGGACCTGAAGAAATACCATGAAGGAGAGTATCCCAATCTGCTCAAGGAAGCTCAGTCGCAAATCACGCTGTCCGACGAGGAGCTCAAGCGTGCGGAAGAAAAATTAAAATGGTCCAGGAAGCTTTTCGAAGAAAAGTATATTTCGCAGACTGAGTTACAGGCTGACGAATTAGCCGCAAAAAGGGCAACGTTTGACCTGGAGCTTGCGAAGAATAATCTCGACTTACTGGAGAAATACACCTATCAAAGAAACCTGGACCAGCTCGAAAGTGACGTCAGGCAGGCTCGGATGGCACTTGAGAGAACGGGGCGAAAAGCCAAAGCGGATGTCGCACAAGCGGGGGCCGACCTGAAAGCGAAGGAATCGGAGTACAATCGGCAGCAGGACAAGTTGAAAAAGCTTGAAGAGCAAATCATAAAGACCAGGATTTTTGCGCCTGCCGACGGATTGGTGATTTATGCGACCAGCGCCAGGTCGGGCGGCTTTCGAAGCAGCCGGGAGCCTCTGGATGTGGGCCAGGATGTTCTGGAACGTCAGGAGCTGATATATCTGCCGACCGCGGCATCGTCAAAGGCGGAAGTTGCCGTTCACGAGTCCAGTCTGAAAAAGGTCCAGGTTGGTCTTCCCGCGATAGTCACGGTTGACGCGCTGCCGGGCAAGACGTTTGTCGGCAGCGTCGCCCGTATTGCGCCGCTGCCTGATGCTCAGAGTATATGGATGAACCCGGACCTTAAGATTTACAATACAGAAGTATACCTGGACAGCAATGACAGCTCCCTTCGCACGGGTATGAGCTGTAAAGCAGAGATTATAGTAGAACAATACGAGAACGAGCTGTACATACCGGTTCAGGCGGTCTTGCGCGTCGGGGGAGAGCAGACAGTTTACGTTGCAAACGGAAAAGAGGCTGAGCCTCGCAAGGTGCAAATCGGGATGGACAACAACCGGATGGTGCGAATTATCAGCGGGCTTCGGGAAGGTGAGACGGTGTTGCTCACTCCGCCACTGAAGGCCGGCAGCGTGGACCAATCGGCCGAGCGGATTACGATGGAAACAACTCCTTTTGAAAACGATACCGAAGAAATCTACAGGCGTGTAAACGAAAAACTGGAGCAGAGAGGCAACGGCGCGGAGGGGGCCGGTCAGGATATGGCGAAAAGCGAGGTCATGGAAGACCGCAAAAGAAGTCGCGGCAGTCTGGAAGAGTCCGACGCGCAGAGTATGGGCGGCGAGCAAAGACAAAAGAAGGGCAGGAGGTCTGAGAATATGTCCGCCGAGGAGAAGGAAAAACGGCGTCAGAAGTTCAAGAACATGTCCCCCGAAGAAAGAGAAAAGATGCGGCAACAGATGGGCAAGAGAGACGGATAAATGGATAATCAGTCACCGTCGGCCTGTGAGGCTGAAATAGTCAGGCTGGAAAATGCGGAAAAGATATACCTTATGGGCAAGGAGCAGGTCCGAGCGCTGGCCGGGGTGACCATATCCTTCGAGCGCGGCGGTTTCTGGGCGATCATGGGCCCGAGCGGGTCCGGCAAAAGCACGATGATGAACGTTCTGGGCTGCCTCGATCGTTTAACCAGAGGGCATTATATTCTCGAAGGTCGGGACGTCAGCACCCTGGATGACGATTCACTCAGTGAGCTGCGGCTCAGGCATCTCGGGTTCATTTTTCAGAGTTTTAATCTGATACCGCAACTGACCGTCCAGAGGAATATCGAATTACCACTGTATTATCTGGGATGGGACGCCCACGCCAGCAGCGAACGTGCGCAGGAGCTTGCGTGCAAGGTAGGACTCGAGGGCAGACTTAACCATCGTCCCACGGAACTGTCGGGCGGTCAAATGCAGCGGGTGGCCATCGCCAGGGCGCTGGCAAATGACCCGCAGATACTTTTTGCCGATGAGCCGACCGGTAACCTGGACACGGCGACGGGGGAACAGATTCTGGAGGTTCTGGTCGAACTCAACGAGCAGGGCAAGACGATAATCATGGTAACCCACGAGTTAAATGTCGCCGCGCATGCCAAACATCGGCTGCACATGCTCGATGGTTTGATAGAGCGGGTTGACGGGGATTACTGATGCACCAGGTTAAACTTGTCCGTAATATTTGGTCGGGCATTGAAAATCTGCTTCTGCATAAGCTGAGGTCTTTTCTTACTATGCTGGGCATCGTATTCGGAGTAGGCAGCGTGGTGGCAATGCTTGCAGTCGGCGAAGGGGCCAGTAAAGAGGCGCTGGAACAGATTCGCAAACTGGGCAGCAACAATATAATTATCTCCTCGATAAAATCGGTGGAGGAGGAAGCGACCACAACGGCTCATTCGCATATGAGCATCTACGGGCTGACTTACGAGGATTATACAAGAGTGGCCGAGAGTTTCAGCACGATAAAGCAGGCGGTCCCGGTGAAACTCATGCGCAAGGAATCCCGTCTTGGCGAGAGAGCGATGGAACTGCGGGTGGTTGGAACGACGCCGGTATGGTTTGACCTTGTGCCAAGGCCCATTATTGCGGGCCGCGTTCTTATGCCGGAGGACGCAAAGAAGCAGGCGCCGGTCGCGGTTCTTACCGAATTCGGTGCGCGCAAGCTGCTGGCTACCGAACATACCATCGGCCAATCCGTTCGCATAGGCAGTGACGTCTTCGAAGTGGTAGGGATTGTCAGGAGTCAGGGCGGTGTTGTACAGGTCGGCAAGAGCCAGGGCGGCCAGGCCGAGAATATCCAAATACCAGACCAGGAAGTGGATGCCTATATACCTATCGAGGTGGCGCGTAAGTATTTTGGCGATATTACCACGAGGATGACCACAGGGGGAAGAGAGCAGGAAAAGGTGGAGCTGCACCAGATTATCGTCGAGGTCGACGCCACGGAGGACGTCGAACTGACGGCCAGGGGAATTGAAGAAATGATAAAGCGTTTTCACAAGAAAGTAGATTATAAAGTCATTGAGCCGCTGGCGCTGCTCAAGCAGGCCGAGGACACCAAGCGAAGATTCAATATCGTATTGGGTTCAATTGCGGGTATCAGCCTGCTGGTGGGCGGCATCGGGATTATGAATATCATGCTGGCCAGCGTGACGGAAAGGACGCGCGAAATAGGGATTCGGCGGGCCATCGGAGCCAAGAGAAAACAGATTATAGGGCAGTTTCTGATAGAAACGAGCGTCCTTTCGACGATGGGGGGACTTATTGGAATCGGCTTCGGTGTTCTCGTACCGTTTGTGATAACATACTTTGCAAGAATGCCCACCGTAATTACGCCCCAGAGTATACTGCTGCCTTTGTTTATCAGTGCAGGGGTTGGTATTATTTTCGGATTATATCCGGCCATGCGCGCAGCCAAGGTAGATCCCATCGTTGCCTTGCGGCACGAGTAGGCCACTAACCAATGAGAACAGAGAACCCAGCAGGTTGTCGGACCGTGTATGCAGCCATTTGCGGCAAGGTTTTCGCGGCGTGAAAAATTCCGCTCAGCATAGTTGTTTCGGCCAGGAGGAATCCATGAGGCCGGACGGGAGCCGGATGAAACCAAGCCGGAGACACGGCAGGCTGCGTGTCGTTTTCTTTCACCTTGCGACCATCGTCGTCGTGCTTGTGCCGCTCATCGTGGGCGAGCTGGTTCTGAGATTGTGCGTCCCTGCCCCCCCAACCGAAACGGACGACCCCTACGTCTCGTTCAGCGGCCTGCGTTCCCTCTTCGTTCTCGATTCAACCGGCACGCGCTTTGAGACAGCCAGGGAGCGCCTGAGCTACTTCCGCCCCCAGTCGTTCGCGGTCACGAAGGGTCCGCAGACACTGCGGGTCTTCTGCGTCGGCGGTTCAACCGTGCAGGGACGGCCCTACTCGGTAGAGACGTCCTTTACGACGTGGCTGAGGCTTAATTTGCTTGCCGGGCGGCCCAACGCGAACTGGGAAGTGGTCAACTGCGGCGGGGCGTCCTACGCCACCTATCGCCTCGTGCCCATCATGCGGGAACTGCTCGGGCATGAGCCTGACCTGTTCATCATCTATACGGGACACAACGAATTCCTGGAGGACAGGACATACCCGCGACTGAAGAGAACGCCGCGCGCACTGCTCCGGCTGCACGAGGTGATGCTCAGCCTGCGAAGCTACCGTCTTGCAAACCAGTTTCTTTCCGGCCGTCGCGCCCGACGCACGGACGCCGGAAACTCATCGAAGACTGTTCTGCCGGCCGAGGTGCAGGCCAAATTGGACTTTCACGACGGGCTGAAATCCTACCATCGTGACCAGGCGCGGCGCCGCGGCATAATCGAGCACTTCGGCCGGAATCTGGAAACCATGGTCCGGATGTGCCACGGCGCAGGCGTGCCCGTCATACTGGTAAATCCGGTCTGTAACCTGAAGGACTGCCCTCCTTTCAAGTCGGAGTTCCGGGCCGGGCTGTCCGAGCGAGAGAAGGAGCGCGTGGCCGAACTGTGGGAACGGGCGCGGAAACTGGACTGGGACTATGCCCGCGAGAAGGCCATTCTCCTTGAACAGGCCGCCGCGCTGGATAACCGGCACGCACGGCTGCTTTTCCTGATCGGCAAGTGCTACGAGCATATAGGGCGCTTTGCCGAGGCAAAGAAATGGTTCGTACTGGCGAAGGAGCAGGACATCTGCCCGCTGCGAATCCTCGAACCCATGAACGACGCCATCCTGGACGTCGCCGCGAGACATCACGTGCCGCTTGTGGATGTGAAGAAGCTCATCGAGGAACGCACCGAGGACGGAATCCCGGGGGACGAATGGCTGCTGGACCACGTGCATCCGAACATCACAGGCCACCAACTCATCGCCGACTCGCTGTACCGGGCCATGGAGGACATGGGGCTGGTGCGCACAGCCGAGGGCTGGCGGGCAACCCGGGATGAACTGTGGCAGCGACACCTTTCGTCCCTGAACGAGGCCTACTATGCGCACGGCATCGCCCAGCTCGAGAGCCTGCACAAGTGGAGCCGCGGGCGCATCCGCGATGCTCCTGCCGGCCCTTCCCACTCCACGAGGGAGTGAGCTTCAGTAATCCAATAAAATCACAGGCATGAGCAGCGGTTAGAATGTATATGGCAAATTCGGTCAACTGTCGTTTGCAAAGGGCAGCAGAAGAAGGCCGCCCTCGGTTTGATGAGAGCGTCAATCTGCGGCGTGCACGGCTGGGGTGCCTTCTGCAAATGTCTGATGTGTAAACTTGCCGGGGGGAGAAAAAAAATTTCATCTTTTTGCATGCTTCGAAGCGCTCGGCGAACAGCAGGATTTCTTTGTTATCGGGGCTAAATGAGGCAAACTATGGAGATTGAGACAAGAGATACAAGGGCCTGAGTTTGAAATTTGGGGGAGTGCAAAAAGAGCGAGAAACTCCGTCAAGTTCGGCATAATTGCCTGTTTTGAAAGGCGTCATCCCTGGTATAACACAGGTGCGGAAAAAGACTCAAGATTAATAACCGGGTCTGCCGATTCTTTTATTGAATTAAAAATCGGTGGCTCTGGATAATGACCAATGGGCCATATTTAGCTTGGCCTTACAATGCCTACTTTCGACAACACACACAAGGCAGAGCGAAATGCGGGCAAAGCAAGCAAGGGCTAAAAAAGAAAAGGAAAGAGCCACATAAGTAAACGGGAGAGCCTGGAGCGCTCTCCCATTTTTTTTGTCCTATTGCGCCATATCTTATATGTACTCGATTGTGGCCGGGGGCTTGGGGGTCAAATCGTACAGGCAGCGGTTGACGCCTTTTATCTGAGTGATTCGCCCGGAAATCCGGTTGAGCTTGTCCCAGGGCAGGGCTGTAACCGTTGCGGTTCGGGCGTCGGTGCTCTCGACGCAGCGGACCACAATAATGTGTCCGAATTCGCGTTTGTTGTTGCGGATGCCCGTAGCGCGGTCGTTGAGCAGGACGGCCAGGTATTGAAATGCGCCGGTGTCGGCCAGCTCTTCTTCGACGATGGCGGTGGCGGTCCGCACGATTTCAAGGCGCTGGGGGGTTACTTCGCCGACAATTCGTGCGGCAAGGGCCGGGCCGGGGAAGGGAATTCGCTGTGAGATTTCCTTCGGAAGCCCCAGAAGCTTTGCTACCTCACGGACATCGTCCTTGCGCAGTGTCTTTAGAGGCTCGATGACGGAATAGCCGTAGGCTTTCTTGGTATCGATACCGAGCTGTGCGAGAATATTGTGCTGACGTTTTATTCCGGCGACGGTTTCTTCGATATCCGTAAGAATGGTGCCGTGCAGCAGGAATCTCGCGTCTGACTCCTCGACGAGCCGGGCGAAAACCTTTGAGTAAAATGTGTCTGTGACGGCCTGGCGTTTTTGCTCGGGGTCCGTTAAACCGGCCAGCGCAGAAAGGAATTCTTCCCTGGCGTCGACCAGTTGTACAGGAATGCCGAGCCTGGCAAAAGTCTTAACGACCCGTTCAGGCTCGCCCTGGCGCATCAGAGCGCTATCGACAAAAACGGTTTTGAGTTGGTCGCCCAGGGCGCGATGTCCAAGGACGGTCACAAGTGAGCTATCCACCCCGCCGCTGAGGGCGTTGATTGCCTTTGCCTTACCGACGGTCCGCTGAATGTCAGCGACTTGTTCCTCGATGAATTGTTTGTAATCCATTACCATCTCCTTGAGCACGTGTTACGGCTCAGCATAACGGGTTTCAACTATTGAGTGTGTGACTCTATCACTTTCAGCAAAGGCTGTCAAGAATTGCGGGGCATCGATAACTGCGGAGGTCGAGTCGAGTATAAGGGTAACTGATTGACGCGGCAGGAACGCCTCATAAGCCGCGTGGCGCAGCGAGAGAGGTATGCGTGAGAAACGTTTTTTTCGTGCCGGACAAGCAAACCTGTAGCGAAGGAGCCGGAAAAGGCAAACAAAGAGCAAAAAAAAACCATGTTCTTATAAGCATTCTTAATCATACCTTTAGCGCCCTTGATGGAAGTATGGTTATTATTTGGATGCGGAGGGTGTTCAATTCTATTTCTGCAAGTCCTTTAGTCACAGGATGTTATATTGCCTGAGGGGCTGGAGTTAGCAGTGTTTCATGCTTTTCTGTACGGGGGTATTGACACAACGGTGGTTTACGTGCTATAATAGGTTTTTTATGCAAAAAACTCGAAAGCCAACTCGGAAAGAACGGGCACCGGCAAGCTCGCACAAGGTCGCTAAGGTCAAGCCCTACAAGCCCTTCAAGAGCTACCAAGATGCTATCGGCTATCTGTTTGGCAGAACCGACTACGAGAAACAAACGCGTCTTAGCTACAACGTGACAACGTTCGACCTTAGGCGGATGCAGAAACTTCTGTCTTTATTGGGCAACCCCCATCAGAAGATCCAGACGGTGCATATAGCGGGGACAAAAGGGAAGGGTTCGACGGCTGCGATGCTGGCCAAGATGCTTGAGGCGAATGGTTACAGGGTGGGGTTATATACTTCGCCCCACGTGGTGAGCCTGCATGAGCGGATTATGGTCGACTCTGTAATGGTCAGCGAGTCGGAGATGCTCGGGCTGCTGAACCGGATTTACGCACCGGTTGAGAAAATGGCAAAGACCAGCCGCCCCACCTTCTTTGAGATTATGACGGCTTTGGCGTTCATGCATTTTGTCGATACGAAAGTTGATATTGCGGTGATTGAAACCGGGCTCGGCGGGCGGTTGGACAGCACCAATGTTATTAAGCCCAAAGTCGTAGGCATAACCAGCTTGAGCATCGACCATCAACAGCAGCTCGGCAGTACTATCGACAGCATTGCCAAAGAGAAAGCCGGCATTTTCAAACCGGGCGTCCCGGTCGTTACCGTGCAGCAGGACCCGGCGGCAATGCGGGTGCTGAGGTCGGAAGCGAGCAATGTCAAAGCGCCATTGAGCGTAACCGGCGGCGATATTGATTTTTCCTATCGATTCGAAACATCGCGGGAACACGGGCCGCATACGAGGGTGTGCCTTACGACAACAACGAGCAAGTTCGAACATCTTCGAGTGCCACTGCAGGGCAAGCATCAGGCCATCAACTGCGGTCTGGCTTTGGCCATGCTCGACAAGCTGAAATCAAGCGGGTACAAGATAGACAACGACAAGGCCACCGAAGGACTCAATAGCGTCTCATTGGTGGGCCGGATGGAGATGATCTGTGATGACCCGAGGATACTGATTGACGGCGCCCATAATGCCGCAAGCATCGAAGTATTGATGCAGGCGATAGGGCAAAACGTTCCTTATGATTCCATGGTAGTAATCTTCGGCTGTAACAGTGACAAGGATGCCGAAGGCATGCTGCAACAGTTGCAGTACGGCGCGGACAAAGTGATTTTTACGCGCAGCAACTCTCCGAAAGCGATGCCCCCCCAGGATTTGGCTGAGATATATGCGGAGGTATGCAGCAAGATGTGTCAGACCAGCGTAAACCTGGGTGAGGCATTACAACTGGCCAGAAGCGCCGTTGGCAGAGAGGATTTGATTTGTATTACGGGCAGTTTTTATCTTATCGGCGAGGCGAAAATTCGTTTTCAGCCCACCCGGTCATTTCACGGCATATAGCCGGTCCGCGGTCCTGAACAAATCCGGCTCGGCAAATTTGCCGTTATCGGCAGCTTACCACCTCTTCGTCTTGACAACGTTTATTTGTTCCTCATTGTACTGTCTAATGATAGCGTTATATGATTGAGAACGTTGAGTGTCATTCTGGCTTCTGGCCATCTGTCGCAGGTAATTGGCTGCGTGCAACGCGGCCACGATTTTGTTGTGGTAACCGTCTTTTTTCGCCCATTCTTCCTTGTTTTTTGCAAAGCCCTCGAGGTAATCCTCGCAGAAGTTCCTGATGGCGGCTCTTAGTTCGGGGAAGAATTGTGCGGCATACATTATTTCCTGCACAGGAGTTTGTGAAGGGTTCAATTGAAAGGCTTTGACGGCGAAATCGAGGCCTTGCTGCAGTTGGGTTTTCTCTCTTCCATATAAGAGTAGATTATGGGCAAGAATGAGGTCCCTGGAGAACTCGTCGGGGTAAATTGTTTTGCCCGTCGCTATGCCTTCGAAAAGGTCGCGCCCCCGGGGAGTGGTTATGTCGACAAACAGTCTTTGCTTATCGTTAAGGAAAACAAGGCGCCAATCAGGGTTATTCTCAAGGCCCCTCACAAAAGGCCTTTCAAATTCGTCTCTGGGCATTAGAACCACCCAGGCATTATGAGCTTTCAACTGCTTATCTATCCACTGGCCAATCTGTTTATACTCGTCAGCGCTCAATTCGCGTCCTCTGGCGCCGGCATTGGCGAGTAACTGGCCCGTAATCGGCCCTCCGCCCATGATGTCCGACCAAAGGTCAAAAGCCGCCCGCATGTAGGCTGCCTGTGCTCTGCCGTCCATAAATAATTGCAGAGGGGTTTTTCCCGTGTTCGGGTCCGGGTCCTGGCCCCAGGCGATGAAGCCGCCTTCGGTCCAGTAATTGAACATCTTGCCGCTGAGCTTGTTTTCTCT
>DATKVV010000061.1:0-23142 GCA_035529895.1 Sedimentisphaerales bacterium
AAGAACGCTTCGCGTACAAGACCGCGATGATCGATGGCTGTCGAGAACACCTGCAATGGTCGCGGGTTTGACCGATCATGTTTGGTCTTTGCGTGAATGGCTGAGTTATCCGGCCGTTCAATTAACATAAGACACAAGGCAAATTCGCGCATTTCAATTAATTTAGCAGGTCTTTTTCGTTTAGCGCAGGGTCGCCGCCGGGTCACAAATCTCTGACGATGTCCTTTCTCGAGGGTCTGGTCCGGTTTTTGCTAAGGTTTAGACAAATGTTGAAGGCAAAGTAAGGAGCGAGCCATGTCAGCGCATGCAGAAAGTATTGGTTTATGTCTCACGTGCAAAAATGCTCCGGGCTGTACGTTTCCAAGCGCTCACAAAAGGCCCGTCTTTTATTGTGAAGAATTTGAGATTGAGAAAACACCTCCAGGAGGGACTGCCGTCAAAGACGGGCTGCAATCGACAGACTCTAACCCTGTAAGAGCAGACGACTCAACAAGATTCTTCGGTCTTTGCAGTGATTGCGAGGGCCGTAATACATGTGTTTTCCCCAGACCTGAGGGGGGTGTCTGGCATTGCGAGGAATACCAATGAAACAAGACACAATCACCCCAAGCAAAGAAGATTTGCAATTACAGGAGCAGTTGGACTCGAATGATATCCTGGATATCCTGGAAAAGCATAAACAGGACCGTGGCGGACTTATCGCCATCCTCGAAGAAATCCAGGGCGAATACGGGTATCTTCCCGAAAAGGCCCTAAGAATAGTGAGCGAAAAGACCGGCCGGTCTTTGGTTGATGTATACGGCGTGGCCACATTCTATCGCTCGTTCAGTTTGAAGCCCAGAGGCAAGCATCACGTCTGTGCCTGTCTGGGCACAGCCTGCCACGTCCGCGGCGCGCCAAGGATTGTCGAAGAGCTCCAGCAGCAGCTCGGAATCAAGCCCGACCAGACAACTGCGGACAAGGAGTTTACGCTGGAGACCGTAAACTGCCTGGGCGCCTGCGCTCTCGGACCGGTGGTGGTTATCGACGGCCGCTACTTCTCAAAGGTCAGAAAATCGAGGATTAGTCAACTATTGGATGAAGCCCGCAACGGATTCGACACGGTCGAGATAGGCAGGGACAAACGATTTTTCCCCATTGATGTGAGCTGTCCCCATTGCAACCGAAGCTTCAAGGACGAGGCCTTTGTTATCGATGGGCAGCCCTCTTTGAAGGTGACCGTGTCCCTGGACCACAAGAAAGGCTGGCTGAGGCTGTCTTCATTGTATGGTAGTTACAATATTTCCTCTCAGTTTGAAATTCCCCTCGGTTCGGTTGTAAGTTTCATCTGTCCGCACTGTCGTGTGGAACTTCCGAGTACGTCGAACTGCTCGATGTGCGGCGCGCCGATGGTCCCCATGCTTGTCGACGGCGGGGGCATAGTGCAGATTTGTTCACGCCGCGGATGCAAAAACCATATGTTGGACCTGGTCTGACCGGACGAATGTGAAGGAAACTGTCTGTTCAATGTGAGGGGCTACGAAGGGTATCGTGATGCTAAGATTATCTTCTTTGAATCAGTTGGAAGAATTACGGAATGTGCTTTCAGATGCCGCCGATGAAAACGTGCCCCGCATAGTTATTCCCGCAGGGACATGCGGGCAGGCCGGCGACGCGAATGACCTTATCCGTGTGGCCAAACGCGAGATTCTGGCAAAGAGCCTGACCAGGAAGGTTCGTCTGCGCGTCACCGGCTGTCACGGCTTCTGCCAAATGGAGCCTTCCGTACTTGTCGAGCCTCGCCGGGTCTTTTACCCCAGAGTCGGTCTCAAAGAGATGGAGCGTATCGTCCAGGCCGCCGCAAAAGACCAAGTGCTTGCCGATATTCTCTTCGTGGACCTCGAAACAGGCAGGCCCGTCGAAAAGCAGGACGACATACCGTTTTTCAGCAAGCAGGTGCGCAGGCTTCTTTCCTGGAACGAGAAGGTCGATCCTATTCGCATTTATGATTACATTGAAGCAGGCGGGTATTCGGCGCTGGCGAAAGTATTTGCCGCAGGCGAACCCAGCCGGGTGGTCGAAGAAGTCAAGCGTTCGGGATTAAGAGGACGCGGAGGAGGCGGCTTTCCGACCGGTCTGAAATGGGAATTGCTGGCCAGGCAATCCGGCAAGGCTGGCAAGTTCCTCGTGTGCAACGCCGACGAAGGCGACCCTGGCGCATATATGGACCGCAGCGTCCTTGAGGGTAACCCGCACAGCATTATAGAAGGGATGATTATTGGCGCCTATGGCACGGGCGCCACAGAGGGGATAACCTACGTCCGCAAAGAATACCCCCTCGCAATAAGACATCTCGGCGTTGCGCTTCAGCAGGCCCGCGAACTCGGGCTTCTGGGTGAAGACATTCTCGGCACAGGTTTTTTATTTGACATCAGGCTCGTCAAAGGCGCCGGCGCATTTGTGTGCGGGGAAGAGACGGCGTTGATCCGGTCGGTGGAGGGCAAAATGGGCGAGCCGCGCCAAAGGCCGCCCTTCCCGATACAAAAAGGTATCAATGGCAGACCCACGGCAATCAACAACGTTGAAACCTGGGCCAATATCCCGCTGATTTTCAGGCTTGGCGCCGAGGAGTTTGCCAAGGTCGGCACTAAGAATAATTCCGGCACGAAGATATTCAGTCTCGTCGGCAAAATCAAGAATACCGGCCTTGTCGAGGTGCCAATGGGTATAACCATCAAGGAAATCGTCTATGACATCGGCGGCGGCCCCGTGGGCAAGGCCAGGATAAAGGCGGTTCAGACAGGCGGGCCATCGGGGGGCTGCATTCCTGCCGATATGTTTGACCTGCCTGTGGACTACGACAGCCTCACGCAGGCCGGCTCAATCATGGGCTCAGGCGGCATGATTGTCATGGATAACAACACGTGCATGGTCGATGTCGCAAGGTATTTCATGAATTTTCTTAAGGACGAATCATGCGGTAAGTGTTTTACCTGCCGAAAAGGCACGCAACGAATGTACGAGATTCTCGACGACATCTCAAAAGGAGAAGGAAAGCTTGAGCACATAGAGCTTCTCAAAGAGCTGGCGGAGGTGGTTAAGGACACCACGATGTGCGGTCTTGGACAAACGGCGTCCAATCCTGTACTGAGCACGCTCCGCTACTTTCCTGATGAGTACACGCGGCACGTTGTTGATAAGAAGTGTGAGGCTTTCGTGTGCAGAGAATTGGCAGGCGCGCCGTGCCAGACCGCCTGTCCTGTGGGTACCGAGGTCTGGCGATACGTAGCGCTCATCGAAAAAGGCAGGTATGAAGAAGCCTACCAGGTTATTCGGGATGCCAACCCGTTCCCATCGGTTTGCGCCCGGGTTTGTGACCGCAAATGCGAAACCAGATGCAACCATGCCGTCAGCGGCGGCGAAGCCATCGCCGTCAGGGCATTGAAAAGATTCGTAACAGACCGTGTGGATCCCTCGGTTTATAAGCCGGCGCGGGCTCCTCAGTATAACAGGGACGGGCACAGAATAGCAATTATAGGCTCAGGTCCCGCTGGTCTGTCGGCGGCACACTGCCTGTCTTTGCTTGGTTATAAGCCGACGCTAATCGAATCGGAGAATCAGCCCGGCGGAATGCTTGTCAGCTGCATCCCGGCCTATCGTCTCCCGCGGGATGTCCTGAGCAAGGAGATAGAATCGCTGCTTGATGAAAACATAACACTCAGGTGTGGAACAACTCTCGGGCCGGATGTAACCATTGACGAACTTTTCAAGGACAGTTTCAGGGCCGTTTTTCTCGCAATCGGGGCAGACAAGAGCTGGCGTTTGGATATCGAAGGAGAAGATACCAAGGGAGTGTACCCCTCCATGCATTTTTTGAAGGCCTTCAACTTGAGGGGCGAGGAGCTGGCCAAGGGACACGTCGGCATCGTCGGCGGCGGCAACTCGGCGGTGGACGCCGCGAGGGTGGCCATGCGCCAGAAAGCAGTCAGAAGCGTAACGCTGCTCTACCGCCGAACGTACCAGGAGATGCCTGCGTATGCCGAAGAGGTCGAGGCGGCTCTGGAAGAAGGTATAAAGCTCGAGACTTTGGTTTCGCCCGTAAAGATACGTTATATCGAAGCGGCCAGGGCCGAAGGAGTGAGAGTTGAGACTTTCGTGTCGCCTATAAAAATAGACTCGCGGCATGGTCGCCTGGCTGATATCAGATGTATCAGGAACAAACTCGGTGACATAGATTCGAGCGGCCGGCGCAGACCCGTTCCCATTCCGGGCACCGAGTTCACAATACCTTTGGATACGTTGATTGTAGCCATCGGCGAGCGTCCTGACAGCGATTGTCTTGCCTCGATGGGGCTGGAAGTCGGCAAGAGCGGCGTCCTTCACGTTGATGCGGAAACCCTTTGTACGAACCGGCCCGGTGTGTTTGCCGGCGGAGACCTTGTTACCGGCCCCAATACCGTTGTTGATGCTGTTGCCATGGGCAAAAAGGCGGCATCCGTGATAGACCGCTACATTAACGGTAAAGAACTCCGTGAGCCCCCAAGACTGAAGCTGCCGGAGATTTTCGTAGAGCCTGCAGCGCTCGGCGGCGAAGAATACCAGGAGGCGGCAAGGTCAGAACCTGCCACCCTGCCGGCAAAATCACGAAAGAAGAATTTCGCAGAGGTTGAGATGACATTGTCTGTTGAGCAGGCAACGCGCGAGGCCCGAAGGTGCCTCAGGTGCGATCTGGAGTTCACACAGCCTAAACAGAACGGCAAATCCGATTGCCCGGCACTCGAGGAGAAATCGGCATGATTACTTTGAAAATAAACGGTTTGGATGTTTCTGTTGAGCAAGGTACTACCGTACTGGAAGTGGCGGATTTTTTGGGCTTTCCGATTCCGACCCTGTGCCACATGGACGGCCTGTCGCCCTACGGCGCCTGCCGGCTGTGCGTGGTTGAGATCGGAGAGGGCGCGAAAGCCAGGCTCGTATCCTCGTGTACCTATCCGGCGGAGGAAGGGCTTAAGGTTCGTACGGCATCGTCCCGTGTCCTTCAGGCGCGGAGGATGATTCTCGAACTGCTGCTTGCTTCGTGTCCCCAGTCCAAAACTATCCAGGACCTTGCTTCCGCTCATGGCATTCGCCGGCAGCGTTTCAGGCAGGAATACGAGGATTGTATCCTTTGCGGCCGATGCGTGAGGATGTGCGAGGAACAAATGATGGCCAAGGCCATCGGCTTTCGCAACAGGGGCCAGAAGCGGAGCATCGGCACGCCATTTGATGCCAAGTCCGACGTCTGCCGGCTGTGCGGCGGCTGCATGTATGTCTGCCCCGCCTGCCAGCTTCGCTGTACTTACAATGAGCCTGAAAAAGCAATCTGTGGCGGCTGCGCAAATCTGACCCCGCCATGCGTCGAGAAAGAGCAGTTTGACGATATGATGTGCTACATGAATCCCTGTGTAGCCTGCGAGATTATCAAGAAATGACAAGAGAAAGGAGCCAAATGCAATGTCAGTGACGCTATCGAAGGTAAACGCCTCGGCCGCGACTCTTACAAAGAACCGGACCGTGGATTCAGTCGTGCCTGCATCAGGGATGTGCGTGACCTGCGTGGACGGCTGCATCGGAATGTGCGAGATTGGCAAGTCCGCCTATCGCGGGCATGAGGTCATCTATCCCCAGCCGTTCGGGGTGGTGACAACCGCCGCCGAAAAGACCTATCCCGTGGACTACTCCCACTTCAATATCATGGGGACTGCCGTCGGCGCCCATGGAATCGAGCCGGACAGCGACAAAGCCATCTTCCCGTCCGTAGATTTGAATATTGCCTTTGGTCGTGACAACGGGGTAAAGTTCCGCTGTCCCTGGGGGATTCCCGGCATCGGTTCGACTAATATTGCCAAGAACAACTGGGAAGGCCTTGCTATCGGCTCGGCTCTGGCGGGAACCGGACTGACCATCGGCGAGAACGTCGTTGGCATGGATCCCGAGGCCGTCATCCGGAACGGACGGGTAGTTGATACAGTCGACCTCAAGCGCCGCGTCAAGCTCTATAAGGACCATCAGCGTGACGGCTATGGCGTCATCACCGTGCAGGCAAACATCGAGGATACTCGACTGGGTGTGCAGGAGTATGCGATCGAAAAACTCGGTGTCGAGTGTGTGGAGCTGAAATGGGGCCAGGGCGCAAAGGACATAGGCGGCGAAGTGAAAATCACGGAGCTTGGGAAGGCCCAGCTATTGTATGAGCGCGGTTATGTAGTACTGCCGAACCCGATGGACCCGAATGTAATCAAAGCTTTTGAACAAGGGGCATTCAAGGAGTTCGAGCGGCATTCCCGGGTGGGAATGGTGACAGAGGAATCTTTCGCCGAAAGAATTGAACAGTTACGCAGCGCCGGGGCCAGATACATATTCCTGAAAACGGGGGCCTATCGGCCGGCGGATCTTGCCAGAGCCGTCCTGTTCGCCTCCCGGTACAAACTCGACCTGCTGACGGTCGACGGGGCGGGCGGCGGCACCGGCATGAGTCCCTGGCGCATGATGAATGAATGGGGCGTTCCTCCCGTACACCTGCACTCACTGCTGTATCGTTATACAAAACGCATGGCGGACAAGGGTGAGTATTTGCCGGCCATAGCTGTGGCGGGCGGATTTGCTTTCGAGGACCAGATTTTTAAAGGACTCGCTTTGGGCGCGCCTTTCGTCAAGCTGGTGGGCATGGCCCGGGCCCCCATCGCCGCGGCAATGGTGGGTAAGACAATCGGACGCACAATTGACGACCAGCAGGTTCCGGTATATATCGAGCGTTTCGGAAACTCAAAAGATGAAATCTTTGTCACTTCGAGCACGCTGCGAAAAGAACTCGGTAACGAGGAATTCGAAAAGCTCCCCACCGGTGCGCTGGGGCTTTACACCTACTACGAACGCCTCGCCCAGGGTTTGCGGCAGCTAATGGCCGGAAGCAGGAAATTTGCTGTAAAACATATAGCGCGCGATGACATAGCGGCCTTGACGCCTGAGGCGGCGGAGGTCAGCGGCATCAAATATGTCTTGGATGTGGACGAGGAAGAAGTGGACAGGATTCTCGGCAGTTAGAAGCCGAGCACGGCAGTACGGAAGCTTCGCCGGAGCAGCCGCCTTATTTGTTTTTGCTTTGCGCGGCGGGTTATAGCGTGTGCTTGTAATGTGATATTATAAACTTGCTCTTGCCGCTGGCTGCCGGCGCAATCTCGTTCACTTTTTCAATCTCTATTGCCATATCGGGCCCCAGCAAATTTCTGTAGCGATTGCGCAAGAGGGCCTCCAGCGTCTTGTTATCAGAATCTTTCCCGGCGACGTATCTGACTGCTAAACCGCCGTCCTCACTTTGCACAAGTTGAAACTGGCGGACTTGGGGATGATTCATCAGGCCTTTCAATTGGTTCCAGGGTATCTGTCTGCCATCCGGAAGAAAGATATCTTCGCCGGTCCTGCCGATAATCTCGGCGATCATCGGCAGCTTGCAGCCACACGGACACGCCTCCCGTGTCAGTCTGGCCAGATCGCCGTTCTTGTAACGAATTATAGGCATTGCATAGCGGTTCAAATTCGTCACAACCACCTCGCCAATCTGTCCATCGGCAACAGGCTCGCTGTTGTTCACAATCTCTATGATTACGTTGTCGGCATTTATATGATAGCCGGCGCCGCAACGGCATTGCCAGGCCACGTCGCCGGCCTCATTACAGGCATATATGTCCGCAACTTTAATATCGAACACAGATTCGATCAAACCTCTGACCTGCGGACTGAGGCATTCGCCTGTGGTCAAAACCGCGCCAGGCTTAAAAAGAGGGAAAACACCGTCGCGAACCTTGCAGGCAAGGGCCCTTACTGCGGGGGCGATACCAATAAGAACCGGCTTTCTTAATTCGGTCAAAAGTTCCTTTGCATATTCAATATTTTCCTCGGAATCCACATAAGGGTTGATGTAATACGTCTTGTGGATACCTTGCAGGAATGTCCAGTGCGCCTTTTTTCTATAGAGTTCGTTTGCAGTTTTGAGGGGCGTAAGGATTGGTGCGGCGAGAAAACTGATCCCCAAAGCCTGCCGATATCGAATAACCGCCGCCGAATTGAATATCCGCGAACTCCTGTCTGAAAGAATGCACACCGGAATCCCGGTACTGCCCGAGGTGCAGGTAACCCGGCAGTCAGAAAGTTCGCGAGGCAGAAAATCCCAGAATCTCTCACGAAGTTCTTCCTTGGTCAGGGTGGGAACCCTGGCCAGGTCGACTGCGGTTTTAATCCTGTCCGGCGAAATGCCCGCCTGTTCGAATACTTCCCTGTAGTATTTTATGTTGTCGTAGCTGTAATGTATCAAGCTCTGCAGCTTTGTGTTCTGTATCCTCACAATCGCTTCAGGGTCGAATTGTCTCGAGATTGCAGACCGCGCCTGTTTATACGTTGTTAGGCCAAGTCCAATTCTACTAAAGAGACGGCTCATCTTGGCACCTGTTTCAGTATTCTTTCCAGCCACTGCCGCGAGACATCAAATATTTCCTCTTTCCATTTGTAATGGAAGAAGCTGTGGTTCGCGCCGGAGATTACATGACAATCATACGGGACATCATTTTCCCGGCACCTGCCGGTGTAATAGCGACTGGATTCGGCTGCTATTGGGTCATAACCTCCGTAGATGAATAGCACGGCACATTTCGACGTGAAAGCCTTCTTTTCTGTTCCCGTGTATCTGCAGCGGAGTCGTAAAGCGGTTAGCAAGGTCTGCCGGATTTGGGCGATGCTGGCCCTGCCGCTCAGGAACTTGCGAAGATACTCCGGGTCTTTCAATTTACAGACGTACTCACTCAACCGGCTTCCAAATGATTTCAGGGCGGCCCTGCCGCTTGATATCGGCGTAGATAATAGAATCATTCCGTTTAGTGGAAGGCGGTGCTGGACCATCGCTGTATAGCATACACGCGCCCCTCTGCTTATGCCAAACAGAACCACGCCCTGCAGGTTCGCCTCGGTTACAAAAAACCGGACAGCACTAATAACATCGGATACATCGGCCGTGATGTCATTGTCCGAAGCGGCACCCGTACTATCGCCGCAGCCGGCCAGATCGAATCTCAACGTTGGATATCCCAACACATTGAGCCTGTTTGCCGCTTCGACGAACATCCTGTGCGGCCCAAGTCTGTTACCATCGGCGGCATGAACAAATATGATACCGACATCGTTTGTCCTCCGAGGTGGAATCCCACACGAATAATAGAGTTCGTTTTCACCGCTTCTAAAGTTGCCGACTTTAACCACGACACCACCATAATACCCTTTGTGTCAGCTCTGTGTAGTCTGAACCAGGAATACGCTCCCAAAAGACGGGCATCTGCACGCACTCAACCAGGAGCTGCTGAACTGAACCTTCCAGTGATTTGGCCAGACCGGCGATATCCTGCCGGAGTTTTGACTGGGCTGATATTTGCACGATGCGAACGGAATTCGTTACGGCACGTTCTCCGGCCGGCCCAGCCAACCGAAAGTTCCTGATCTGCTCAATAAGTGTGGTACTGGTTTTATATCCCTCTATGTTTTCATAGCCATTGTCTTGCGGCGCGCGTGGGGACTCGCCCGTCATAAGATTCTTTATATGCTGCTTACGATAAAGATAGTCGACATATCGGGCGCCATCGACAACAGGCTCCAAAAGGACAAGGTTTCTGACCGGCCCCTGACCCCCAGAACAGTAGTCAAGAGCCAGAGTTGCTCCATAACGCAGGCCGACCAGACAGACCTGGTCACCATCGATATACCGGGCCACATCTTCGCGCAGAGATTGCAGGGAAATATCTGCAAACTCGCCGGGTGCTTCTGCCGTACCGGTGTAGTCGAACCTCTCCAAAGCAAAACCGGCTGCCAGAAAAGTGTTTTTTAGCTGGTACGAAAAGCGATGTGCACATTTTCTTTCATCGAACAAAGGGTGAAAGTATATATACCTCATAACCACCACTTAAATAAAGTCTCTAAGGCAGCTTGTTAGCCATCTGCTTGAGCGCATTTCGGTCTACTTTAGAGGTGCCGAGCTTGGGGAGTTTTTCCAGGAATTTTATAGCCCGGGGAACCTTGTGGGTGCTTAACCTGGTTTTGCAGAACTTTAGTATATCAACGGGACTGGCCTGCACAGAGGTGTCTTTTTTTACCACAAAAGCGCAAGGAACCTCCTGTAACAATTTGTCTCTTTGTGCCACAACTGCCGCTTCTCGAATTGCGGGATGCTCGATGAGGCACTCTTCTATCTCAAACGGACATATGTTTTCCCCGCCGCTGATTATGATGTCTTTTGTTCTGCCGAGTATAAACAGGTTACCATCGTCATCGAGCCTACCGAGGTCTCCCGTTTTTAGCCAGCCGTTTATAATGGTTTTCGCGGTTAAATCGTGCTGCTTATAATAGCCTTTCATTACGCCCGAACTTCTTACCATAATCTCACCCCTGCAGTTCGGAGGCAGAGTAATTCCACTGTCATCCACTATTTTTACGGAGACCGAAGGCATTGGTCTGCCCACGCTCTCAATAGGAAATCCGTTTGGAGACGGTGCAGCAATCGAAATTCTTGAACCAGCCTCGCTCATGCCATAAGTATTTATGAATTGTATCCCCTTATATTTCTCAGTCAGCAGCCTGTACGTAGATTTAGGCGTCTTGGCGCCAGAAAGCGTTATATGCCTGAGGCTCCTGAGATTAAACATTTGGGGTTTTGGAAATGCAGCCATCAGAACCGCCATATAAGGTACGAACGCCGCAACAGTGACATTGTTTGCTTCCACAGCCTTCAGGAAGTCCCTTATGAAAAAGGGTTTGTCGCTTATTAAGAATGTGTCGGCCAAACTTGCGTGGGTAAGTATCTGCGCGCAAATACAATATATATGGTGGAATGATAGCGCGCAGTAAACCACGTTGTGAGCTTCAAATCCCATCAATGACCGATAGACAATCATATTTGAAATTAACTGGCGGTCGGTGAGCATCACTATTTTGGGCGGCCCCGTGGTTCCAGATGTCGGCACCATCAGGGCAACATCGGCGTTCTGTTCATCAGCCGCACAGTTGCCCAAAATGCTGGTGTCGACTTCCAAGTTTTTGTTATCGTATCGGACACGGACGATGGTGACCTTTTTGAAGCCGGCCAGCTTATCAAGCGATTGCCTGGCAACCGGCATTTCGCCGGTAATCAGAATCGAAATGTCAGCTCCGTCCACAAACCCGGCTACCTCATAAGCGGTCATGTGTGCCGAAAGGGGCAGGATGGTGCCGCCGGCCGCTGAAATCGCAAAAAAGCTTATCAAATATTCAACTGAATTATCGAGCACAATTCCAACATTGACCCCTCTCGAACATCCTGCCGACTTAAGCTTCCCGGCCAGACTGCATACGTCCGAAAGCATCCGCTCGTAAGATACTTCAATGCCGCCGCTTTTCATTGCAGCTCTTCGTGGTTCCACTGCAGCGCTGTTCGCAAGCAGGTCAATTATTTTCATACAGTTTATCCCGTATCACGCTGACCAAATTACCCAGCATCGAAAAGGTCTCGGAATCAAGTTCATCGTTCTTGATTGAAATCCCGAATTCCTTCTCTATCCCCAGAATTACCTGTAGTATGCCGATGGAATCCAGGCCCAGATCTGTTACCAGATTCGTCTGTTCGCTAATGCGGTCAATCAAATCCGCATCGGAAACCCAAGGCTCTAAAATGGGGCATATCTGCTCAACGATTTCGGCCCGCCCCATTTTTTCAGTCCTGTTCGTTCCCATTGCCAACCTTATCAGCCGTGAACTGTACGCTTTCGCATTCACAAGGCAATCGCATGACTAAATTGCACCATGGCTAATTTGTCTGACGTGAATGTCATCAAAGTACGCGGCAACTTTGCCTTCAAGACGCAGTCCTATTCCACCGGTTACTTCGCAGCTCACGGGTGTCGCAATCGGCTCCGCATTATCCACCCGTACCACAATCCTGCCGGGATTCAGGCTTAATTCCAACTGGTGCCAGACATCGGCCGCCCACGTAACTTCAAAATTCGCAAGCACTTCCATTGCTTCGGCGTCTTTTCTGGCAAGTTCCATCCTAACCCGGTCAGTTCCCTGAACATGGCGCCACGTCAACTGAAGGTAATGAATTGCATCTTTCACGCCGAAACATACAGACACGGACCCATCATTACTCTCAGGTACTACGGACCTGACCGCCATATTGAGTGAATAATGCGCCCAATCATCACCCTTATGAATAATAAATGAGCTGTCGTCGGACTTGCCCACCAGGGCATTTTCAACAAAACACATCCGTTCGACAGGATTTTGTACACTCCAATCCCCGCTGATTACCTGCCAACTCGCAAAATTACCACGGTCACATCCATCAAAACCATCGTAGAAAATATCCGAGAACACCAGGCTGCAATCCTCAGGTGTAATGTATCCTGAGTTTGTGAAAAGCACCTTCTGCAGGCAGATGTGGTCGCTATGGTTGGACAGCACCAATGTGTGCGTCCCCTTTTCCAAACATACATCAAACCCTCTGACCCAGTGCCACCGATTATACACCGGGTCGTTTCCGACGATCGCCTTATCCAAATCATCGATCCGCGCAAAGACCGCGTTGGCACATTCATCAAACCATAAAGCGTAAGCCCAGATATGGTACTTGCCATTTTGGGGAATATAAAATCTGTAGGTTGCCTCGCCACCGGCCTCGCCACGCCAGCCTCTGCCAATCTTGGGCCCTATCCGCAGGCCTTTCTCGCCCAGGTCGCCTACCACCGCAACTTCGAAGGGCCAGACTATCGACAGCGGCATACTTGTACCGACGCTTATGTTGTAGGTTTGACCACTGCTGGTATCGATAGCTGAATAGCCATAGATCGCAACACAAAAGAGTATCAACAGGATTTTAACAAATTTTGCTATTGCCATTTCAGAGGTCACCGCAGAGCAGCTCCGTTCTGTCTATGAGCACAAGTACTAAAACGAAAACGATGAGAATTCCGTTGTAATGAAGCGATGAAAACAAATTTGCGGTGCAAGCTGCGACAAGTCCGGCCAAGTTGACTGTGGCAAACCTGTAGGCTGTGGTAAATTCCTTCTCGCAGGCCGCTCTGACTTGAGAAAGAGCAAGGCTGAAGTAGCGCGCTGCAATCCAACAGAAGCACACAAGGCCCAATATCCCGATTTCCGCCCCGGTTGCCAGCCATCCGTTCTGGTCAAATGCCTTTAACGTGTTAAGCTTCGGCAGGCGATAATAGAAATTACTTCGATATTGATTTATGCAACCGGCTCCTGTCCCTGTGAGGGGGCGTTCCTCCAAAAGGTTAACCTCCGCCTGCCACTCGATATAACGCTGCTTCAGATTGACACCGTCTTCGTCGGCTAACTTAAGATCATTGTGGAGGACCGAAATAACTGGGTTTGACCCGAGTAAGAACAAGAGCCCCACTCCACATAACAGACTAATCGTAATACACAGCCTGACAGGCCACCCACGGGTGAGAATCGCCAATGTCCCGGCTCCCAGCGTGATTGCAGCAAGCGCCCCCAAAGAGCCCGATGAAACAAAAGCACCCATGACCAGAACAGTACCGAGCAGTCTCATCAAGGGTCTGGGGCTGGTGAAAAGATATGCTCCGCACAGTGGAGAAAGTATTCCTATATAGGTTCCGTACTTATAGGCATTGTAATGAAAACCAAAGTTATCAAAGTCAAACCCGAACCTTCCTATCAGACAATACGAAACACTTATCACCGCTGCTGCGGTCATACAGCCGTAGACTATTTGTAGTGTTCTTGCGTTACAGATTGCATAGCTAAATAGTGTGTATCCTCCAACCAATACCAGAGCCAGCTTGATTGAGAAATTAGCAGCCCTGCTCAGGTCAGGAGCAAAAGCCATAGATAGAATACTGACAGTCAAGTACGCAAGAATGCTCAAATGCGGCAGTGAAGAACCGATAGTCCAATAAGCCCTTTTTACAAGAAAATAACGTGCTAAAAACAAGATCCATACCAGAACAGCCAGATTCTGCGTGCAGAATATCTGCCACGCCTTACTGCTCTGAAAAGGCCAGAAATGAAAAGCCGACGAGACAATCGCAATTCCTGCCAGTAACGTCGCGAGCAAGTGCAGCCACCCGCTCATCGGCCGGCCCGCAGCCGTGATATCTTCATTTCTCGAGGTAGTCAACTGTTCAGACATATCCGTCGTCTCTATCCAGTCCTATCGCGGTACTGTTTATCGGGACACTTCAACCTCTGCTATCATTTATTGGCGATTCTGGGCCCCTTGCTGTTGATATAAATAGCCTATGAGATTTAAGGCGACCCCTGGGGCTTTGATTATTAAAGCTTGCTCCGGAGAATGGAGTATCTGAACTGCTTCACAAAGGCATTTCATTTGTTCACAAAAAGTGTCGCAAAATAGAAAACCGCAAGAACCAATCCTGTACACTGTCGAAAACGCAGTCCGCCAAGGTTTTCCCACATAAGAACGAACAAAAGAAAATACAAGAACAGATTCCCGAGCACACCCAAATTCCTCTCGTAGCCGTAACCGTAGAACTTGTTCAGAATCAAACTAAGCAACGCCATATGGATGGTTACGATAACTAATGCCACTACCCATCCGGACAGGATGTTTGCGCTTGAATAATCCTGCGTTGCGTTGGTCGTATTTATCTTGCCAACAAGATATCCTAATGCACAGAGCAGCAAGACCGCAGTCGTATAGGATACACTGACATCAACCGGCAGGAACGAAATCTGAAAATACTGCGACGATAATTCATTGACTGGAACGCTGATTAGATAGAACGCCACTATTTTTTGAAGAGTGGCAAAGGTCGCCGCTTTAAGCGGCAACAACAAAAAAAGCGAGGCAAGGACCAGCATCACCGGTCTCTCAATCGGAATCTTCAGCGTTAGAAGAAATGAGATGCAACACCCAACGATTACCGCCGAAAGCGTCAGCCCGAAGCTGACTGGCGCTGCTACAGACCGTGTTCTTTGCCGTTCTTGGCAGCTTGCTCCAAAGTCTTCGTTCATTTTGACTCTCCGTACAGCGTGCTGACCGCGGCTTTTCTATACCTTACGAGGGACACTACTGTCTTGAATTCCTCGATCTTCAACAGATAGGAGCACAGAACAAATGCTGATGCCGCCCCAATGCCCGGCAGCATCAGATCGGAAACAGCGGTATGGACAAATGAACCGGGATTATCAATCCTCAGCAGCAGTTGGAGCACCACCCATAGAGTGCCGCTGGTAACCGCCAGTTTGGCCGAAAAACCCAGCATACTCGAATCGAATAGTCCTTCGAGCCTCTTGTTGAGTATCCCTGCGAGTATTGTGATCTTTATTGTTTTTGATATTACAAACGCGCCGGCAATCCCGACGTATCCCAAAGGTTTCAGCAGCAGCAGCGCCAAGGCAATATCCAATAACACGCATAAGACGCCGAATTTAACCGGAGTTTTTGTATCGGACAGGGCAAAGAAACTATGCACAAGGAGAGTTTCCAGAGAAAACGTGACCAATCCCAGCGCATAGACCATAAATGCTTGTGACGTTCCGAGCGTAGAGTCCACACCAAACTGGCCACGTTGGAAGAAGAATCTAATCAGCGGCTGTTTTAACCCTATCAGCAGGAAGGCAAGCGGTGCGCTCAGGTACAGCAGCACTCTGAACGACTTAATAACCAGGCTCGTAAAGTTCTTGTAGTCTTTCACCGATGCAAGATGAGATAACTGGGAATAGACCACTGTGACTAATGCCACAGGCCCAATCAGCAGAATCGCATCAATAAGCTTTTTCGAATAGCCGAGGTAGGACAGCTGGCCGCTCGGCAGCGTCGAAGCAAGCAGGTTGTCCACCAGGGCGCTTATGTGCGAGAATATCACGCCGACCACAAGCGGTCCCGTGAGCAGCAGGACTTTTTTAAAGTGGCCGCTTGTGTCTGCGTTTGAAGGTCGTCGAAAAAGGAACCTGCGTTCCGGAATGAAGTAAAGCTGGACGCACACGCACCCAAGTGCACCCAAACCTATGAGTACCGGAACCGCGTAGATTTTCAGGGAGGGTAAAAATACTATCAGGCCACTCACTATGAAGAACTTCAGGGCCGCCTCCGGCCAGGCAGCCTTCATGAACTGCCTGCGAGCATTCAAGACTGTATACGTTACCATCGTCAGTCCGAGAAAGAATGTCCCCGGCGCCAGCATCCTGAGCAGATTCGAAGTTATCTGTCGCTTTGACTCGGCAAATCCGGGCAGGAGCACATCAGTGAGAAATCCGGAAAAAGCCGCAAGAGTCAAAGCTGCAATTCCCAAAAAGCCGACTGCCGACAAAAACGCCTTCCTGAAAAGGGTCCCTGATGCCAAAGCTGATTCTGATAGACTATGGGCAAATACGGGTAGAAGTGACGGGTAAATAAGCTCCCTCAGCAGCCACACGACGGAAAGAACAATGCCAACCGATGCAAAATAAACGTCTGCCATATCGCTGGTTCCCAAAAAGTGCGCAATAACGACCTTCTCTGCAAATCCAAACACTTTCGTGCATAAAGCTATTGTTGAGAGAGTGAATACAATTCTACCCAGCGAAAACCTGGAGCCTGCACCGTCAGCTTGAGCCAGGCTATTCTGTTCCAATTCTTGCTGTTGCATATTATGCTTGGCCATCGCGAATACAACTTTCGTATATCTCAGTCAGTCGGGATATCTGCTTTTCCAATGAGTGATGCCGGCAAAAGTAGATGTATGCATTTTCTGCATATGCCCTGCGCTTGGCTTTATCCGCTAACAGTTGGTCAATAGCGGCAGCTATGCTCGCCGGCGTCGGTTCCGCAAGAAAGCCCGTTTTGTCGTGTGCTATTAGTTCTCTATTGCCAATGACCGACGTAGCCACAATGGGGCACATGGCTCGCATTGCCTCCAACAGTAAGTATGGCTGGGCCTCCGCGTCGGAACAAAGAGCAACGATGTCCGAGATAGCATATATCTGTTCCATGTTTGAAATATGTCCGAGCAGTTTCACCTTATTGCTTAGCCGGTTTTCAAAAATGAATCTTTCCGCCGCAGTCTTAAGGTTGCCGTCTCCGGCAAGTAAGAATACCACATCATTGGCACGTGAAACCCTGGCTGCTTCAAGAAATCTGAAAATGCCTTTGTAGCTCACAAGTCTGCACGCGGTAGTCACAACCGCCTTATCCCTGGGCAGGTCGATGGATACCTTGCCGGTGAAGTCTCTGGCAAAGCCAGTTGCGCTCGGGAAAACCCGGCCGTTGGCAAGACCATTTTCTACCCAGTTACACTTGCCCCGGGAAACTACACGTGCTCGTATTGCTATGGCCGCCTCTGACCTTGATACGGCAACTAACCTGCTTGTCAGTCTCCCGAGCAGTTGTTCCAGAACAAGATACAGTAACCTATTGAACCGGTTATTGCATCGCAGGAAAGCGAAGCAGTGCGGACTATGAACCACCACGTTCCGCCCCGCCAGAACTGCCGCGATTCGTCCCAAAGCACCCGCTTTTGAACAATGGGTGTGTATCACATCAAATTTGTTTTGCAACAACAAGCGCCGAATGACAGCAACCGAGCGGAAATCATTGAGCGGATTAATTTTCCTGTACATTGGTATAATATAAACTGTTACTCCACTTTTTCTTAGTGCGGATATCCTTTCGGCGGCATCCGGGCAACAGCGATTCAGGGAACAAATTAACGTTACATCAAAACCTTTTTGAACCAGTTGTGGAAGCACCGTGCAAACGTACGTGCAGGTACCACCCAAAAATCCTTCCAAAATATGAACAACCTTTATCGGCCTGTTACCCATCACTTTGTTCTGGTAAACAGCGCGGCCAGTGTTTTTGTATTTTTCACGGAGTCGAAACGCTCCGCGGCCATTTCATACGCCTTTTGTGAAAGCTGCCTCTGCAAATCTCTGTTACCAAGCAACTCTGTAATGGTTAAGGCGAGTTTTTTGATATTCCCCGGCTCAACAAGCAAGCCGGTTTGGCGGTCCTTTACCGCTTCCCTTATCCCTTGCAGATCGCTCGCTATGACCGGAACACCGCTGGCAAAGGCTTCCAATATTGCGTTAGGTATTCCATCTCTGTCGCCTTCTTGTGTCACTACCGATGGCGCCACGAGCAGAGTAGCCCGCCGGATAAGTCGAAGTGTGGCATAAGATTTCTGCCATCCTAAAAGTCGGACACGACCCTCGAGGTTCAGTTCCGCAATCAGTTCGCTTAGCTGTCGGTGGCTGGGTCCGTCACCGACAATCATCAGCCTGCAGTACGGTTTTTCCCGTGCAACCAGCGCAAAAGCCTTGATAAGGTAAGCAAAACCCTTTTTCTCCACCAGACGGCCGACCGCGATTACTACATTATCGTCCGGTTCGAATTCAGTGACGTTCTTTTCACAAAGCTCATAGCATTCGAGGACCTTCCCTGCGCCGTGATAGCTCAGATGCAGCTTATCGTGATACCTGGCGGGCAAACCGGCTTTGAGTTGCTTCAAGCCCTGTTCGGTGCAGGCAGCAACAAAATTCGCACGTGAAACCTTTAGTTCCGCGGCGCCCCGCTCCACAAAAATATCTCTCGCATGGGCGGAAATGCTGAATTGGCGGCGAGTGGCTGCGGACAGTGCCAATGCGATAAATGCCGGCCAGCTCAAAAAGTAAGCATGGATGTGTGAAATACCCGCCCGATCGAGATGCCTCGCAAAGAAACCAACGGTATGAAGATTACCCATTAGGGATACGGCTTCCCAGGGACACGACCTGACAAGTCTTAGTATAAGATAAATCAGCCTGCCCAAAGCCAGAGGGTATCTCAAAACCATATAGGACACGGACAGAACAGCCTCTAAAGAAAACGCAGACGGTCTATAGAGCGTTTTGGGGTCTTCTACGGGGCCGTTGGCGGCCCACGGGCCTGAAGCTGCAAGAATCGTGATATCGAAGCCTAACGTGCGCAGGGCCTCAATTTCCCTGGCGGCAAAGGTCTCGGTCAGGCTGGGGAACGTCGTAAGTATATATCCAATTTTCATAAGTGCAGTTTTCGCTTCGGGTTCAGTACAAATGCGACGGTCATGGCCAAAATCTTCATATCAAGCCACAAACTCCCCTTGCGCATATAATAAAGGTCATATTTCATATCTTTGTGCATCGCGAGCTTGCGGTCACCAAGGACTTGCCACAAACCAGTGATGCCGGGTTTGACCAGTAATCTCTTTCTCTGAAGAGGTTCATACGTCACTGCCACGCCGGGAAGCTCCGGACGAGGGCCGACTAGACTCATATGTCCTGTTAGAACAGAAAAAAGCTGAGGCAGTTCATCCAGTTTGTGTCGCCTGAAGAATTTGCCTGTAACCGTAACCAAGGACGCATTATCAGATTCTGCGGACGGTTCGTAAGGATTTGCATCGACCCGCAGCGTTCTAAGCTTGGGAATCCAAAACAGCCTGCCGTTTTTTCCTACGCGGTAGTGCCAAAAAAAGACCGGTCGCCCTTCTCGAATCAATATGCTCAAGCCCGCCAATCCCATGACGAACAGCCCGGGCGGCAGCAGCAGCAGGCAGATAACAATATCGAAACATCTTTTGCTCCAACTGTCCATGTACGGTGAATAACCCTGCTTTTTTCTATAGCTGGTCATTTAGCTCCAAGTACCTCTTCGTATATGGAAAGTGTTTGTTGGGCGGCCTTTTCCCAATTGAACAACCTGCTTCGTCTCAAGCCCAGGCGTATATGTTGCTCCCTAAGGGACGAGTCTTCTATCATTGAGATAACGGCCTGAGTGATTTGCTCTAAATTGAACGGCTCGACTACCAGAGCTGCACGGCCCACAGTCTCCCTCAACGCGCCTCTGCTTGATGACACAACGGGCGTCCCGCACGCCATCGCCTCCAGCGGCGGGAACCCAAAGCCCTCATATAAAGACGGAAAAACAAAAACGTCCGCCATCTCGTAGACAAGAGGAAGATCGCTTCTGTCAACGTACCCCAGCCGGATTACAGCGTTCGACGCCATTTGCCTGGCGATTTCGTCGAGCTCCACCTCGGCGCCCCACGCTCTTTTTCCGGCAATAACGAGCTTGTGCGGCAACCCTGCCTGCTGTATCTTTCTCTGCACACATAACAGTGTCCATATATTCTTCTTAGGCTCGATGTTGCCTACGTAAAGTATGTACCGGTCAGGCAGACTATAGCGTGTCCTTACTTGGGAGTACTGAGAAGAGTCCTTTTGTGTTCTAAAGATACTGTCTATTCCAGGGTAGACAATTCGGATTCTTGAACAAGGCAGGCGGAAGTTACGCTTCAAGTCATCGGCCGTGCACTTGGATAATGCTATTACACAGGAAGCTTTTTTCGCGGCGGTTTCCATAAACAGATTGAAGTAAATCGCGTTTGTCAGTTTACACCACTCCGGATGGTCAATAGCTATTGTGTCATGGATTGTCACAATACAGGGTATCGGCATCCTGTAAACAGGACAAATATAGCTGAGGCAGTGCAGCACTTCCAATCCCTGTCTTGCGCAGAGGCAAGGCAACCTGGTTTGCTCCCAAAATATTCTTGCGGCCCTCGTTCTTAAGCGTTCGATTTCGACGACTTGCAAATTCTCGGAAGAAGGCACATATTCTCGTACCAAATCGGGTCGGTTGGTAAAGACAACGTAGCGGTTTCGCACATCCACATTCAAAAGTCCGTTCAGTAACCCGAGCGAGTAGTACTCAACGCCCGAGATGTATCTGTCAGACGAGTGGAAATTGACACCTATTCTCATAATCTTCTCACAGAGCTAGGACGTCTTCGTATATTTCTTGGATGAGCGCGGCAGTTTTGTCGGCGGTAAAATTTGAAATGGCGTGCTCGTATCCTGCGCCTGCTATTCTGTTGGCAAACCGACTGTCCCGAGCTACTTTCAGCATTGCATTACTAAGCGCTTCAATATCATTCACTTGCACAAGAACGCCTGTTTTGCCGTTTTGGATTATCTCACTCGGCCCACAGGAACCAACTGCAATCACAGGGACTTTGTGGGCCATCGCCTCAATAATTACCCGTCCAAAGGGTTCTCGATAAGCTGTGTGAACCAGACAGTCGATTTTTCCCCATGTTTCATGCATGTTTTCCTGCCACCCGGCGAAGCAGACCTTTTCCGCTATTGCGGACTTCTCGACATAACGGAGCAAATTTTGCTTGTAGATGGAATCCCGTCCGAAGAGGTCGTCGCCGACCAGCACAAACCTTGCATCGGGTAATCTCGCGGCGACCTGCGACGCAGCTTTCAGAAAGACAATATGGTTTTTCCACGGCACAAGCTGCCCGACCTGAGCAAAAACAGACAAGCGTTTTTCGCAATCGTTTGTCTGGCTGAAGAAATCTGTGTTCTTGTCGGAACGGTCGAAAAAAGTCTTGTCTACCCCGTTATAAACGACCTTAATCTTGTCCAGGTTTACCCCCTGTTCTATTAACGCTTTTTTTACCGTGTGACTAACGGCAATCAACCTTTTGCAAAACCTGCTGCAGAATCTTGAAAGAAATCCGAAATCAGTCAAATCGCGAGCGTGCAACAGCAATTTCGTTCTTGTGACAAGAGCGGCAAAAGCCGCGGCTGGGCCGGCGTAAAAACTGTTGGCGTGTATAATATCCGGTTTGGTTTTCAATGCTATTTTTGACAGGCTCCAGCTTGTTTTCAACCAATACCGCGAACATAAGGGCGACCGGTATCCGAACCTTGGGGGCTCCGGAAGTCCATAGGTGTCAATTCCCATAGAGGCTAACTCTCTTGAGAGCCAGCTTTCGGCCGGACAGGCAGCACTTATGAGAAATTGAGTGCTCAGATGTTTTGCCATTAGCAACAAGCTTGTCTCAGCCCCTCCTGCTCTGCCTTCCAAACTGACAAGAAGTATTCGAGTCATGAGCCGTAGTTTTACTCACTGAGAGACTAAAGAATAAGTCAAGTCTCCTTTCCAGAGAACTTAAGACATACGATTGGTGCACTACCTACCTTAGGTATAGGCGCAGCAGAGTGCCCCACTGTTGACAAATATGTCTTGGAAAACTGATCAACTTTTCTTAGGGCGACCCCTAACGCGACGGTTTCTTCCGAGTCGAACCGACTTTTGGCATCAACCGGCTCCGGTCTCAATACGCCTTGATATATGGGCTTGATGTCTTTCCACCGTGAGCGAGTTGGAGCTGACACCTCTGCCTTTTTCTGAACGATAGGGGCTTTGAGGAGTAAATCGCTGGTGTGGATTCGGTAAATATTGATGAGAGCGTAGTATTAGAACGGGTGGTCTACCAGCAAGATAGAAAAGCCCTGGCTATTCTTTACGCCAAATACTACCAACCCGTACTGGATTACATAGTTGGGTCCACAGACCACAATGTTGACGCAGAAGATTTGGCTCAAAATGTGTTCATCGAGCTTTTACAGGGGAGCGGTCGCTACAAGAAGAAGGAGCAAACCGTTGAAGCCTACCTTTTGGGCATGGCCAAAAATACTGTCAGGCGTTATCGTCGAGAGAAAAGAGGCCAACCCAGAACCATTAATTCAGACTTGATTGATAAGATTATACCCTCCAGTCAAGTTCGCGGGCATCAAAATCAAGAGATGCAGATCCCGGCTCAGGAACTCAAGAAAGCCATCCGGGATGCAGTGTCCCAGTTGTCTCCTAAGGTCCGCCAAGCTATCAATTTGAGATTCGCCGAAGGACTCGCACCGAAAGAAGCGGCCCAAAAGGCCGGATGTCCTGTGAACGCTTTCTACCAATGTCTGCACGCTGGAATCAAAGAGCTTGGAAAACTCCGAATCGGAGGGCTGGCGCAGAAATCAGAGGTGTAGCTAAATAAAAAGCGCCCGAAAGTAAAAAAAACTTTCTCTCATAACTCCGTTTTCTGAAAGTAGTTAAGAAACAGTGCATAAAAAACTTCGCATTTTTGACCTAAGATTTTGCCGTTTTTTGGCAATTACTTATGGAAGCCAAAATTTTCCTTGTGTCTTATGTTAATTGAACGGCCGGATAACTCAGCCATTCACGCAAAGACCAAACATGATCGGTCAAACCCGCGACCATTGCAGGTGTTCTCGACAGCCATCGATCATCGCGGTCTTGTACGCGAAGCG
>DATKVV010000062.1:0-45966 GCA_035529895.1 Sedimentisphaerales bacterium
TTTTGACAACAGAATTTTGAAAGAGCTTGCATTGTCTTATCTCCTGAACGTTACCCTTTATGGGACAACGATTTGTCCCTCGTTCAGGATATCGGCAAAGACAAGCAAAATTATTCAATCATGTTAAGACACAAGGAAAAACCCCTAAGTTTGAGAATTATTGGCCTTTCGAGTCGTTTGCCGTCTTTTCGCACCGGTACAGGGGTACTGCGTTTTCATCGTGGAAGTCAAAACGAAGAACCGGCTCTTGGCCTGTGCCGCCGGGCACAACGGTCACGGCGACAAAGCCGCCGGAAGCCTCCTTTTGCGTGTAGATCTGGTTTATTAGTCCTTCGGGGTCGGATGACCTCGGCGTCCCCGGCTTTATCCCCAGACGGGCGTTGGCATCCACCAGCGCCCCGCACGAAAACTCCTCGAATCCGCTCGGATGGACGGAATGGTACTGCCAGTGTCGGTCTCCGCAAACCAGGTAAAAGTTTTTTTGCAGGAAGCCATTCTCGGAGAGCCACGCGAAGAAGTCATCTGCTTCGCGTCTGAAGCCTTTGGGGTTGGTATGATTGTCTCTTTTGGTATCGTTGTCGGGTCCGACCATCGGAGTCGGGGAGATGAGGATTTTGAATGTTGCCTTGCTTTCGAGCAGCGTTTTCTTGAGCCACTGTTTTTGCGCTTTGCCCCATATTGTTTTGTCCGGGCCGTCCGGCATATTATTGGGGCTGCGATAGTCGCGCCCTTCGACGAGCCAGATTTGCAGTAACTCGTTCACGCGGTATGTACGGTAGGTAAGGGGCCTACTGTCGGGCGGGTCGGCGACGGGAAGCTGTTCCAAAAATGTCTTTTTGCCCAGTTCGGGGCTTGGCGGCCTGTCGGAGGTGTTGTCGCAATCGTTGTATCGGTAGTCGTGGTCGTCCTTTTCCCAATAAGTCGGCACCTGGGCGAAAAGCTCTATGAAACGGGGCTGGACGAACTGTTCGTGGTATTTTTTTCTTAGCTGCGGCTGAGTTTGAGCAGCGCCTTTGCTCGGGTTGTCGTAGTAGACGTTGTCGCCGGTTCCGACAAAAAAGTCTGGCCGCATATCAAGAATGCTTTTCAAGGCGGGGTAGCCGAGATTCTTGTCGGCGCCTGTGTAAGCCGGCCGACTATTGGAGCCGTGATGAAATGGGTGGTAGTTCATGCCCGTAACGACAACAAAGGTGGTTTTGCTTTCCGTGTCAGGGCCGTCCACGGTTTTGAATGTGCAGGTATTGCCCGTTCTTATTTCCTTCGGGTCGGGACCGTAGAGAAGCCTGTAATAGTAACGCGTACCGCTGCGAAGATGGCTTGCCTTTTGTTTTATAATGAAATCGCGTTCAGGCACGGCTTTGGTCCAGGCTGTTTTAAACGAGTTACGAAAGTCGGGACTCTCGGACAGTTCAAAGCAGGCCACGCCGGGGGCTCCCGGCATGTCCCCTTCAACCAAGTTTGCGCCGCGGGTAAGGCGGCTTTGGAGTATGATGGTTGACGAGGTTGCTTCCCCGGCCATTTCACCCTGAGCATGGTCGATATCCTCAGATGCGAGCTCGGCGATGCACGAAGTGCAGATAACCGAGCAAAGCGAAAGAACGCAAACGCCTTGTGCAATTTTGAACATTAACTTCATCGTTTGTTTTCTCCTTTCAGTGAGTTGAGTTTTTGAGCCCAAAGTGGCGGAATGTCCCTGAAACTGTTTTCGAGAACCTCGATGGTATGCAGGAGGCTGCCTTTGTCTGTCTGGGGGCATTTGGACCGGCAGCATAGCTCAAAAAATCTGGCTTGCCACCATTTCCAGCTTTGCCGGTCAGCCGAAAGAGACCGGCTTTTTCGTATCGCGGCGACCTGCGCCCACAAGCGGGCCGCCTGGTCGAATTTGCCCTGCTGCGCCAACAGCCTTGCTTTGCATCGGATAAAATCAGCATCGGTGCTCAGGCCCTCTTTTGCTATGGTGTCGAGCAGTTTTTCAAAATTTGATAGTTCCTCATTTGCTTCGGTTGCGGCAAACACCGATATTTCGATTAAGAATAGTGCCGCTGTATATCTTGGTTTGCCTTCAAGGCAGTCGGAACAGATTTGAGCCAGCTTCTCGCAGTTTCGCACAAAACGCAAGTCTTTCTTGTCAAACCGGTCGATTTCGCCGACGATTTCCGACAATAGTACAAAAGCTTCGCTGACGCAGCGGCAGGGGTCAGACTCGATGGCACGCAGCAGACAAGAGGCCGATTCCTCCAGTTTACCGGAGAGGCGCAGGGCTTCCGATTTGAAAATGCCAAGGTTTGGGTCGCGGATTGCGTCGGCCTCGGTGACGGCGTCCAAAATCTTTTGTGCCGAGTCTTTGTCTTTCGATTCGAGAAGCAACTGACAATATACGGTTAATGCTTCTTTCCGTAATTTTTCGTCGGTTGTCTCCTGGCTGTGGTGGTCGGCAATTAAATCACTTAACTGTCTAAGCAGTTCACCGCGGTGTTGGTGTTTTTCGTTATGTTCTTGCCGGACCGCCAGGGTTACAAGGTCGAGTCTTGCCCTGTTTCGCCATTTTCCCGCCGGCCTTTCAACTATTCTCTGCAGCAGTCTCTTGCCTTCTTCGGCAGGCCCACAGATATTGAGCACGCCGGTGTAAAGGTATTCCAATTCTTCATCGATTTGCTTACCTGCGATTCGCGTGTAATTCTCGAAGGCTTCGATGGCGGGCTGACAGTTGCCGTTGTCCCCGACAAATAGATTGTATGCGAGCTGGGCGGCTTGTTTGGCGATTTCCCGGTCAGATAGCTGGAGCCTGTCGCTTTTTTGCAACTGCTGTAAACGGGCGGCCTTTATCAAAAAATTTACCGCTTTGGCGCCGGATGAGTCTGCAAACGCTGTCGCAGTGACATAAAGTATCAGGGGCGTCTGAAATTCTTGTGAGCTCGCCAGTTGGTCCAAAAGTGTTTTGTACGCCTGAGGGTCATTTTTCCAGGCGGCCTGTGCGGCCAGCTCCGCCTCGAATACGCTGATATTCAGTAAATCCAACCGCCCTTGCCCGATTTGATAAACCAGCTCTGACAGCACACACGAGCCGACAAAATCTTCTATTTGCGGCCATTTTTGGATGGTTTCCCTGAGCGAACGGCGGTCATATCGCCGCTGCAGGGATAGCAGCAAAAAGACAAGCTCGATGTCACCGGAGCAGTCGCCGCCGGCAATTTCGCTGCCGAGATTCTCCAACTCCCCAAGTCTGCTCGGGCCGAGCAATTCGATTCTTTCTAAGGATATTCTCAAAGCGGTTGCATCGTCTATGTCGGCTCGTTCGGCCAGTAAATCGAACTGTTTCTTTGCCAGCGGCCTGCAGGATAAGTCTGTCCGGGCCAGCACAGCAAGGCTTTTGGCCTTTAAGAACTGAGAGTATGCCGTATTTGAGGTTTGGTCCAATGAATCTGCCTGGGCGACCACTTTTTTTAATATCTCATTCGCCTGCGGCGGTTCAGCCGAAAGGGCGCGGTAAAAATCAATTTCGCATTTGCTCAGCGAGGTTACACAGATGTCCCGCGACAGCTTTCTCCACAGACCGGTTGAGCCATATCTGCTGTCCCAGTCATCGCCTTCATAATCGTCGATTTGCTGTTTCAGTTTCCGCTGTTCTGTTGCGATTCCTTCCAGGCGGTCGCCGGCTGTTCTCGCCAGTTCGTGCAGGTTTCTTTTATCGTCCTGCGCCAAAAATCTTCCGCTGAATTCGTATCTTAAACGCAGCTCGAAGCTTTGCTGCATAAACGCCTCGACGGTGAGACTTGCTGCCTGGGCCAGGTTGTTGATGTCCACGGCGGCAGGCAGTACGTTGCCCGCCCCTGCGGTCGCGGACAAAAAGAAAACCGCCATACAAAAGGCGGCTGTCACCTCACGGGTATATCTGTTCGATGTACCCATCCGAATTACTCCGTCATTCGGAATGTGATGTCGGTCAGGCCGGCCCCGTAGAAAACGTTATATATTCTTGCCACGTGCTCCCATCTTACCCCGGGCTCGCAGATTATTTCTACCGGGTCCGCGGCGAATCTTTTTTCAGCAAGCAGGCATTCGGCCATTTCCGCCATCAGGGCCGCCAGGTCTGATTCGATCTTTTCGTTCTCTATTCGGACCGTGTGAAGCCGCCCTATCCGGACCTCGCAGCCGGCCCCGGTCGGCGAGATTTGTATTATCAAAGGCTCTGGTTTTATGCGACCTTCGAGCTGCACCTGTGCACCGGCCAGTTGGAACGGCAGAAAATCCTCCTGCGGCCTCCATTTTGCCGCCACCAGAAAGAATATCAGCAGCAGAAATATCACATCTATCATCGGCGCCATCCGCAGAGCGGCGTATCGCCGCTGCCCCGTATGCAGCCGGCGAAGAAGCGTTGTTTTCATGCTTTCGGTTTCTGCCGCTTCCAATCGGCACCTCGCTTATCCCGCTGCCTTTTATCCAGCGCGATATGTTTCAGGCCCCGCGCGCCGCGAATTCGGCCCCGCGTTGCAGGGCCTCCGTATTAAGCGGCAGCGTCTTATGGTGATGTTTGGCGAGGACATCCACGAGGCACTGAGCCGCCGCGTCGGCGCTGAGAATCCCTTTTCTTTGCAGGTATGCGCCCAGAGCCACCATATTGGCCGCTTTCACGCTGCCCAATTCCACCGCCAGGTTGTTGGCCGGCACTGCCAGTATCTCGACCGCATCGGCCAGTTCCGGCTCCTCGTCGATAAGCGAGCTGTTCATCACGAGCAGCCCGCCGGTCTTGACGCGAGGAGCAAATTTGTTTAACGAAGCCTTGTTCATCACAATCAGCGAATCAGGCTTTCCGACAATCGGGCAGGCGATAGGCTCATCGGCGAGCACAACCATACAATTGGCGGTGCCGCCGCGCATTTCCGCCCCGTATGACGGTATGAATGTTACTTCTTTGCCGGCCTTCATTGCAGTTTGTGCCAGCAGTCTGCCGGCCATTATAATCCCCTGGCCGCCGAAGCCGGCGATGATTACTTCTTCGTAGAGACTATTTGCTGTCATGGGGACCACTCACTTCGGCAAGCGATTCAGTTCTTCAAGCACATGGTGTCTTGCTGTTCTGGAGACGATCTGGCCGCAAATGAAACCACCGATGGCCCCTCCGATGCCACCAAAAATACCGGTTACGAAAGGGCTGTCGCTGATTTGAGTGCCTATGGTTGCTGCCAGTCCTCCGCAGACCCCAAGTATGGCAAAAGCAGCCCATGTTTGCCAATTTCGGAAGGACCTTAAAAAGGCTCGGCGCCAAAGCAGTTTTTGTTCTCTATGCGGTAAGTTTGACAGCTTGGGAATCCACTCTGTAGTCCCATAGAATTTCATAGTCTCAGCCTTTCAATCGGCCCAGCGGGAACGTCTTGGTCAGCTCGTTTTCAATCCATTGCATCGCCTTGGCGGGTGTCATTCGCCAGTTTGTCGGACACGGCGAGAGTATCTCGACCATCGAGAGGCCCTGGGCCCCGCCGACCTGCAGCTCGAAGGCGTGTTTGATGGCCTTCCTGGTCTTGCGGATTTCGGCAGGGTTGTGCAAAGAGCATCGTTCGATATAGATAGCGCCGGGCAACACCGCCAACAGCTCGGCCACCTGCAGCGGATAGCCGTCCCCGACTGCCTGCCTTCCCTTTTGTGTTGTCGCTGTCACCTGACCGAGTACGGTTGTCGGCGCCATTTGCCCGCCTGTCATTCCGAATACGGCGTTGTTTATAAAAATGACCGTTATCTGTTCGCCCCGGTGGGCCGCGTGAATGATTTCGGCCGTTCCGATGGCCGCCAGGTCGCCGTCGCCCTGATAGGAGAATATAATCATTTCCGGGTTGGTTCTTTTCATGCCGGTGGCTACCGCCGGCGCTCTGCCGTGCGCGACCTCCACCATATCCACATCAAGGTAGTCGTACGCTAATACCGCGCATCCTACCGGCGCTATGCCGATGGTGCGGTCATGGATGCCCAGCTCGTCGATTACTTCCGCTATCAGTCGATGCGCTATTCCGTGCCCGCAGCCCGGACAGTAATGCGTCGGCCAGTCCTTCAACGTCGGTGTTCGGGCAAATACTGTTTTCATCTCAAGCCACTCTTGTGCAGCTCACTTGTTTCGGGTATCGTAAGCTGTCTGATTCTTTCCAGAATTTCTTCGACCGTCGGCACGCCGCCGCCCGGCCGACCGTAAAACAGTACCGGCGCCTTCCCTGCTACGGCCAGTCTTACGTCCTCAACCATCTGCCCGCAACTCAACTCCACAGTCAGAAAAATCTTGAAATCTTCCGCGGCCCGGCTGATTTGCTCCGTCGGGAAGGGCCATAACGTAATGGGCCGTATCCACCCGCCCTTGATGCCTTCCTCTCTTGCCTTGCTCACCGCGCTTCGCACAATTCTTGCGGCGATGCCGTAAGCAACCACCACGATTTCGGCGTCATCGACTTGATATTGTTCACAAAGGACTTCGTTTTTTTGCACCTGTTCGTACTTGGCCTGCAGTTCGTAATTGTGCTGCTCCACCACACCTTCTTTCAGCCACAAAGACCTGACGATATTCTGTGCTCTGCCTTTGGCTCCGGTCAGGGCCCAGTCTTTGGGAGGCAGTTTTCGTCCCGGTTTTTTCTCCAGCACCACCGGCTCCATCATCTGGCCCAGCATCCCGTCGGCCAGTATGATAACGGTCATTCGATACTGGTCGGCCAGGTCGAACGCCAGCGGCATACAATCGGCCAGCTCCTGCACGCCGGACGGCCCGAGGACGATGGAACGATAATCGCCATGCCCGCCGCCCTTGGCAGCCTGAAAGTAGTCGCCCTGAGACGGGGCGATATTGCCCAGTCCGGGTCCGCCGCGCATTACGTTGACAACCACCGCCGGCAGCTCGGCGCCTGCCAGATAGCTTATTCCCTCCTGCATCAGGCTGATACCGGGACTCGACGAGCTTGTCATCGCCCTTTTGCCCGTCGCCGAGGCCCCAAAGACCATATTAATCGCCGCAAGCTCGCTTTCACACTGCACAAAGACCCGCCCCTCTTCGGGCATTCTTCGGGACATGTAGGCGGGGATTTCATTTTGCGGCGTAATAGGATAGCCGAAATAGGCGTCAACCCCGGCAATGACAGCCGCTTCCGCCAGCGCCTCATTGCCGCACATTAGAATCCTTTCAGTCACACTCTTTCCTCGCTTAGCTCAGCTTTCTTCTCATGGCCCGGTCCGATGGCCACTATTTTGATGTCGCAGTATACCTCGATAGCAGCGTCGGGGCAGATAATGGCGCACGCGGCGCAGCCCGTGCAGTCACTGTTTGTCGCCTGAGCCGGGAAGTAGCCGGTCTTATTGGATTGCTTGGATATGACGATGCCGTTCTTCAGGCAGACCGATACGCACAGGCCACAGCCTTTGCACCGCTCAGCATCAATTACTATTTTGCCAGCCATAACCGATGGAATTGTAACAGGCTGGCCTGCTTTTGTAAAGCGAAAATATGATAAACAGCCGCACACAAAAACGTCTGTTCGCCGCCAAAAAACGCATCCTATGTGAAAAAAGCAGCCTCCTTTGATTAGCCGAAACCCCGGTTCGGTTTTCAAAATCCATCGGCGCCATTGCCCAAATGGTGTTTTTGATTGGAGAAATGGCTGTGTGCAAACGTTGTTTTCTTGTCCTTGTTATTGAAATCACGCGGCTAAGCCCTAAAATTGTTGGACGTGCCGCGATATATGCACAAGACAGTGTGTTTGTTGATCCCGAGCGCAAAGAGATTGGTTGACGGCTAATGTGGTGGATGACGTTTCCTGCCCGTCCGAAGGCAGGTAACCGGCGCCGGCAGTAAATTATAAATAAAGGGTGATTAAGATGGAACAGTTGGAAATTGACGCGTACGCACCGGCCCAGATGGCCGCTCGCGTCGAAAAAGCTGGAATTGTCAAGGGCAACCTGGATTTTCTATCGACCTTTACGCTGGCGGTGCTGGCCGGGGCATTCATTGCTTTCGGGGCGGTACTGTACACTTATGTAATCCATGACTCTACCCTGAGCACCGGGCTGACAAAACTTGTCGGCGGATTGGTCTTTTGCCTTGGGCTAATCCTGGTGATTGTCGCAGGGGCCGAGCTTTTCACCGGCAATAACCTGATTGTCATGGCTTACGTCAGCAGGAAGGTTACTTTGGAACAGCTTCTGCGCAACTGGGGTATTGTTTTTTTAGGCAACCTTGTCGGTTCGCTCGGCATCGTGTTTTTTATGTGGATGACCGGACAATGGACGGACGGGGAATCGGCGGTTGGAGTCAAGGCGCTTATGATAGCCAACGCGAAGGTGAACATTACGTTTTCCGAGGCGCTGGCCAGGGGGACTCTTTGCAACATACTGGTTTGTCTGGCAGTGTGGCTGTGCTTTAGCGGGCGGTCCGTCACCGACAAAATCCTGGCCATTATATTTCCGATTACGGCGTTTGTTGCTCTGGGTTTTGAGCACTCTGTCGCGAACATGTACTTCATACCGGCCGGTCTGCTGCTCAAGCACAACCCACAGGTCATCGCCGCGGCACAGGCTGCGCTCGCCAGGGTCCCCGACCTGTCCGGACTTACGATTCCGGGCTTTCTCGTAAACAATCTGCTGCCGGTTACTATCGGCAATATTATTGGCGGGGGCGTCCTCGTCGCGGCAGTGTATTGGTTCGTTTATCTGAGGCGTGCGGCCGCCGAACCCCTGCGCAGGCTCATGACCAAAGGTCCGATTGCGGTTGCCGCGGATACTTCGGTGGCGGATGCGGTTCGGCTCATGAAGCAGCATGCTATCGGCAGCGTGCTCGTGGGCGAGGCGACGTCGGCCGTTGGGATTATGAGCGAGGCCGATATCGTTCGCAAGGTCATAGCCGAAGGACACGACCCGGCCAAGGTGAAGGTTCAGCAGGTTATGAGTGCGCCGCTGGTCTCGGTGGATATCAAGACAAGTGTTTACAACGTTTATCGTACCATGGCCGACAGGAGGGTGCGCCATTTGATTATCACCGAGGAGGGCCGGCAGGTTGGCTTTATCTCGGTGAAGGATTTGCTTAAACGGCCGCTTATCTGAGGCGCTTGAACGAAATTGGGGTCAGGAGCAAGCTTTTTTGGGAAGTTGCACATGCAGGTTCGATTGCTCGATATTCGTGGCGGGCTGTTGGCTTTGATTGCAGCGCTCTCGGTCGGATTATCCGGCGGCGTCCTTGCACAGGACGCCAATGAGAAGGAGCCGGAGCTTTGTCGGGGGCATTATCACAGTGAGCAGGCCGCGAAAGAGCAGCTCGCGAGGTTTGCCGAAAGCTATTCCAATCTGGAGCAGTGGAAGCAGCGTGCCCAACGAATTCGTGAAGGAATTCTTCGAGGCGCGGAGCTGCTGCCTTTGCCCGACAAGTGCGCGCTTAATCCCATCGTTCACAGTAAGCGCCAATTCAAAGGCTACACGGTTGAAAATGTGGCCTTTGAGAGCCTGCCGGGATTTTTTGTGACGGGCAATCTTTATCGGCCGCAGGGTGAAAGCGGGCCGTTTGCCGGGATACTGTGTCCCCATGGACACTTTCGGGATCCCAATGGGGGCGGTCGGTTTCGGGAGGATATGCAGAAGCGGTGCGCGACACTGGCCCGTATGGGTGCGGTGGTCTTTTCCTACGATATGGTCGGATGGGGCGAATCCAACCAGGTGACGCACAAAAACCCTAAGGCGCTGACCTTGCAGCTTCTAAACAGTATTCGGGCGGTTGATTTTCTGCTTTCGCTCAAAGATGTGGCCCCCCGACGTATCGGCGTGACCGGCGCGTCCGGCGGAGGGACGCAGACGTTTCTATTGACGGCGGTTGACGACCGTGTTGCGGTTTCGGTGCCGGTGGTTATGGTTTCGGCGCACTTTTTCGGCGGATGCAGGTGCGAGAGCGGAATGCCCATCCATAAGAGCGACAGCCACGAGACGAACAATGCCGAGATAGCCGCCTTAGCCGCCCCCCGGCCGCAGCTTATTATCTCCGACGGCAATGACTGGACCAAGAACACCCCGGACGTTGAGTTTCCCTATATCCGCAATGTCTATCGTCTTTACGGCGCCGAAAGCCTTGTTGAGAACCTGCACCTGCCCGACGAAAGGCACGATTACGGCCCATCAAAACGCGTTTGCGCTTACAAGTTTTTGGCTAGGCATCTTAAGCTGTCACTTGGCAGAGTCACCAACCCTGACGGGTCGATTGACGAGAGCGATATAAAAATTGAAAAGCCGGAGGCTATGCACGTCTTCAACCCGGACCATCCAAGACCCGCGCATGCGCTTAACGGCCAGGCGGCCGTAGAGGCGTTACTGAAGCAAGAATAGCGTGGGTCGCGGAAGAACAAGAAATGGCGGTTTTTATTGAAAGCATGCGAGAAAACCATAGAATAGTCTTATAGGCTATATAGACTTGCCTCAAATGCGGTACCATCGAGGCTGCATTTTGTCGGTCTTGACGCAAACAGGTAACCTGTGTGGTTAGACTATATTGCGGGAGCGATTATGAATATTATTATCGTTGGTCGAAAGGGTGAGAGGCGCCGGGTTAGATGGCTTGCCTTTCTCACACTTGCTATCACGCTGTTGTTTCTTGTAGGTCTTGGCAGCGGAGCCATTTATTTTCTGCTTTGTGGCCGCTGGTCGCATTCTGCTGTGTTATGCGGCGGCTCAATGGGCATGGGCATGTTTGGCCTTTATAGCGGCCTCGCTTCGCCTCTGGAGAAACTGCGCGAGCCGCCATCAAGGCACAAGATTGAGTAGGCGATAGTTTCGACCTGTATTCGCCGGCCTTTTTGGTCAGATTCGCAAAGCCAATATGCAAACGACACATTCACTAATCTGGTTTTTTTAGCTCTTCGATTTTGGGCAGGTCTTTGAGGGAGTTCAGGCCGAAGGTTTCGAGAAATCTTTTTGTGGTGCCGTAGAGCATAGGCCGGCCTAAGACTTCGGCGCGGCCGACAATCTTGACCAGGCCCTTGTACATCAGATTTCGAATTATCTCACCGGCGGCGACGCCCCTGATGGCCTCGATATCGGCCCGAATGACCGGCTGTTTGTAAGCGATTATGGCCAGCGTCTCCAGCGCGGCAGGGCTTAGCTTGCTGTCCTCGCGGACGCGAAGCAGCTTCTTTAACCAGTGATTGTAAGGGCTAAGCGTGAGCATTTGATAACCGCCGGCAATCTGCTCTATCCGAAAGGCGTTACTGTTGGCCTTGTATTTGTCGTTGAGGGTCCTGACATGCTCGCGGATTTGCTTGACGCCTGTTCCCACGATGTCGGCCAGGCGGGCCGCCGTAAGGGCCTCGTCGCTCGCAAACAAAACCGCCTCCACCACCGACTCGGTCGTGGCCTCAATATCCGGCTCGACGTCTTGCTCGATACCCGGCTCTACACTCGGCTCGACTTGCTCGTCATCGCCGATTAAACCAGTTTCCTTTTCATCCGCAGTCATTTCTTCAATCTCTAATACTTCGTCGTGCTCGTCTGTCATAGTTCCTTCCAGTTAAACGGGTCTGCATCCTTCTTGCTGACTCTAATTGTTACCTGTTTGAGCTGCTTTTGCAATTGTCTGGCGAATTTTTTCAGTACAAAGCGTTCCGAAACCGTATGGCTAAGGCAGATACACGTCAGGCCCGCCTCCTGTGCAGCCAGGGCCTGATGGTGTTTCAGTTCGCCGGTCAGATACAGCTCGGCCCCGGCGGCGATAACCGAATTGATGATTTTGCCGCACGAGCCCGCGCAAACGGCCGCTGTCTTGACCAGCCGGTCCTGCCGCCCGATAATGCCGAAGGCTTTTGCCCCAGTCTGTCTTTTTATCCTCTGGATAATCTCTTGTACGCGCATGGGTCTTTCCAATCCGCCGATTCGGCCCAGCCCGTATTTATTCGGCTCGTCGTAAAGTCTGTAGCAGTCGAAGGCGGGCGTTTCGTAGGGATGTGCCTTTTTCATCGCCGTGATACACCCGCCCAGTTTCGCGGCGGGCACAATGGTTTCAAATCGTACCTCGGCTACCTTCTCTACCTTTCCCCTTCTGCCGATAGCGGGTCTGGCCCCCTCCAAAGGCAGAAAGCTGCCTTGTCCCTGTGCCCGAAAGCCGCAGTGGCTGTAGTTGCCTATTGCTCCCGCGCCGGCTGCAAAAACTGCGTCTGCAACTTTCTCCACAGCCTCAACCGGAATAAAGACAACGAGCTTGTAATTGCCGCCGGCGGGACTTTCAACGTAATCGCCGATTGGTTCTCCTTCCTTAATCCCAATCATCTCGGCAAGGCCGTCGTTTACGCCGCCCACGGCCGAGTCCAAAGCTGTATGTATCGAAAAAACCGCGATTCCCGACCGAATCAATTCATACACAATACCGCTCGGCCCATCGGTTGTGATTTTCTTTAGCCCGTCCCAAATCACCGGATGATAACTGATAATAAGACTGGCTCGCAGCCTCCCGGCCTCGGCCAGAACCTCCGCCGTAATGTCAATGGTCAGCAGGATGTTTTTCACACTCTGCTGCGGGTCGCCTATAAGCAGCCCGACATTGTCCCAGTCCTGTGCCAGCTTCAAAGGAACTATTCCTTCAACCGCAACCGCAATTTCTTTTACCTTCATTTCTTTTCCCCGCATTCACTTTTGACAAATTCATCGAAATGCTTCTGTAAATTCTTGGTCATCGGCCCCACCTTGCCGTCGCCGACAGGGTGCTTTTCCACGCTGCTTACCGGCATAATCTGCATAATCACGTTCGTCAGGAACATCTCATCGGCGGCCAGCACGTCGTTTATGCCGAGGTCCTTTTCAACGAGGCTGATGGAGTTTTTCACGGCGATTACGCACACGGTCTTTCTGGCCACCCCCGCCAGGACCGGCGTCCTTATCAGCGGCGTGTAGAGCACCGAGTCTTTAATAAGGAACACATTGCTGATACAGCCCTCCGCCAGCCGATTATCCACGGTAAACCATAGCGCCTCGGCAGCCCTTTTTTCATGGGCCTGCTTCAGCGCAATCATACGCGACAGATAATTGGTTGTTTTGTGTCCGTAAATCGGCTCAGCGGTATTTTGCCTGAACGGGCACAGCACCACCAGCACGCCCTTTTGATAGTATTCCGGCGGATAGGGCTGGAGTTTGGCGGCGGTAATAAGCAGCGTCGCGCGTTTCTGCTCCTGCGGTTGCGACATCGGCCCGCCGGTCAGCGTCAGTCGCAGACGAGCGTCAGTCAATTCGTTCGCCTTCAGGATTTTATAGATGGCGTCGGTGATATATTTTCTGTCGTAGCCGTGCTCTATTGACAGAGCCTTTGAGCTGAAAAACAGCCGGTCGAGGTGGTCTTTGAGGCAGAAGACCACGCCGTTATAGCTCCGCATCGTCTCGAAAAGCCCCGCCCCGTACAAAAAACCGCTGTCGGCAGCCGACACACGGGCCTTGTCGATGTCAACCAGCTTGTCATTTAGAAAGACTTTTTCCATAAGTTAGCGTATAGCGTACGGCGTTTAGCGGATAGGATTCAGCACCAGCTTATAGGTTTTCTGCCAGACTATGAGGTCTTTGAATGACTTTGTTTTCACCGTCATACGCTATCCGCTGTACGCTATTGATTCCTGCCAATAGTGCCCTTGCCTTTGTGATGGTTTCGTCCCATTCGGCGTTCGGGTCGGAATCGGCAACGATGCCTCCGCCGGTCTGGGCAAAGGCCTTTCGGTCTTTGATGATAATGGTTCGAATGGCGATGTTCAATGATACAGACCCATCGAGGCCGATATAGCCGATGCTGCCGGTATAGACGCCTCTGGCTGTGGGTTCGGTTTCGTCGATAATCTCCATCGAGCGGATTTTCGGGGCGCCGGTAATCGAGCCGCCCGGGAACATCGCTTTGATAATATCGCAGAACGAAAGCTCGTCGCGAAGCCGACCGGCCACCGTCGCCACCGCGTGAAAGACCGTCGGATAGCTTTCAATAGTCCTGGGCTGAATGACTTTTCTCGTCCCGTATTTACAGATTCTGACCAGGTCATTGCGCTCGAGGTCGATTATCATATTCAGCTCCGCCTGCTCTTTTTCGCTGGCGGCCAGCTCATTGAAATTCTGTGCGTTGATTTGTCTGGCCTCGGCGGCATTCGGCCCGGTTTCGTCAAGTCGCCGGCGGGTGCCTTTTATCGGCTTGGTGCTGATTGTGCCGTCGGCAATTGTTATAAACATCTCGGGCGAGGCGCTGACGATTTGAAAGTCCCCGCCGTGGATATAGGTGGCATAGCCGCTCGGGTTGTAATGGTTCTGCCAGTTGAAAAGCTCTACGGGTGAGGCGTTATAGTCGCAGTCGAATCGCTGCGAGAAATTGATCTGGTAAACGTCGCCGTCATAGATATACCGCTTTATTTTCTCGATTGCCCGCAGGTAGTAATCCCTGTCCATATTGCATCGAATCGACCCGAAATCGATATTGTCGAGGTCGGCGGGGCGGGGCGGCGGTGCGCAAATTCGTTCGGCCTTTCCTAATAGCTGCTCAAGCCTTGCCAATTTCTCCCGGGGCGTTTCAGCGTCATCCGGCAGTTGTAATACCATTAGCCGGAAGCAATTCTCGATATGGTCATAGCATACAAGCCGGTCGTAGAAGCAGAGGCGAATGAGGGGCATTTCAAGGTCGTCTATGGTCGTCTCGGGCAGCCGCTCAATATATCGGCCGAGTTCATAACTGAAATAGCCAATCCATCCGCCGCAAAGGATTCCTCTTGGCAGTTGGCTGTCAAAGTCCCCCGCGAGCTTGTATTTATCGAGAGCCCGCTGCAATTTTGCAAATACGTCCTTCTGACCCGACCTGAATTCGAACACCTCTTTTGGCTCGGCCGCCCAGTAGCTGAATCTGCCGGCGTCTTTCCTGGCCGGGTTGCCGCCGAGAATTGACGGCAGTTTCAGGCCGGCAAATACTTCGTTAAGGGCCGGCAGATTTATCCCGGCGCGGATTTTCTTGTGATGTGCTCTGCACAGGACACCTTTTTCAGTTTGGATTGCCGTCCCGCTTGTCATTGCTGCTGTCCCGCCCTGAATTCGTTTATAATCTGCACCCCTGACGAAGTGCCTATTCTCTCTGCGCCTGCCTCGAGCATTTCGAGTACCTGTTTTACTGTTCTGATTCCTCCGGCCGCCTTCACCCTACAACGAGGGGCCGCCTCTTTCATCAGCCTGATGTCTTCGACAGTCGCTCCGCCGGCAGGGTTCATCCCTGTGCTTGTCTTTACAAAATCCACACCGCACTTGTCTGCGATTTGGCAGGCAAAAATCTTCTGCTCCCGCGTCAGGGCGGCCGACTCGATTATCACTTTCAGCAAGACCGGCGGTCTCATGGAGCGGCAGACCTTCCGTACGGCCAGCAGTTGGTTCGACAGATACGCTGAATCCCCCCCGATAATCGCGGCCAAATCCGCGACCATGTCAATCTCATCGGCGCCGGCGAAGATGGCTTCGTTGGCCTGCGCCGCTTTTATCTTGGTTGAATCCGCCCCCAACGGCAGACTCACCACGCCGCCGACCTTGACCTTTGAGCCGTCCAGTTCCTCCGCCGCCAGCGCGACCCATCGCGGATTGACAGATACCGCAAAAAAGCCATACTCTTTCGCCTCCCGGCATAGCTGCTTTATCTGGTCGCTGGTGGCCGTGGCGGCCAGCAGCGTGTGGTCGATAACTCCTGCCAATTGTCTCTGGTCCGTGACTGTCACTTCCTGATAACCTTTCTTGCCAAAAACTCAATCCACATACAAAAACATCACATAGGGCACGCCAAACAGAATTCCCAATCGCAAAAAGACATAGGCCCCGGGCAGATAGATGGCTAAAGACATCAGCCAAGACAAGCAAGGCGCGCATACGGGAAAGTTCTCATCGGTTTGTTTGTTTCGCATTTTCTGTCTGACCTCAGATTACAGTCTTTCGGTTATGCGCTGCTCCACGGGTGTTCAAGCCCTCAATTTTTCATGTATCCTTTTTCTTTGAAGAATTTAACTGCATTTTCCGGGTCGCCAAAGATTTTTGTCGCTGTCTGGGTAACAAATACCGAGGGTCGCTGCTTTGCCGTCCAGATGACGTACACTTCCTTGGCCGCCTCGTGAGCATGCTGCAGTTCCCTTTCTACTCCGCTGGATATTGCCGCCCGCCCGCCCGGCAAAGTCGGGACAAAACTTATTATCATGTCCGACTGGTCGATCAGCATGAAGTCCCGCGCGTATGTCTGGCTGTTAATATCGCGTTCCACCTGCCGAATCTCTTCCAGGCTCAGGCGGATTGTCTGCCCAAGCGCTGCCAGCTCAACGAACCCGGCGCCATCACGGGCCGCCTTCTTGGCGTAACTCGGCAGGTACGATTCTTCCAAATCGCCGGGGTCGAAGCAGATAAAGAATTGCTTCATCAGCTTTCGAAATTCGTCAATCTCCTGTCTGACCTCTTCCATATCGTCCACGTGGGTCATGGGGAAACTCAGGTATGCCTTTGGGTGCGAGCTGTCGAAGACAAGTCCATAGAATGCTTCGGCGGTATCCTCTTCTGCGCCGCGGGCGAGGCAGTAGAAGGGTATCCTGTCGTTAATGCCTTTGCACAGCATTTCCGTGCCGATGATTTCTTCTTCGCGCCAGACGAGCAAATCTTTCAGGGTGTGTTCTATGGAGTGTTCATTGGCAAGTCGGGTGTGCAGGGCGGTGATGCCGTCGATAAGACAGATATACATATCGGCGTTGAGCTGGCGCATCTGGTCGAAATCCACCGCCGGAAACAGGCCGTGCCGCCAGCGGAAAGTCGCGTGAGTATTGACAATCAGGTTGGGGGTCTTTCCGGCCTTGGCGATAATATCCTTGAAAACACTGCGTCGGAGCAGGTGCAGCCTTTTCATCGGTATATCGAGGATTTTGCCGTTCGGCACATCGGGGGCTTCGGCGTACATCATGTCGCCCACGTTGCACAGAAGCACCTCTTTACCTCTGTCGCCGGCCAGTTGACACACCTTTTGAAGGTAGCTCTTCTTGTCGAGGCCGACCACTCCTGTTACAACAACAACCATTAGTTAATCCCTGGAAAAAGACACGGGACTCAAGACACACGACGCAGGTGTTGAGACTCAAAGCTCGAGTGGTGCGATTATTGAGTGGTCTTGTGTCTTTGGTCCTGAGTCTTGTGTCTTCAAAGGTTTTTCAGTCTTTGCTGTCTGTCGTAATCTTTCAGCGCCGCAATCAGTTCACCCATATCGCCGGCCATTATCTTATCCAGGTTATGAAGCGACAAGTTGATTCTATGGTCGGTGATGCGGTTTTGCGGGAAATTATACGTCCTGATTTTTTCAGACCTGTCGCCTGAGCCGATCATGGTCTTTCGCTTGTAATCGCGCTCCGCTCTTTTCCTGCTCTGGTGATATTCGTAAAGCCTGCTTCTCAAAAGCCGCCAGGCTTTGGCGCGATTTTTGTGCTGACTCTTGTCATCCCGCATACTAACGGTAATTCCCGTTGGAGTATGCTCGAGCTTGATGGCACTGCTCACTTTATTGACGTTCTGTCCGCCCGGCCCGCTTGCCCTGCTGACGTGCTCGACAACATCATCAGGGTTTATTTGAACATCGATTTCCTCCGGCTCAGGAAGGACCGCCACCGTTGCCGCAGACGTATGAATTCTGCCCTGCGACTCGGTTACCGGCACTCGCTGCACACGGTGCCCTCCGCCCTCGTAGCCCAGTTCGGACCATACCCCCGGTCCTTTGACGCTGAATATGACTTCGCGAAAGCCGCCCATTTCCGCGACGCTAAAGTCGAGCTGTTCCACCCTCCATTTTCGGTCTTCAGCGTATTTTACGTACATATTGTATAAATCGCGCGCGAACAGAGCCGCCTCTTCGCCGCCGGTGCCGGCCCTTATTTCCATTATCACCGAATCCACCGTTGCGTCATCGGCCATCACAAGGGTGCTCTCGATTTCCGCCAGCAGAGCGTTTCTCTTGGCTTCAAGCTGTCGGATTTCCTCGTTTGCCATCGCCGCGAAATCGCTGTCAACGGTGCTGTCCTTCAGAATTTCTCCGGCGTCTTCGATGCCTGCCGCGGCTGTTTTATATTCACGGTATTTTGTGACCACGTCCTTAAGTTTGGCCTGCTCTTTGGACAGCTTTATCAGTCTGGCCGAATCCCGTGCGACGGCAGGGTCGGCAATCTGTTTTCCGATTTCGTCGTAGCGATGCTCCAGCTCATCGAGTTTTGCCAACAGGCTGCTCTTTTGTTCAGCCATAAGTATTGACTCTCTAAAACAAAAATAGCGAATAGCAGATTATGAGTGCATACGTTCTCCCTCGTGTTCCTGCTGCACCTTGTGCGCTAAACGCTATTGTTTCGTTTGCTCTTTCTTGGTTTTCTTAAAGTACTCAGTGCCGTATTTCTTCTGGAACCGTTCTATTCGGCCGGCGGTATCGATGTATTTCTGCTTGCCCGTATAGAACGGGTGGCACACGGAACATATTTCCGCGTGGATTTCCTTGGCCGTACTGCGGGTCTCGAACGTATTGCCGCAGCCGCAGTGAACGACCACCCTATGATATTCCGGATGTATTGCCTTCTTCATAACGTTATACTCCCAGCATCTTAAACGCCATATTATACCGGTACTGACCGATACTTCAAAGAGATTTTTTGCAATTGTGCGAAATAGGCGGCTCCGAAGGGCAAGACCGGTTGCCAAGACAGAGATTTTTTGCTTGACCGACCCTTCCGTTATGGGTTAAAAGTGCAGCTTTTACGAGACGTCCAGTAAAGAAGCGATGTTGAAATCAATTGCGTTTCTTGTGGCGTATCTGAAATGCCGCGAGAGTGCGTATGCCTGTTATTTCAGTATCCTCTCGCCCGGAGGTAGAAGCTTATGCCCAAAAAGAACAACGGCATCCGGTTTTCATCGCTTTTTCAGCCCGCACAGGTTATCTGCCGGACCCAACAGACCGACCGCGACGCGATATTACTCGACCTGCTTCGGCTGCTGGCTTATGAGCACGGGATAGGAAATGTTGATGAGGCATACCAGGCGGTGCTGGCCCGGGAAAATGAAATACCGACTATTGTCGGCCCCGGCATTGCCATGCCACACGCACGCCTTGAGGCCATCGACAGCATTGTGGTGGGGGTCGCTACATCCGAAAAAGGGATAATATACGACCGCAAAAAGACTGACAACCCCATTAAGCTTATAATTCTCACCCTCGTGCCGAAAGCCGCCCCCGGCGCGTACCTTCAGGCCATCAGTTCTCTGGCGAAGATTTGCCAGGACCCGTCCACGGCTGAGGTGGTCGCAGGTCTTGCCGATGCCGAAAAGGTCTGGAGTTTTTTCGAGCAGGGCGGTTTGAACCTCCCGGACCATTTGAGCGCACGCGATATTATGGAGCCTGTAACCCTCAAGCTCCAGGAGCAGGATACTCTCGAACGCGCCATCGATATGTTTGTTCGTCACGGACTGAATGAGCTGCCCGTGCTCGACAAGGACGGCGACCTGATCGGAGTCGTATCAACCTATGAGTTTCTGCGTGTGTGTCTGCCCGACTACGTGCTGTGGATGGAAGACCTTACCCCCATAATGAACTTCCAGCCGTTCGCAGAAATCCTCCGCAAAGAAAGCAAGACCTGGCTGACCGAGATTATGACCAGCGAGTATGCAATCGTCGAGGAGACCGCACCGGCCGTTCAGGTCGCCAAGGAAATCACCCGACAGCACGCCGACCGCGCTTACGTGGTACGGGGCAAAAAGCTTGTGGGTATTGTCTCGCTGGCGACGTTTCTAAGTAAAATCCTTCGGGAGTAAGTATGTTTCTGACACATAACAAGAAAGATGTGGTTCAAGTCGGCACGCGGGCGCTCGTCATGCTCGCAGTCAGCGTCCTTGTGGGCCTGCTGGCATATTCCGTCGGCCTTGACCGACAGCAGGTTATTTCATCGTCGATTTTCATTGTTATAATTATGGCCACCCTTCTATTCTGGAAGTTCCGCCTGGCCATAGCTTTTGTGGGAATCGGCGCCCTGATGGGAACCAACGTTCTGACCCTCCCCACTTTTATTCGTGAATGTAAACTGGACGTGATACTGTTTCTGGTCGGTATGATGGTGACTGTCGGGGTGCTTAAGGAGTTGGGCCTTTTCACCTGGATTATTCAGTGCGTCATAGGGCTTGGCAGCATCACCGGCCCAAGGTTCGTGGTGATAATCGTTTTTCTCGGCGCGCTTATGGCCTGCGCAGTTGATGAGGTCACCTCCATAGTGTTTGTCGCCACTCTTATATTTCAGGTCTGTGACACTCTGAAGGTTCGTCCCATACCTTTCATCATCATCGCCGTCCTGGGGACAAACATCGGCTCCAGCGGAACCATGCTGGGCAACCCCGTCGGCATTGTAATCGGCCAAAACGCCTCGCCGCCTCTGAGCTTTGCAGACTTTCTGGTCTGGTCCTTCCCCATTATGCTGGTGACGCTTTCGGTCTCGCTTTGCGTCCTGATGTACTGGTTCAGGCGCGACATTCGCCTGCTCTCCGAGCGCTTGGACGCCCGACGCGAAATGGGGCTGGGGTTGGGGCCGCTCGTCGAGGTGCCGTACAAGCGCGCGTTTGCCATTCTCGTGGGTATGATTTCCTTTATCGCTCTGCACCATCAGCTTGAACACTGGCTTGGCTTGGCGCCGAACACCGTATTGATTGTGGCTCCGCTGGTGATTGCCGGCCTGCTGATGCTCTGGCGGCATGAACGCTCGCGCCATTACATCGAATCGGATGTCGAATGGTGGACGCTCCTTTTCTTTATGATGCTCTTTGCCGTGGCCGGCACCCTCGAAGAAACCCGCGTCACCGCCCGAATCGCCGGTTATTTTCAGCAGGTTTTCGGCGACCGCCTGTCCGTCCTGACGCCCGTGATTATCGGGATTTCCGCCGTCGGCTCGGCTTTTGTCGACAACATAGTTTTTGTTGCGGCTTTTATGCCGATTGTCAATAAACTTGACCAGACCCCTCTGCTCTGGGCACTTCTGCAGGGTACATGCCTCGGCGGCAACATAACCATGATTGGCTCGACCGCCAATATTGTCGCGCTGGGCATGCTCGAAAAACGCTACCGCACACATATTCATTTTTTCGAGTGGCTCAAGGTAGGCGCCGTAGTGGGCCTTGTCTCCTGCCTGATTGCCTGGGCCGGCATCGCGGTTCTTTCGCCCTATATGCCCACCGCGGCCGAACGCCGCCAAAAGCGGTTATCCCATCAGCAGGCTTACACGCCGCCTCGCCAGACAAAGGGTAGTTCAGTACAGCCTCCTGACCCAAACGATGCGTTCGGCAGGCAGACTCTTGACGAGAAAGACTTTCCCGTCAGCTCCCTTACCCTTACACCGTTGGCGGGGCCGGCGGCCCGGTCTTATCTCAGTACCCATCTCTACGAGTAGGAACAAAGCCATTAGTCGACAAACTGCTTCAGGTCAACCCGCAGCCGCGTCGGTTCACCTGTCAGAAAGCCGTCCTCCGAAAGCGTGCGGTTGGCCCGTGCCTTATAGCTCACGTCCTAAAATCAATCCTGAAATCCTAAAAACACACCATTTTTTTTCGGAAACTTTGAAGCCGCCCTTGTTTTCAATCGATACTAATATGGATGTAGAAGGGTAAACTCTATGAGCCCCGTGTGGAGATGACACGATGCACATTAGGTATGCTGTGTCCACGATGGTGTTTTGGGGAAGGGAGGACCCTCTTTCCTTTGAGCAGGAATGTCTGTTTCTCAAGTCTCTGGGTTTCGGCGTGGAGTTACTGCCCACCATAAAAGGCCACAGCGAGTGTCGTTACCAGAGGCGCAATTGGCCCCGCCTCGTCGAAGCTACACGGGGTATGCTCGTTTGCATGCGTTCCCGCAGTGATAAGCCGACACTGGAGCAGTGGAATGAGCAAATCGAGTGTGCCAGGCTGCTTGGTGCAAACATTGTTGCCGACCTGCGCAGTCTGCACATCTGGGGTGATTCACAGGCTGACGGCTGGGATTTTGCCGGCGAAGTAGTCGAGCTGGCCGAACAAAACGGTGTCAAGTTGTGCCTCGAAACCGGTCAATTACCCGTGCTTAAGCGTGCGGGCAAAAAATTTGATTCGATAATGTATTGCCTGGACACCGGCTATGCCAATGTGGACCTCAGATATACCTTCACTCGCTATGTGGATGATTTGGCTGACAGGGTCGCCCATCTGCATTTGACGGACAATTACGGCCAGACCGATGACCACGAGCCGCCGGGCTTGCGGGGAGGCATACCGCGCGAGGATTGGGATTATCTGCTGAACGCTTTGCGCAAGTACGATAATGATGTGGTTGGTTCGTTTGAGATGGGCCCCTGTATGCCGGCAGTGATGCTGCGCCAGGCCAGCGAGTTTCTGTTTGACACATTGAACTGGCCTAACCGACCGCAAAACCACGCCCCCAATGGTGGTTTAGGCTACAATCTCGTGTAGCAAACTCAGGGTTTCACTACAAACTTGCCCCCCTCGTTTCCGAGGTGGTTAAATATAGATAAGGGCCAGGAGCAGAAAATCACCTGGCCCTTTATTTTTGTCGCACATACCTGTGCAGGAACTTGCCCTGCAGAACGCCTGCTCGGCAGCACAGCTTCGATATTCACCCAAATGAAAAAGGCGATGGGGCTGTGTGTACTCCCTTCGCCTTTATTTCTTGTCTCTTCTTGGCCGTCCTCTGCCAGGGCAAGAGGGGTCTTTACCGTCCTGCGGCTACTTGCTTTGCGCGTTGTTAAAAGCCGTACACCGGCTTGAGTTGTTCTTGCGTTGGCAGCGTTTCGTAGTACTCGCCTCTCGGGCCGACGTACCCGGCGCCTTGTTTCGTCAGCTTCACGGGAATCTTGGAGCCGTTGCTGTTTGTAATCCAGACCGTAACGGTGTTCATCTCCTGGCGGATGCTATCTCTTTCGGCTGCTGTTTTTTTCTTGTCCTGCTCGTTGCCTATCATATAGCCGGCGCCGCCGCCCACGGCCGCCCCAATCAGCGTCGATTCCGTATCTCGCCCCGCCAGTTGACCGATACCCGCGCCGGCCGCCGCACCAACTGCGGCCCCCGTTTGGGCGTCGCTCTCGCAGCCGCCGACAAGCACCAGACCCACACTTACAGCAACCGCCGCCAAAACCGCTACCAAACTTTTACTCATTTTGCACCTCCCTTATCCTTGTCCTGAACATAGACAGTGTAAAAACCGAGTTCACTGTCTTTACACATTCTAAATCATTTTACCTTTACCTGCCTGAAATAATCAAGTCAATAATGCCTCGACCTTGTAAATATACTTCGCTGCTGTTATATTTGTTCGGCGTTTTGGCCGCTTGAACTTGAAGGAGAAAAGCGATGAAACCCAGGCTCTTAATTGTTGGCGCCGCCGGCCGAATGGGCAAACACGTCCTCTCGCTGGCCGGCGAGGCCGGCCGCTTCGAAATCGTCGGCGCGATTGAAAGACAGGGCCATCCTGACATAGGCAGGGATGCAGGCCTCGTTGCAGGCGCCGCACCACTGAACGTCAAGCTTGAGAGCATTTATCCCGGCGGCGCTGATGCCGCAATCGATTTCTCAACGCCCGAGGCCGCGGATAAAACTATTGACTATTGCCTTGAAAACGCCGTTGCTCTGGTATTGGGTACTACCGGCCTGAGCGACCGGCAGCGCCGCAGCATAAAGGCCGCCTCTGAAAAAATCCCGCTTCTCTACGGAACCAACATGAGCGTCGGGATGAACGTCTTGTTTGCCCTCGTCGGCAAAGTCGCCTCAATGCTCGGCGAAGAATACGACATAGAAATAATCGAGCGGCACCATCGCTTCAAAAAAGACGCGCCGAGCGGCTCGGCCCTTACGCTGGCCGAGAATATCTGCAACGCGACCGGCCGGGACTTCCCCGCCTGCATTGTCCACGGGCGAAGCGGCAAAGACGCCCCAAGACAAAAGGGCGCTATCGGCATGCACGCCGTTCGCGCCGGCGACACAACCGGCGTCCATTCCGTAATCTTCGGAACGCTCGGCGAAACCCTTACGCTCCATCACACGGCCCACAGCAGGGACACCTTCGCAGCCGGGGCGTTGCGGGCCGCCCAGTGGCTCCTCGGCAAAGAACCGGGATTGTATTCGATGGCCGACGTCCTGGGCATCTGATAATCGAGACCCATCGCCGCCGGCGGTTTATGGGCGGTTGACGCACAGGCGGACCGGCTGGGTACATTAGGAAGGGACATAGACTCTTGGCGGACTGGTTAATAACCAAATTCAAAGAGAACTATCGCGGCTTCTGGAAGGATTATCGCTGGTTCCTGGCCGTGTTTATCTTGTCCGTGTTCTGTGACGCGGCCAGTACGATGCATTTTATGCTTATAGAGGGCCCCGATGACGAAATCCACGCCGCAATTCGGCTCGTATCCAGATTGCTCGGCCCTGTAGCCGGACCATTGGCCGGGGCGATTGGAAAGGTGGCGGCCGGTATCCTTGTCAGTATCTATCTGAGAAGATTTGCCGCTTATATTCTCGCAGCCGCATCAATTATTTCCTTCTGGGCCGCCTGGTATAATCTCTGGGGCTTCGAAATCTACACCCCCATTATCCTCAAATGGCTGTCCTGGTAAACCGAATCCCTGGGCGCGCCCGGCCCCCATTATGCCGGCTCAGGCTGCTCAGTGCTATGGAATCCGGATAATCTGTTCGGTATAAGTCGGGCCGTTGGTTTTAATAACGCCGTTTTCAATCCGGATAGGGTCGAAGCCGAGGTGAATGTCCGAGCCTTGGGGCCCGCAGCCTTTCGTATGATGGTGTGCGCAAATCCAGTCCCCGCCGTCGGGCCCGGTGAAAATCGTGCAGTGTCCTGCGCCGTAATACGGGCTGTTGGGGTCGCCGGTAAATTCGACGCCCGTCTCCCTGCAGCGGTTCGGGTCCTGCGCGCCGTAAATGGGGTTGCCTTCATAGGGTTTCCACGGCCCCAGCGGGCGCCCGGCCGTCATGTAGCCGACTTCATATCCCCTCGTCCAGGACGAATAGAGCATATAATAGACCCCGGCTCGCTTGATGACGAACATCCCCTCTACGCCGGTTTTCTCCCAGCCGTCCCGCTTATGGCTGAAGATTGGCCGGCGTTCGCCGATAAAGCGGACATTCTCCAGGTCAATCTCCTGCATCCAGTGCCACTTCCAGTAGGCGTAGGTCCTGCCGTCGTCATCCGTAAAAAGGCTCATATCGTTGCCTCTTGTCAGGGGCTTCTCGTGCGTCAGCACCTTGTAGGGCCCCGTGATTTTGTCGGCGACAGCCAGCCCGCACGAGTGCTTGTGCGGGTGTTTTTCCGATTCGTTTCGGCAGTTGAAGGTCAGCCAGAACCTGCCGTTTTTTTGATGAATCTCCGACGCCCAGAAACGGTCGCGATACCACACATCCTCGGCCAGCCTGCTTCGCTCAATCAGAAACGTCTCGAACTGCCAGTTCGAAAGGTCCTTCGACGACCACAGCTTGATTCCGGGACACACGGTCCCCGGCCAAAAGGGCGAGGTAGTGCCCGTAAGATAGTACACGTCCCCCACCTTAATAATCTGCGGGTCCCGGATAGGCCCAATGGCCTCGCTGCGGATAGGATTGCAGTACCGGAAAACCTTTTTCGCAGGCTCGCCGCTCTTTTCTTGTGCCGCATCTATTCCCCCGGCCGTCCGCAGCAGACCCGCAACGACCAGCGCCAGCGCCGAAGCAACACGCGGCTTTTTATTCATTGTCTTTTTCCTTATGTCGTTGGGAGAATAACATCAGCGCAAACGAACGCCCAGTATATGCCCCCCGTCCCGCGAGTCAAGCTCGGGTTTTTTATGTCACCCTGTGGGATTTGCTCAGTACAGGTTTCAAACAGATTGGCAGACAAGGTGGTCAAAGAGGCAGACAAAAAGCGGCCTGTACTCTCTGCACAGGGCCGCAAAACAAACAGCATACCCGCAAACAGACAATCCTGTAGCTCTACCTTTGCTTCTCGTGCACAAGGTAGGCGTCATTATAGCCTGCCGGCGCGCCGATGCCGTTGCCGGTTGGCGCTGTGCCTGTCGGCCCGCCGCCATAGGTGTAGATGTTATCGCCTCCTATGCCGACAGTTACCGTCTTCTCGAACTTTACGCTTCCATTTTTATACAGGACATTCTGTCCCTTTCCCCCGTGGGCGGCGGAGTTGTCCCCGATTTGCGGGCCGACGGCGTTCCTGTCCAGAAAGGGGTTTCTGTCCGCGCAAACAGGTGCGGCGGGGCCAAACACGTCTGAAATCGAGAAACTCACGTACTGGCTATTTATATAGGGCATATGGTAGGCGTAGCTGACAAACTGCCCCGGCCAAGGTGAGGGTATACTGCCCATGCCCCAGCCGCCGCCGAAGTCATTCCACGTGAGAGGGTCCGGATAACCGGGGGTTGGTCCGGCCCGGTTGCCGCTAAACTCCAGCGCGCCTTTGTCGCCCTTGCACACAAACTGCTTCGGCGTTAAATGCCTGCCCTTTATCAGAAGATAAAAGCTCGACGTAACAGTAGCCTGCCCTAAGTTAAAAGCAGTTTCCTTATACCAGCTCCACGACGGAAGATGGCCGACTGTGCTCCACACACAACTCGCAGTGCCTGCGCGCGGATAGTCGCCGTCGTGCTCGTCAGCGTGGGCCGCCATCGCCCGGCCGATGCCTGTCAGGTTGGTCTGACAGACCAGGCGGATTGCGGTTTCCCGCGAGCCGTTAAGGGCAGGCATCAAAACGCCTGTCAGCAATACTATGGTCGCAATCACCACTGCCAGCTCGGTTAATGTAAGGCCTTTTGTTTTCATAAGTCTTGTCCTTGTATTTAGTTTTCGGCAAAAACAGTCTTCCACCTCGCCGTGTATTTTCACTCTTCGCTCAACCATCGATTCGCCACCGCCGCCAGGTCGATAAAATCGACATATAGGTTCCTGTCCACGTCACCGGTAAAATACGCGCCGTCCCACGAAACAGCGTTACAGGGCAAGCGGGGGTGGTTGCAGGAGAGCCAGTCGGCCGCCAGCATCGCAAAATCGATAAAATCGACAGCCCGGCTGCCGTCCAGGTCCTCCGGCCTGTGCAGGATGGATGCCTGCCCCTGGCAGTCCTGGTCCGCTATCGCCCATATCCTGTTGTTGGCGTCGCTAACTATTATCGTGCCGTCTGTTAATATGACAGGGGGAACCAGCCAGCCGGCGCTTTGGAACCTTGCCATCTCCCGGCCGCTGGGGTCAACCACGCAAAGATAACCATCATAGCCGGCGGCATAAATAAGACCGTCGCTGCCGACAGTCAGGCTAAAGCCTTCGTTCATTCCAAGCCGAGTTACCCACTTTACGCTGCCGTTGGGGTCGACCGCCCACAGGTTCGGGTCGTCGAAGCTTACGTAGATGGTTCCGTCCAGACCCAATGCCGGCTCTGACCAGCCATCCGCGTCGCCGAGATAGGTGACGGACCATTCGCCCAACCGCAGTGACCGGATGATGGCGCCGGTGTTCGGCTCGATTGCGTGCAGATTAGGGTCAAACAGCAGGGTCTGGTATATTGTTCCATCGGGTGCCACAACGGGCGAGGCAAAAGACCGGCCGGAGACTGTACCCCACTGTGGGTAACGGGGGTCGATGAGGTGCTCAAAATTGCAGACCCACTTTACGCTTCCATCGTTGGGCTCAAGTGCGTACAAATTGGGCTCATTGAAGCCGCCTGTGTATACCGTGCCATCGGGGCCTATGGCAGGCGAGGCGAAAATAGCGCCGCCCACGACCCCGGGACCGGTTGTTCGGAAGCTCCACAACTTGCTGCCGTCCCGGCCGAGCGCGTAGAGCGCCCCATCACTCGAGCAGGCATAAATACTGTTGCCGTCCGCCGATACCGCCGGCGAGGAATATACAAAGCCGTCGGTTGTGTACGTCCATCTGAGCTTGCCGTTAATATCGATAGCGTAGACTCTTCCATCCTCGGCGCCGACATACAGCGTGCCGTCGGGACCTATGGTCGGGGCGCTAATCAGGGGCGAGTTTGTGTCGCAGCTCCACAAGAGCACGCCGTTGGCGTCGAGCGTGTATAGTTTCCCGTCTTCGCAGGCGATATGGACCCTGTCCTCGGCCCCGATGGTAGGGCTTGCCGATACGGGCCCTTGCGTTTCAAACTGCCATTTGACGCAGCCTAATTCGGGCCCGAAGTTCTCACTCAAACCGGCCCGGTCGAAATCACCACCCAACGACTTCCACTTGGAGGGGACCGTCGGCCCGGGCGTGTCGGGGTGGACTGTAAAGATGCCGCTTTCGGTGCAGATGACGTTAGGGTCAGCTATACCGGGAACGACCGCAACTACGCACTGGTTGGAATCCACCTCCGCCGGTGTATGCCACAGGTAACTGCCGGTATTGGCGGCGTTGTTTTCAATCTCTATCCAGTCACTGCCATTGTTGTCGCTAAAGAGAATATCGACGGTATCTATACCGTAACTTTCCCACTCAATCTCGTGCAAAGTGCCGCTGACCCACACATCGCCTTCGGCAGGCTGGGTTACGGTTATCCACGGTACGAGAAACTCATCCGCCCCGATATCGATGCGACCGCCCATAATGCGCGGGTCACCGTCTATGTCTCCAAGCCTCAGAAAACCATAAAAACATGGGTCGCCAATGTTGATACAGGGTGAGCCGGCTTGCAGATGGAGGTCTCCGTAATCGTCGTTGGCGCCCTCATCGACATCGGGGGTCTCGGGGTCGTCGCCCCAGCCGTCTCCGCCGTCGTTAGGGTGACGCACGAAGATGGGATTGTCGTCGATATTGTCGTTTGCATCGCCGCCGAATGGAATGTAACCATCGTTAGGGTCGTCATCCTGTATGCAACTGGATGTTACATAGGGGGTCACGCCGCTGGTTTGTGACGACTCACCGATGCCGTTACTATCGGTGTTACCCCACAGGATACAGTTGGTCATCGTCAGGCCGGAACGATAGTTGAACAGTCCCCCTCCGGCGGCTTGTGCTGAATTGCCGCTGATGGTGCAATTGGTGAGTGTCAGCTTACAGCAACCGAACCAGATGGCCCCGCCGTCACGCGAGGCCGAATTTCCGCTGAAAACGGAGCTGCTAATAATCATTGCCCGGTTGTAGTCGTAGTGTGGATTATAATGAAGTGCACCGCCCCAGTTGGCTCGGTTGCCTGTGAACGAACAGTTGCGCACCGAGCCCACGCATGCATAGAGGGCCCCTCCAACAGCCCTTTCGGCGACGTTCCCGACAAACGTGCAGTTGGTTATGGCCCCCCCGCAGCCATATATCGCGCCGCCGGCCACTTCGGCAAAATTCTCGATAAATACGCAGTCGCTTATTCTTATGGTGACCGGTGTGTATATGTCTTGTTCGTAACCTCCGACGGCTCCTCCGAACGAGCCGGACCTGTTACCACTGAAAGTGCAGTTGGTCACGGTTGTGACGCCGGCTGGAAAGCAGCAGATCGCGCCACCCTCGCCGAGGGTAGAGTTGTCGGCGAAAGTGCAGTTTGTAATCGTAGGGCTGCCCCCGCCGCAATACAGGGCGCCACCCTGGCTGCTTGAGTTTGCCTGGAAGGCGCAGTTGGTAATCGTTGGGCTTGCGTTCCCGGAGCAGTAGACGGCCGCCCCGTAATCAGCGTAGCCGTTGGTGATGGTAAGACCGTCGATCACCGAGTCTTCCGTCTCGCCGGTGTGGAAGTGGAATCCGCGGTGTGGTTCGGCTCCAGAACCGTTGCAGTCGATTACCGTGATGGCGACTATGTAAGGGTCCTCGGGAAAAACGCTTTGGACGGTTACGGCTTTGCCTCCAAAGTCGATATCCCTGTTTCCGGGGCCTGTATAGGTGCCGGGGAAGACGTAAATGGTGTCGCCGTGATAAGAAGCATCGATAGCTGCCTGAATATTGTTGAAGTCGGCTGCACCGTCGTCATCGACTATGAATATTTCAGCCGGGCAGACGCCGACCGGCAGCAGACAAATTAGGACGAAAAGCCCTTTCCTCATTTTTTTCCTCTCCTTGCAAAGACCTGTCAATCATTTGCGGCAGGCACGCCCTTACTCGATACACGCCATCCGGGGTCTCCGACCGAGGACGGCAGTTCTCCACTGAGCTTATTAGTGGGTAATCTCCGGCGCCATTACCGCCATTATGTATGATTATACACCTCCGGATTGTGCTGTCAACAAAAAATTGTGGAAAAATCTACATTAAAAAGCCGCGTTGCGCAGTGGGAAAACCTGCATACCGAATGCTATGCGCTGTACAACACGGCGGTAATGTTGACGGCGTTGAAAAATGAGTGGATAAAGATAGGCCGAAACAAAGAGCCGCTCTTTTCGTACGCGTAACCCATGCATACGGCCAGCACAAACAGCGCCGGCCAGTGCCCCGCGTTGGCGTGCACCGCCGCGAACAAAACAGAGCTTGCGAGGATGGACAGCCACGCCCCGTTGAAAGCCCTCGCCGGCCCCGGTTGGGCCGGATTCTCCGGCTCCCCTCCGGCCGGACAGGCCGCCTGCCCGGCATTTTGCGATGTTTGGTCAGCCAGAAAACGCGATATGAATGAGCGTATTGTTGTCTGAAACAGGCCTCTAAAGAGCATCTCCTCGAAGACAGGCACAATTACGATAGCGGTGATGACCACCATCACCCTGACCGGCAGCTCGCGATACAGTTCTATCGTCTCGAGTTCCTGGTGCTTCTGCAATTCGAATTCTCCGCCATGGATAAGTTTCCCGAAGAATATAGTCATTATAAGCGCGGCGAAAACAAGCGGATAAATCGAGATTAGATTTACCACCGCGGCGAAAAAGTCCCTGTGAATTGTCTTTATGTTCAGGCCGAACCCCTTCAGCCGTCGGGCAAAATGCCTGCAGGCGAGCACGAGAATTACCGCCATCGCCGCTATCGCGCCGGCGCTGAGGATAACGTTGTCGAGGTAGGCGCTCTGCCACTGGGGCAAATCCGGCAGGCGAAGCTCTTTGACGAATATGGCGACAGAGGTAATCCCCATCCAGACGAACAGCGGAATCAGAGGCATGTAGCCGGGCATGTTGTTGCGGCGCAGCCGGGAGTCGGTCAGGGCGTTTCTGCCCAGCGATGTTCTGAGCAGCCAAACGCCGAGCAAAGTCAGGCCGGGCAGACAGATGAGAATATCTGTCGGCTTTATTATATCGGCCAATTCTTTAATAATCTCTGAGACGTTCATCGATATATATTATAGCAGCCTTGAAAGCTCAGCGCTGTTGTATTACAGTAACGCCCTAAGGTTCCGTTTTGCGAAGTATCGCAGAACCGCAGGCCCTCTTCAAGGAAAATAGGTTATGGACATATTTCACATTGACGGGCCGGTCCGGCTTTCCGGCACTGTCGAAATAAGCCGGTCAAAAAATGCCTCCCTGCCGATAATGGCCGCTGCCGTTTTGGCTGCCGGCAAATCGGTTCTCAAATCGCTGCCCCGTCTGTCCGACATCTCTTTGTTCAGCCAGTTGCTCGGCCAGTTGGGCTGCAGGCTCAGCGGGGGGCCCGACGGCGATTTGTGCATAGATGCCACGGCGGTTGATAATCCGGTCGGCGAATATGAAATCGTCCGCAAGATGCGGGCCAGCATTTGCATACTCGGCCCGCTGGTCGCCCGCTGCGGCAGGGCGGAGGTCTCGATGCCCGGCGGGTGCGCCATCGGGGACAGGCCCATTGATATTCACCTGCGGGGTCTGCGCGAGCTTGGCGCGCAGATTCATCTCAAAAGCGGGTACATTGTCGCCGAAGCGCCGCAGGGCCTGAAGGGAGCAGACGTCTTTCTGGGCGGGCCGTTCGGCTCGACCGTGCTGGGCACCGCAAATGTGCTGATGGCCGCGACGATGGCAAAGGGCCGAACGGTCATCGAATCGGCGGCCTGTGAGCCGGAGATAACTGATTTGGCGAACTGCCTCAACAGGATGGGCGCCAGGATAACCGGCATAGGTTCGCCCCGGCTGGTTGTCGAGGGTGTGCAGCAGTTGCAGCCGGTCGAATACGAGGTAATCCCCGACCGGATTGAGGCCGGGACATTTATGGTTGCGGCTGCGATAACCGGCGGCGAGTTGCGGCTGCAAAACTGCCGGCTGGATGATATGATGGCCGTGGTCGATAAGTTAAGAAGCATCGGCGTGACGGTCGAGGCGGAGGACGGCGGGTGCGTCGTCGCACGCAACGGTGCCATAAAAACCGCCGATATTACCACGCAGCCGTATCCGGGTTTTCCGACGGATTTGCAGGCGCAGTTTATGGCGCTATTGGCGCTTGCGGAGGGCAACAGCGTGATAGTCGAAAAGATTTTTCCCGACAGGTTTATGCACGTGGCGGAATTGAACCGGATGGCGGCGAATCTGCGAAAAGAAGGGCCGGTCGTGATTATAGCGGGGGTTAATAAACTGGTAGCGGCGCCGGTGATGGCTTCGGACCTGCGGGCGTCGGCGGCGCTGGTTCTGGCGGGGCTGGCGGCGGAGGGAACTACTTTGGTGAACAGGGTTTACCACATCGACCGGGGGTACGAAAGGATTGAGGAAAGACTGAATCCGGTGGGGGCGAAAATCATGCGGCAGAGCATATAACCCAAGGGTCGCGAGGCATAAAAAGGACACCTGGTTATGCGGTAATTCGGCCGGGATACATCTCAAAAACGCCAATTTTCGACACGGAAGCGCAAGCGCCTCGAATTAAAGCTCACCAAATAAAAAACGAAGTATTACAGAAGTATGTTCTTATTACAATATCAATTTTTTGCAATCCCGCTTCTTGAGCAAAAAACAAGCATTGGCCCTCAGCTACTCGTCCTTAGTCGCTCGTTGGATGAGCCGCCGCCGCTTTTTGGCCGTTTTTTGTTGATTACGAGCTAAGCGCGCGGTAGGATTGGGGCCGAATACGGAGCAGCGTTGCGGGAATTCCTTGCGTTCACGGGATTTCTTGGTGATGGGTATGTGGTATTGGCCAGAGAGAGGACAGAGAGCACAGAGCAGGGCACACACGAAGCCTAACATCGCGCAAGCGCCGACGGGCAACGAATGAAGGAACAACAGTTGCCAATTGGTGAACCTTGTGATATGTTGACATATTGATGCCGTTTCCGCAATCAGGTTTACGGAAGGAGCTCCGGGGAATATGCCTGACGACTTGAAGGATTTGGACCACCTGAAACCAATCGACCACGCGGTGGTCGCCAAGCCCCACACGCCGGTTTACAAGATGCACAGGTACTTTGCCCGGCGGCCGTGGAGCGTCTTTCGGGCACTTATCGAGCACTACTCCAATCCCGGCAGCATCATCCTTGACCCATTCTGTGGGGGCGGCGTTACGCTCGTTGAGGGCCTTCGACTTGGCCGCAAAGTCATCGGCGTGGACATCAACCCTTTGGCCACGTTCATCACCAAAATGGAAGTAATTGACGTCGATACAGAAGAACTTAAAGAGGCATTTGAGCAGGTTGAAGCTGCGTGTCGCGAGAAAATCGAGAAGTTGTACCTGACCACATGCCCGAAGTGTGGCGAGAAAATCCCCGCTGACTGGTTCGAATGGAGCAACGTTGTCGAGTGCAAGGAATGCAGTGAAGTAGTTGAGCTACATAAAGCCAAGCGTGCGAGAAAGGGCGAGAAGGTCGCTGGCGTGTCAGCGGGCAGGTATAGATGCTACCACAAGGGATGTAAGGGCGAGTGGCGTCCGTCTGAATGCAGGCGTCTGGAAGATATTTTGATAAGCGTGCACGTTACTTGTCCCAAGTGCCGTCATAAAGGGGAGTTCCCGCCAACAGAGAGGGACGTAGAACTGGCCCGTTCAGTTGCAGAAAGTCATCGAGAGAGGATTAAACAAGATGGGCTGTGGCATCCCACTTTGGAGATGCCTGATTGGTGGGACTTAAGGCGACCTTACAATGCACATATCAAACGGTTCGATCAGTTCTTCACAGCTCGAAATATTTTGGCAAATGCACTTCTCGCAACATTTATAAAATCAATGAACGTAGCTGAGGAAATTAAAGGTGTTCTCTGTTTAATTTTCAGCGGTTCTCTCAGATTCACCAACCGAATGGTATGTCGAAATGAAGCTTGGCGTGGTGACAAACCATTAGAATGGGCTAGCGCAACATATTGGTTACCTGAAATACATTTAGAGGTAAATGTTTGGGAAGCTTGGAAAAATCGACTTCGATCGGTGAGAACTGGCAAAGAATATTCCAAAAAAGAAATTGGTAATAAGTGCGTGATGGGGGAGAGCTACGAAGAACTTCTGAATACTCCCACGGCATTTATTTGGACTGGGAGTTCTACGAACCTACCCTTGCCGGATAATTCGGTCGATATTGTGATTACGGACCCTCCATACGGGAACAATGTGCTGTATGCTGAACTGTGCAACTTCTACTGGGCGTGGGTCGGAGGGATTCTTGGGCAAAATGGTCTGATTGATGATACGAAAGAAGCTATCGTCAGCAAAGAACATAAGAAGGGCCTTGCTGAATACAGAACGCTTCTATACGAAGTATTCCGTGAATGTCATCGCGTGATGAAATCCGGTCGGTGGATGGTAATGACATTCCACAACAAGGAGTTCAAGGTGTGGAACGCGATTCATCTGGCCGCACATGACGCGGGGTTCAAACTTGCTGAACACGATGGGATGATATATCAGCCACCAATCGCTAACTATACACAAACGATACAGACACGTCGAAGCAACTCGATGCTTGGGGATTTTATTCTATCTTTTCAAAAAGTGGCTAAGCAGCCGGAATTCAAGCAGATTGAGCATGCTGAGACGGGCTTACAGATAGAGCGGCTGGCTGCCGAGGCGGTGCTACACCATCAAGGGGCGTCGCTGTCGCTTATCTATATGAAACTGATGCCTTGGCTATTGAATAATAATCTTTTAGACAAAATCAGCGAAAAAGAGCTTGTTCCGTACCTGTCAAATAGTTTTGAGGAAAAGGACGGCAAGTGGCGTCTGAAAGCGAGTCCCGGCGGTGAGTTGAAACAAGCTCTCGAAGAATACAGCAGGCAGCACTACAAGGCTTCTTATGAAGATTTGAACTTTGTGCCTGTGGAAGCAAGGATTGAGTACCTAATCCGGCGGTTGCTCTACTCGCGGGGATTCGCCACGCAGGACGATATTCTTAATACCATTTACGAGAACCTGATAAACTCCAATATGGCCGAAGCGAGGGAGATTCAGAAGGTCCTAAACAGCATTGCCACGCTAATACCGATTTCGCAAGCCGCAGCCGGAAAGGTGACCAAGGGCAAAGCGGGTCGAAAGGTCTGGAAACTGAAAGAAGACGTCGAGCGGGAGAAGCTTTTCGCAGAACTCGGTGCGGAGGTTGAATATCGGCTCGCCACCAGCGAGGAATCGGACCATGACCTTGCGATTGCCCGACTTGCAGAGATGGCCGGTCACAGGGGACTAAAGGCGCACATCGGTCGGACGGAGCAGACCAAATACGCGGAGTTCAGCCAAATGAGCAGTGACTTACCGCAGCAGGTAAAAGGTATGCCAAAGGCGGCTCGTGAAATCGTTGAACAGATAGATGTGCTATGGCACAACGGAGGCAAGGGTATTGTGGCCGCGTTCGAAGTTGAACGAACAACCACTATTACCAGCGGCATTGACAGATTCAGAAATTTATTGACCGCTGCCCCAGAGTCAGAGATCGAACTCTATCTGGTTGTGCCAAAATCACGCGGCAACGAAGTACGCAACAAGCTTGGCTCGCCGGCGAACCGAAAAGATGGCTTGCACAGGAAAATCGGTTATATCTATCTCGAGGATTTGAAAATTCGAAACAGCCTCGGCGCGGTTGACTTTGAGAAGGTAAGACGCTTTATCAACGGGGGGGGAAAATAAATGCTTCTGTCTCCCGACCAGGTTCAGGAACGACGAGAGCTTTTACAGCAATGTCTGAACATGAGTATCATTCAGGCGCAATCATACGCCAACAGTTTGAGCGAGGAACAGTTTCTTGAGGCCATAAACGGCACAACGCGGAACATGCTGGGTATGAATATGAGACCGCCAGCGACGTTTCCCGAAAATTATTTCGGGCAGTATTATACGATTCAAAACGCGAAACTGCGGCCCGGCAACGTCTGGGACCAGATAGAGCTTGATATCCTGCAATGCCTTACAGCCGAACGGGAAGCCCGTGAAGTGCTGGAGTATTTCCTCAATCAGCCCGCATTCCAGGCGGATTTCACCGTCATCAAGGCCAGATTCCGCCGCTGGAGGAACACGCTGGACAGTTTGCTTGGTTTTAAGCTTATTCGTAAGCTGCCCGGTACTGCGAAGGACGTCACGACGTATGCGCTTTACGCAGAAATGGTTCCGCTTCTGCGGCGTGTGCTGGATTCGCCGAGAAGTCACGAGCTGCCCGTAATCAACTCGGAGGCGGCACAAGCTGAACTGGCTCACGTGCAGCAGATGGAAAAGGAGTTCGAGGGTTACCTTCGTGACCTGCTTGCTAATCGCCTCGAAGAGACTTTGGAATTTGGGCGTGAGCATATGAGCCTCGGCTTGGTTACGCATTATCTTGAAGAGCTTTTTGGACCGATGCTGTATTTTGACGTATTGTTAGCCTTGGTTCACCAGTACGGGATGACGGCAACGGAGATTGTCAATCCGGAAGGCACGCGAGCCGGGAATACGGGATTCCACCTTGCGCTGTTCGGCGCTCCGGGCACGGGGAAAACCTTCTCCGTCAAGGACGTCATGCTTGGCGATGAAGCGAAAAACGTGCTTGCCCACGGACTACCTGGACTGAATCGCTACTGTGGGGGTATGACCCCAGCCAATTTCATCAGGATCGGAGAGGCTTATCAAGGAAAGCGGTTCAACTTTGTAGTGACTGAGTTTAACGACTGGTTTCGCTATAAGGGTATGGTTGAACCTCTGAAACTGGCCCTTGAACAAGGGAGGATACGTTACGAGACGAAAGTGGAGACGATTGGTCCGTATGAGTTTAGTTGCTTCTTTTCGACGAATTACAACACGCAGGTGAGCAAAGATGCTGGCTACCGCATTACCGTGGCGGACCCGAATTTTAACGCCATAGAGGACCGCATGCTTGTTCGCATGCATCGTATGACCAAGCAGCGTCTGAGGGAGTTATCTCGTAATCAAAGAGAATTGGCGATGGGCAGGATGCGGATGCGGCTGGCCGGTGAAATACGCGACCACCTTACGCTTGTTTACGCGATTCAGACCCAACATCCGCTGGTTAAAGAGCGGTTTGAGAGGAAAAGGGTTGTCTTGCGCGACACCTTCTTTCATGAATTAGAAAAAGCACAAGAGCTGGTCCTCGGACAGATCAGGAGCGATATTCTGTTCAGTGTGCGGGTCCGGCAGAACGCGATTAAGCTGGCGGGAGCGTTGACCCTCTTTTCATACTTCGCCGGGCCGTATGACCGGCTCGAAATAGGTGAAGATGCCATGAGGCTTGCAATCAAGTTCTTCGTTGAGGAAGTCGCGATCCGGCAAAAAGTCTCAGTCGATGTTGAGTCTATCTTGTATACGCTTGGACTCAGCGACATCAATAGGGCGATAGGCGCGGCACGGCATGCGAGACGCACATGCGTGGTGAAATCTCCGGCAGACTCTGCTGAATACATAGACGTCTTCCACGGTGAGACGAGCCATGAATTGAGGATGTTGGAGTCCAAATACGCGCCAGACACTGGTTGGGATGCCCAGTTAGAAGATATTATCGAGCTGTTCGGAACAAAATGGGACGGTCTGGATGACGAAGTGAGAGGGTTCTTGAGTACTGGCGAGGTCCTTCTCAAGGAACTCGAAAGACTGGATGACGGAAATGCAGACTACGCGCCTGTTGTGATTGAGTATGCAAAAGCGTTGGAGTGCCATCTGCACAAGGAATTCTTCGAATCATTCAAAGAATCTTTACGTCAGGACGGGCTTTTGTCAAATGAGACCATCTATCAATGCGATTTCGGACCGATTCCCCTCTCGCCTTCGGAGCGGCGCGCCTTTGAGCGCAGCATCAGTGAGTTGAGGACATTCCTCTCAGAAGATAAGGCTCTTACCATGGGGGCGATGTGGCATATACTACTGCGAGTTCGTCACGAGGTTAAACCGGCTCCGGTATTGGGCATGCTCCTTGCCCACCTGCGGAATCACAAAAAAGCGGCGTCTATTCTGGAAGGGGAATTCATCAAACAGTGGGGGCGATTCATTGAGTCGTTTAGAAACGGAGCGGCACACAGTTTATCAATGACCTTGGAGCAGGCTAAGGAGTCTCGCGACCTGGTTGTCGGAAACGCCGGGTCATTACTTAGGTTGCTCGTGTGACTCTGTCAATTAAGGGTGCCCGCCGCTCTTGCTTGCTACCGACGCCAAGCCCGACAACCCCAACCCCTTGCCCCGTTAGAAATAAGCCGCCGCTTGCCCGCCACGCCTTCTGGCGGGCTTGGCCCGTTAGGCCCCGGTTGGCGCGCGCGGGGAGGATTTCTAACCGGGGCTCAATACCCCCAAACGCTATTGCCCCGAACGTTTTGAACCTTTGAGAATTCGCATTTTGAATTCCTGCCCGCCTGAGGCGGGTGAATTTAGGATTTCGGGTTCTTGTCCGCCGCTTGCCCGCCACGCCTTCTGGCGGGTAGTCTTGACGTAGGCGGATCGTGCTTCGGATTTCCCTCCACCTCTCTGAACTCTGTGGCAAATCCAAAATTTCACTTGACATCTAACTTTTGATGTTGTATAATACCCACCAAACTAAATAGCCTAAAACACTCAATCCTCAATGCGGAGCACGTTAATAATGCCCAACCCGACGCTGCCTCGAAGCGAAGCGAAGATCCGCCGTCATGTCCGTCGTAGCTTCAGCCCAGACGGAAGCCTCGTGCGAAGGCGGACCACCCGCCAACTCAATACGACATGCGCAATACCCATCACCCAATACGCAATACGAGTTTACCCGCCGGATGCCTGTCCGCCGTGTGTCTGGCGGATTTGGCGGGCTTGCCCGCCGCTTGCCCGCCACGCCTTTTGGCGGGCTTGCCCGCCGAAGGCGGGTAGGCGGATTTGCCTGCCCCTTAGGGGCCGGCAGGCAAACGTAACCCGCCCGCAGGCGGCAGAGATAGCGGACTTGCCTGCCGCTTGCCTGCCGTTCGTTTGGTGGGGAGGCGGGGCCCCGCACGTTATAGGGCAAGCCAGCCCATGTTTTGAACATTTTCATTTTGGTAATTTGAATTTGTTTAGAATTTAGAGCTTCGTATTTAGGATTTCACTCTGCCGCATAACTCCTTACCCAATATGATGTTACAGCCAATAACCAATAGTCGCCCGCCTCCAGGGCAATCATCTGACAACTGTCAACCGGCGTCTGGCAACTGGCAACTGACGTCCGGCAACCCCCTCACCCCTCACCCCTCGCTCCTCACCCCTCGCTCCTCACCCCTCTTTCCTCTGTCCTCTGCCTTCTGTCCTCTACATTTGTCGAGAACCCTCTACAAATTCGCCCTTTTATGCAAAACAAACCCAATTTGCCAACAGCCGAATTCTCGCAACCGCTCTTCTACAAACAACTTACGAAAATCTGTACCCCTTCGGCAACCCAAAAAACAAACCCAAAACAAACCCAATTTCCTTATCGCCAAAATGGACGCAAGCCACTTACCCACAAAGGCTTATGAAAATAAACCGCCCCTTCGGCCTCCGGCAAAACAAACCCAATTTATCGCGGCGAAGCCTCCTTGCCGCGCCGAAATGCTCCACGAAGCCGCGATGGCGAAGCCGGATCAAACCCAATTTCAAACGCAAAAAAATCCTGCTGCTGCCGCCGGCGCTGGCGTGGGGATTTGGCGACGGATTAATTGGTGGACTGATATTCGCGTGGCTGTATAATCTGCTGGCAGGGAAGTTCGGGGGAGAGCAGAAGTAAAAAGGGAGCAGCGAGCGGTGGACGCAGAGCCGATAGGAGAGCCGAACGGAGCGGTCGAAAAAGACGCGGAAGGAGAGACCCAACGGGACGCGGCCGAGGAAGCGCAAACGGAAACGAGCGGGGAGGCGCAGACGGAGGAGGTCGAAGAGGTTCGCAAACGGCTCAGGCCGAGAGAGAAATACAGCGCACAGCAGTATCAGATGCTGCTTGCCTGCTCGGCGAGCAGGGACATGACGGAGTGGAACCGGTGGCGGGAGGAGCATAAGCAGGCGGAGGTTCTGCTGGAGGCGGCGGAGCTGAAAGGGGTATATCTGGCGGGTGCGAACCTCAGGGGCGGCTGGCTGAAAGAGGCGGACCTTCGGGAGGCGTCGCTGGAAGGGGCGAACTTTAACGGGGCGCATCTGGAGGGTGCGTTTCTGGCGTGTGCGGAGCTGAAGGGGGCGTACTTTTATCATGCTCATCTGGAGGGCGCGTTCTTGAATAACGCGTGTCTTGAAGGCGCGGACCTGACGGGTGCGTTTATGGCGGGGGCTTACGTTCGTCGGGCGAATCTGAAAGGGGCGAAGCTGGAAGGCAGCCACGCGGAGCGGGCCGACATGCTGCAGGCGCGTCTGGAAGGCGCGAAGCTGGAGGATGCGCATTTTCAGGGGACTGACCTGGGCAATTCGTACCTGGAAGGGGCGATGATGGCGCGTGCGCATCTGGAAGACGCGAACCTCAGCGGGGCGCATCTGGAGGGGGCGGACCTGACGCGCGCGCATCTGGAACACGCGAACCTTATGTACAGCCATCTGAGAGATGCAGTTGTAAAGTATACGCATCTGGAACGTGCGTTTTTTGTGGAGGCGCATCTGGAGGGTGCGCATTTCGAGCAGGCGATTGTGGACGGCTCGACGCTGCTTTGGCACTGCCATGTGGACCGGCATTCGGATTTTCGGGGGGTGGGGCTGGAGGGGATACGCATAGACCCCGGGACCAAGCAGCTTCTCGAATACAACGTCAGGCGGATGAACTGGGAGGCCTGGTACGGGGGACAACCCGGGTTTGTGCGATGGTTGGTCAAGAGGTTCTGGCGGATAAGCGATTACGGGTTGTCGACAATAAGAATCATAAAGACCTTCTTCAAGTGGACGCTGCTGTTCGCGGTTATCTATTACGCGTGGGGTTTTGTTGACTATTATTTTGTGGGGATTAAGGACCATCCGGGTATTGTGAGCGAGCTGTTCGTGCTGGAGGGGGGCGGGGAGGCGGTGTCGGTTTATCTGGTTCCTTTTCGGGCGGTGTATTTTTCGATAGTGACTATGACGACCCTGGGGTTCGGCGATATGTACGCCAATGCACACGGTTTTTTCAGGGGGCTGTTCGGCAACGTGCTGCTGGCGCTGCAGGTAATTCTGGGTTATGTTCTTTTGGGGGCGCTGGTTACGCGGGTGGCGGTGCTGTTTACGGCGGGCGGGCCGGCGGGGAAATTCACGGACGAAAAGAGCGGCTGAGGCCAGAGACGGCGGGCGGCAGTAGAGGCAATTGGGGTGGACTCCATTTTTTGGGCGCTACTTTTGGCTTTTCATTGGCAGGAGGGGCGGGTAAAATGAATGCGGAATTTTTTGGAAGCAATTTTTTGGAGGTAACTGTTATGTTCAGCGATTTTGGGTGCAGGTATCCGTGCTGGCCTCTTCGGTCGTTCTGGGGCGTCGAGTCGGTGGTGGCGGTGCTGGCGGTGGCAGGGGTGATTTTCTCGCTTGTCATGCTGGTTGACTGTCTGAAACGGCCGAGGGCAAAATTCTATAATCCTATCACGACGGACGGTGAGTACGACAAGCTGATATGGGTAATTGCCATAGTCGCATCTTTCTGGTTTTATTTTCTCGGGGCGATAATTTATTTCTTCGTGGTGATGAAAGGCAAGCCTGAGAAGGGCGAACAGGGGCAATAGGTGCGGCGCTTTTTTAGTTGGTTGTCTTGAAATTGTGAAGAGTCTGCCGGGACAGGCGGCAAGGGGTGAGCAGTCGAGATTTGGTCGAAAGAGACTGTAGTTTTGGGGGTTGTGTAATGTTCGTCAGATTAGTCAGATTTACGGCGGTGTTGGTGGTGTTTTTGGTCGGCGGCTGCGGGGGGTCGGCGTTTGTGATACGGGCGGTGCCCGGGGGGATGCAACTGCAGGAGGCGGAGATAGAACGGGACAAAGGTTTCTTCGTCGACGCGAAGATTGCGGTTATCGAGGTTGACGGGCTGATGATGAACAGGGAGAAGGTCGGACTGTTCGGGGGCGGGGAGAATCCGGTGAGCATGTTCGTGGAGAAGCTGGAGAAGGCGCGCAAGGACAGGTCGGTGAAGGCGGTGGTTCTGCGTCTGAATTCGCCGGGCGGGACGGTGAGCGCGGCGGATATTATGTATCACAAGCTGCGGGAGTTCAAGCGCAAGAGCGAGAAGCCTGTGGTGGCGTGTATGCTGGACGTGGCGGCGAGCGGGGCGTATTATCTGGCGTGCGGGAGCGACGGGATTGTGGCGCAGCCGAGCAGTATAACCGGGAGCATCGGGACGATAGTGCAGACGGTAAGTTTTGCCGGTACGATGGAGAAGCTGGGGATTAAGGCGGTTGCGATCAAGAGCGGGAAGCTGAAGGATATGGGTTCGCCGCTTCACGATTTGAGCGAGGAGGAGCGTGCGGTGCTGGAGGGAATCATCAGGGAATTCTACGGGCAGTTTGTGGAAGTTGTGGACAAAGGGCGCAAAGGACTGGATGAAGAACAGGTGCGGGCACTGGCGGACGGGAGGGTGTTTACGGCGGGGGAGGCCCTGGAAAAAGGGCTGGTGGACAGGCTGGGTTACCCCGCGGATGCGATTGGGTGGGCGAAGGAGCTGGCGGGTGTGAGGAAGGCGCGGGTGGTGATGTACCATCGGCCGGCGGGCTATAAGCCGAATATTTACAGCTCGGCGACGGGCGGGGCGGATGTGACGGCGCTGATAAACGTGGAGCTGCCGGACTGGCTGGCCTCGGAAGGGACGCAATTTCTGTATCTGTGGCAGCCCGGGGTTGGCGGGAATTGAGAGGTCTTAGTGGTTTGTCGGCGATAGATTTTGGAGGGAAAGAAGATGCGGGCATTAAGGTTGCTGATGCCGGGGGTGGTGTTGGGACTGGTGATTTGCGGGTTTGAGGACCAAGGGAGCGGGGCTGAACAAAAAGAAGGGAAGGAGCGTTCTATGGCGGTTAAAATACAGTGGCTTGGTCATGCGAGTTTCAGGATTAGCGGCGACGGCGAGGTTGTTTACATCGACCCGTGGAAGCTGGGCGAGGCGCCGCACGATGCCAATGTAGTGCTGGTGAGCCACACCCATCATGACCATTACTCGGCGCAGGACATTGCCAAGGTTATGGGGGCGGGTACGAAAATAATCGGGCCGAATGACGTTATTGCCAAGGAAGGGAAGGGGCAGGCGATTAAGCCCGGAGATACGGTCAAGGTCGGCGGTGTGAGCATAAGGGGGGTGGCGTCTTACAATCCGAACAAGCAGTTTCATCCGAAGAAGAACAACTGGCTGGGGTTTGTGGTCGAGGTCGGGTCGAAGCGGATTTATTACGCGGGCGATACGGACCTGATAGATGAGATGAAGGGGCTTGGGAATATCGACGTTGCGCTGCTGCCTGTGGGTGGAACGTACACGATGAACGCCGAAGAGGCCGCGGCGGCGGTGGAGCACATAAAGCCCAAGAGGGCAATACCTTATCATTGGGGTGACATTGTCGGCAAGCGCAGCGACGCCGAGCGATTTGCCGATAGCGCGCAATGCGAAGTCAAGGTTCTCAAGCCGGGCGAGAGTGTCGAGCTATGAGTGCGGCAGGCTGTGGCGGCGCGAATGTTTTTGGGATTAGAACACTGCGGCTATGAACAGCAGGAGTATGCTGATGACGACGGCGGCGAAAGTGATTTTGGACCATTTTAGGTATTTTGCGTAATCGGGGTGCCGGTCCTCGAACTCGTGGTAGTAATCGTCGAGGTCGGAGCCGGGCCCTGGGCGAAGGCGGATTTTGACATATAGGTGTGCTGCGGCCGATATCAGGAACAAAGGGCCTGCAATTAGGTAGATAATCGTATCCATAGGTTTTTTGCTGTTTATAATATTGAATTGACGCCGGGCTGCAAGCTTTTGTTTTGCGGGAAGTATGCGACGAGTCGGCGTGTCGGGGTTTAAGGGTAAAGGAAATAATAAGCAGAATCTGAGCACAGTTTTTTGAAAGGGCGGCTAAATGACAATCTCAAGAAATGCGGTTTTCTATTTGTTTTTGGTGTGTTCAGTGAGCTTTGCGGGGTGCGGGAAGAAGGCCGAAGAGAGAAAGGTGGATGAAAACAAGCCGATGAGCGAGGTCAAGGCGGAGGCGGAGAAGATGAGTACTGCAGAGCTCAGGGATATGGCACTCAAGTACAAAGAAGCTGTCGTGGCCAAAGCCGCGGAGGTTGACGAAGCCATGGGGAAGTTCAAGGCAGTTGTGAGTGGGGAGGATTTTGGCGCAGAGGCGAAAGATTATACGGCCAGGATGGAGAAGATGGATAAGTCTTTGTCGGCACTTCAGGAGCGGTTTGAGGTTTATTGCGACAAGCTGAAGGAAAAGGGCGGTGACTTGTCGGGTCTCGAAGTACAATGAGTCGGGACTTTGGCTGATGGGACGGATCAGCATCAGGTATTGCGACGGGAAACTGTCGATTAAGGGATGGCGGAGGCGGCAGTTCGCAAAAGGGGCAAGAGGGGGCAGAGAGAGGAGCAGCGGTTTTTCAGGGAGGCGATAGACATGCGTAAACGGGCGGTAAATGGGGTCTTTTTTGCGGTCTGCGTGGGGGTAGTGGTGGTGGTGATGACTGGCTGCCACAGTGTCTATTACAAGACGATGGAGGCGTTCGGCTATCACAAGAGGGATTTGCTGGTAGAGCGTGTGGAGGATGCCCGTGACGCCCAGTCGGATGCCAAAGAGCAGTTTGGGTCGGCGCTGGAGAAGTTCAGCAGTGTTGTGGGCTATAGCGGGGGCGAGCTTGAAACGAAGTACAAGGAACTAAGGAGCGAACTGGAAAGCAGTGAGTCGAAGGCAACGGCTGTTCGAAAGCGGATTGGGAATGTCGAAGAGGTTGCCGGGGCGCTATTTGCCGAATGGGAATCGGAGCTGAAGCAATACAGCAATGACAGGCTTCGCCGTTCGAGTGAGCGCAAGCTTGAGCAGACACAGCAAAGGTATGTGCAGCTTATAGGTGCGATGAAACGTGCCGAGGAGAAGATGGAGCCTGTGCTTTCGGCTTTCCGGGACCAGGTGCTTTTTCTCAAACACAACCTGAATGCGCAGGCTGTCGCGTCTTTGCAGGAAGAACTGGTTTCTGTTGAAGCGGACGTCACTTTACTGATAAAGGAGATGGAGGCTTCCATTGCGGAGGCCGATTCTTTCATCCTGGCGATGGGCCAGGAATAAGGTGTTTCGGGCGTGACGTGTGCCGATTTCGTGCAGGAGCAATGAGCGTGCTTGGTGATTTGGCGCAAAGAGGTCTGCTGTTATGGAGGCGAACCGCAGTATGCGGAAAAGTGATTCATCAAATTGGGCCATGGTAGAGGGCAATCGCACAATTAGAAATCAAAGTTTTTGAAAGGGGCGGAAAATGAAAAAGTCAATCAGGATTATGGGGATTGTTTTAGCGGCGATTGTGGTCCTGGTGGTTGTGACGGCGGTGATAATCGGCCTTTTTGCCGACCGTGCCGTCAAGATGGGTGTTGAAGCGGCGGGGACAAAGGCGTTGAATGTCGGCGTGCGGGTGGGGGATGCCGAGCTGTCGATTATGGGAGGGAAAGTCGGGTTAAAAAATCTTGTGATTGATAATCCACCGGGTTACCAAAACAAGCAGCTTCGTAAGCGTTCACGCGGTTTTGGCTAAACAGGCTGTGGTTTTTATTAACGATGGAGATGGAATACCATCCAAATGACAACGACATGCATTACGCAAATACTCAATAACACTACGCCCTTGCAGACGACAGGTGGCGCAGGC
>DATKVV010000063.1:0-64298 GCA_035529895.1 Sedimentisphaerales bacterium
TTTTGACAACAGAATTTTGAAAGAGCTTGCATTGTCTTATCTCCTGAACGTTACCCTTTATGGGACAACGATTTGTCCCTCGTTCAGGATATCGGCAAAGACAAGCAAAATTATTCAATCATGTTAAGACACAAGGAAAAAACGGGGAAATTGTTGTATCTCCATCTGTAACTGACCAGATGGCATTGTGTTTAGCATCGCAATACCCACAAGACTTGAAAGATATGCCAGGGAAGCTTGTGTACGAAAGAATATTAAAAGGCAAGACTGAGGAAGTTCTAAGGGTCGTCAAAAATTTTGGGCAAACTGTAAATGGGATTGTCTGCTCTGAAGAAAAAATTCAGTACAGTGTAGATGTATTGGAAGCAGTTCTTGAAGACCGTGAAGCATTATTCAGAAGTTGCCAAGCGGATGTGCGGGATAAGCTAAAACAGGAAATCCCAGAGGTTATTGATCGACTTCTGGGGTTAGGCAACGAGATAATACCGGTTGCGATAAGATACCCTGATTGTAAATCTAAGGCTTTGTTTAAGAGGGCGCTCGCTGTGTGTGAGGAAGGAGATAACAGAGTTGCTCCAGAGAACATTATTGATTATTGCATATCACTTGAAGAAGGAGACGGGGATGAAGGATACAACTACGTCCAAGGTGTAATACAATGCTTTAAGGCTGTTTTAGAGTCGTATTGCGATAAAAGCGAATGGAATATAGAGGAGTACGACACCAAGGAAGTTTCCGGACGATGCAACAGTTTTTTGAAAGGCTTAGGAACTATAAATAGACGTGCTTATGGACTTCATATGACGGGTTCGGATAGCCAGGCTGCATTGCAAACTCTTGATAGATTGTTTGACTATGTGGACGATACCAATAAGCTTGAGATAATCGATGCATATGTCGATTATGAGAAATTCGAGGAATGGTCAGCAGTGGCGAAGACAGCCGTAAGCTTTTTCAATTCAAGAGGGCAGCAGTTGGTGGAGCATGGTTCGGAACATAGCGTATGTGTGTTCATTGAAAAATACAGGCAGTTGGTAAATCAGAGACTTTACCAGTACATGAATGGGGCAGGTAAGAGGTATCGGAGTGTATGCGATTTACTTCTTGGGGCTTATCCTGAAAGAAGAAAAAGTATTATATCAGAACTATGGAATGATAAAAGTGGTTGGTTATATGAGTGGATTAAAGCTAATGCTTCAAAAATGCACAAAGAAGAAAAGAGAAAAATTCAAGATGTTCTATTTGGCGTTGCAAAAAGTAATGAATATCCTATAGATGTATACCAAACGCTTAGTTGTTTGAAGATGGGTAATTACAAAAAGGCAGTAGATGCACGAAATAGTCATTTCGACGAACTGGTTGAATCAGCGGAACTATCTACGATTGAAGGGCTAGAGTTCGTACTTGAACGAATTGACAAGGCTTCATATCGAACTACGGATGGGCAGAATGATTTGCTCAATAATGGCTGGAGAGAGATCGACCAGAGAACTGCTGGAAACGAGTTGAAACGATTGGTCAAAGAAGTAATAAGGACTTGAAGAACAAAGCATTCCTTGCGTAGGGGCGCTCGCTTCGAGGACGGAGGGAAAGAATAAGCGCATGGGGAAAAGCCCATGGTACGATTAGGAGGCGACGTGGGGCAGGAAAGCAGGTTAAAGTTTAAAGCGTAACGTGTAAAACTGAAGCTCAAAGTGCAAAAGTAGGGAACGCGCGCATTCGGCTTTGGTCAGGGCGGGCAGGAGAAGTGAGAACCCGCCGAATCCGCCAAACGAACCCGCCAGACAAGCGGCGGGCGAGACAGGGGAACCATCCCCAAGCTTCGCTTGAGGCTGCCACCCGTCACCCGTCGCCTTCGGCGGACAAGCGTAACGGCGGGCAAGCCCGCCAAATGGCGTGGCGGGCAAGCAGGATGGCGGGACAAATCCGAAATACGAAGGTCGATCCGCCTACGTCAAGACTTCCGTCTGCGCTGAAGCTATGACGGACACGACGGCGGACAAGAATCCGAAACAAATTCGAATCGCGAAAAGTCGCAAATTCAAAACCAAGGGACCGCATGGGCTAAAGCCCATCCTACGATGAGGAAGCGACGCGCTGCGTCGCGTTTTTTTTGTTGGATTCCTCGGCGGTTCGACGGTGCTCACCACAGGCGGCGGTGGGAGTGGTGGAGGAGGCCATCCCCAAGCACCGTAAGGCGTCCCCGAGGGACTTCGCTTGAGGCTGCCACCCGGCGCGGTTTTTTTATGGGTGGGGTTCGGGGGTGGGTTAAAGGCACGGAGGTTTTGACCCCGAAGGCAGGCTTCGGGGCTAAACATAGAGGGTGGGGACGCCGAAGATGGGAGAAGACGCCGAGGGTGGGCGGCGGCAAGGGCTTAATAATCTTTGACTTAACCTGAGCACTCAGTTAATCTTCGGCGGATATGAAAAGGGTGCTCGCATCGTGTTTTGGTCTTGGCCGGCTGCCGGTTGCACCGGGGACGTGGGGGTCGCTGCCTCCTGCGATTGTCTTTGTCCTGATGTTGCATTTCGAGGCGCCGGGGGCGGCAGTGGCGGTTGCGATGGCACTGCTGACAATAGTGGGTTCGGCGGTGTGTGTTATCTGTTCGCCCGCGGTGATTGCGGCGACCGGCAGGAGCGACCCGCGTGAAGTAGTTGCCGATGAATTTGCGGGCCAGGCGGTTACGTTTATGATAACAGGGATGGCGCCGACCAGTCACATCTGGACCACGGCGGTGGTTGGTTTTTTCCTTTTCAGGTTTTTCGACATATTCAAGCCCTGGCCCATCGGCAAGCTCGAAAAACTCTCCGGAGGCTGGGGCATCCTTGCCGATGACTTAATGGCCGGGGTTTACGCAGGGACAGCAGTGCTGATTTGCTCGAAGCTGTGGTTGGCCGGATAGTGCTGGGCGGTTTTTTAGTCGGACGCGCTGGGAAAAAAGAATGTCAGGAGAATATTCGGTCGAGGTTTGCAGGAAGCTCGAAGAGAGATTTCGGCTGGCGCGAGTGCATCGGCCAATGCGGGTCGGGCGTTATGACGCGGGCAGCGAGCTGGTTTATGACGTTGAGGGGATTTGCGAAGCGAACAGGGCCAAAGTCCACCTGGTCGTTGAGAGATTTGTCGGGGGAGGCTTTGCCGGTCAGGTATATCAGGTAAGAGCAGAGCAAATCGAGCCTGCAGCCGGGGCAATAAACGGGCTTGAGGCAGGCCGGCTTTGCGCAATGAAAATATTTGTCCCTCCCTCGGGGTTTTCAAGATTGTTTCGCGATGCGGTCTATCGGGTCGGTTTCCAGGGGCCGTTTCAGCTTCAGGTGAATCCGACGGCGGCGAAGGCCGGGGCGATTTGGCAGAAATTTATCGGGCGCGGGGCAAAGATTCGATTCGGGGATGAAAGCAAGGTCGCGGACGTTTACGCAACATTTGTCGATAGCGCGCTGGGCAGCTGCGGGGAGTTAGGCGAGTGGATTGACGGGCGAACATGGCGGCTGGAGGTGGATGAGCGAATGGACCTGCTGAAGCGGTGGGGCCGGGGCAAGGCAACGGATGAGCAACTGCTCGGCTCGCCGGAATACAGGGCCAAGAAGGAGTTTATGGGGGATTTTGCAGAGCTTTTGCACGATATGGGGGCGTGCGAGCTGGCCAGACAGTATGAGTGGTGGACGTGCAAGAGTCAGCCGAACTGTCTAAAACGCCGTGGTACTGGGGACAGCCCCTCCGGCGGGCTGGCGGCGGTTGATTTCAAGGCCGGGCTCGCCCTGCTGCCTTTTCTGCCGATGAGTCCGGGCGACTTCAAGCTGATAGCGAAAGGTGTTATGCGGGGCAGTCTCGTGCAGTTCGACCGCGGCGATACAGGTAAGCTGGAGGAGTTTGTTAATGCAAACAGCAGTGATTTTTCCGATATGCATCAGTTGCTGGGCGAGTTAAAAGCTGCCGAGCGGTCGTATCGCGATTCGCTGCCGGATATCACCCATAATCATGTTCGTCTGCTTTACAGCGGAACGCTGTGGTCAACGATGCTTGACAGTGCAGTAACCGGATGGAAAGTGCGAAACCTGGTTGACCCGAAGTGCGAACAGAAGCTGCGCGCCGGCAAGGCTCTGACCCTGTTGTTTTGCGTAATCGGCGTGATACCGCTCCTGGGGAGGTTCGTGAGGCGGATTTGGGGACGGGGGGACTGGCGAAGACACTATGGGGAGCTGTTTACGAGTTGGGACTACTTCGGGCGGGCGGTCGAGGGGCGCATCGCAGAGAAAGTCATCATCTGGCACAGGGGCGGGCGAATGAGCGCCGCCCATGCTTTGGCGGCTGCCGGAGCGGTTTGGCGATATTTGTGTCACTTGCCGCTTTCGGTGCTTCCCGCCGGCCTGCACAGGTTTCTGACCGATAAAGATTTCGCGAGAGACAAGCTGTATTACATATTTGTTCGGCCTGTTCGATTGTATTTTAACGCCGAACTGCGGGAGCAATGGCTTCGCGAGATGGTAACCGGGGGACAGAAAAGGCAAATGCTCAGCGATGAGGACGCCGGGGCCATACTCTCGAACATTAACGAGCCTTTTATACAAAAGTATCTGAAAAGTCTGGCGGTGCACGTCTGCACTCTGCCGGTTACGCAGATTGTCTCGGTGACACTTGCAATCGTTTATATTCTGATGCATCCGGAAATGCCTCGCAGGCAGGCGTGGGGCATTGGTATCGGTATTGTGGCGCTGTTTCAGGTGGTGCCGATCTCTCCCGGCTCGTTGACTCGGGGGCTTTACGTGTTGTACCTGGTCATCAGAGAGCGGAATTTCAGGGACTACAACATTGCGGTGTTTCTGGGGTTTTTCAAGTACATAGGTTATCTGGCGTTTCCGATTCAGATGACGTACCGTTATCCGGCTCTGGCGCGGTTTATGGCTGGTCACTGGGCGACGGGGGCGGTTCACATCGTTCCGGTTTTCGGTGAGCGCGGCGCGCTGCTGGAGCATTGGGTGTTCTGTTTGTTCTACAACTGGCCTTTGACAATCCGGCGGAGAATGCGAAAGAGGGCCGAAATGCGGTCTGCAATGAAGGCCCGATATTGGCATGTCGGTTTGTGTGCCGGCGCGGCCGCCGGAATACTGTTGTTGGCGGATTTTGCCCATGTTAGCAGCGAGGGTAAGCTGCCCGGCCTGAAGGATATCTGGTGGCTTATGGCGGCTGTTCCGCTCGTGTGCGGGGTTGGGGTAACTCTGGGCTGCGGGGGGGCACAGTTATGGAAGCGTATCGTCGCTGCCGCCGGCTGCGGTATCGCGGTCGCCGTGTTTCATACCGTTTCTGCCGGCCTTTTTATCTGGGGCAACGAGCCAGAGGGCGTCGTTTTCCTGGCCAAAAGCTGCATCTGGCAGGTATTTATCTTTGCGATTTTATCAACTATCGGCGCGGTTCTCACGGAAATCAAGCTTCATGAGCCGAAGTTTGGGTAGCTTCGGTCTGTTGACCGACGTCAGGCATTGAAAATGTTGCTGAAGGACTCTTTTTGAAAAAAACTTGTTTTTTTTGCTTTTTGCTGTTACACTTGCCACCTGTTGTGCGACTTTTGATTCTTGAGGCAGGCTTGGACTTGTAAGACAATTATCAAGAAAACTATTTAGACCAGGCACGGAAAAGAATAGAGGGCCTGAGTGAGGTCGTTTTTAGTAATTGTCGGGGCAGGGATTTGTCATGAAGGGAGTCAAAAAATGAAACCGGAGGTCATATCGCCAACGCTAATAAAAATGGTAAATCACAAGCATCTCAGAAAGATTTTCGCAAAAAAAGTCGACGATTACATCCGTAAAAGTATTGTGGACGACGCATCGGAAGACCTCGAAACAGTGCGGTTAAAGAGATACCAGTACCTCTCGGCAATGCTGCGCTGTGTAATCAGAAATATGGACAAAGGTTACGTCTCCAGCGAAGTTATAAAGAAAATAATAGATGTCTTTGTCCAGAATAATCTTGTATGCACGGACCATGGTTACGTGCAGACCGTGGAAAGGTACGAGCAAAAATATGGCGAGCTGCCGCCGACCTTTATGGTTCTTTCCCCGACGCAGAAATGCAACTTATACTGCGTCGGCTGCTACGCGTCATCGGCAGCAAATACGCCGGCAACGATACCCTATCCTTACTTAGACAGAATAATCGGGGAAGGGCACGACCTGTTCGGCAGCAGGTTTATCACCATCAGCGGCGGCGAGCCTCTTATGTATAAGAGCGAGGGCAAGACGCTCTTCGATATTTTCGAAAAATACGATGATATGTTCTTTCATATATACACCAACGGCACGCTTATCAACGAAAAGGTCGCCCAACGTTTTGCGGAATGTGCAAATGTTACGCCGGCTATCTCCATTGAGGGCTTCGAAGAAGAGACCGACGGGAGAAGAGGCGCCGGTACGTATAAGAAAATTCTCGAAGCTTTCGAGGCCCTCAGACAGGCGGGCGTTCCCTTCGGCGTCTCCATCACGGCAACAAGCAAGAACGTGGATTTGCTGCTGACAGACGAATTCTATGATTTCTATTTTCTGGAGCAGGGCACCTGCTACATGTGGCAATTCCAATTGATGCCCATCGGCCGAGGCAAAGACGAGCTTGACTTAATGGTTAATCCCGAAAACAGAGTTCAGCTTTTCAGAAAGTGGGAGGAACTGCTGAGCGAGAAGAGCTACTGCCTGGCGGATTTCTGGAATAGCGGCGTGCTCTCGCGGGGCTGCATCGCCTACGGCAGAAACGGCGGTTACTTCTATATCGACTGGCACGGGAACATAACGCCCTGTGCCTTCATTCCCTATTATGTTGATAATATCCATGATTTGTATAACAATGGAAAAACACTGGCTGACGCGATGTTCTCCGATTTTATGAAAAACGGCCGAAAATGGCAGCGAGAATATGGTTATGGCAACTGGAAAAAACCTAAGAACTGGCTAATGCCCTGCTCCATAAGAGACCATTACGAAATCTTCAGATACTCGGTTATGCCAACAGACGTTAAACCCGAAGACGAAAAAGCCAAGGAAGCCCTCGAATCCGACGAATACATGGAGATGCTGAAGAAATATGACCAGGAGCTTAAACGTTTGACTGAGGAAATCTGGGAAACCGAATATTTGAATGTCTGCAACGCTGTGCTGGGTAAAACGTGAAACTGAAATATCAAACAATGCGGCATTGCCGCCGTATATGCTGAAGGAAGTATTTCAATAAGCCCGGGGATTGTTTCTTTCCCAAGGTCAGGCTTGGAGGTTTTTTAAACTATGTCAAAAAGCTACAGTTCTCTTTGTGACGATTTTTATGTCGACATGTATGTCAATACCGAACTCGACCTGCCAACTCAGCGTGATACCATTTTGGCCTTTTTCGAGCGAATACAAAAGCGCTTCGCCTCGATGGGCTGCTTCTATCGCCGCGAAAACAACGAATACTGCCTGGAAGAAGACCACGACACCGGCCAGTACCGGTGGATCGTTCTCGAAACGGACCGCATCGGCTCGGGCGTAGTCAATCCGTCAAGTTTCGCGGAAGCCTACGACCAGGACAGGCTGGTACTCGAACTGATGCCTTACATGCTCAGCGTAAACCATCTCGACATCGATTCGCTGGATGTGACTTTCGCAATGGATTTCGACTATGCGGGCAGTCATGATGAAGTCATCGCAGAGGCACTTTTCGGCTCAACGGCATTCAACTGCCTGCTCGATTTGCCTTCGGCCCGGCCTATCGGGTTCTCGCCCGCGGTGGTTATAGCACTATCGAGCGACTGTCGCACACAGGCGAGGATTACTGTAGAGTCAAAAACGAGCGTCTACGAGCCCGGAAGAAAAAACCAGCATTCGGATGAAGCGATAAGCTTATCGTTGACCATCCGCCAATACCCATCAAGCAGCGAGAGATTCGACGCCCTGAAGTCCTTTGAGAATCAGCGCCGGCTGGCTGAGCAATTAATGGCTGAGAAGATAGTTCCGAACTTCGTCCAGCCGCTGGTCAATGTTATCGCGCAAAAAAGATTGACGTAATTTCCTGAAAGGGCCGTAAATCAAAATGGCTATTGAGGCGCCAATCAGCAGACATAAGAAGAATAACCTTAAGATATATATTGCTGTTTGCCTCGTAGCGTCGGCTATTTTTGCCTACGATGGCTACTTGAGCAAATACAAGTGGTCGAAACGCCATGATTTTTACAAGAAGCATTTTATTGATAACGGCGGCAAACCTACTTCAACGATGAATTTTAATCGAAAATCACCTCCGTTCTTGATCGGTGCTGCCGTCCTTTTGGCGGGGTACCTTTTGGCAATCAGGAACAGGAGAATCATCGCCGACCAGAACGAACTTGTCATCAACGGCAATGAGAAAATTGCCTATGATTCCATACAACGAATTGACAAAACCCATTTTAAGTCGAAAGGCTTCTTTATCTTAACGTATAAGAACGGCAACGACCGCGAGGTTAACCGAAAACTCAGCGATAGAACGTACGATAACTTGGCGCCCATTTTGGACCACCTCGTTGCAAAAATCAGTTGAAGTTACTAAAATAAAACCTAAAATTAAATCTGTTGACCGCAATGGGTTACGCTCGTAAGCTGTTGCGGTTTATCTTTGACAAAATACTCCGAGAGGCGGATAGAAGAGTGAATACCTGTGTTGTCGGATTGCAGTGGGGCGACGAGGGTAAAGGGAAAGTCGTCGATATTCTGGCTGAGCACAGCGACATCGTCGTCAGATACGGGGGCGGCGCGAACGCGGGCCATACGGTTGTCGTGGGCGACCGCAAGTTCGCCTTACACCTTTTGCCCAGCGGTTCTGTTCGCCCGGAGGTCAGTTGCGTAATCGCCAACGGCGTCGTTGTTGACCCGGAGGTCTTGATAAAAGAAATTGAGACCCTTGCAGAACAAAGAATTACACTGACTAAAAGACTGTTCATAAGCGAAAATGCACATCTTGTGCTGGACTATCACAAGAAGGAAGACCAGCTCCGTGAAGAATCGCTGGGCAAGAACAAGCTCGGCACCACAGTTCGGGGCATCGGCCCGTGTTACGCGGACAAAGTCGGCAGAAGCTATACCGTCCGCATGGCCGACCTGAGGGACCTCGAAAACCTCAGAGCAAAGCTGCAAGCCATCGTGGACTATAAAAATAGAATCTTCGCCGCTCTCTACAATAGCCCGCCGATAAGCGCCGACAGCATCTTCGAAAAATGTAAATCTTACGCCGACAGGCTTCTGCCGTTCGCAACCGACACAACGGAGCTGCTTCACAAATCAATCACAGACGGCAAGTCAATCCTGTTCGAGGGCGCCCAAGGCTCGCTGCTGGACCTGGACCACGGGACATTTCCTTTTGTAACCAGCTCAAACTCCAGCGCGCTTGGTTTGTCCGCGGGCTGCGGGGTGCCCGCCAAGATGGTCGATAAATTCATCGGTGTGACAAAGGCCTACACCACAAGGGTGGGCGCCGGTCCCTTCCCCACCGAGCAGGACAATGAAATCGGACGGTACATCCGCGACAAGGGAAACGAGTATGGCACCACCACCGGCCGACCCCGCCGATGCGGGTGGTTCGACGCCGTAGGCGTCTCCTACGCCGTAACGATTTGCGCCATCGATTCCATAGCACTGATGCATCTGGATACCCTGACCGGCCTGGAAGAAATAAAAATCTGCAAGAGCTATGAAATCAACGGAATAGAAACCGGCTTTTTCCCGGCAAACACAGCAAGGCTTTCGCAGGCCCGGTGCGTCTACGAAACTTTACCCGGCTGGCAGCAGGACATAACCGAAATGAGGGATTTCGAGGATTTGCCCTTGAACGCTCAAAACTATATCTTGCTTTTGGAAAAAATGACCAAAAGACCGATTAAGATCATCGGTGTCGGTCCCAAACGGAGTCAGACAATATTCAGGTGATTTTTGATTCTGTCGTCTGCTCTATCACGATTAACAAAATGCCGGCTGCAACGGCGGTTCCGTTTTGCGACGCGACTCAAAATGAGGTCGCGTTTATGTGCGGAAAATTAAGAATGGAAACAAGGATGGAAGAAAAACTTAACAAGACTGCCGAGCGCCTCAGACTTTCTATTGAACAGATGCCTCGCCACATCGCAATAATCATGGACGGCAACGGCCGATGGGCACAGGAAAAAGGTTTGCGCCGAGTCGAAGGACACCGTCAGGGGGGAAAGACGGTCGAGAGAATAGCCCAATGTTCCGTCGACTTTGGAATCGAGTGTCTGACTTTGTATTCCTTTAGTATGGAGAACTGGGAAAGACCCAAATCCGAAGTCGACGCCCTTATGTACCTCTACACGCAATACCTTATCAATATTCGTCCAACACTGATGAAGAACAATGTGAAGCTGGTTCACCTCGGACGACTGGCTCATTTGCCGGAAACGGTAAAGACGGAACTGCTAAAAACCGTGGAACTGACTGCCGACAACACGGGTATGAAACTTGCTCTGGCCCTGAACTATGGGGGCAGAGTGGAGATTGCGGATGCAACAAGGAAGATCGCGCAGGAATACAAGAGGGGGAAACTGCGACTTAAGGATATCGATGAGAAGTGCATAAGCCGGCACCTATACACCGCCGACCTTGCCGACCCCGACCTTTTGATACGAACCGCAAATGAAATGAGAGTCAGCAACTTTCTGCTGTGGCAAATCTCGTACAGCGAATTCTACGTCACAAAGACTCTCTGGCCGGATTTTCAAAGAGCAGATTTGGAAAAAGCGATACTGGCCTACGCGAAACGAAACCGACGCTTCGGAACCGTGAGAACATGGTCATAGCTGCCAGCCGAGATTGCACAGACCTGCCGGTTACTGTGAAGTGAATTATGCTCAAATACAGATTGATTTTCGGAACATTGATGACGGTGGTTTTCACCGCTATTGTTGTTCTTGACGGTTCCGTGAGCAAGTATATGCCCTTATCGGTAACAGGCGATAAACCGGTCGAGGGAACCCTCCTCTGTATTCTGATCGCGATATTGGTCATTCCGGCCCAGGTGGAATTGTCCCGACTTGCCGCGGCAAAGAATCTGATGATTTTCGCCCCCATTTCGACCGCAGCGTCGATACTGTTCGCCACCAGCTGGTACTGGCCCCAGCTTATCAAAATCTCGCCGCCTATTTACGTGTTTTCTCTTTGTGCCTTCTGCCTGTTGGGATTGCTGTTAAACCAATATATACGGTGCGGGACTTCGGGAGTCATCGCCAACTGCGGGGCAAGTTACTTCTCAATTGCTTATCTGGGGTTTTTGAGCGCCTTTGTGCTCGGGGTTCGAATTGACTTCGGCGTCTGGCCGGTGTTAATGTTCATCTTTGCCGTAAAATCAGCCGACATAGGAGCTTACACCGGCGGGACTTTATTTGGCAGGCATAAGTTCTCGCCCAGAATCAGCCCGGGCAAGACCTGGGAGGGTATGGCCGGTGCGGCTTTGACTGCAATCATAGTTTCTGTCGCATTTGCAGCAAGTTGTGATATAATGGCCTGGTGGCTGGCAGCAATATTTGGCTTGTGTTTTGCTTTTATAGGTCAGATGGGCGATTTGGCGGAGTCTATGATAAAGCGCGACGCCGAGCAGAAGGACTCTTCGAAGCATGTGCCGGGCTTCGGCGGGGTATTGGATATCATTGATTCGCCGCTGGCGGCAGCGCCATTTGCGTATTTGTTCCTTATGTTCACGGCCCGCGGCCCTGTTTTGCAGTGAGTCATAACACAAGAGAGCCCAGCGCGACAATAGAGGAAGATTTTGGAAGTTACCATACAATTAGATTCCGCTCAGAAACAGCTTGAGCTGTTCGGCCCGGCGGACAGCCATCTTCGGCTTTTGCGCCAATCCCTGGGTGTACGAATCGCGGCGCGGCAGTCCAACCTAATCATCACAGGCCGGCAGGAGGATGTAGACAAGGCCGCGGAGATTATCGACAGAATGCAGAAACACCTGCTCAAACACCGCTCACTCACCACCGATGATGTGACTGCGTTTCTGACTCGAGACAATGTGCCTTTAACAGCCGAGACCGGCGAGGCGCTTACCGTTTATTCCCACAAGAAGCTCATAAAGCCCTCTACAAAGGGGCAGTTGAAGTATGTCGAGATAATGCTGGCCAATGACCTGACCTTCTGCATAGGCCCTGCAGGGACGGGTAAAACATATCTGGCTGTTGCGGTTGCTGTCTCAATGTTAAAGAAAAAACAGGTAAGGAGAATAGTCCTGGCCCGGCCGGCGGTGGAAGCCGGCGAAAGACTGGGTTTTCTGCCCGGAGACTTGCAGGCAAAAGTAAATCCTTATCTGCGTCCGCTCTTTGATGCGCTCGAAGATATGATGGATTTCGCGCAGATGAGAAAATTTATGGACCTGGACGTTATCGAGATTATTCCGCTTGCCTTTATGCGAGGACGAACGTTGAACGAAGCCGTGATCATCTGCGATGAGGCACAAAACACCTCGCCTCTGCAGATGCTAATGGTCTTGACAAGACTGGGCCAAGGCTCGAAAATGATAATTACAGGCGACATAACGCAAATTGACCTGGGCGCCGGCCAGAAAAGTGGAATGGTCGAAGCAATCGAAATACTGCGGCGAATCAGGGGGATAGGCGTGGTAGAATTGACCCGCGTAGATATCGTTCGGCACCGACTGGTTCAGAACATCGTCCGGGCATATAGAAAAAGTGCAATACTGAAGGCTAAGAAGTGAAGCACGAATCAGTTGTGCCTTTCTTTTTACTTTAAGGGATGCTACGAGGATACACAGATGGGTTTCTTTGGAAAAAAGCCGAGCCTGCGCAGAAACCAGGTTCGCAAGAGTATAGCGGCTGAGCGGCTGTCACAAATAAGCCGGCTGGCGAACACGAGCCTGGTCAACTCGGCCCTGTTATGGCTGCTTTTTGTTGTCCTCTGCACTCCGGTCTTATCCTTCGAGCTAATCCGGCAAGTCAACTATCCCGAAGTTGCATCAACAACTGTTATCGTGCTGCTGATCTCTTTTGCAGCCGTCCTCTATATAAATCACTATCAAAAGCGGATAATAGAGAATTATGTCAGAGCCTTGGCGCTCGTGGGTTTGTTCATCCTGCTGTTGGCCGCAACCAAATTCGGCATATTACTGACCGGACACACCTGGTGGGCTACCGGAACCGCCGTTACAGCGGCTATCATTCTGGCAATCGCTTATGACCAGCGATTTGCCATCGGTATGAGTGTGTTCTATTGTGTCTTTGCCTGTTTTGCCGCCGGGACAAAAGGAGATATCAACCTGTTCCTGGTAATGGCCGCCGGTGTGGTTACCTGCTGTTTCTCACTGAGAGAAATCCGAACAAGAATGAAATTGCTCGAAGTCAGCACACTTGCGGCCGTAATTGTGTTCGTAATCGCTCTGGCTTTGGACTTTTTGGCTTTCACTCCCCGGCTGGCTAACGCCCTAAGAGACGCAGCTCTTCACGCCGGGGCCACTCTGGTGGTCGGCCTGCTTATCCAAAGTCTGCTGCCGCTTATCGAAAGAATCTTCCGAATAGCCACAAGCATGACGCTTTTGGACTACAGCGACGCCAATCAGACGCTGTTGAAAAGACTTGCCATGGAAGCACCCGGGACGTTCAGCCACAGCCTGCTGATAGGCTCGATTGCCGAAGCGGCCGCCGAAGCCATCGAACGAAACGGCCTGCTGTGCAGGGTGGGGGCCTATTATCACGATATCGGCAAACTCAACAAGCCCGACTATTTCGTTGAGAACGAAATCGGTTCGATGAGCCGGCATAAAGAACTGTCGCCGGCGATGAGCCAGCTGATTATTGTCGGCCACGTCAAAGACGGGATAGAAATGGCAAAGGAATATAACCTGCCGGCGGTGCTGCGGCAATTCATCGAAACACATCACGGCACAACATTGGTCGAATATTTTTACAATGAGGCCAAAAAAAGATACGATGAGCAACAAACGCAGGGACCCTCCGAGGGCAAGAAGGGTATCCGGGGGTCCCCTCCGCCGTCCGAGAGTGAATTCAGATATGCCGGTCCGAAACCCAAAACAAAAGAATCGGCCATCGTTATGCTGGCCGATACGATTGAAGGCGCTGTAAGGTCGCTGGGGGAGGCGACCCCGACGAGAATAGAGGCCGTTGTGCATAATATGGCGATGAAACGGCTGCAGGACGGGCAATTTGACGAATGCGATTTGACACTGCGAGAGTTGAGCCAGATAGAGGCCAGTATTTCAAAAACGCTCGCTGCCCACTATCATGGTCGAGTCCCCTATCCCAAGCCGCCTGATGTACCTGAGGGCTCAGGCGCACAAAAAGAAAAAGACTACAAAACGGTAACCGCCGAAGAAACATAATCGGGGTGTGAGCCATCGAACAAGAAAAGTAGCAGCAATTATGGATTCTCTTGAACAAGGCCAGGGCATAGTTGTTCAAATCGCCAAGAATTTCAAAGAAATAGATCTTAGATTACCCAAGCTCAAGAAACTGGTCATAGACATCTGCGGTCGTTTCAGGCTCTCAAAAGCAATGGTTAGTATCGCCATAGTCGGCAACGCTGAAATCCGCAAAGTGAACGGGCAGTTCTTAGGCCATGACTGTACGACCGACTGCCTGAGTTTCGACCTGTCCGATGGCGAAGAAGAATTCGAGAATCGCCCCGAGCGCCTCGCAAAGTGCTTCGAGCTGGTCGTCAACGGCGAAAAGGCCCTGAAAGAGGCAAGAACAAGGGGCCATTCGAGCGAAGCCGAACTGGCGCTTTATATAACCCACGCTCTGCTGCACAACTTCGGATTTGATGATTGTACCGGAGAGCAGGCAAAGAAGATGCACCAGACCGAAGACGAAATACTGCAACAGCATGGCTACGGCTCGGTATATAATACTGATAACGGACAGCAAGATACTTAGCGCCTGTTAATTCCTGCTCTGAAAGGGTCTTGAGTGAGTTACGTCGGTTGGGCCATACTGTTGATTTGTGCTCTGGCCGGAGGAACGCTGTTTTTCTCCGTCAGCGCCATCGCACTGCGCACATTTTCCCGCGTCAAGTTGCTGGAGGCATTTAAGGCGGTGGGCAGAAAAGAGACGTCGGAGGGTCTGACCGACCGATTAGCGGAAGGCGCGGAAAAACTGATTCTGACCTGTTCTTTATATCGGCTTATTCTTAACATGTGCACCCTATTATTACTTATCGGGATTTTTGCTGCGCTGCACGAGGGCCACGTGCAAATTGCCGACTACGTTCTTACGTTTATTATTGCAGTGGCAGTATTTTCGGTGTTCAGCCTGGCAATCCCTCACGCCTGGGCCAAATATGCCGCCGAAAAAATCCTGAGCCGGACATACGGACTTCTGGTATTCTTTGAATGGCTCGCCTCGCCTGTTCTTTATATCCTTCTGGCATACGACGGTTTCGTCCGCCGGCTGGCCGGTGTGGCCGAAACTACGCCCGAAGAACAGCAGGAAGAAAAGCAGGAGGAATTCCTGGACGGTCTCGAACAGCACAGGATGGAGGGAGTGGTCGATGAAGAAGAGCAGGAAATGATTGAAAACGTTTTGGAGCTGAGCGAGATGACCGCTGCGGAAATTATGACTCCACGCACGGACATAGCGGCCCTCGAAGTCAACTCTGATTTGCAGACGGTGCTGGAGACTATCAATAACGCGGGACATACGCGCGTGCCCGTCTATGAGGAAAACATAGACAATATAATCGGTCTTATCTACGCCAAGGACTTGTTGGCTGAAATCGGCAAGCCGGCCGCAGATTTCAAACTGCACGGCAAAATCAGGCAAGCCTATTTTGTTCCTGAAACAAAGCCCCTCAGGGCCCTTCTCCACGAATTTCAAAATCAGAAATTGCACATAGCCGTGGTGCTCGACGAGTATGGCGGAACCGCAGGCATTGTTACCCTCGAAGATATTCTCGAAGAGCTGGTCGGCGAAATAAGCGATGAATACGAAAAGACTTACCCCGAACCTATCAAGAAAGTCGACCAGAATACGGTTGAGATTGACGCCAGAACGTATATCGACGACCTGAACGACAAGTTCGAGCTGAACCTGCCTGATGACGAAGATTACGATACGGTAGGCGGTTTTGTCTTCTCGCACCTGGGATATATCCCGAAAACCGGCGAGAGTTTCGATTACCAAAACCTTAGATTTATCATCACCTTGGCCGAGCCCAGAAGAATAAAGCGGATCAGAATCCAAAAAGGCGCGGAAACCGAAGCGTGAAGCCAGATGCAGGATTTGCGATGTGAGCCATGCTGACCAAAGACGAAGCTATCTGTATACGCGCGCTCGACTACTCCGAAACATCCCAGGTCGTAACATTCTTTACCAGAGCTGCCGGCAAAGTCAGCACAATCGCCAAAGGCGCCAAGCGGCCCAAATCAGCGTTTGACGGCCCTATAGAAGCACTCGCCCACGGAAAAATTGTCTTTTCCGATTCTACGAGGGAAAAGCTTGCTACCCTGACCGAATTCGAACAGCAGCCTGGCTTTGGCAGCCTCTCGAATAATCTTTTCGTTTTCAACTGTTGTCTTTTTGCCGCAGAACTGCTGAACAGTCTGACCGACGATTACGACCCCCATGCGGCGCTTTTCGATAACTTCCTGCACTTTTTACAAAGCGTCAAAGATATACCTGCTGAGGGCGGCGCTTCACGCGATACGCTCGCCCTGCTCATATTATTTCAATTGTCTCTGCTCAAAGAAATCGGCCTGCAGCCCATTCTGAATGGCTGCGCAAACTGCAAAACCAGATACGAGATGGGAGATACGACATACAAGTTTTATTTCAGCAGTTCCGCCAACGGCCTGATTTGCGGGGACTGCGAGGCAAGTTTCCCGGACAGAATCAGCCTGACCAAACGAACGGTTAATTGCCTGAGTAATCTAAGACTGATTGCCGAATCGGAGGAAAAAACGCTGAACGAAATCGAAAGAGCTTTAGTCCACCACTTCACGGAGCTTCTGCACCGGCCGCCCAAAATGGCAAAGTACGTCCTGAAAGGCTGAACAGCCTTTATCCCCGGATTTCCCAAGTAGCAGGTGACATAAGAAGCGGATTTTGATAGTATAAAGCTTATGGAGAACATTCAAGCTACTTTTGACCATCTGATACGGGAGAACCAAATGGGTGAAGGCAAAAAGGATGCTCTGAGAGTCAAGTGTGACGTTTTTTCGATTACAGCGGTGAGCTTAGTATTGCTTGTACTTAACTTTGGGTGTATTAGCAACCGCTCCAATCTCTGGATACTCTCCGGTCAGTCGAACGCCTGCGGTCGCGGGCCTCTTCCCGGACCAAAGGCTATTGACGAAGTTAGAATGTTTGATCCCTGTGAGGGAAAGTTTGTCACTGCCGGGGATCCGCTACCGGGAATGAATACCCGTGGCGTGAGCGCCTGGGTCACAGCGGCACAGGCAGTTGCGCGAAAGGGACACAAAATCGATATGCTCGGCTACGCCCTCGGCGCCCAGCCGATAAGTCACTGGGCTCCCGGCAGCGAAGGTGAAAGAAAACTGTTTTCGCGTATTGAAGAAGCGGGCAAAGGAGCGGGTGTCTTGCTGTGGTACCAGGGTGAATCCGACACCAAGTCGCCCGAAGATGCCGCCGCTTACCAGGACAGGCTTACGGACCTTGTCGCGCGTGTCCGAAAAGCCGCTGAGAATCCACACATGACGGTAGTTATCATTCAGCTCTGCGCCAAGACCAGACCCGGCCAGGCTAAAAGACCGGCATATTTCATGTCGGTACGTGAAGCCCAGCGACGGTTCGTTCTGGCCGATGGCAACGCCCTGCTGGTGACTGCTCTTGGGGGATTGCAGAAGGAAGACGGCCATCTGGCCACGCCCGGGTATATGGAATTAGGCGAGGAGCTGGCCCGCGCTTTGTTGCGGCACCGTTTCAATCAGAGAGATATCAATTGGCCGGGCCCGGTGCTCGACGCAGCGGTTCTGGCCCCGGGCTCTCGCAAGATCACTGCACATTTTGCCGAGGTGAAAGAACTCTCACAAGTTACCGAGAGCGACTTCGTCGTCGTTGACGCCGAAGGCTCCGCCGTATGCAGCGCGGCCAGAGCCGGGGCTACAACATTGGAGCTTACATTCGACCGACAGATAACGCTGCCCGCCAGGTTTTTCTATGCTTACGCGGATTCGCCTGCGGCAACGCTCGTTGATGAGGCGGGCAATCGTGCACCGGCCGTGCAGATAGATGTCACTACCGGTCCGCCCCCAGCCGATGAGTTCAGTAATGCTCCAAACGGTGCAGGACCGAGTTAATCCAAATCAGAACATCAGACAAGGATAACCATGAGAAGGAAATCTGATATTAAAAGTAACGGTCTAAAAATTGCGAAAGGTAACCGGTACGCCAGCCCGCCAGAGGCGGGTAAAAGCCGTATAGAACTGTATAATGGTTGTTGGGTTGAATTATGGCAAAGTACATCCTGAAAAGCTGAACAGCCTTTATCCCCGGAATTCCCGGGTAAGCCATGACAAACAAACTGAATTGTGATAGTATCGAGCCTATGGAGACCATTAAAGAAAGTTTTTACCATCTTAAATGCCGTGGCCATATAGGCCAGGAATAATTTTTTTGAGGAACCTCGATATGAAACATTATCAAACGCGACGCGATTTTATCAAGGCCGTTGGTTTAGCCGCTGCAGGTTTTTGTTTGTCAGGATGCGGGAGCAAGATACTTAATTCTCTTGAGAATAAGTCGGCCAAAAAACCAAATATTGTGTTTATCCTTGCCGACGATCTCGGTTACGGAGATATTTCCTGCTACAATCCCGAATCGAAGGTACCCACTCCAAATCTGGACAAATTGGCAGGCGAGGGAATACTCTTAACCGATGCACACAGCGCTTCAACGGTCTGCACACCCACGCGCTACAGCCTGATGACCGGACGGATGGCTTTTCGCACCGGTTTTCCGGGGGTATTCACCGGCGCAGGCGGCCCGTGCCTGATTGAGAAGTCACGACTCACCCTGCCCGGGATGCTCAGGGACCAGGGTTACACAACCGCGTGTTTTGGCAAGTGGCATATCGGCCTGACCTTCATGGACAAGGATGGAAAGGCGATTAATGAAGGTGGACTCGATGGGGTAAAAAGAATTGACTATTCGCGGTCAATACCCGACAGTCCCATACATCAAGGTTTCGACCATTTCTTCGGAACAGCGTGTTGTCCGACTACGGACTGGCTTTACGCCTTTATTGACGGCGACCGGATTCCCACGCCGCCGACCAAAATACTCGACCGAACACTTTTACCAAAACATCCATACTCAAAGGACAATCGGCAGGGAATGATTGCGCCGGATTTTGATTTGGAGGAGGTGGACATGTTGTTTCTCAAAAAGAGTCTTGAATTTCTGGAAAATCATAAAAGGAACTCACCGGAAAGGCCCTTTTTCCTCTTTCATTCGACCCAGGCGGTTCATCTGCCTTCCTTTCCGGGAAAGGATTTCAAAGGCAAGACAAATGCGGGTCCGCACGGCGATTTTATCTATGAGCTCGACTATATTGTGGGTCAGCTAATGCAGGCCCTCGAAAGACATGGTTTTGCCGACAATACTTTGGTGATGTTTTCGAGCGACAACGGCCCCGAGGTCACAAGCGTTATCAACATGCGAAAGGATTACCGGCACGATGGGGCGCGGCCGTGGCGCGGTATGAAGCGTGACCAGTGGGAAGGCGGTCACCGCGTGCCTTTCATAGCCCGCTGGCCGGGAAGGGTCAAAGCCGGGACCGTCTCAAATCAAACGGTGAGTATGACCGATGTGATGGCCACTTGTGCCGCGGCTGCCGGAGCGGAACTGCCAAATGATGCAGCCGAGGACAGTTTCAACGTGCTGCCGGTGCTGCTTGGAAAACAAGATAAAGACAAGCATGTCCGTCGATACACCCTGCACCAGACCAACAAACTTGCACTTGCAATCAGGCGAGGCCAATGGAAGTATCTCGACCACAAGGGTTCAGGAGGAAATAACTATGACCAGGCGAGGCTGAAGCCCTTTGCTCTGCCGGATACGGCGCCCGATGCGCCGGGCCAACTATACGACCTGAAGACAGACCCCGGTGAGACTACTAACCTTTACTACAAGTATCCGCAAATCGTAAAGGAGTTGAAAACGCAGCTGGACACCTATCGAAGAAGCGGACGAAGCACTCCATTACGATAGATGACCGCATGGGCTAAAGCCCATCCAACGCTGCCATGCAAAGTCTTTGGTGGAATAGGGAGGGTGTGGCGTACGGTGGACAGGGGAGCAAGTCACTGGATTGCCTCTTTGGGGGAAATGACAAGACCGTCACTGTGCCGGCAACGGCAAAACAAATGACAGGATTTTGTCCTTTTATGGTTCTGTTTGCTCGAAAAGTTCCGGCTGGTCATCACTGCCGCGCGGCTTTTCCTGATAACTCAGTCCGAGATGTTCACAGGCCTGTTTCGTAATCTCTCTGCCCCGCCTGGTTCGGCGAAGAAAACCAACCTGCAAGAGATACGGCTCAACCACGTCCTCGAGTGTGTCGCGTTCTTCCCCCAAGGTGGCGGCAATCGCGTCGATACCTGCCGGCCCGCCGTCGTACACGTTGACAAGGGCGCGCAGAAATGCCCGGTCCAGCTCATCCAGACCGAGCGGGTCAATCTGCTCCATCTTCAAAGCACTCTGGACGATATTGGCGCTGAGAACGCCCGAACCTTTGACCTGCGCGTAGTCGCGGACCCTTTTCAATAATCGATTCGCCACGCGGGGCGTCCCCCGCGAGCGGGCCGCAATCAATTCGAGCGTTCCATTCTCGCACTGCAGTTGCAGTAAGCGCGCGGACCTGGTCAAAATCGCCGTTAGTTCCTCACTGTTGTAAAAATCCAAATGATACAGCATTCCAAATCGGCTGCGAAGGGGGGCGCTTAGCAGACCGGCCCTGGTTGTCGCGCCAATCAGCGTAAAACGCTTGAGCGGGAAATTTATCGTCTTTGCGTGCAGCCCGCTATCGACCGTAAAATCGACCTTGAACTCTTCCATCGCCGGATAAATAAACTCCTCCACAGGCGTGCTGAGCCGATGGACCTCGTCGATAAAAAGGACGTCGCCGGCACTTATGTTGGTAAGCATACCCATCACGTCGCCCTGCTTGACCAGCGCCGGCCCCGACGAGCAGCGGATATTGGCCCCCATTTCGTTCGCCACGACGTGGGCCAGCGTTGTCTTGCCCAGCCCCGGCGGACCATAGAAGAGAATATGCTCCAACGGCTCGGACCTTTGTTTGGCCGCGGCCATAGCTATCGAAAGCTTTTCCCGGACATTGTGCTGGCCTATGCATTCGTCAAGGTACCTGGGGCGAAGGGAGATGTTGAAATTCTCCTCGTGCTCGTTCAGGGACTGGCCGCTTATAATCCTTCCTATCGCCATAATAAAAGCTGAGAGCCCAAAACCAAAAACTCAGAACTAATTTAGACCTCTATTCCCTGCTTCAAGCGGTATACCAAAGGCACAAGCGCCTCGGCCGAATCTATATCGGGGTGTCTCTCACAGGCCAGTTCAATCAACTCTATCGCCTCGTTCCTTCTTTCGCCCCAGGCAATAAGAATCTCGAGCGCCTCGGCCTGGAAGGGTCTGAACCTCGGCTCGGCCGGTCCGGGCAATTCGGCACCGGCGGCAAAAACCTGAAGCTTGCCCTTTAACTCAGCGATAATCTGTTGAGCCATCCTCTTACCAACACCGTCGAGCGACATCAACATCTTGTCGTCGCCTCTTTCTATCGCCGCTGCAACAGCAGCTATCGGAATGCTCAGCGACCGCAGGCCTTTTTTGATACCCATGCCTTTGACGCTGATAAACTTCGTGAAAAAATCCTTCTCGCCGGCATTCAAAAAACCCACCATTCTCGGTATGAGATTGCCGCCGCCCGGCGTGCCTTCATAGTACTCCATCGTACAAAGACAGACATCCATCCCCACTTTGCCCGATAGCGCACTTACGCAGTAACCCGGCAGCATTATCTCGTAACCAATGGCTCCTACCTGCACCATCGCGGCAGCGCTGTCAAGCTTGACGAGTTTTCCTTCAATTCTTGCTATCATGATTCGTTGGCCGTTACCACGCTGCTATGCAGGGGCATACCAGGTTACAGCGTTCCGAGCCTTCGTTCTGTGGCGCCCCTGCAGAACAAAGCGGCTGGAATTCGCACAGCACAGGGCCGCTGCTATGGCGTCGGCAACGTCGCTCGGCTCCGGGAGCGCCGGCAAGGATAAAACCGCCTGAATCGCCCTTTGCACCTGGCCTTTCGACGCCCTGCCGTTTCCGGTAATCGATTTTTTTATTCGGGTCGCGCTAAAGCTTCTGACCTCAATCGCAGTCTGTGCCGCCTTCTGCAGTATAACGCCTCTTGCGTGTCCCATCAATATGGCTGTCTTCGGATGCGCATAGTGAGAATACAGCTCCTCGACAGCCACGATTTCGGGCCTGAACTTCTCGAGCAGGGTCTCGGTATCTCTGGAAACCTGGTTCAACTTTTCTTCTATGGGCAGGCCCTTTGTCGTACGAAAAACCCCCGCTTCGATAAGCTTCTCCCCTGCTCCGCCCGTCTCCACTACAGCGTATCCGCAGACCTGCAAACCCGGGTCAATTCCGAGGATTCTCATTTCCTTCTCCAGGCAGTGGTGCCGTCCGGCCTGTCTTCGAGCACAATTCCAATCTCGTTCAGTTCGGCGCGGGCGGCATCGGCCGCGGCGAAATCCTTTCTGGCGCGGGCCTCATTCCGCCGCGCAATTGAAATATTGACCAGCTTGCTTATCATTTCATCGTCAGCCACACCCGATTGGGGATACTCATCTTTTACAATGCCGAGGACCTCGCCGCCCAATCGCCCAAACAAAAGGTCAATCGCGCTAAGCGTCTCTGCCGTCGTGCCTTCCTCGAGCAGTCTGTTTGCCGCCCGAACAAGCTCGAACAAAACCGACAACGCAACAGAAGTATTCAAGTCGTCGTTCATCGCCGCTTCGAATTTTTCCCTCAGCTGCTTCAGCTCTTCCGCTACCTTAGCGTCGATTTCACCTTTGGGCGCCTCCAGCATTCTCTTTCGGACCGTCTTTACCGTCTCGGTTATTTTTTCATAACCGCTTTGTGCGGCGAACAGTGCCGCATCAGAAAAATCCAGCGGGCTTCTGTAATGACTATTGAGAATCAACTGCCTGACCGCCAGAGGGTCGTAGCCTCTCATTAATCTCTCGTGTGAGCCCGAAAAAGCCTGTTTTAACGTGATAAAGTTGTTCAGACTCTTGCCCATTTTTTGGCTGTCGACAGTGACCATATTATTGTGCAGCCAGTATCGGACGAACTGCACGCCGTTGGCGGCCTCCGACTGTGCGATTTCACACTCGTGATGGGGGAACTGGTTTTCCAGCCCGCCGCCGTGGATGTCAAAGGTCTTGCCCAGATATTTCATGCTCATTACCGAGCATTCGAGGTGCCAGCCGGGATAGCCGATGCCCCAGGGACTCGGCCACTGCATAATATGGTTCGGCTCGGCCTTCTTCCAAAGCGCAAAATCCACGGGCGCCCTTTTATCCGGGGAGACCTCCACACGTGCCCCCGCCTGCATCTGCTCGATGTTTCGCCCCGAAAGTTTCCCGTAGTCTTTGAATTTGGAAACATCGAAATACACCGACCCGTTGACCTCGTAGGCATAGCCTTTTTCCAGAAGTATCCTTACCAGTCCTATCTGTTCAATAATATGTCCGCTGGCCCGCGGGCTTATATCGGGGCGGACGCAGCTCAACCTGTCCATATCCTCAAAGTAGCTGCGCGTGTAATACTCGGCCAACGCCATCGGATGCTTTTTTTCTTTTTTGGCCGCCCTGGCAATCTTATCTTCGCCTTCGTCGGCGTCGTCGGTCAGATGGCCGACGTCGGTTATATTCTGCACGTAAGTGACGTCATAGCCGAGATAACGAAGATACCTGACCACCACGTCGAAACTTACGTAACTCTTGGCATGTCCGAGATGCGCATGGCCGTATACCGTGGGCCCGCACACATAAATGCCGACTCTGCCTTTCTTGAGCGGCTTAAACTCCTGTTTCCTTCTCGTTAAGCTGTTATATAGCTCCAATCCCATTTTCCAAATGCCTTTTTAGAGCAATTCACACATCCTGCCGGCTATCCGACTCGCTCACAGTTCCGGGCCGAGCACACCTTTTCAAAACCGTTCAAATTTTATCTGACGACTACATCGTCGGCATTGAACGTCTCAGCAAACGCCGCATCAACAAGGACATCCTTTCAGCCAATGGCCGGTAAAAACTTGCTTGTGAGTGTATCAACCTCTATCGCAAAAGACAACCATCTGTCAGGCAAGTATTTCAGAACATCAACTGTGTCATCACCGTTGACGGCTTTTACCCAACCGTCCTCCGCAAGGATAATACGAACACGACGTTTGCTTTTGGCGCTTGGCAACCAAATCTCAAGCCTGCCTGCTCTATTGTCCTTTTGTTACCAACGCGGCCAGACAAAAACAGGTCAAGCCCTCTCGCCCGGCTTGGGCACTGTGCAGCGTATCGCGGGGGACAAAAACGACGTCGCCCTTTTTAACCGACTCGGTTTCATCGCCTGCCGTGGCCGACCCCGCACCCGAAAGGACAAGCCATATCTGTTCCCGGTCCTCGTGGACAACGGAAGTTGCCTTATCTCCCGCCGGCAGTGACGCCACGGCGGCTTGGCAGCGCTCAGCCTCGTTGCGCCCGAGCAGCAAGAACACCGAGGCAAGACTTACTTTTCAGTTTTTGGCTTTCAGTTTTAGTTTCTCTTTCTAAAGTGTTCTCTTGTACTTTCTTTTCAACAGCACCGCGGCGGTCGCGGCTATCGCTTCGCCCGCCCCTATCTCGCCGAGCCCCTCGCTGGTTTTCGCCTTGACGTTCACAGCATTGAAATCGATGCCCATAAGACTGGCGATACATCTTTTTATCTGCCCTTTGAATCTCTCCAATCGCAGTTCTTCAGCATGAATTGTCAGGTCGATGTTGACCACCACCCAGCGTTTGTCTTCGAGCCTTTCCTTTACCTCAAGCAGCAGTCCTTTACTATCGGCGCCTTTGAACTTCGGGTCCGTATCGGGGAACAGCGTCCCAATGTCACCCATCGCGCTTGCACCCAAGAGCGCGTCAATAATCGCATGAATGGCGACGTCGCCGTCGCTGTGACCGGCCAACCCGTCCTGGTCCGGGACATACACGCCGCCGAGCATCAGCTTTCTGCCTTCTGCCACGGGGTGTATATCGGTGCCGATTCCTATGCGATATTCGTGGTCGTGCTCTTCAATCACAATGTTCCCTTTGTGCTCGGGATATCCTTGCCGACAATCTTTACCGCCGCGGCCAGCGCCTGCCCCAACCCCTTGAAAATCGCCTCGGCTATGTGATGGCTGTTGGTACCGTACGGAACGTTTATGTGCAGATTGAACCTGCCGTTGTTGGAAAAGCTCCGCAGCATCTCTTCGAGGCACTCAACATCAAAATCGCCGATTTTGGCCGTCCTGTATTCGACGTTGTATACACAGCTCGGCCTGCCGGACAAATCTATGGACACATTGGCCATAGCCTCCTCCATCGGCACGGAGCTGTGGCCATACCTGGCAATCCCCTTCTTATCGCCGAGCGCCTTGACCAGGCATTCGCCGAGGCATATCGCAATATCCTCAACGGTATGGTGCGCGTCCACATTAAGATCACCTCTGGCCTTGACCACCAGGTCGATTTTGCCGTGCTTGCTCACGTGCGTAAGCATATGGTCCAAAAAACCGATGCCGGTGTCGATATCGTATGTGCCGATGCCGTCGAGATTAAGCTCGCAGCCAACCTCGGTTTCTTTCGTTTGTCTGTGAATTTTGGCGGTTCTTTGTTCCATAAGAATACCCTTATTCCGACAAGATTTCTTTCAAAGCCAATATAAGTTTGTCGTTTTGCTCCTCTGTGCCGACCGATATTCTCAACTTGTCGCTCAGGCCCGGCGAATCAAAATACCTGACATAGATGCGGCGCTGTACGAGCTTATCGTAAATCTCACTTGCCTTGCAGTTTTTGCTCGTGGCAAGGACGAAATTGGCGGAACTTTTCGGCACTTCGAAGTTCAATGCACGAAGCTGGGCGGTCAATATCTCGCGCGCTTTGTTTACTTTTTCCACGTTTTCTTTGAAATAGGACTGGTCTTTTATCGCCGCGGCAGCCGCCGCGATCGCGACGGCATCGACATTGTACGAATCCTTCAGCTTCATAAGGCCGGCTATCAGGTCCGGCTGGGCCATTGCATACCCGAACCGCAAACCCGCCAGCGAATACCCCTTGCTCATCGACCGCAGCAGGATGACATTATCAAAATCCTTTACCAGAGATACGCAGCTTTGCTCGGCAAAATCGACGTACGCCTCATCAATCAGTAACACCGCGGACAGTTCGTCCGCCAGCGAAGCCAGCTCACCGACGCTCACAAAAGTCCCGCTCGGTGCATTGGGATTGCATACAATAGTCAGGGCGGCGCCCGTGCCGGCAAGTTTGGCGGGCAGATTGAACTCTCCGTCAAACGGCACCTCAATCGCCTCGCAATTCTGCAATCTGGCCAGAACAGGATAAAGCGAATACGTCGGAACCGGATACGCCACAGGCCGCTTTTGGTCGCAAAATGCCTGAAAGGCGATATTCAGCAGTTCGTCTCCGCCGTTACAGCACATAATATAATCCACTGAGAGTCCGTTGAGCTCAACCGCCGCTTGTCGGAAGGCATTTCCCAACGGGTCCGGATACCGGCGCAACTGTTCCGGCCCAATCTCGGCCAGCACCTTCATCACCGCCGGCGAAGGCGGATACGGGTTTTCATTGGTATTCAGCTTTATAACCTCTGTGTCCTTCGGCTGAAAACCCGGCTTGTAACCTTCTGCGTGCTCGATATTTTCCCGAAAATATCCCATAGCCCAATTCCAAGCAATTACGACGCGATATTATAAACCTGGCCGAACAAAAACTAAAGAGTAGATTCTTTTCTAAGATAAAAACGACAAACCCGGAAATGAACCCTGTTACAAATATGCAACAGGAGCGAAGGGGGCGCGAAAACACAGCCCCTTACAAGGTCGACTCCATCAAGACGATACCGACCTTTGAGGAAATAGCGCTTGCCCCGTCAAAAATAACATTTCTAACGGGGCTTGCAGCCATATTCGGGCAAAACACAGAACGGTCCTGTCTGGAGCCAGCTCGTGAACCGCAGCAAGGGCAAACTGTCAGGGCCCGAATGGCACGGAGGTTGCCGGAACGATATTCACTGTTTCACTGCAAAGGCCAGCCGGCCGGACAGTAAGCAAGCCATTTATCCGGGAACATCAGCAGGTCAACGAAGTCGACCGCGCCGCTGGTGTCCAGGTCGGCAGGCAGGCCAATTTCGCTTAAGAACCATTGGTCGGCAAACCTTGCAAAGTCGTGGAATTCAACCATGCACACAGGCGCCTGAGCCCAGAAGCCACTGGATATTTTGAAGCGACCGGCGGCCATTGGGCCCACCCGAGGCCGGCCAATAGCAGCGCTGACAGCATAATAGCCGTCGCTGCTGGGCGCGCCGCCGCCGGGTTTGGCGGCCGAACCGTTCACTGCCAGCTTATAACCGCCGAGACCGGCGGTTCCAATACCCACTGCAGCGGCATTTATGAGAAAGTGGTTGCTGTTTTGTGCGGCGAAATCGCTGTCGTGGCCCTTCCATACGAAACTGCTCTGGTACCAATTCGTACTTGCTCTTCGACCCGCAGCAAAGGAGTAATTGCCGCCGGCCACGTACTGATAAGCTCCTGGGACGGTGGCAAACTCACGTTGAGCCTGATTGTTATTTCCGCCGCCGATTGTGGCGTATACCCCTGGGCCTCGCTGTTGGAACCGCCGCAAACGGTCTGGTACCAATAGGAACCGCTGGTACCGGCTTTGTTCTCTTATCCGCCTCCAAGAAAACTGCCTTGGTCTCCGGCGACGTTTTCCTAGCCTGCGCATGCGGTGCCGGTCAGTTCGGTGGCGGAGTTCGCTTTCCTGTTATTATTTTCTTGAGGTATACACATGCCGCCAGGGGATTTCTGAAAATTTAGAACTAAAAGCTCAAAACCGCTCCCTTGGGCAAGATTTACTTTTTGGTTTTTAGCTTTAAATTTTGGTTTTCCGTTAGAGATATGATTTCTAAGGGTTCTGGCAGTAATCAATGAGGCGGGCAATCTCACTGCGGAGGTCCTTGCGGTGCACAATTATGTCGATGAAACCGTGCTCAAGCATGAATTCAGCAGTTTGAAACCCCTCTTCAAGCTCCACCTTTATTGTTTCGGCAATTGTTCGAGGCCCCGCGAAACCAATCAAGGCGCCGGGTTCGGCAATGATGACATCGCCCAGCATAGCGAAGCTTGCTGTCACACCCCCTGTAGTGGGGTCGGTCAGAACTGAAATGTAAAGTCCGCCGGCTTCATCGTGTTTCGCCAGCGCGGCGGAAGTCTTGGCCATCTGGCCCAGCGACACCACACCCTCGTGCATCCTTGCCCCACCGGAGCAACAAACCGCAACGAGCGGCAAAGATTCTTCAATAGCTTTCTCGACGGCCGCGCAGAGCTTTTCGCCAACCACAAAACCCATAGACCCCATAAGGAAATTCGGCTCCATCACTCCGAGGACAACCCCCCTGCCCTTTATGAATGCCTTGCCGATTCGCATGGCTTCCCTGGCGCCGCTTTTCTTCTCGTCCGCTCTTAGTCGCTCTTTATAACTGGTGCCTCTGTACTTGAACCCCAGCGGGTCGGGGGCCTTCAAATCGCTTAACAGCTCCTGAAAGGACCCCTCGTCTGCCAGATACTCGATTCTGGTCGGCGTATCAATGCGAAAATGATGATTACACTCCGGACAAACATTAAGATTCTTCTCGACGGCGCTCTTGTAGAGCATGTGCTCGCAGCCCGGACAGCGCATCCAAAGCCCAGCCGGCATCTCTTTGCGCGGCTTCAGTGAGAAACCATTCCATTTTGACTGAGCTTCTTTGGTCATAGCCCAAAACTCCCGCCCTGTCAGAAATACGATTTCCAACGGGGCCGGCAAGGAATATATGTCAGAAATGCTACCAGAAATCTCCGGCCGTGGCTACAAAAATTGCCAAGCACATAGCGTTTAGAGTCCCGGTGCTCAAGCGAGGCCCGGTAATTCCGAGGCGTAGTTCTGGGGGGATTAACCGCGAAAAGCGGGATTTGCATATAAAGCAAGTGGCTCGAAAAGGTCCTGCGTTTTGCCGGCAAAACGTAGCGGCACCTCAACAAAAAATTCGCCGAACACGCTGCCAGTCTGCTCTAAAGAAGTGACTGACAACATGTCCGGCGAATATCACTCCGCTGCCGCCAAATGCAGCGGTGTCCTATCGGCTTAATGCGACTGAACAGTCACGCAGCTCGAAAGCTCTTCGAGCCGCTTTGTGGGAGCGTTCAGTCCGCCAATTATGGTGTAGACCCTTAAGGAATTCTTGTCGTCTTCGTAGATGCCGCGATGTATGGTCGCCTTGCCAGTTATCTCTGACAGAACATCAAAAGCATAATTGATGTTGTCCTGCAAACCTTTGACCTCTGCCATTAACCTCTTGCCGCCGACAACGATGCAGCCGGCAACCTTGGCAGTCGATAAATTGAACCCACTGGCCAGCAATGTCTTCTCGAGGTTGCTCCTTACGGCCTCAGAGATAGCAAACTTGTCGGAAAACTTGTTCACTCTGGTCAGGCCCATGATTGCACAACTGCCGGCTTCCATAATGCTGTGGTAATCCACTGGGTCAAAAGTCGTGTACCGCGTGCTCAGAGCGCTGACTCTGTTGAAGATGTCGAACAGTCCGGCCACCGTGCTGTTGATGCTCGGCCAGAAGGACTTTACGGTCATCCCCGGATAGAGCTTGTTGATTTTCTCATTGTCCACAATGATAAGCGGAGAGATTTTTCCCTTCGCCGCCATCTGGCTCAATTCACGAGCCACATCATGTGCGTTCTTGGCCACGGTTGGAGAGCTGGCCTCGCCGACAGTCGGTAAAGTCATAATCGCGCCAACCTTTTTGTCGGGATTGGACAGCCCGATATATCGAGCATATCTCTTGGCAATCTCAATCAGTCCTGTCGCGCTTCCGCCGCCTGTGCCTCCACCCGCTCCGAAGCAGACCATGATGTGATCGACCTGAGTGCCGAATATCTGGCGTGTGGCGTGCAGAATCTGCTGCTGGTACTGCTGCACGGCGTCTCTGCCTCTTTCCATCTCCTTGCCAGCGCCCTTTTCACCAATGTCCATAAGGAACTTTTGGTTCCTTGCAATCTCCAGCAAATCCAGATCATGATGAGTGGTGTTCACAGCCAGAACTTTCTTGTAGCCCAGGTCATAAAAAGACTTGACTATTCTTCCGCCGCACTGACCTGCACCGATCCATGCATAGCGGGTAGAGCCCTTTATGCTGTCCTGAACACCGATTTCCTCCGCAACGTGGGGCTCATACTGCTCCAGTTCCAAAGTCGGAAGCAGCCACGCATTGAAATCGAATTGGTTCCTGTGCGGTGTTGCGTGGGGCTTTGAGGCAACCTTGCGAACCGGAGCGGGTTTTTGAGCAACATGCCTGGTTGCGATGCTTTTCTGTGCAACTGTTTTTACACTTTTTCTTGCCGCTACGGGGGTTTTCCAGCTTTTTCTGCTGCTGCGTTTCCAGGCTTTCGCTTTCGGAGTGCTGCGTTTCCAAGCTTTCGCTTTCGGAGTGCTGCGTTTCCAGGCTTTTGCTTTCGGGGCAACATGTTTGGCCCTGGCCTTGATAGCCACTTTTTTCGTTGCCTTGGCCTTTACGACGGTGCCTTTCCTCACCTTCCTTTTCGAACCGCTCCTTTTGTGGGCCTTCGCCTTAGGGGCGGAACTCCTTTTCCTCCCTGCTTTTCTGGTTTTTACTGATTTTTTTACCATTTCCATAATCTCCTATTGAATTAGTATTTCCCAACAAACCCGCTTTCCAACTGCTTTAACCACTAATGCGGGCAGTCTTTCAATCGGTGCTTTTCATCGGCCGCCAAAGTCGGGCACATAATTTGTTTTTTCTGCAAAAAGCCCCTTTTCCACAAAAATCCTCCGCAAAACACCGGACACACACAACCTGACGACCATTCTGTTCACGCCCGGCGAAAACCTGAATACCCCATTAACGCAGTTAAAAATCGAAAACGGCTTGATATTTGAGCCCAAATAATTCGCTTCACAGCCTTAACTCGGACAATCGCTCACGGTCTGAAAAATACGGCGGAAAACAGCACGAATCCCTGCTTCGTCCGATAACTACTCACTTGGAAGCAATACATTTTCACTACCGACGCATGGCAGGTACAATGTTAGCACTCGCCAACGGCCGGCAGAAAGTGGTGATTCAATCCATGTCCGATTCCAAAAATCGCTAATTTAGACAGGCGAACAACAGACAAAAAGACTTGAAACTACTTGAAACTATCGGCAGGCCGCCCGAATGGCGTTTATCGCCGCGATACGGTCGGATTTTGAAAATATGGCGTTTCCCGCCACAAGTGTATCAGCCCCGTAAGAAACGACAATAGGCGTGGTGCGAGGGTCTATCCCCCCATCGACCTCGACACGGATATCCGGACCCACAATTTCTCTGACCTGAAGAACCTTCTTTGCCGCGTCCGGCATAAACTCCTGGGCGCCGAAGCCGGGTTGAACCGTCATCACCAGAACCATCTCACAAAGGGGTGCCACCGCTTCTATCGCCTCAACCGGCGTCTGGGGATTAAGACATACCCCTGCGGTGCATCCACACTGGTGCAATCTGTCAATAAGGGCTTCCGGCTCAGACGCCGTCTCAATATGAAATGTTATATGATTGACGCCCGCCTCGATAAAACGCCCGGCATATTTTGCCGGCTCGCTTATCATCAGATGACTGTCAAAGACCAGCTTGCTGCACTTGCGGAGCTTCGCGACCACGGGCGGCCCGATCGTAATGTTCGGAACAAAATGACCATCCATTACATCAAGGTGAAGTATCTTCACCCCCGCCGATTCAACCTGGGCTATTTCATCCGCCAGCCTGGCAAAATCGGCACTCAGTATCGACGGTGCAATCTCAATTGTCCCTGCCTTTGGTAGTCGCATTATTATTCTTTTTCATCGAGGATTTCGATACACTTAAACTTCTTACCCTCTAAGAACTCGAGCGATGCGCCTCCTCCGGTAGAAATATGACTTACCTTGTCCTCAAGGCCAAGCTTCTTTATCGCACTTGCGCTGTCGCCGCCGCCGATTACACTTCGGGCCCCTTCCTCGGTGGCCTCGGCAACCGCCAACGCAACCGCCTTTGTCCCTGCGTCAAAGGGCGGTATCTCGAAAACGCCCATGGGGCCGTTCCATACGATGGTTTTGGCGCCCGCAAGCTTCTCCACGAAAAGCTTCCTCGTGGCGGGGCCGATGTCCAGACCTTCCCAGCCGTCTTCAATATTACCGCTGACAACCTTATTCTGTGCGCCGGCTTTACATTCTCTGGCCACTACCGTATCAACCGGCAAAAGCATTTCACAGCCGACCTGCTCAGACTGTTTAAGCAGGATGTCGGCCTTATCCAGGAAGTCGTCTTCGCACAGGCTGTTGCCCACGTTTTGGCCGTTGGCCTTGAAGAAGGTATAGGCCATTGCCCCGCCAATTAGGATGCGGTCAACTTTGTCCAGGAGATTCTCTATCACGCCTATCTTGTCGGAGACCTTGGCGCCGCCCAATATCGCCACGAAAGGCCTTTCAGGATTGCTGACGGTCTCGCCGAGAAACTTCAACTCTTTCTCCACGAGAAAGCCGATAACTCGCGGCTTGCCCTCCATCATTATCGCAACGGTATACATCGAAGCATTGTCCCTGTGTGCGGTGCCGAAAGCGTCGTCAACGTAAATATCCGCCATAGACGCAAGCTCCTTTGCAAAATTGTCTTTGGCCTGGCGAAGCTGTGCGTCCTCTTTCGCAGCTTTGTCTTTTATGGTCTCTTCCTTATGGAAACGAAGGTTCTCAAGCAGCATACACTCACCGCTTTTGAGAGCCCCGGCCCTGGCTTTGGTATCGGCGCCGACGCAATCGGCGGCGAAAATCACCTTTTTGCCCAACAGTTCGGACAACCTTTTTGCCACCGGGGTCAAAGACAGTTTTTCATCCTTCTCCCCACCGGGCCGGCCAAGATGGCTCATGAGAATCAGCGCGCCGCCACGCTCCAGAACATTCTTTATAGTCGGCAGCGCCTTAACAATCCGGTCGTCGCTGGTAATGTTACACTTATCATCCAGCGGCACGTTAAAGTCGCACCGCATCAGGACTTTCCTGTTTTGCACATCGACATCCGCAATGGTTTTCTTGGCCATTTTTGTACCCGCCCTAAAAGGTCTTTGTTGTCCTGGGTCTACCGCTCAGCCCGCCGCCATTTTTTCCATGATATCAACCGTACGGTTCGAATAACCCCACTCGTTATCATACCAGCTAACAACCTTAACCGTTCGGCCGATTACCATTGTGCACAGAGAGTCAAAAATACTCGAAGCGGGATTGTTAATGACATCGCTGCTGACGATCGGCTCGTCACAGTAAATTAGGATGCCCTTCATAGGCCCTTCGGCGGCCGCTTTCATCGCCTTGTTCACCGCATCCACCGTGACATCCTTCTTGACGTTCGCCACCAAATCGACCACGCTTCCGACCGGCACGGGCACTCTAACAGCAAAACCGTCGAGCTTGCCTTCAAGCTCTGGAATGACCTGTCCGATGGCCTTGGCCGCTCCGGTAGTCGTCGGGATGATGTTCATCGCCGCCGCGCGGGCGCGGCGAAGGTCCTTGTGAATCATGTCGGCAACCCGCTGGTCGTTTGTGTATGCATGAATCGTGGTCATAAGCCCCTGCTCGATACCGAACGTATCATTAAGCACCTTTGCCACGGGGGCCAGGCAGTTGGTGGTGCAGCTTGCGTTGGAAACGAATTTGACGTCTTTGGTCAGCTTTTTATCGTTGACGCCCATAACAATGGTGGCCTCGATTTTGTCCTTGGCCGGAACCGTCAAGACCACCTTTTCAGCCCCGGCCGTAACGTGGTCGCCGTAGCCGCCTTTCGCCGATTCCCTCGAGCGGAAAATACCCGTCGACTCCACCACAATCTTTACGCCCATATCCTTCCAGGGCAGTTCCGCCGGACTCTTGACCGCCAGAACCTTGATGGATTTGCCGTTAATTACCAGCTCGCTATCCTTGGCCTCGACTGTCCCGCTCCATTTGCCCATTACCGTATCGTACTTGAAAAGATGCGCAAGGCTGCCGGCGTCCGAGAGGTCATTTACGGCCACCAGCTCCAAATCGCCCTTTCTCTGCATGATAATCCTTGCCACGGCCCTGCCGATTCGCCCGAATCCGTTAATTGCAACCTTTGTTGCCATCACAGTTCTCCTTATCCTGCAATACTGTAAAATGTGATTCTTATCGGTTCTGCTATTCCCAATAGACAGAAGTAGTACTTTATTTGCGGCCCGGAAATTTGTCAAGATTTAATTGTCAAACAATCTGTTTGCGGGGGGCCAGCCAGATAAAAGGCCGTTTTGCGGGATTTTTTTGGCGCTTTTTTGTAACATATCCGCTGCTCGCGCAATTATATCTTCGGCAATGGTTGGTGCTATGGCGAAAATTGCGAAACCGACGGACAAAGACGATTTGGTGGTGCGGGCCCGCACGGACGCCGAGGCCCTTGGCCGGCTCTATGACATGTATTATGAGCAAATTTACAGATTCTGCCTGTGCAGGCTCTTTAGCAAGGAAGCCGCCGAGGACGTAACATCCGCTGTTTTTTTGGCCGTCGCACGTGGTATGCCCGGCTTCACAGGCCGAAAGCAGCAGGATTTCGCAAACTGGCTGTATCGTATAGCCGCCAACCACGCGAACTTTTACATAAGAAAAGCGTCACGACGAAAAGATCTCTTCGCTGAAGCCACAGGCTCGATAATGGCCTCAAGAACCGACAGCGCCAGCGACCCGCCTGAACCTGATTGGCCTGTGCTTTACGCGGCTGTCGCAAGACTGAAGCTGCAACATCAGTCTATCATTGTCCTGAGATTCTTTGAAAACCTCGGGTTTGAACAAATAGCCCAAATTCTCAAGACCAGGCCTTCGACGGTACGTGTAAGACTTCACAGGGCTCTAAAACAGTTGAGAAACCACATGCAAGCCGTCATGGACGGAGGAAAATAGAATGTTTGATAATGAAAATGATTTCAGAAAGCTGGTTGACCGGCTCGATATTGATACGATGGCGAACCCTGCACACCGGGAAAACCTCCGCCGACAGATGCTGTCGGTCTTCAACGAAACACACCGACCCACAAGGCCTAAAGCACTCCATCGAGACACCCGGCAAGACTCACTCGCTTCAGTCCTGCACAGTTCAATTACAAAACTTGCAGCAGCCATAATAATAGTAATTATTGGGATATTTTGTTACTGGTCAGGCACAGGGATTGTGAGCAAAGTCTATGCAATGTCGGATATTCCAAAACTGCTTTATTCGGCAAGTACAATTCACATGAAAGGGAGAGTGTTTTTTCCGACCTCAGGGCCACATGAACAACAGGTTGTGGTCGGGACGGAGTACTGGCTTGATTTGGCAAACGGGCGCTGGAGATTGACTGTGCCAAGCTACTCCATCGACCGGCGGGAAATAAAAGTCACCGTGACCGAATACATTTGTGATGGTGGTGAATATTCCGTAACCCTTAATCACACAGAAAAGACAGCTTCCTATAGCAAGGTAAGCGAATATCAAAGACAGCTGTTTAATTATCGAAACATTCAGATGCTTCTGTACTTTGCTTGTGGTCGGCCCGGACGACTTGATGATTGCAAAATTATTCGAGAAGAGAAGATTGATGGCCACACCTACAACGTATGGGAACTTTTGACAAAACACAGCGACGGTCTCAATATGAAATTGAGAAGCTGGCTGTCTCCAACAACGGGCGAATTTGCGAGGACATTATTATGGAGGCAACAAGAAGACGGAGATTGGCTAAAACAGATAGAGATTGATTATGTTCAACGGGATATCGAGATACCCGATAAAACATTTTCAACTCAGGTACCTTCCGGATACATGCTTGAAAACACCAAGGAGACGGCAACTACGCGTAGCCTCCGTCGCGTCTGGGGACGTACCGACTCGGTAACCCTTTCGGCGCACGTTCTTTTCACAATGGGCGATGGTACGGTCATCGCTTGTTGGAGCAGCGAAGATAGCAAAGCCGAGATTTCGCAGGCTGAATTGTTTAAAGGGCTGACAACTGGCGGAGAGTTGCCTAAACTTCCTTTTGAAGTTTACGCCCTGCAATCAAGCCGCAACGACGAAGACATAACGTATAGGGGCTACCATTTTGCTTATACCAAGAAGGCAGACGAATTCTACGAGTGGAGTATATATATACCGCCTAAAGAGCTTAAGCCCGCACGCACCCAATTCTTGTGTTATCTTCTTGAGTACAGGCACAATATAGAAAATCGTGAGGTTCGTGGCAAACTTAGGTTGAGTACAACAGCCGAACTGACAATTGAAAACTCGAAAGATTTCGACAAGTTCGTCCGCGGTGCGATGGAGGAGCTTAGTGACGGCGGCAAAGCCCCGGACGAGGCAACCTATGAGAATGTGTTAAGATTGTCCCAGAACCTTCGGCTTTGCCTGTCCGCCTTTGGCGGATAACTTCATCTACAGGTTTACACCGCAGGATTCCGGCGGAGTACTGAATTAGGAGACTCGTTATGTGTAATCTGAAGTGCTTATGCAACAACGGTAAGGCAAGATTCGTCCGGTGTTCTTTCTTTTTGGTCATTCTCTCTTCATCTCCTCAAGCCGCATTTGCAGAAGAAACGGCCGAACAGATTCTCAAGAGCCTGGAGGCTATTGCGCTGCCGGATGAAAGCATTAACGACCGCGGCTTGCTGACTGAAGCTTTAGCTAATTACGTAAAAAGTTATATCGAGCAGGCGGGGCAATTCCATGATAAATTTCCCATGCATCCGAATGGACTGGAGTTGGCCGAGCGTGAAATTGAAATGATAACCCAGATTCGCCCGCATGCCCCCTCTCCTTTATGGCAAAGGCATATTGAGCGATTGGAAAATTGGAACCCAAAACTGGTAGCTGAGAGTAGGGCTCTATGCTCAGAGAAATACTGGAGTCTCGTGGGGGAACTTGCCCGCGCACAACAACGCTCACCAGAACAACTTCAAAAAGCTCGGCGCAATGCGTTTGATTGGCTGGCTGCGAACGCTGGTTTTGAAAGGGTGGCAGACCTTGCCTATGAGGTCGCAGTTAAGATGGAGACAGGTGATTCACCTGCACAACGCGAGAAATGGTTCGAAGAGTTCCGCCGGGCATTCCCCAAAGATGGCCGAAGCCAATCAAAGCCCGATTTTCAACCGGTCGTGGAAGTTGGCCAGCCTTTGATACTCCAGCTTGATGAGCTCAAAGGCAAGAAGATCGATACCACCGACTTTAAAGGCAAGGTAGTGGTTGTGGATTTTTGGGCAACCTGGTGCACTCCCTGCCTGCAGGCGGGAAAAGTTTTGAAAAACCTTTACAAGGAATACTCGTATCCCAGACGCCTCGAAATCATCGGTATCAGCACAGACCGCAAACGTGAAGACCTTGAGAAATTCCTGGCTAAACATCCTTACCCTTGGTCTATCGTTTGGGACGAACGAGAGAAATACGCGAGCCGCTGGAAATTCCAAGGCATCCCATACTTCTTAATCATCGACTCCGATGGTATCCTTCGTTTCAAAGGAAATCCCGGGCAAATCCGCACGGAAATCCTGAAGTATCTCGATGAAAAGTCCACACTCCTTCTTTCTGCAAGCGACATCAAACCCCTCGCCAGCGACGAAGCTTCGGCGGATGAAATGTTCGAAGCCTTGAACAGTGCAAAGTACCCAGACTACGAAGCAGTTGTGGACGAGGTGGGCAGCGAAAACGCTCGGGACCTATTTTTCCAACGCTGTGCTGCCTACGCCGCGCAAATCAATGACTTGGCCTGGCTATTTCTGGAAAAGTATCCAGATGACCTGCGCGTGCCTCAGGTATCACAAGCTTGGGCTTGGAGCACTTATGACAGATATCTGGTCAAAAATCCCCAAGTCGCTGCCAAGGTCATGAAGCACAGCGGGACGAACATCGGTCGTCAGATTGAGGTTCTTCAGAAACGCTGCGCTCCGGCACGTTCCCGGCCGGTTGAACTGGCTGCGCTGATTCACAAGGCCCGAGTCATCAAGCAGGATGGGAAAATCAGTCAATTGCGCCCTACACTGACCCAAAAAGTTCTGAACTTTTGCCGCGCCATACCTGACGACCTTCTCAATGTACCGGCTTTCTTTGCCGTGATGCAGCAGCTAAAAAACGGAGCCTATGATCCTGCACAGGGTTGCCCGGCACCTTTGCGCTTGCGTGCAACCGACCTTCAAGGTCGAGGGATCGATACTAATCTATGGAAAGGCAAGGTTGTTCTTATCTACTACAGCTATTATCCACAAGCCCATCTTCCAATGTTGCGCCAACTCTGGCGGGAACACCATCACCGGGGCCTGCAAATTGTCGAGATCAATATCGATAAAGACAAATCCAAAATAGAAGCGTATGCCAGAACGGGAAAAGCTCCTTTTGAGAGTTCCAAACTGGAAAAGGAAGAAAGCGTACCTTGGCCGGTCGTGATGAAACAAGAAGGTCCTTTGGACCAGCATCTTTCGTGGCTTTATGGTGGGTACCCGAGCCTATGCGTCCTGGATCAAGAAGGGCGGATCCACCATACCAGTAGTGGTTATAGCAATTGGACTGTGAAACTCGGTGATAAATCGTATTTGATTGCAAACAGTGAGGTGCCGAAAGTGGTTGAATCACTCCTGGACAAATCTCGGAGTGAATGAGAGGAAGGAAAATTAAACCGTGGAAAGGTTGACTGAACCTGAAGAGCCTTAGTTGTGATAAGAGAAAACGTACTATGGAAAAATAGGCCCGGCAGGTTTGGGTCAGCCCTTTTCATGCGATTCCCCCCTGCCCTGTTGGTCAGCTTCAAATCAACCGCCTGCCTGGTTCCAATCGTGGATTCTTTGGTGGTTTTACTCTCCGCCGTAGAAGGGGTATTTGTCGAAGGCGTCTGCGCCGCCGACAATGCGGGGGTCGCTGGTGGCCTTTAGTTCCGCCATCAAGGCCGCGGACAGCTTCTGCTTTACCTCAGCGTATTCCGGGTCATCTGCCAGGTTATTCAATTCGCCGGGGTCCTTCCTCAAGTCATACAACTCCTCAGCAGGCCGCTTCCCAAAGCCCAGTTCGAACAGCTTACTGACCCCCGCCTCCTCCTCGTGCTCCATCATATAAGACTTGGTAGGCGAGTCGTCGATGTCTGCGTAAGGCCAGTTCGGCCAATAACTCGGTTCCGCCACCGGGTCACCGGCGGGCCACAAGTCCGGCCTGAAATTACGAATATAAAGAAAATCATGCGTGCGTATTGCCCGCATGGGGTAGCTCGCACCGCCCGGCCGACAAACTGTATGGCGCTCTTTTCCCGTAAAGACCTTGTCACGCTTGCGGTCGACCCGGCCGGATTTACCCGACGTTAAGACGTTCAGAAAGCTCCGCCCCGTCATCTCTTTGGTTGGCTTTAGTCCCGCTGCCTCCAGAAAAGTCGGCGCCAAATCCGACAAGCTTATAAAATCCTCCACAATCCGCCTGCCTTTGACCCTACTGCCCCACCGCACCGCCAGCGGCACATGGGTTCCCATGTCATATATGTTGCTCTTGCACCGTGGAAACGGCATCCCATTGTCGCTGGTAATAACCACCAGCGTATTGTCCAGCTCACCGGCATCTTCAATCATCTTGAGAATTTCACCTACCTGTCGGTCGAACCGCTGCACCTCCCAGAAGTAGTCACAAATATCCGTGCGCACCGTTTCGTTGTCCGGCAGACACGCCGGCACTTCAACGTCCTCCATTTTCATCCCGCTGTCAACGCCGGACCGCCACTTATACCCGCGGTGCGGGTCGCTGCTGCCGAACCAGAAGCAGAAGGGCCTGCCCTCACCCCTGGCCTCAAAAAATTCCGTGAAGTTGTTGTACCTCGGCCCCGCTGGATTGCGCCTCCACCCGCCAGGTTTGTATTGGCCCGGAGACCAGCCCTTCCGCATGTAGCCCACATGATAACCCGCCTCCTCCAACAAATCCGGATAGACCGCGAACTTCGCCGGCAGGGTGCCGAACAGGTTGCCACCATCCTCCAGCCGCCAATGCCACTGACCCGTCAAAATCGCCCCCCGCGACGGCGTGCACGACGGAGCGCTGACAAAAGCGTTTGTGAACATCACCCCTTCACGTGCTACCCTGTCAAAGGTCGGAGTTTTCACCACCTTGTCGCCTGCGATACTCGCATGCGGCCAAGACCAATCATCCGCAATCGCAAACAAAATATTCGGTCTCTTCTTCCCCCCGCCCTCGAAAACTGCCGGCCCCCCCGTACATCCCGAAAAGAGCAGCAACCCAACCCCCAAACCCGCCGTCTTCAAAAACTCCCGTCGTGTCCTGCTACGTCCATCCATTTCTTCTTCTCCTGTTTCAGTCCCTGTTCAACCTTCCCCCACATCGGTTATTCGCAATTGAAGAATCTTCCGCGTACCCGCCGTTACCTTGGCCTGCTCACTCATCCGGACCGGCCACACCCAGATAATCTTTTGTCTGTCGGCGACAACAAGCACGTTCTCGCGTTTCTGGCGCGGTACCTTTGCCGCCGTGAGGAACTTACCAACCTTCTTCTTTTGTGTCAAACCCAAAGGAACAAACCTATCCCCGGCTGCGCGCCCGCGAACCACCAAAGGCAAATTCAACTTATCCAAATCAAACCATTCGACGAACCGGTTTTTCGCTGCCTCGAATTTTTCAAATTCATCCTCGACATCGAAGATAGCCGCCCCAATCAAATACCGCCCGAATCTCGTTTGCCCCGGCACTTGCACATCGGTACTTGCGGATATCCATCCGGAAGGCCTCGGATGTTTTTCGAGCGCGCCAAAAACCAATTTTTCGTGTTCCCGCCGCACCGCAAAACCGCCGGGTAACGTGATTTCTCTTTCACCGATATTATCCTGGGCCAACCGCAATATCCTGTCATAATGCCCCTGCGTCAAATCTCTCTGGCCGCTGCCGATTGCAGCCAGGCTTTGCCGAATCAATTCGACCTTTACTGCCGGGTGCCGGCTCGAAAACTCCTTCACATCCAGTACAACCCCGGCATCTTGACATTTTGCTGACTCCGCCCAGACTCTTTCTGCGCAACTGCACACCAAATCGTGAAACCTGAAGGCGGCGTGTGCCAGCTCTGACAATTTCTCCACGATGGAGCCGGTGCAGTCCCGCTGTAACGCCGGCAGCAACCTGTGCCGAATAAAATTTCGTCGGTACGTGCAGTCGTAATTCGTGTGGTCCACGCGCCATTTGAGATTTCGGGCTCTGAGATACTCGATAATCTCCTGCCGGCCGACGCACAGCAGCGGCCTGACAAACCGGACCCCACCAAAGGTCCGCACGGGCCAGATACCCGCCAGCCCGCGGAAGCCCGTCCCCCGCACCAGCCGGTGCAGCAAGGTCTCGGCGTTGTCGTTTTTTTGATGGGCGGTGGCTATACATTTGCACTCGTTGGCCTCTGCAATATCTATCAGACTCTCCATACGCAATTTCCGGGCCGCCGTCTCAATCGATAGTTTGTTCTTACGGGCAAACCCTCGCACGTCCAGCGCCTTCGTTTTTACAGCCAAACTTAGTTCCTCGGCCTGTGCGATAACAAACTGCTCATCCAAATCGGCTTGCGGCCCCCTTAACTGATGATTTATGTGAGCGCACAGCAAGTCCCCGGCGAAAACACCCTCGTCCTTAAGCGCGCGCATTGCGTACATAAGTGCAGTGGAGTCAGCCCCGCCGGAAACGGCCAACAGAACCTTATCCGCCGGCTCGAAAAGCCCGTTTGCCCCGGCAAAGCCGGCCACTTTTTTCTCAAATTCGAGCAACATTTTCTACAAATAAAAAAAGCGGGCCTGATGTCCACCCAGGCCCGATACTTTCCACCAAAAACTGCCGGCTCAGTTCACTGTCAATGTCACCTGGCCCCTTCTTCGCTCTTGGTCAGCACGCTGACCCGCTTTTCGGCATACTCTTTCCAGTTATAATGCTCACCTTCCCTTCTGAGAGAATTAAGAGCCCGCTGGTAAGCCTCAAGCGCCTCCGCCCTGCGGTGCAGACGCTCATCGAGAATAAACCCCTCCCTGAACCTTGCCGGATAAGGCGTAGCCGGGTCCCACTGGTAAGCCCTCTGGTAGTACAACAGGGCTATCGTATAATCCTTGAAGTGCTCGCAAATCCCGCCTGCCCTGTACGCCGCGTCGTCAATCTTGTCACTGGAAGGATGTTTCTTTATCATCTCATTGTACTTATCGAGAGCCAGCCGCAGCAAGCGCTCGTCCTTAATCAAGGGCACCGCTTCCGCCTGTTTTTCCAGGTCCATAGCCGCCCTGAACATATAGTCAGCCTCGATACTCGAGACGGCGGCTTTCAGGCCCGGCCCTGCCACAGCGGCCTCTACAATGTAGTGGTACTGCGGCATAGCAGCCAGCGCCGCCAGCTCTTTTTGCGCCCATGCCAGTTTCATACTGTTGCCGGTGCTGTTGTAATACTCCACAAGCAACTCAAGACCCTCCCGGTATGCCTGCCGATTGACAGCCACCCGTTCAACGATATCGGTCTCACCCGCTTTGCCAACCTCTACCGTCCGAGCGGACCCGAACCCCATCTTGTTGCCGCCTGTCACCAACTGGCTTTTGCCGCTGTCGACCGTCTCGCAGCCCACTAACACATTTAACAAGACTACCAGAACCGCGGTCAGAATTGCCTTTGTCATAATGGCCTCCTTTCCTGCCCAAACCAAATCCGGACACAAGAAACAAACGTCGGACTCCGCTTAACAGCCGAAATCCCCTGCACATATACTGTACAGCTCACATCAGTAATCAATTATGAATCAAAACATCTGTCCGTCAAGACCAAATATCAAAAAAATAAAAACGCCGTTGCTCATAATTCCCCTGACGGTCTGTTTTGAGCCTGTTTCCTCGGCCCTTTCTCGCTTTGCAGGGCCGCCTCAAGGCCTTTACCGAAGCCTATACCATCCCCCCCAGCGCCTTTCGGCAGCAATTGGCGGCCGCATATTCCCCGTCCCGGCGTATGCCAGCCCAAAAAAATACAATAAATTCTATTGACAGCATCCTGCTTTCTTCATATTTGTCTATATTGTGTTGCGAGTGCAGAGATGAAACCCAAAACTGTTTGTGGGATTAAAGGCACACCGCAACAGGGGAGACGGGTGATGATGGGTTGCTGACACGTGGCCCGGGTCTCCCTTTTTTATTTGTCTTGCCTCTCTCACCTGCAACGGACCAGTTGATCGCTGTCGAATTGGACCTCAGGAAGACCTGTTTTCAAATCCTGTATAAAACGCAGTCCGTCCTTCCAGTAACCCGCCGTGGGCTTCAAGCCTGAATTAAAACGAATAAAATAGCGGTTTATATTGTCAACCAGAAGTTCCCGCACGTATTTGCTGACCATTGACGCCAGCGACACCGGCAGGAAACGCTCATCCGCACCCAGGACAAAATTCAATTGCATCTTCTTGCCGTCGGCCTTCAATTCATAGCTGCTGCACGCAGGGCTCTCGCGCAGAATCTTCAACTCCATCTCCGGAAACATCCGCTGCAACTGCCGGCGGTACCCAATCCGTCCGCCCTGCCTGTCAACCGCGATTTGCAGTTCGTCCCCTGCAAAATTATCGTAAGCATCCTTTATAAGGACCGAAGTAGCGGTAAAAAGGACATTTGCCTTGTTCTTCACACTCCTGACCATTTTGTTGTAATGTGCCACGTCAAGGCAGCAACTGCCGAGTGTCAACAGTTCCATACCATTTGAGTTCAGGTTGCTCTTGAGCACTGACGATGCAATTGCCGTATCAGCTTTGTCCGCCAGCAGGCGGTAATTGCCGGCGTCTTTGTACCAGGGGTAAGTCCCCAGTTGCTCCAGAAAACCCGGACACAGAATCGCCAGCAGTTCAGTCAATGTGGCCGGTTCCTTACGAATGCAGTTCAGGCATGCGAGCACCGTCCGCTGGAGGTGCCTGATTCCAAGCGATTTGTTATAGGCCTTTTTGCTGTCGGCTATGAGCAGCCGGCCCGCCAGATGCCTTCTCGTGTCGCCGACGCTTTTTCGCAAAACCCGCCACAGGTCAGCCCTTAGAAAATGATTAGGAAGTGAAAAAACGCTTGAGGATATAACCAAAGGCCCCAGAATCGGTCCATACCCGGCTTCATCAATCCCCACCAAAACCGCCATCCCTGTTGCTCCTTATCATCCCTGCAAGGGTTCATTTTGGGGCCTTTCGCAGATTTCGGCCCCGCACAACTATCCCCGGTGAGACTCGAACTCACAACCTCTGGCTCCGTAGGCCGATCACGGGGTTTACAAAGTATGGTAGTGAAAACATTCATAATTGTCAATTAAAGACTTATGATGCTGACCGAAACGCAACAGTACCGCAAAAGTAGTCCAAAAGCACCAAACTGTTGCAAATTGTGGACTCTGATTAACCATTTTCCTGATTTATAACTTTGTTGTTGGTAGTCATCTTTTCTCAATAGTGGCCAGTAATTAGGTTTCCAAGCCCACATCAAGCTGTTCTTAGCGCTTTATACAGCTACTAGAGAAGCAGAAAAAAGATGCACAAGGACAGGAAAAATTCCGCAGCCTTATGGCTGAAGGAGCGGCAGATGAAGCCAAAAAGGATTGGGCTAAAGCGATAGAAACTTATGAAAAGGCACGTGTAATTAGGTCTGATAATATCGAACCAAAGATCAAATTTGCCGGTTGCCGATACCATCACTTTACTGATCCGCGGCGGAAACAAATTGGACATGGTCAATGGCTGGACCTGGGTTACGAAGCAGATGTAAATGGGAACCCTATAAAAGGTGTAGAGTGGTACACCAAGGCGGCAGAGGCTGGGGATAGTAATGCTATATACAGCCTCGGCGTAACGTACGGTTTAGGTAAGGGCGTTGCTCAAGACGATAAAAAAGCTATGGAATTGTTCAAAAAAGCCGCAAATACTGGACATACCGATGCTATGATTAATCTTGGGGCCATGTACTCGTTGGGTAGAGGAGTTTCGCAGGATTACCAGAAGGCAGCGGAGCGGGACCTCAAAGCTGTAGAGTCGGAAAATAAGAAGGGTATGTATAGCCTCGGTTTTTTCACATAAGCATGGTCGGGGCGTTACCAAGGATTATAGGAAAGGTATGGAGCGGTACTGCAAAGCAGCGGCAGCCGGAGAAACTACTGCTATGGATCAGCTTGGCCGTATGTATGAGGAAGGTAAGGGTGTTGCAAAGGATGATAGTAAAGCTGCTGAATTGTACCGTAAGGTTTTTGAGTCATACCGCAAAGCTGCAGAAGCCGGGGATATCGAGAGCATGTGTAGTCTTGGCATAAAATATGCTAATGGACAACGCGTTCCTAAAGACTATGTTAAAGCAGTTAAATGGTTTTGTAAAGCCGCAGAGTTGGGGGATATTGCTGCTATGATGTCTCTTGGTTTTATTTACGGTAAAAATCAGATTGCCGTCAAAGATTTAGAAATAGTAATAGAAATACTTCGCATTGCTGCGGAAGGAGGCAATGTCATAGGCATGAATAATCTTGCTTTGACGTATACAATTGGCAATGGTGTTCCCAAGGATTACAAGAAAGCTACAGAGTGGTACAGAAGTCAGCACAGGCGGGAAATAGTCATGCCATGTTGAGTCTTGGTATAGTGTACGAAAACAGCCTCGGAGTCACCAAAGATCATAAGGAAGCTGTAGAGTGGTACCGCAAGTCAGCACGGTTGGGTGACAAAAGAGCAAAAAAACACTTACAGACAGAAATGGCGGGAATGTCAGGTTAAGTCCTATCTACTACAACTTATGTGAACGGTTGGTTTGCCTAAGCCAGCCGTAACCGGATAATCCTGACTTTCTCGCATATCGTTTGCTGGGAGGGCTCAAAAAAGCAATAAGTACCTGCTCTTGGCTTCACAAGGATTTGCTGCGACTGTCCCTACGAGAAAACCCCCTAAGTTTGAGTATTATTTTATTGTTATCAATCCATTATAGGTTCTAATATATAGTTTACCCTGTCCCGTTCCAATTTTTCCTGCGAGTTTCATCTTGTTCATTTTTCCGGTCACAATTGTGGGTAACTCAGTATTTATGGAACCATTGTATGTAGATACATCGACCTCAGCAGATAAATTTGAAGGAACAGCAAGGTCTATGCTGCCATTATATGTAACTATAGACATATCACAAACAGATGGGGCAGTTTTGAAATACTTTACTTCTACGTTCCCATTGTGTGCTTTCAGTTGTATATTGCCAGAGATTTCTTTACAAATAATTGGTCCGTTATCTGTTTGAAGGTTAGAATCACCAGAAGTGTGCTCAGTGATAATCCCACCATTATTCGTTTTGCCATCAACTTTGCCATTGATATCGATAATCTTGAGAGCCCCATTACTGGTGGACATTTCCAAATTACTATGACTCGGAATTCTTGCATCAAAGTTAACACTAATAGACTCATCCGTAACAAGATTTGGTTCTTCGATTTTAACTGCGAGTGTGTTGCCATGAGGTTGGAATTTTATTTCTATATTTTCATTCAGTTTCTTCGCATCTTTTTCAGTTCTTGCCCTAGTGATAATTGTAGCTGTAAGATTGCAGTCAGCGACATCCGCACCTGTGACAGTGATTGAGCCGTTGTGGGTTTGGGCTACGAATGTAGACCCGGCCGGTAGAGCCGCCGCTAATTGTACTGTTCTTTCATACTGTGAAGTAACTGTTTTCATTTTTTTTATCCTTTCAATTTGTATATTGTTTGCTGGATTATTTATTTCCTGTCCTCGTTCTATGAGGATGTCAAAGTTGCTGGACAAATTCTTAGGGGGATAAAGCGATACACGTCCGTCTTTGAGGAAGGTAATAACTGTCGCAGCAAATCTATAAAATCCAATATGATTTATGGTTCGATTGGCTTGCCAGTACAGTTTGCTGAAGTGTCCGGCCAAATCTTCTTTGCTCTCATATGTGTATGTGCTTGGGTATGACTTCTTGGCCATCCTGAAAAGAATATCCATATCTTCTTTAAGAATTGATCTAGCGGTTTCTTTCGGATAGATAGACAGTTTTGTGGGGTAAGCAGAGTTATTTCCAGCACATAAACCGCAGTAAACCCCTATTACAGCGATCATTTTGAACACTTTTGGCATCATATTTTGAGAGACTCATTTAGGATTTATCGCAGAAGGTCGGTACAAGCCATTTCATAACCTAAAATATTATCTATTTTAACCCCGCGCCCTGTAAAGACTTATGTAAAATTGGCCGTTGAAAGGAGTTTTTACTATGGCCAAGGAACGGTGAAAATTAGCCGATGCACAATGGCAGAAAATCAAGTCATTACTGCCAAAACTCAAAAAGTCCAAGCGTGGCGGAAGGCCCAGGGCCGACAAGCGCAAAGTATTTGAAGGCATCCTTTGGATACTGCGTACCGGAGCACCCTGAGCGGATTTGCCAAAACAGTTCCCAAGTCCTTCAACATGTTGGCGGAGGCTGCGATACTGGGAACAACGGGATGTCTGGCTCAACGCATGGAGAGCCTCTCTTTCAGAACTCGACCAGCGGGAACAACTGGACTGGAGCGAGTCATTTGCAGATGGCAGTTTCGCCCCTGCAAAAAAGGGGCCAATACGTCGGAAAGACCAAACGCGGCAAGGGAACGAAGTGGATGGTGGTAGCCGACGGCGAAGGTATTCCTCTGGGAAACCACCCGGATTCGGCGTCCCCGAACGAAGTCACGCTTCTCGAAAAGACGCTGAACAATATAGCTGTGCCACGCAAAGGCAGCGGCAGACCGCGGAAAAATCCAAAGCGGCTGATTGCCGACAGGGGTTATGACAGCGACCCGCTGCGTGAGGGGGTCGCTGACAAGGGCGTTGAACTAATTTGTCCGTACAGGAGCAATAATAAGGGACAAAAGTATTATGATGGACGCAAGACGCGGCGATATAAACGTCGCTACAAGGTTGAACGGGCTTTTTCGTGGCTGGGAAATTTGCGCCGCCCTGTTGTCCGATGGGATCATGATATTGTTGTTTATAATGCGTTCTTTCATATTGCTTGCCTTATCATAACGCTTAGGAGGTTACGAAATGCGTTCTATGGATTACTCGATGGCGGCAAGAACATTATAAAAGTGATACGATTTTACTGAATATCATGTTAATGAAAAGAAATGAAATCAATAAGGAACGACCTATCCAAAAACGCTCGCCAATCAGCTTTATTATCACAACCGGGAATATTTTCATCTTTACTTTCGAAGCTTCGCGGAAAAAGCTTCACAGAGCTACAATACATACTTGGCTAAACAGAGGCTCAAACTACCACCACATTATGGATGCGGAAACAGTCTTAAACGTTCATTCCAAGATTGCTGTAGCCGTAAGCGAATATTTTCATCCGAGCCATCAAATTCATACTTGAGCAAAGCTCCAGTCCGCTTGGGTAATACCTTGCTAATAGCAATACATAAATCACACATGCCGCAGAAGCGTAACGGAATTCCATCGGCGATACCGTTACTTCCCCAAATGTCTAACAAACCATTGGGCCCCGTAATCCTCAACGCATTAAGGATCGGTGACATCTCCGCACATTCGATAATTTCAGACAGTGGATGCTTATGCACGTTTCCTAACCATAAGATACTGGGTTCTTCCTCCAGCTTGATAAGTTCGTTGATCATTCCTGAACAGCAAGGGAATACATCGCCATTGGGAAAAATGGTTATGTCAAATCCAAGCTTGCATACATCTATTTTATCCCTGCAGACATGAGGGAGTCTATATCGATGCTTTTCCCATCGGCCGCAAGGTGCGCTATGGCCAACCCTAATGGTAACAGAAGTATTGTTATCCAAATACTTTTGGAATTCTTTTCTCATTTTATGGAATTCGGTATCGCGTAGTCCGTTCATGTGCATCTCAATTTGGATGTGAACTTTACACCTCAGTAATTCATCAATTGCACGGTGCACGTTATCTAATGCGATAAATTTTTGATGGAAAGGATCTGCACTTATAATGATATTCTTCAGCCCGGCATCTACGAGTAATTCTGTAAGTTCTCGCGTCCTTGCTGTAGTTATTGCCCAGTACGCGTTGGTTGTGATTCCTGGCTCTAACCCCAATGAGCTGGCTTCACGAACAAGTCGGACAGTATCATCAGTGAAAAGCAAACACTCGCCACCAGTAAAGCCTATATACTTACAGTTCTTCTCCGCAGCATCGATAATACATTTCCTTGCCGCTTCAAATCCAAGCGTTTCCTCCCGTGTCGGACTACATTCGAAACAACAGTGGTCGCAACTTGATAAACACTTATATGTATAAACAAAGTTGACCTTCTTTACGTTCCCGTGAGCGAAAGGAACAAAAGCCTCCTCTTCCTTATAACAGTCTTGACATCCGTTTTCAATATTTTTGCATGAGTCATTTACCTTCTCCCCTGTCATTTTCTGATTTGTTGAACCTGTAGTAGTCATTTTATTCTCCCATGAATAAATAGTGCAACATATTTTTAAGAGCATTTTTGGTTCCGAAGGTCCCTTCGTAAAAACTTGAGGGACTGAGGAAACAAGAATGCGTCCAGACTCTATAAACTCATTCGATCATTCTGCCATTCGGCGAAGCTTAAACTCGCCACTATAGCATCGATCGTCGGCAGCCCATTCTTTTTTGAGAGCTCGAACCTTGATTATCAGGAACAGCTAAAATGAAATCAGGCCTGCCGAAATCGGATCCAAATTTTTAAACGGCATATCTATACTCACGATTCTCTTTCAGAATCTTATAAACAATAGTCAACAACCCCCTGGCGGTTGCCGGATTAGCTCCCTTGCGATTAGCTATACGTTTGTAAAACTGATTCATCCCCGCATCATTCTGAATTGCCGGCCAGACCGCCTCAACCATTGACCAACGCAGATACTTGGTGGCTGCCTTTATGATGCGACCATGAAAAGTACGACCGCCGCTTGAATACGTACTGGGAACCAAACCGGCATAGGCGTGAAGCTTCTTATCAGTACGAAACCGCTTTATATCGTCAATCTCACTGACGATAAGCAAAGCAAACGCTCTGCCAATACCAGGTATACTCATAAGATACTTAACACGCCTATCTTTGCTGCCAACGTTGGAAAGCATCTTGTCTGCCTGCTTGATTTGAGCCTGCAAGTGCTCAAGTAAAGACAATTCACTATCAAGGCTGTAACGCTCGTATTCTGGCAGGTCTATTCGTTTAAGTTCGGCTATGCCTATCTGAGTAAATAATCCACTTGCTGACCGCTGCGAGTGAGCATCCGGATTTCTATCAAGAAGTACATGAATACGGTTCTTGACCATCGTCTGAACTCGAACCAGAAACATTCGATGGCGCAACAGATTCTTGATAATCCTGGCCTGCGGCGAACAAACACAGGCGGCTGGGACTAAATCACAACGCAAAAGATGAGCCAGGGTGGTTGAGTCAATCTTGTCGGTCTTGATTTTAGCTTCAGCGATAGCTTTGACTTTTAACCGATGGGCCAATGTTACATCGGATGTCAATTCTTCCAAAATATCGTGCATTACCGTCCAGTTGCGAGTTGCTTCCAGCACTGAAAGGCAATTATCACCACCGTAGGCATCGAGGAATCGATCGACAGATTCCCGATGATTTAAGAATCTTCCCTGCTTGAGTATTTTGCCTTCTTCGTTCATAATAGTTCCCTGACTGTACTTCTTGTGATAATCAACTCCGAAATAAGTCTTCATACTGGGGCACCTCCAATTACTTAACCGTTTTTGGTGATGATTATATCATCACCACGAGGTGCACTATTTATTCATGCTAACTCTTTGAGGTCGGTTAATATTTTTGTACTATTTTTATCTAAATTCATATTAGAATTTGACCTAACAAAAATGCGAACTATTGTCAAATACCCACCATGAAAAAACCAGAAGTCATATTTGCGCTACTGCGAAAAAGTTTACATATAGAACACTATAAGGATTACATACTGTCTTTTACTCTTATATTCACAATTTGTTGTCTGGTACCCCTCTCAGCATGAAGAAACAAACACCAGGCTTTTACCATATGCCGTTGGCTCTCTGCATAAGCAGTTTTCGACACTCCGTTAAAGATATTCTTCCATATGTTGTCACAAGGTGTGCAATAATTCCTGATACTTCCGCGGTAGCAAAGCTACTTCCCTCAAGTAAATGTAATTTCTTATTTACCCTTATCATCTCTACTCCACCATGTGCAACTACATAGAATGAAGGGTTCGTGCTTACAAAAAATACTCCAGGTTTTCCTAAATTTTCTCCTTGTACTGCTATCACACTGTCAAATATTGCTGGTATTAATTGCTGTTTACGTTTAGTGGCGGCAACAATAATTGCACCATGTTCTACAGCGAAATCACAAGCAGCCTTCATATTCGCTAACATTTCCTCAGAAAAATCGTTTATACCAACACTTACATTTATGACATCCACTCCTGCCTTAACTGTTGCAACAATAGCATTGAAAAGAGTTACAGGGGAAGTCCTCAGATCCTGCTCGAAGATTCTAATGACAGAAATATTAGCCTTTTTCTCGCGGTTTCGAAGGCGATCGAATATTGCACAACAGTGAACAAGAGCTAATGATTCCTGCTTTCTAGATGTATTTTGACATGGTGAGGTATTACTGATTATCGCCTCATTGTATTCGCAGCACAAAGCGGCTCGCGATGCGTCCAGAGGACCGTCCAGTATAGCTACTCTCGCGTGCTTACCGCCACGCGACTTCAGAAAAGAAACTTGGTTGAGGTAAGAAATTTTTACTGCTTTTTTGTATTCTTTCAGGAGGTTATACATGGTTCTTCATCCTTTAGGGCGTCTCCATGTAATTCAGCCAAATAATCTCCGATAGTTAACTTACTGCCTTTGAATGAGTACACTTGGTCACAACAGCGAAGAAGTCGTCTGTCATGCGTGAACATCACGACCGTCTTGCCTTCCTTTTTCAATAATAAAAATACTTGTATCAAACGTTCGATATTGGTTACATCCAATGCGTTGCTGGGCTCGTCAAGAAAGTAAAATTCAGCATCATTCACTATCACAGAGATCAAGCATATTCTTTGCTTTTGGCCAGCACTAACCCTCATTTCCGCATTATCTAAAACCGTCTTATAGCCATTTGGTAAATTTGCAACAAAAGATTGTAAATCAAACAATTCGATTAGTTTCTTTAGGCGAGTATCGAGAAATTCGGCGTTTTTACCGAACGTGGAATGATAACCATAGGTCAAATTGTAATACAGAGTATTATTAAAGACCGCTAACTCTTGTGGCAGATATGAAATCAATCGGCGGTAGTGCTTAATATTCCCCCAGATATTTACCCCATTCGTTTCAATATAACCGGAAGTCGGCTTTGAAACGCCCCCTAGCAGGCGACATAAAGTACTTTTGCCCGCACCACTTTTGCCAATAATAGCTATGTTTTGTCCCCTTTGTATCTGCATGTTGACATTTTCAAAGATTGGCCATTTCTCGTCGTAGCTAAAGGAAATATCATGAACCCGCAGTGACTTTATAGAGGTAGGTCTTTTGGCTACAGTTATGCTTTTAATGGATGGTCCCTTGTATGAGCTAATAAAATCGTCCAGCCGTCCTAGTGATACTCCGAATTGTTTGGTTTGAATCCAACACGAGACAATACTTGATAACGGGGATACCAGATAATTAAAACATGTCATAAAAGCGACAAGGCCTCCTATAGAAAGTCGGTTTCCTTTTATTAAGACAACACCAGCAAGAACTACCCAAGTACTACCCAGCGTCAAAAGTAAAGTCGAGTATGCAGAGAATCTGGCTATTACAATATTACTGGCGATGTCAGCGCGACCTGCCTGTCGTGCATGATGAAAAAATTGACGTTTCTCCGTGAGGAAAGTGTCACGTGACTTGACGTATCTGAACGCTCTAATGACCTGATGTATAGAGTCTAGTAATTTATCTGCTGTATTTCTTGCCCAGGTATTGGTTAAAACCAGTTGTCTACCGAACTTCGTTGCGACTAAGCAGAATATGGGAACCACGAGAAGGGCGATAAAGAGTAATAAGGGTTCAAGCGTAAAAAGATAAATTGAAATAACGATAAACGAAATAACCGACGATATGGCATTCAGAACTTGCACCCCCATGAAGTTACTTATGGTATTCATATCTTGACCCATCCTAGACAAGATTTCACCGCCGTGAATATGATGAACATACTTGTCTGGCATGTCGAACCATGCGTCGTATAAAATGCTACGACATCTAACAGTAAAACGGTTTGTCAAGGAAGCACACAGGAAATTAAATGCTATATATAATACAAAGACCATAAGGGGTACGCCGATCAGTATAGCTCCCCACATCTTCAAAACATTCAGGTTTCTTCCCACGATCGCCAGATCAAAAACCTTTTGAAGCGAGTAAGGAATGGCTATTGCTAATCCAGCCCGAATTATCAGCAGAATAACTATGCTTAGCTCCAAAGCCCAGTACTTCCGAACAATTGATTTAAGCCACCAATATCTGGGCAGATGTTTTTGTTCCAAAATGGCATCAATATGTTTGGCCATTCATTATCCTCTTGCTTGTGGTTTAGTCCTGATTCCGCATGGTAATATTTTTTCTAACCTCTGGTTATTGACCAAGAACATCTGTATACGTAACAAAAGTCGTCGTAATTAGTATATGGTGTATTGGTTCTTTCATCAAATTATATCAACATCGCCGCTAGCTTATATAGTGTGGTCACTATGTAAACTACAACTGGACTTTTGCAAAATTAGGATAAAGCCAATTGTACTTTAATACGTTCACAATTCCATCCATCGACTTGTATGCGGTCAATCGCCCAGGAGATGGTCTGGCTCAGCGTTTCCCGCAACACCGCCCAGCAGGACTGTCCGATGGTCGTCAGACGCTCAAGTGCCCACTCACGCGCACGGTTCTGCCGCAGTTGACGCATAAGCACACTGTGGGCAAGCAAGACCATATGCATGTGCCTAGTCTGGCCCCGGCCGCTTCGAAGCTGACAGTCGCCCATACCCAAATGTTGCTTGCCGTCCCGATGGAAGCACTCCGTCCCACGCCAACGGCGGCGATAAACGCGGAGTATACGACCGACCTCCCAAAAAGTACGATTGGTAACGAATATCTTAACCGGTTCAGCATCCTTGTGTTTATCCCACAGCATAACGATCTTCAGCTTGTGATCAACCGCCTCTATACGAATCGACTTGGTGAAAAACCATTGCTTATGTTCGCCAATGACTACGGGCTTGCGGTCGTCTTGTCCGATCTGTCCGGCCAGTTCGTTGGCTTTGATAAGCTTGCCGTCGAAAACCACTTTGCGATTGAATTTCAGGTCTGCGACATAGCCTCTGCCTTTGGAATTGATATGGTTGAGATTCTCGCCATGAGTAAACCAGCGATCAAAAGTGAAATCGCCCGGGATGCCGTTCTTGACAACCCAATCGATAAGCTGCCTGAAAAGGACATTGTGGTCTTGGAACTTGGCCGTTTGCTCAAGGCACTGCTGTTTCTTGACAAAGCGTCTGAACTCAAGGGGATAATGTTTTCCCGAAGTGCAGACATAATTGGCAATAAGGTGGCCGTGGGCAATCTTGAAACGCTGCTCGGCATGATCCCAGAACGAGCCGACATCCTCGATAAATTGGCCGCTGCGGTCAATAAGAACGTTATCAACGGGTCGATGGGTCTCTCTGAAGCCAATTAAGGCGTTGCTGATTGAGCTTATTGACATCCCAGTCGGCGGCGGTGAGCCAACGATTCAGACAGGATTGGTCGGTAGTAACGGCAAACCGACGATTGATGGCCGAGATGTTCTTATGGTCGGCCACCAGCAAACCGGTGAGATATTCGGCAAAATGGATGCGTTCAGGCTCATTGGCAAACAAATGGCCGAATTGAACAAGAGCCTCTTTGACGATGGTCGGGAATTCGACGATAGCCGGCATAGGTATAACCTCCACGTTCCTACAGGGTATACTGCTGCCGACATTTATCGTCAAAATGCCCATTTGAACCCTATATTTTCACTTTTGCAAAAGTCCAGCTACAATTCTCAATTTGTTCAAAATTGTGCTCCTGTCAAGTTATTAGACACTATCGCAGTTACAAGCACTACAGAGTTCCTATATAACTGGCACTCCTTGAGTAAGTTGTTCACGCACTAATTCCTTCAAAAGCTGTGTATCTCCCAAATTGTGCTTTGTCAGCGTAAGATATATCTTAGTTGCATTCCACAGTCTTTCCTCGAGGTCCCACTTTATATGGTCGCATACCTCTTGGCTCCAGCCCTGTGTCATAACAAGCTCTGGGCATCCTCCCATACATATAGGCAAGTACCTGCATTTGATACACCTATTATTGTCAGTCAAAGGGTCATGAAGCAGCCATTCCCTCAAGACTTTGCTGTTCAAATTTACAGGTTCGCTTATGTGCCCAATACATCGATCAGGATTCCCCATTGCCTCCCAGCATTTTGTCAGTCTTCCTTCAGAGTCTATTGCATAACTGTTTCGCGAAAGCATACCACAATACAGGGGCTTTGTCTGTGGAAATCCTGCAAGCATGAATCCATGTCCCGCTTTCTTATATACTGCTTTGGCAAATTCTGCGAATTCGGCTCGATTAAAGCAAACAGGGCCCTGGCTTGCGCACTTCGCAGTCGACGCTGCAATAGGTGCCAGATAATACCCCATGCGTTTCTCCTGAAAGAATCCCACCATGTTCCTGGAATGGAGTTCGTTTATTACTTCCGCAGCCTGATCGCATGTCAATTTGTTGTCGACATTGATCCGTACATCTACATGACATTTACCTCGCAGCAGCTCTAACTTTTTGATGATGCAATCATAGGTTCCTTCTCCGGTTTTAAACTTGCGCTTGGCATCGTGAATATCTCGCGGACCATCTAAAGTGATTTGGATTCGACTTAACGGGACTGGTCCTTCAGTCAAATCACGAATTATCTCTTGGTCGAGGAGAATCCCATTTGTCGTCAGATAGTGACTATAACTGCAATCGTTCGACTCACAGATGTCTAAGAATGCATCAATCAGTTCCTTCATAACATCAAAAGCTACGAGCGGCTCTCCACCGACCCATGATACCGAGAGAAATTCCGCCTTATTGAATTGAATCAGCTTCTCGACGAAAGCAATTACACCATCACGCGTTCTGAAGTTCATGTGAGAATCAGCTTGCTTGTAAGCGTAGCAATAAGGACAAGCAAGATTGCAATCCATCGTTGGCGCAATGGTTAACCCAATTCTAGAATCCTTGCTTATCCTTCCTGCAATATGGCGCACCCTTAATGCCTCTGATTCATCAAAGTTGCTGTCAACAACAAAACCTGCCGCACACAACAAATTAGTAAATAACCGACTTTGTTGAAGGACCAGCGGGTCTGCGCTTTCTGAAAGGGGTTCTGTATTCAGTACCTTCTGAACATTAGCTGAGGTTTTTCTATCGGTAAGAATTGCCGCCTCGGTGAAACCATTAAACCAAATATCGTATTGCTCAGAGTATGCAAATCGCCAATTGTAAATGCTAGGTTTTATTTTGCTTTCCTGTTGAGAGTTTTGCATTTGTGGATATTCTCCTATACATTAGCTTAATATTTCAAACTCTATAATTGAAATCGACCCTATCTCCAAGAGCTATGCCGAATCCAGTTAGAGATACAGCCGGCACTATCCTTGAAAGGATTGTCAGCTGTATCTTGCACTAATCAAATATCAGAAGACTTTAGTTGGCAACACATGCCTTAGCGGTGCATACATCAAGAGTGTTACAAATGCAATAAGTTTGGCAGCTGGAACAATAGGAGCAACACGTAAGAACTGCAGTATCATCCAATTCGCCACCTAAACCAACTGCTTCTGATTCAGCCCACTGGTAACTACGGGGGTATTTCATCCAAAGTAATTCTCGTTCTTGGCTCTTACTCATTTTTTTTCTCCTTAAGTTTTTGTTACATTTGTTCTAACATTTTGCATTCGCATAGACCCAATTCCCAACGCTTTTCTTACGGTGATCTGATTATATTCATAATGTCACCTCCTTTCTAAGATTCGTTCTTTCGCAACAAAATTGCTTTGATTGTCTGGGACCTTTCAATGTGCACAAACTACTAAAGAAATGACAGAGGATTCTAGTTGATAGTACATGCGTTAGCAGTCAATGCACCAAGAGTGTTACAAATGCAATAAGTTTGGCAACTGGAACAATAGGAGCAACACGAAAGACCTGCAGTGTCATCCAATTCGCCACCTAAACCAATTGCTTCTGATTCAGCCCACTCGTAACTACGGGGGTATTTCATCCAAAGTAATTCTCGTTCTTGGCTCTTACTCATTTTTTTTCTCCTACGTTAAAAGTCTACTCCAATTTTTATTACAAAAACCTCTTTCTTAAACTATCTTAGACACTAAGTATTCATAGATGAAAGCAAACACGTGTGCGACCTATTACTATTACTTGTTATATTTATTCTCAAGCATACATTTTATTGCCTCAACTTGCCGTAACTCCTCGCTGCCTTGTGCATTTGCGAACGCTTCATCAAGAAGTTCCAATGCTTTTTCCTTATAACCAATTTGACAATACGCATACGCCAGAAACTTATTTGCCAAATATCGACAGTTTTGGTTCTTGGCGGTTTTTTCGTTCAGAACAAGCGATTGCTCAATTATTGGTATGCATTCGGGAAAAGCTTCCGAAGAAAGAAGTGCAATTCCAAGGGCCAATTTGCCATAAGGAGTTTTTGCTGTGGATTCGTCACATACGAGATCTCTGCCACAATAAAGGCCGGTACGTAAGTCACCACTTTCTAAACACATTTTCAGTTCCTCTAATGTGAATGGTAACTCGTTTGTATACCGACCAGGAGCAGTGCGATATGCTGTGGCAACACGTTCTTTTGGGGATAAAGCATTTTTGGGAAGAATGATTTTGTTTTCGACGGGTGTGGCTATGGATACAGGCTTAGCGGGTCTTTGGGTAAATGGGCTTGATGAGGAATTTTCTGAATCATGTGCAATTTGAATGCCAGAAGAATTGGAGTTAGGAATTTTTGCAATCTGTTTGTCCTGACCACTCGTTCCTAACGTGGAATCAACGTTTAAATTTGAATTTGACTTATTCTTGTCATTTTGTTGATAAGGTACGTCACTACGAATGGATAAAACCACCAAGAGGAGACATATACTGTCAGCTATCCACCATTTATACTTAAATACCATTTGTTTCACTCCTAAAAACCTGTTTGAAATCCCAGTACCTATTGACCCTGAATTTTTCCATCCCAGACCAAATGAGTGAACACTTTGCCGTCTTGAAGCCAATTGATCACCATGGATGTCTCACGAGCGAGCCCCCTTTCCTCCTCCGGCAGCTTTTCCATGCGTGTCTTGTATTCACCAACAACCTTGAGTGCTTCTTGATTTTTGCCTGCTGCTGATAAACAAATAGCGCAGATTTGAGTAAGCTTCCAATCATAAAAATTATCAGCTAAAGTAATGTTCTCACGTGTGTGCAATAGGGTCAAGCCTTGTTGAGCAATATCCATGGCCTTACTGTTATTGTTTTCGTGTCGCAGGTATAAAAAAGATTTCTTAAAAAAATAGAATGGATCATCAGGACTAATCTTATGCAGTGCCTCCAGCGAAGCTTTACACTGTTCCAGGTAATGATTAGCTGAGTGTCTTTTGGCCGGATCATTTTGAGCCAATATCCATTCTCTATGATTTATGGCGCTGTCAGCCTTTAAGAAAACATCCTGTGTCTCTTTGGGTATTTGTGTTATAATCCTCATCTTAAGAGCAATAAGCTTCTCTAAATTTCCTTCCTTAGTAAGCTTCTCAGCTTCTCGATCCCAACCAGCAAGTTGCGCCCGTGCAAATTCGATGGGAGGCAGAGGTAACGGCAACTCCTCTAAGTCTGAATCAATCGGACAGTCATTTTCCGTATATGTGACCGTCTCAGCCGCTAAGTCTGCGTCGACATTCAGACTTTGTTGTTTGCCCTTTTGGCTACCAGCTGAGTTTTGCTCTGTGGTATGCTGATCAACATCACGATTTATTAGGGTTTTGTAAGAGTGTTTATCGTCGCTGACATTATCGCGTGGAAACAGATGCTCTGTTCCAAGAATCGATAGGCAAAGGGTAATGAATATGACGTGACAGACTCGTGGTACGCTGTATCTTGACATTGCAAATCCCTTTCGTTACCGTGATGCCAAATTCTCGAAATTTCGAAATGCTTTACGATGCGCGAAGCTAAACAGATTCATATTGAATTCATACCAAATAGAATTATTCCTGCTTACTATTAACCCCAATTAAACACCATCCTTTCCAATAGGCTACAATATTGCAGCAGTGTCAGTGGCCTTAATATCAAAAGTAATACCCGCAATTACAGCTTTGCAGTGTGCAGTGCCAACAACAAAGGAAACTCCATCGTGATCAACTTGGGCGGATATTTCACCCGAAGCCGGCTCTATTGCGCATCCAGCCCTGTTATTTTTGACAAGAGGTTTAAACAAAAAACTCGCGTCAGCATTCATTACCAGGCGGTGTTGGCCATCGATGGTAAAAGCTTTAAGCCCTTTACAGTTTATGCGCTTAAGAGATTCTGTGATTACATTCTTTTTATACATTAGTGTAAAAGCCTCTGTATCATAGACTCCGTCCCTGTGGGTTGCATTCACCATTTTATGTTTCCAACAAATAATCAGAATCAATGACACGACCTCAACATCAAAGACATAGGAGAAACATATTCATCCAGTGTCTCTTCATACTCAGCAATCAGAGATATCCATCTGATGTTGTCAATCTGTTCTTGATATTTATCATCGCAAAACGGACGCAAATCGTCCTGTGGCTGCAATACACTATTCTGATAATTTAAAGCGGTTGTGACTTCTTCCTGTAGCACCGCTAATAATTCGGTGCGGTTTTTGTCTGTTAAATCATACCGACCACCTCTTACAGCAAACCAAATCAGGCTTCTTGTTTCAGCTAGATATTTGCACGCATCGGCTGAGTAGTAAGATGAAGGTGCTTCTGCTTTTCCAGTGGCGTATTTCAGTAACTGTTCAAATACAGCTAATCCAGTTGGATTTTGCAAGAGCAATGATTTGTTCTGAACGTGCTTGGCCGTAGGTACATTTTTCAATAACCATTCTTTGTCAAATCCATAGGATGAAGCCGCTTTTAACAGAGACTCAAAGTCAGGCACAGAGAATCTTGCTGGGAATTTCTGCAAACACACAAATTGCCAGACGTTGCCACTTTTGATCAATAACTCCGGGTAATCGACTTCAATTCCCTCTCTGGCAAGTGCATCTTTGAGTTCAAATATCCATGGAAAGTTTGTTTTGAACCACTCCCGTTTTTGCTCAACCCATTGATGGTAATCAGTTTCCGCAAGAACAATTGGCTTTTCGCCAAACGATAACGGAAGGTCCCAGGGGTCAAAATTCAATTTGGTTTTTGCCAACGCAGGTCCGGCCTTATAACCTGTTGCCCAAGCCGTAAGTTCAGCTGTATCGCATGATAAGGGAATTAAAGGCGCAGATTCACCAGTTATTTTAGATATTTGGCCTGCTGCCACCTTTACAACTCCGCTCTCAGATTCAAATTGAACTGTTCCTTCGCTAACTACCAGCGTGGTGCTGTCATTTGTTGCCTTCACATCAAAGGTGGTTCCGGTAATTACAGCTTTACCATTAGCGGTATCAACAACGAAAGGATTGCCATCATGTTCAACATGGGTGTAAATCTGGCCTGATGCAAGTTTAACCAAGCAGCCGATACTGTCGTTCTCTATTAATGGCTCAACTACAAGAACCGTATTGGTATTCATTATCATCTGATGTTTGCTGTTAATGAGCAGGGTTTTTAATTGGCCAGATGAAGTTATTTGTTGGCCGCTTGGAACGGGAATGTTTCCTGTATTTGTTACCAATTCAACTTTCACAGAAGGTTTGAGTGCAGATGCAACCCGCCCGGAGGAGGAGGTTTGGGATAAGGTTTGTGATTTTGAATAATGCAAAAATGTCAACCAAGTAAATACCCCAATAACCAGACAGGCTGCAACTGCACCTACGCGGAGGAAAAGCTGGAGGCTCTTCGGTTTTTCTGTGGTTTCTGCAAGATCAGGACAACGTCTGCAAAGGTCATTCCAACCTTCTTCGACTGTCATCTTTGGTTTGTAATAACGGTCTGGCTTTTCTATGGATGCAATGGGTTCATTACTTACCGACTTAGCTGATACAGTCCCTTCGCGTTCTCTGGCTCTGGCCTTTTCGAATGCCCGGGCAAATTCAGCTTTGTGCTCCAGGACAAATCCTATGGTCTCCTTAAAGCCGTCATACGTTTGGGTACAATCCTGGCAACAGAGCAGATGAGCCTGCAGCTCTTTACGGCGCCGAGGCTCATTAGCCAGATCACCAAGAATATGAGGTGCTAACAATATTTTTGCCTGTTTACAGTCCATAAGATTTCTTTGTTATTGTTTATCAATACTCCGGAGGCTTAAAAACTGTGCCTCCATATATGTAGTGGTCAAACAAGGGCAAAATTCCGGAAAGAAAATTTTAAAAATTTTCGGAAAACTTTGGTATTTTTGACTAACTCCTTTTGCTTGAGGAAGTTAGGGTCGAATTTTTTCTTTAAGAATTCTCAGCCCTTGATAGAAGCGATCATAGAATATGCCAATAGAACAGTTGGCTTTTTTAGCGGCTTCTTTGTAGCTGAGGTTGTCAATCAATCTTAGTTCGACAGCCTCTCTTGCTTTAGGGGGTAATTCGGCAATGATGTTATTTATTTCTTCAATTAAATCTCTATTCCTGGAATCCTTACTATAATTGTCATAACATATCCTGTCAGTGATTTCAGAATCTACTTTTTCCAGAAATTCCGGCTGTTTATCCTTCTGGCGGTAATAACTACCGACCAGTTTCCTGGCTATACCAAAAAGGTAAGCCTCTGGATTTTGAATATTATTACCATCACCGTTGCTCTGATAGAACTCCAAAAAAACGCATTGTGTCAGTTCCTCTGCATCATCAGGATTTCTTATCCTCGAGGTAATATAACGTTTGATTCCTGAATAATATTCGATTTTTTCCACTTAAAATTATCCCGAAGGGACTTCGTCCTTGTGAGCGACATAGCCCTTTTTTCTCATAACTTCTTATTTTGAACCTGAGATGCATCCCCCATATCAATTGGTGCATTTTCCGTCAGTCTTCATAGAAACAGCTTTCATGCCTGTGCAGAAACTCTCTGCATGAAATTAACTTCTCCTCTACGGCGGAGCAGAACCACTAAATGTTGATTAACTTTTTTTGTGGGGAGGTGTTTGGAGATTCTACCGAATGGCTCACAATTTCGTCAGCTTGAGCTGGTGTGACCCCCGAAAACTGTACCATTGTGAATTAGAGGGTATCCGATATGCTTGGTAGGTTTTTTGAAAGGGATACCCAGATGAAACGCAAATTACACACGCCCGAGCAAATCGTTAACAAGTTAAAGGATGCGGATGCACAGATAGCAGCAGGCAGCGCGGTCGAGCAGGTCTGCAAGCAGTTAGGCATCAGCGACGCCACTTACTACAACTGGCGAAAGCAGTACGGGCAGATGAAGCTCAACCAGGTCAGGCAGCTCAAGGCCTTGCAGAGGGAGAACGCCCGGCTCAAAAAGCTCGTTGCAGACTTATCACTCGATAAGCCGGTCCTGGAAGAAGCGTTACGGGGAAACTACTGAGCCCGACTCGGAAGCGCAAGGCCGTCGGTCACGTCAAGCAGACGGTCGACGTTTCCGAACGTCGGGCGTGTAGTGTGCTGGCCCAGCCAAGGATGAAGCAGCGGTATGAACCGAAGCAGCCGGACAAAGACAAGCCGTTGGTGGCGGCGATGAAACGGCTGGCGAAAAAGTATCCACGTTACGGGCATCGGTTTATCACTGCCAAACTGCATCAGGAAGGCTGGCGGGTCAACCATAAACGTTGTGCAGCGACTTTGGCGTAAGGAGGGCCTGCAAGTGCCTTATAGACGCAAGACAAAGAGAACTCAGGGTAGTTCCGAGAACGCCTGTTTTCTGAAGAAGGCCGAATTCATCAATCACGTCTGGACGTACGATTTCATCGGCGACCAGACAGAGGACGGCAGAAAGTTCAAGTTCCTGATGGTGCTTGATGAGTACACACGAAAATCGCTGGCGATTGAGGTTGGCCAGTCCACCCGTGCCAGGGATGTTATTGGCGTTCTGGAGTATTTATTCATGGTTCGGGGGCTGCCGGGTTTTATTGGCAGCGACAACGGACCGGAGTTTATCGCCGAGGCTACTAAGCAGTGGCTCAAAGAAAAGAGCGTGGGCACATTGTATATCGAGCCTGGCTGTCCATGGGAGAATGGTTACACCGAGTCTTTTGGGGGCAGGTTTCGTGATGAGCTTTTAGATCGTCAGTTGTTTTATAGTGTCAAGTCTGCATCGTATAGTTGTGGACAACACGGTTTGGCGGCAATCGGCCTGCGAATATCTGCTGCAAGCTGTTTGCTTGTCTGATCCATACACACCACTGGTCGAGTTGGGTCATAGGGGCGTACATACACATCAAGTATGTCCTCCATCCCTGCTACAAATTCGCCGCTGTGCTCCGCGGGAATACACCAGCATTGGTGCAAGTGCGGTTTTAATTCGTTTTCTTAAGCGCCTGACGTACCGTTTCATGAGAAATACCTAGTAGTCCGTAACGCCTAAATTACAGGGTATAATTTTTTGAGTTTTGCTCGAGCATCCGCAGTGGTGAATTGCCAATCCACGCTTACCTCTGCGTCGTTACGTTCGGCCTGCCATGTTGACACCTCCGCTATCATCTTT
>DATKVV010000064.1:0-23497 GCA_035529895.1 Sedimentisphaerales bacterium
CGTATTGCGTATCTCGTATTTGGTTGGGGGAATGGGTAAGTTGGTTGGCGGGGCAGAGGTTTGCCGGGGTTGACGGGTTGTGTGAGACAGGGGCGGTCCCGGTGAGATAGGCATGCGCCATCTCACGGGATAAATTTTGGGGTTTGGTAGGCATTTTGAGGTGCTCCGTGTTCAGGATTGAGTATTCCACACTATTCAATTTGGGGGGTATTATACAGGATTTAGGGGGGAAAGTCAACAGGAAAGGGGTCAGGGGTCAGGGGTCAGGGGTGGGCAGAGGTCAGAGGACAGGAGAGGAAGGGGGTGTCCGCCTTCGCGCGAGGCTTCGGCGGATCTGCGCTTCGCTCCGAGGGGGCGAGGCAGGGAAGTGAAAACGCAAAGTGGAAGGTGCAAAAGTAAAACGCAAAGGGCAAAAGTGCGGAGGAAAATGCAAGAATTGGGGGGAAGTCGGGATTTTTTAGTCAACATTTGGCCGGTCGGCGGCGGCTTTATTATAGAGCGATGAGTTATTTGGTTTTTAGGGTTGATTTTAGTTGATTAGTAGGCAAATTGGGCGTAAGATTGTGGGCGAGTGATGCGGGGGGGCAGACACTCGTGCGGTGACGTTTACGATTTAGTGTTGAAGGGCTTGCTGTTTGTTGGAGCGACGAGATACGGGGAAGTGAATGAGTAAATGGGTGAATGAGTTAACAGGGACGGTCGGAAGAAACCGGAGAGGTGCAGGTAAAAAAGGAGTTTAGTCCAGAATAAGCATTTCGTTGCCTGAATAATGAGGAGAAGCCATAAATGGCGACTATGGACTATTTATACACTATCGGTATTCTCTTAACCTTTGTATTGGGTGTATTTAACCTGATTTATACGCGGAATATAAGTAAAAAAACCACATTCATCAATTGTGTTACTGCCGAAAGAGTAAAATGGATCAATAACTTGCGTCAAAATATTGCAAACTTTTGTGGACTTACTCATCATTTTGTGTGGTCCGACGTTGGTGAGAAAGAAAAGAATGAGATTTTGGCTGAAATTGACAAACTACGGATGCTGATACCTCTCCAGCTGAACCCTCACGAAAAAAGCACTGCGGAAATAGTTGAGCTACTGCAAAGAATTCCAAATCAAACAGATGTTAGAGGAACGCCGGGCGTGGGGGAAAAGTATCCGGTTGAGAAGAGTATCGATGAGCTTATTTGCAAAACGCAAGTTTTGCTCAAACGGGAGTGGAACAGGGTGAAACAAGAGGCCGAAAGGGGGAATATTGGGAGATAGCTGTGTTTGTGCGGGGAGTTTTTGTTTGGCGGGAATTGGGGGGTATTGGGTTGCAAAGATGATAGGTAGGTGGTTAAGATAAGAGAGGTACGTCGGTGGCCCGCAGAGCGGGTGGCGTGGACGTGGTCATGGCACAGCAAAGAAGCGAAACGAAACAACTGAAGAGTGAGAAGATTCTTCACCTTGGTAGTCTAAAGAAGGGGAGTCCTGGAATTAGCTCGGCAATAGGAGAGACCTTTGCGCAGGCTGCGGCCGTCTGCCTTGAGGAGCAAAGGCATGTGAGTGGTACCGAAATGAAAGTTGACGGGGACTTCAATAGTAATTTCACTCTTTTTTGGGACAAGGTCACCGCCCAGATGAAAAGGAGTCTGGCCGATTTGCAGCAAGCAACAGAATGGGGGGCATATGGCATGGCGGCTCTGTTGGTGCAGAGGCTCACTTCCTTAACTGTAGTCGAGCGGGCTTGTAAGGGCACGGGATTTGACTATTGGTTGGGGCTTCAAAATGATGTTGGGTCACTCTTCCAGAACAAGAAAAGGTTGGAGGTGTCTGGGATCCTGAAGGGTGACGATGCTGTTGTAAAGTCGCGTGTGGGGGAAAAGTTGAGCCAGACGGAGGCGTACCCCTCAAGACTAGCGGTCTTTGTGGTTGTAGTCGAGTTCGGTGGGCCACGGTCAAGGGTAATTAGCAAATGAAAGAGGCGAGTCGGATACATCGTGTGGCAATGGAACTGGTGGAGAAGGCGTACTTGGCAAGGCTGCGCGGGGAGGCCCAAGAGGCAGAGGAATTGCTAAGAAAGGCGTCGGAGACCGAAAGAGCTGCTGCGGCCCAACTGGCGGAGGAGTATGAGGCAGAACCAACACGGTCGGTATTGTATCGGAGTGCAGCTTCCCTTGCCGTTGAGTGTGGAGAGTTGCGTGAAGCTGAGAAGCTTATTAGTATGGGTCTGGCGGGCAATCCCCCGGATGAGATTGCCGATGAACTGAGAGACCTGTTAGAGAAAGTTTACTTTGAGCGTCATCTTGCTCTTCGCGGTATAGAGTTGCGGCAAGATGAGTTCCAGTTTTCCATCTCAGGGGATCTGGTCGGTTTCGGGGTGGCTCATAGTGAGGAATTCGTCGAGCGGGTTCAAAAGATTGAAACATTGGTTTATCGCACTGCCGAGAGGAAGCTTCAGAGGCCCTTCCGTAAGAGCGGGCGACGTGCCGGGGAGCTCCAAAGAGAGGTCGAGCTTTACGTGTCCATTCCCCGGGCAGCCAGTTTTGCAGTCTCATTCCGCCTGGGGAGCAGCAAGCAGTTGAAGTTGCCCGGCATGGACCTTTGCGAAGAGGTAATAAACGACATCTTGATGGGGTTGGAATTGTTCAATAGAGGAGAAGGTGATCGGTTAAGGAAACAGATCGGCGATGAGACATATTACACGAACTTCATTGTACTTGCTCGGAGCATCGCTCCTGATGGAAAAAACGTAAGGTCGGTTGGTTTCACAGGCGGCACAAGGGGGCGAGAGAAAAGTGTGGTGCTGTCGACTCCCCGGAGCCAAGTGCTGAAGGTCGAGGCTATAGCAGAGGTTGAGGAGAAACGTGAGAAGGCGGAGGTGCGGGGCTTCCTGAGGTTTGCGGATGCTCGGAAAGAGGACGAGGGGCTGATTGAGGTGATCGATGAGAATAACAAAGAGCACAAGATTAAGGTGCCGGGGGGCATGATGGCGGATATTGTCCGTCCGATGTTTGCTTACGAGGTTGTGGTTAGTGGTTATCGAGTGAAGCAGCTAATAATGCTTGAGAATATCGAGCGTGCTGCTGAGGAGCCCGGCGGCCGAAACTCTGACTAATCGACATTGTTCGGTCTTTGAACTCTCGTGCGACTTGAAGATTCTTTCCGACCACCGGGTGAAGACGTTGCACCTCTGGCTTGAGTGCCAACCAAGGAATATCAGGTTTTATTTCCCCTTGTTTTGTTTGGGGCGGGAAGGGAAGTGAAAAGTTAATCCGCCTCAGGCGGATAAAAACGGAAAGCGCAAAAGTGAAGCGTAAAGTGCAAAGGTGTGGAATCCGCCGGAGGCGGACAAGTCCGCAAAATCAATAAGAACGGTGGGGCAAGCCCCACCCTGATATGGAACGACCTTTGTCAAATGTTATTTTCTATTTTTATTTCATCATGTGTACTTGACGCTTAATGGCGTGGGCTGCTTCGACAATGAATCAGTCTGATATTCGTGGATTACCCTGATCAATCAGGGCAGAGCCGACATTGATATTCTTCGTCGCAAGCTTTGCGTTCTACGAGCGCGAGTTCAGCCCGCCGAAAGGCGGGCCTATCGCATAGGGTGGCCGCAAGTAGCTTTGTTGTGCCCACGCTATTAAGCATCATAGTATCCTAAATTAAACCATAAAAACACTTCGGTGGAGGGCTGATGAAAAGAAGATCAGACCATCAAGCCACATTCTTTATGCTTTGCCTTGCACGGTATTGCGTAACCACAAACCAGATGAATCCGGCGAGCTCTCTGGCCACCGCGATATTCGCCTTGCAGGGCATTTTGCCGTTATTTATCAGATGCCGATGTCGTTTACTTAATCTTCGACCGGCTGCATCAGCAATTTCGATAGCCCACTGTGGTTGTCCTTTCCTGCGTTTTCTGAGTACTGCTGAGGGTACATATCGGTGCCGGTAATGCCATGAAGCTTCGTTTAGCAGTCGCCGGATACGTTTGTTTCCTGTTTTTGTTATTGGGCCTTTTTTCTGTTTGTCACCGCTTGAATCTTCCGACGGTGTCAGGCCGAGATAGCTCATCAAATGGCGCGGCGACTCGAAGCGTCCAAACTCGAATATCTCGGTTAAGATCGTGGTTGCAGTGAGGGTATCGATGCCGTGGAAGCAGCGTAAGAGACCAACGACATCTTTATATTCCTGTGAGTTAGCCAGCAGCTCAACTTCTTTGTCCAGCTTTTCCAGTCGCCCCATGCAATAGATCATCTCGTTAAGATAGTTCTCGAATACATTTGTCAGCATAGATTCTGTAAATTCGATGGTACGCAGCCAGGTAATATGCTTTTGCGTCCAATGACGGCCTTGTGTATAAACATAGCCGTGGCGTGTCAAGAACTTCAGAAGCTGATGACGAATCCTTTTGAGGTTATCTGCGGCCGTTTCACGAAGCCGGGTTAGTTCTCTGGCAGCTTCCTGGTGCTGGTTGGGAGCATGTACCTCGGTAAGCAGCCCTGCTTTGAGCATCGCAAGTAATTTTTTGGCGTCCCTGCGATCTGTCTTGACTCTTTGGCCGGGCTTTGCTGGAACTAGCGACGGGGCAATGACAGAGCATCGGCAACCGAATTGCTCGATCCGACGTTTGAGCGTAAAACCGCAGACGCCGGCTTCGTAACAGAATTCGACTTTTCCCGGTGCTCGTTTGGCGACCTTGTTTATCATTCTTTTGATGTCACGCACTGTGTTTTTGACGGTAAACTCGAGAACCTCCTCCTGGCAAGGGTAATGCAGTGCAACTTTGTGCTGTTTTTTGTGTGTGTCCATGGCAACGTATGTTATAGTATCTTTCACGGCCGGCTCCTTTCAATTGTATGCGGCTCTGCCCCAAGGGGTAACCCGCGATTAACGGTGGCAACGCACCACCTTGTCGCATAAGCCGTTCATCGGCTCATGACGACGTTTACAATCGCGGGGCCGGTCGTTCCATATGTTCTACCAAAGAAGAACTGCGCTCGGAATGACAATGGTGAGGGAAAGCAGGTTAAAGGTTAGAGTGTAGAGCGCAAAGCTGCGGAATCCGCCGGGGGCGGGAAAGCAACTTAAAAGTTCAAGTGAAAAGTGCAAAACTAACGCTCAAAGTGCAAAACTGGGGAGTCCGCCGGGGACGGATGTTTTTTTTGATAGGTCCCTCCGCTCGCTTCGCTCGGTCGGGATGACGGGGGGCGCTAAGAGCGGAAAGTAGAAAGGGGAGCAGGTGAGCGGCAGAATGTTTTTTAAAAATTCATCACCGCTCTAAAGCGTTTTACGTGATTCATGGTCGGTATTCTTAAAGCAAAATCTGGCTGTTTTTATCTTTATTTTGGAGGTGGACGTCCATTTCCTCGGCGTTCGGGTCCCCGTACCAGAATGTTGTGAACCTCCAGATGTCACCCTCGGCACCGTCGACAATCTCAACCTTCCAGTAGTAGGTCCGGTCCCACTCAAGGGGCCCGGGGTCAAAAGTCGTCGTGTTTTGCCTGGCGGCAAATGGGGGCGGCGATTTGCGCCCGAAGTAGACGTTGTAGGAAGCTCCCTGCGTGCCCGTCCAGCTCAATTTGGCGTCGGGGCTGATGCCTCTTGCGCCGTCGGCCGGGGTGGGATTCGAAGCCCTGGGCGCGAAACTGTTCGACTTCGGGGCCGACACAGGCGGATTACAACCGGCCAATAAGCAAATTATCGCCGCATAGCGAATAGCCGATTGCCTCATCTGCTCTGCCCGCTGAAATTCAGTCTGAACAATCTTCGTTGTTACTTTGCCCTGTCGGGGTCCCAAATAGTGGCCGCTATGTGCTGCTCCGGATTCTCCTGCGTCGTGTAGTAATAAGCAGTAATGAGCTTTCCATCCGGCCTTTGAACGGTTCGGGTATATCCGATGTCCCACGTCCGGCCGTCGTCGCGGAGGTGAATCTCGTCCCCCCACGTCTTGCCGTTATCATTGCTAATCTTTGCGCGGACCCCCTGTGGTCTCGACCGATAGGCATACGTCAGACACAATCTTCCATCTCGCAGGCGAACCATGCTCGGGGGATTGCCGCCCTTACCGCCTGTTTCCGCCGCCTTGCTGAGGAATTGCCAGGTTTGCCCGTCATCGTTCGAAGCGTAAAGCTCAATCCAGCCCTTGTTAATGTCGCCTCGCTCATATCGGCGGATGGCCGAAACGAGGCCTCGCGGCGAAACCCTGACCGTCGATGGCATGATGGAGTAGCCCTCGGGCTCCGGCGCTATCCAGGAAACGAAGTCGATGGTTTTGCCTGCGTCGTGCGTCCGGGCAAGAAATGGCCGGCCTTCTTTGCCGTTGGTCTTGGTGCTGGTCAGAAAGATTGAACAGTCGTTCTTATTGTTAACGATGTAATCCGTACGGGCCATAATAGCTTGTTGGCCGAAGTCCGGCAGCCGATAGGGGCCTTGCCATGTTTTGCCGCGGTCGTAGGAGATGTGGAATTTCGAGCCTCGGCAGGTCATGGCAAAATCCGGATGGGTGAAATTTACCTCTCCCGGACAGGGAACAGATTCTTTTCGGGAATTGAGGGCTTGCGGTATTTCGAGGGCCCAGGATTGGCCGCCGTCCAGGCTCCTGGCCAGCACTCTTTGTCTCGGTTTGTCCTGGTCGATAGAGTGACGGTCCTCACTTTCCTTGTAGTAGTTTAGGTGGAAGCCGACCAGGATTTCATTGCCCCAGCTCCAGATGCCGTTGTTGGCGGGCCAGCCGCAAAACCGCCCCGCCTGTTTGTATACAATAAGGTGCCTGATGGGGACATCCCCGTCCACCTTTTCTGCGGAGTCTTGTTTTGCCGTCTCCGAGCAAGCAAAGGGAGCGGTCAAAAAGCACAATGTTAACATCGTCACAGCAAGCTTTTTATTCATGCAACATCCTTTTCACGAATTAACTGAACACTAACGATTATTCAGGGTTTGCTTCTGTCCTGACATCATCGAGAAGGTAAATGCTTAGCGGCACTTTGTGGTCGGCGCCCGGGGCATCTTCGACGTGTAGTCCTTTGGCGCCCGGCGCGCGGTCAACGGTTAACGGGCGAACGTCGGCCCGCCAGGGCCCTGTACGGAACACAAGCCGCTCGAGAGACTCGACCTTTTCTGCGAATTCAATCCCTTTCCTGACTCGCTCGCCGTCGAGGTAGAGGTCATATTTCTGTTTGCCGCAATCGAGAATGAGCTTAAGGTCATACCACTTGTTGATTTGGGCCGGCAGGGGGTCCGGCTCGGTCCTCATTCGGTCCAGTGATATCCAGTCGGGGTCGAACCTTAGCTTCATCGGTCGATTTCCGTACCTGTCCTGAACCTCGAAGTCGAGTACGCCGTGTCCCACCTGCTCCATCAGGATGCGAAACTCGACGGTAACCTTGCGGCTTTCGGGAAACGCTCGCTGGGCCAGCGCATAGTCATAAGGCTCTTCGTCGCAAAGCCGCAGACATTTGTTATTGTCACTATGTGGGTCGCTGACAATGGAAATCGGCGCCCATTTGGGAATATGCAGGTTCCACAGTTCGAGGTCGGCCTCCGTCCCGGCGGCATTGAAGCTTTCACTGACGTGCTTATCCACCGTGCCGGTAATCGGCACGTGCGTTCGGCTGACCCAGATGTCTTCCTTGCTCATACTATACGTGTTCCACATATAATCGCCGGGCGGGTTGCCGTTGCCTTCTGCAATGCCGCGGATGTACTGCGGACCGATATTCTTGTGAATCCCTTGATATCGCATGGCAGGCACCTCGCCCTGCAGGCACAGCAGATTGTCGAATTCGTGACAGTCATCGCTGGTCATCACCGCCATGGGAAAACGGTTCTGACGAGTGGCCGAGTGATTGTATACAAGTGCGTACCGGCCATCATTTGTCCGCTGAATCCATGTTTTGGCGCCGCAGGTCATCAGCGACTTATTATTTACAATCCTGGTCCAGGTTTTGCCATCATCGGGGCTAAGAGCCGACTTCTGGTTCTTCCATACGCCTACGACAACGCCGTCAGGTCGGTGACACCAGCTAAATGCCTTGTACGCATCATCGACACCAATAGCAAAGAACCCGTCGTTTGCCATGTCCTCTTCCTGCCACTGCAGCGTCATCAGCTTGTCGGCCAGCAGGGCTTCACAGGCCTCGATGAATCCTTTGTCGCCGCTTGTCTTGTAAAACGGATACCTGGTGTTGGTTTCATTCCAGCCTGCGTGGCGGTTATAACGAATGAAGTAGATTGGTCCGAGACTGCCGTCGTTGTATATCTCGCGCACGACTCTTCCGAGGCCCTGGCCGTTGTTGGGTCCCCTGCGCGGTGTGGGACAGAAACTGTAGAATGCCAGCGTCAGCAGCCGGCCGTTTGGGGCCGTATAGAAGCCCATCCTCTGGTGCATAACGGAAAACGTGCCGGCAGGCAGCTCGACTTCGCCAAGCTCCGGAAAGCTTCGCTTGATTTCCGGCAGCGGATATTCCGGGAATATTACCATGGGGTTCGGCCAGTCTCGACCGTTCTTTGAGGTCATCAACAGCGTCCGGCTGGGCGGAACGTGCTCTTCTTTCAAGTCGCTGAGGTACTGCAGGTAAAACTGATTGTTCCAGCAGGCCAGGTAGGGCTGGTGACTGTAGGTCCAGCCGACCATGCCGCCCTCCGGCGGATTGGTGCGGTTGGCACGGTATGCCTGGTAGCTGTGTACCCCAACGGCGTGTCGCAGCCGGCCATGGTAGAATCGCCTGTCAGTCTGCTCGGCGCCTACATACTTGACCGGCTCTGCCGCCGAGTCCTCCAGTGAAGGGGGCATCTTGGCAGCTCCGGCCGCACCAATAAGAAAACACAATGTCAATCCCAACAAAATCACTTTCGTCTTCATAGCATATCCTCAATTTGAACCACGACTAATTATGCTCAAGTCTGACAACACTTTCAGGCCTGTCAATCCTGCTAAGAGCACGAACCTGCTTTGACGGTAATTGTTCGGAAGTTATCAATATCATATACGGCCTGTGCAACAGCTTCATCGGGGCCCGTCAGGTCCGGCTCATTCTTGCGAAAATCGTTGGCGCCAAACCCGTACCTGCTGAAGTCTTTCATCCTCCATGTCCCCGTGCGGAAAACAATACGCTCAACCGTTGGGGTCGCGAACCTGGATTTATATGGATTGTTGCTATTGTCAAGCGTCTCAGCAAACGTTGCGCCGGAGACAAGATTCTTGCCATCGAGTTTCAGGTCGTACTTGCCGGCGGTCGTGTCAACATCAATATCGAGTTTGAGCCATTTCCCGGCGGTGAACGAAGCCACTTCATTCATACTGTCACCTTTGTTTGCCTTCACCTTGCCGTTCTTGCCGTCGATGATGATGCGAACCGGCCGCTGGCCTTTGTAGTTCTGTATTTCAATCTCAAGGTTGTCACGCCCGACCTGCTGCGGCCGCAGGTCGAAGGATACCTGCACCTTTGTGGTCTCGGGAAATACCCTGACCGCGTTGGCATAGTCATAAGGGTCCTTGTCCTGCAGACGCAGAACGTTATTGCGTTTATCCTTGACCACCCGGACCGGATTCCAGATGCCGCTGTAAATATTCCAGTTGGTGACAATGCCGCCCGGTCTCATGTCCTCAAAGTTGTCGCTGACATCTTTATCGACGGTTCCTTTGATGGGTACGGGTACGCGTGTCACGAAGATATCTTCTTTGTTCGACGAGTAAGTCAGCCACATGGCGCCGTCGGGCGGGGTACCGTTGCCCGGAATGATGCCCCGGACGTACTGGGCGCCGCCGCCGTCTTTATTTCCGCCGCCGAACCGCATCAGGGGGGTCTCGCCGTGCACGTTGAGAAAATATGTATTGAAGTTCATGCCGTCATCGCCGGTGGTAACCGACAGCGGGTGGCGCCACGTGGTATTCTCAACAGGGTTGTACACCAGCGCGTATTTGCCGTCGGAGGTTCTCTGGCCCCATATCTTAGCGCCGCCGTAATAGATATCCTTGCCCTGACCCTGCTCACTGATCTGCCCGGGCTTCCACCTGTTAGCGACAACCATCTTCTTCCATTTCCACATGCCGACAATCCTTTTGTCGGGCAGATAGTACCAGTCGAACGCCTTGGCGTAGCGGACGTTGCCGCCGGCGAAAGCAAAGAAGCCGCCCTCATTGTCACGGTCTTCCTCATACCACTGCTGGACCATCAGCTTGTTTGCCAGAAGTCCGTCAATCGCCTTCACAAACTCCTTGTCCGGAGCCTCTTTGTAGTACGGGTAATACGGAGAATTCTCCGGGCCGTAGCCCTGGTACTTGTTGTACCTGACCCAGTAGATAGGGCCGTAATTGCCGGGTCCTTTTATTTCCCTGACCACCCTTCCGACGCCTTTGCCGTCGTTAGGTGCATTTGGCAGACCATGAAAGCCAGATGCGATTAATCGTCCGTCGGGTGCGACATACCAGTTCATGCGCTGGTGTGAAAGACTGTACTGCAGTTTGTTGTCCATTTTTCTGTTGCGGAACTTCTCAGCGGGGAAGATTGTTTGCGGCTTATGCCAGTTTCTTCCGTCCTCGGACCATGTTATAAGAGCATAACAGGGGGGCTGGTGTTCGTGAACAGGTCCGCTTTCATAGATTACCCAAAATTTATTGTGCCAATAACAAATCATTGGCTGATGGTTGTAGGTAAAGCCGATATTCTCGAATCCGGCATCGGGATAATAGGGCACCTTTTCTGTCACGAGGTCCGGGTGCGTTCTGTTGCAGCGGATCACCTCGAAATTATGAGCGCCCACAGCGGGTCTGAATTGACCGTCAAGATAGTCGGTATTCGCGTAGGGAGGGTCGCCCCCCGTAAAAGCAGGCAGCTCCGCGGCGAAACCCGTCGGGCCGCTGTCGCCATCCTCCGAAGGCCTCGTATCGTAGTTAAACAGTTTCGCGTCCTTTGGAAGCTTGCTCGCGTCATAGCTAATGGCCGTCAGCGGCACGACCACCTTTGGCTGCCCGGCCCATTGCCAGTAGAGACGCATCCTGGCCTGGCCGTGAAGAGATATGTAGAGAATCTCCACCGGATATTTCCTGCCCTTTTCCATAATGAATTCACCCTCCCGCGCGCCGCTCTCGTCAAGACCGTCGATTGCGACCTGCCCGTCGATGTTCAACTGAAACGAGTCCCTGACGTCCACGAAGAAATTCACCTTGCCGGTCGTCGGGCCTTCGATAAAGCCGCGCCATTTCGCCGCCCAGTCGCTGCCGCGGCTTTTGGCCCAGTCCTGGTCAAGGCTCGGCAGAATATCCACCCTTTTATCCGCGTCCGAAAAGTCCCGGCTGTTGAAATAAGTCCCCGCCAGGCCGGGTCTGAGGTCTTGGTTTGCCTGGACGCGACCCGGAAAGAATATGACGAGCACACCCAAAATCAACGGTACTGACATTGTTCTTCTGTACATGGCACTCTCCTTAAAAATTATGATGTCTTGTTGGTCATTAGCGACCGCAAATCAACCTTTCACTGCTATTGCTTCAGTTCATTAAGGTTTTCTCCGACCTTGGCGAAGGTTATTCGCTCAAAAGGCCGCTGGTTCGCGAAGTAAATCGCCATAGTATCTATATTCTTAGGCTGGTAACCGGGAACCACAACAACATTGTAGCTACCCTCCCCGTACAGGCTCTCCATCTTTTTTTTGTCGGATGCAATTGGCGATTTGTCCTTGTCAACGTAAGTGTGTTTTTCGTTGTTGAGGGTAACGGAAAAAGCTACCGTGTCTTCGGCAGTCCGCTCAACTGTTATGACCATAGGCGAAAACTCACCTACCGGCGTGCCGTGGCCGTTGAAGTATTCCGGAAAGCCCCAGCAGCCTCCCCAGTCAACCGGGCTGTGGCAGTTGTCCCCGTTCGGGTTCACCCTTATGGCCCACTTGTCCGCCCTCTGGTCCGTCGGGACGTGAGGCGACAATCTCGCCTGATAACCTTTGTATCCGCAGAATATCGCGTCGTTTCGCGAGCACTGCTTGTCCATCGACAATGGGTTCCCGTTCGAATCCAGCATGGCAAGCCGCAAGTCGCCCGAACCGTACCTTTCACAAATATTTTCCACATAGGAGCCTCTGGCCTGACCCTCCCCTTTGTAGAGCCATTTGTATTCGGCCACGTCGCCCACTTCGCTTACCTTCTTTTTCGGCAGTCGCGTCAGGAGCAGGTCCCCATAAGTCGAGACCCACTCCAACTGCCCCGCCCCGTTCAGCGACAAGACATTGCGCCCTTTTATTTTTGTGTGCTTATCATAAGTGCACATCCATATACTGCCGTCAAACTCGATACCAGGCTCATCGTCCACAATTTCGAGAACGTGCCGCTTGACAGCCCCCGGCGTTGCGTTCCTGGTCTCCGACAGCGACAGAATAATTGTCTCATTTACGGAGTTTTCGCTCTCGCGGTCGTCTATGATATCACAATGGATTTCCCTGGCAACCTCACCGGGAGCAAACTCCAAGATGCCGCCGGTCAGCCGGTAATCCTTTCCCCGCGCGGCAGTGCCGCCGACAACCTCATATTTGACACTGACAGGGTCGGGGCAGGCATGGGCCAGCATCATTTTCACCTTTGCCGAGCCGGCATCCTCGCCGACTCTGCCGGAGTCGCTTTCGAACAGAACCTCGGGCCAGCGGTCTGTGATTGTGTATGTGTATTCCGATTTTCGGCCCAACTGTACGCCTCTTCCCCGCGCGTTGGACAAAGTCAACTTAATCGTTTCATCACGCTCGTCGGTCTTGTCATCTTCGACCGCGATGGTAATGGTCTTCTTACTCTGACCCGGCTCAAACTTCAGCGAGCCGGTCTGAACTTCATAGTCGGCTCCGCGTCCCCTGGCCGTACCGCCCGTGACCGCATAGTCAACCGCATAGGTCTGGCCCTGAAGCGGATGTTTCAGTACCACATTCACCGCCGCAGCGCCGTCGCTTTCCGCGCCTGAAGCAGACGCACCTTCGAACTCAATAACGGGACTGGCCGGCGCGATTCGCAGATTGTCAAATACCGCCCGACCCTTGCCGGCGCCAAGGTGAAAGCCTAACGGCGATTTCCGCCACCGGAAGCCGTAATTCGAAACCACCTCGCTGTCACCGACAAGAACAGTTACACTTGCCTGCGAGTCCTTTTCGCTGATGTCGTCGGTATCAATTTCAATACGTACTTTCTCTCCCTCATCGAACTTATTACCGATATTTAATGATTTACCATAAACATACACCTGGTCTTCGGTGGGGCGGTTGTCCGCATATACAACAACCGCGACCGCCGCGTTTTCTACCTCACCCGAGCCAATGGCTATAATTGCGCGGTCATCGCGTATCTCGACCACGTCGACCTCAATAAAAAAACCGCCCGCTGAATTGATTTCGGAAGCCCGTTGTGCCCGAGCAAAAGCCACATCAAGTTTCGGCGTCTTATTGCCCGGCACAATAAACTGCCCCCGGCAGGCATAGTCATCCCACCAGCGCGCCGGCGCCCAGCTTCCGCTCTGCGCGCCGCTGAAATCGTCAAACAGCTCCCCCAGCGTAACAGTCGGTGCGCCAAATAGCACAGCAACACAGACAAAAAATAATATGGTCCTTAACATCTTAGTTTTCCTTTAAAGTCTCCGATTTTTTCAATAGCTCCTAATACATGCCCAAATTGTGGTAACATACTATTGTCTCTGATGCAAATTCTCGGTCATCACGTCGTCGATGCGGTAGGAGACCTTCGGCAATGGCTCTTCCGTGTTCGGCAGGTCCTGCCTGGAGACCATACTGCGATACTTGACCGTCTTGCTGCCCGTGCGGAAGGAAAGGGCATACACCATAGAGGACGGTTCCGCGAACCTGGCGTCTTTCAAGACCTCCCGGCCGTTCACGTCGAGAGTGTACCTGCCGGTCGCGCAATCAGCACGGATTCTAAACGTCTGCCAGACGTCGGCTTTGTAAGGCATGATGTCAACATTTGGTGTTATCTCGCCATCTGAAAAACGTTGATTAAAGTCAAAAACCCTGTAGTCTCTCGGCAGGGTGCTCGGGTCGTGGCTCAATGCTGCGGCCGGCACGAGGGTTTTTGTCCGGCCCTGCCACTGCCAGAAAAGGCGAAGCGCAGCCTTACCGTCGGACGATGCGAATTCCAGTATGGTCGGCATTTTGCGGCCGTTCCGCATGGTGACTTTGCCCGAGCGCTGCCCGTCTTTCGAGAGCCCGTCGATGACGAGCGTGTCCCCGATTGTGAGGCGCAGCCCATCGGAGGCTTCAGCAACAAAAGTCACCTCGCCATCATAGGGGCCCTGGATAAAACCGGTCCACCTGGCGCTCCAGGTCTGGCCCCGGCTCCTGCCCCAGTTCTGGTCAACATTCAGCAGGAAATCAACACTATCCTCGGGGTCATCAAAACCCACGTTGTTGAAATAAGTGCCGACAAGGCCCGAACCGGGTTGTTGTCTCGCCGTTTCAGATTGCTCTGGTTCTTGTCCCTTGACGGCCTGTATCTGTCCCCGGTCGTTGAGTACGACACGCACCGGACGCGTGCCTGAATCACCCATAAGCTCGATGTTGAGCTGTCCGCGGTCGGCCTGCCGGGCGTTCACCCTGAACGACACTTCCACCGTCCTGCAGGACGCAAAGGTGCGGATAGCGCGGGCGTAGTCAGTCGGCTCACGGTCCTCCAGTTCGAGACACCTGTTGGCTGTTCGCGGCTCTGAAGCTATGCGTACCGGCGCCCAGAGCGGCGAGTACGTGTTCCAGCCGGGGACCCGGGGGCCGGGAGCAATGTCGTCGAAGGTATCATGGACCGGCTCCTTGGTTCCAGCGACAATAGGTACGGGAATCCGGCTGACCCAGATGTCCTCCTTGTTCACGCTGTAGATGACCCAGATGGAGTTCTTGTCCAGGCTCGGGGCGTCGCCCCCCCATTCGGCGACCCCACGAAGGTACTGCGGGCCGCCGCCCTTGGCTCTGCCCTCGTAGCGCTGGGGCGACACCTCACCGTGGATTACTCGCATGTCGCCAAAGGTAATGCCGTCATCGCTGGTGGTAACCGCCATAGGATAGCGCTGACTCCGCTGGGGGATATAAATCATTGCGTACCGGCCGTCAGGCGTCTTCTGGGCCCACAGCTTTCCGCTGCCGCCCACGACTCCTTTGGGGATGACCGGCAGGGACCAGGTTTTGCCCTCGTCGGTCGATTGTGTCACAAAGCCCATCTTGCACAGACCCACCAGGGTACCGTCCTTGCGGTGGAAGAAACACAGGGCCTTGCCGAATACCCAAAAGTCGCCCACCCCGCCGATGCTGCCGCCGGGCCAGTTCTTTTCGTCATGCCATTTCATCCGGTTCTGACCCAGAAGCACACCGTAGTCCGCCTGTTCGAGCAGGGGCCTATTGTTGGCTGCCTCACGGCAGGCCTGCACAAAACCCTCGTCTTTGCTCTGCTCGAAAGAAGGCGGATGACCCGGCCCGGGCTTGATTAACGTATAGACCTCGCCCAGCTTATGGTCGGCTGTTATCTCGCGAACCAGCAATGTCTCTTTCCTGGCTTCAAGGATATCGTCGGTCGGGTAGAAGCCGGCTGCAAAGACGAGCATACGGCCGTTGCTCGAATGGAAAAAATAGAAACGAGAGTTGTACGCTTTGTTGAAAGGATACAGGTCCCTGGCTTGCGACCAGTGAAATCCGTCGCTGCTGGTGGAATACACAACGTGGCAGGGAGGGATGTCTTCGTCCTTGTGGGTCATGTCCCAGACAGCGTAGAGTCTTCCCTTCCAACAGCCGATGCCCGGGTGGTGCTGATAGGTCCAGCCCGCTTTGTTCTCCTCGGCCGGCAGCAGATTCGGTGCGTGCTTGCGGTTGGCCCGGCTGACCTGGATGTTCTGAACGCCCGGACTGTACATAAGATGCCCGTCTGGCGCCCAGCGGTCGGCCAGGCCGGGACCCAAGTATTGCAGGGGCAGCTCAGCGCTGCCCGGTACGGGCCGGCCAGCCCGACTCACCGGCAAGATATGACCGTCATCGATTCCCGTAACATAAGCTGCAACAAACTCATGTTGCGCAGCTTCCTGAACAACCGACGGAAGACTCGAAATTGAAAGAGCTTCGGTAGCATGGACAAGGTTCGATGTCTGTGGCACGCAAACACAAAGCAATATGATTTGTGCCATCCTCTTACTCATACCGTTTTCCTTTGGAAGTTATTAATTGTCAACGGGTAAAAACAATATCATGCGACTTTACCTGTTTGTTATCGATAGACACGGTTTGTTTTCCTCCGGTACCGTGAGATATTTCGCTCAGCGGAATCGTTATGCTGTGGATCGTCTCATTGTCAATGGTGACAATCTCGAAGGTGACAGTGGGGTCGGCCTTGGTCGTATCGAAGCTGAGCAGACCGAAAGACTGTTTTTCGTTGTAGCCGAAAATAGCGCCTGGCTTCAGGGCGTGTTTGTGCTGGTTTGTCAACCTGGAGCTTTCGAACTCGTAAAAGGGATAGCCGTTCGGCCGGTCGATCCTGCGGGCGTCGCTGCGGTGGCGGTCGGCCGAGATAAGAACAATGCCGTCAATCTTGTTCTCTTCCAGAAAACCGAAGATTTCCTCTCGTTCGTCCCGAAACCCGTTCCACGTGTCATGCGAGTCGGATTTGCTAAAAAAATCCCACGGCACAGGCGAAGCAAGAACCTTGAAAGTTGCCCTTGATTCCTTCACCCGCTCCAGCAGCCACGCCTTTTGCACAGGTCCGAGCATCGTCGGTTTAGGCCCCAGCGGGTCGGTGCGATAGAACCGTCCGTCCAGCATAAAGAAATCAACGTCGGCAATAGAGAGCCTGAACCAGCAGCCCGGCCATTCTTTCTCATTATAGCCGGGATTGTTCCAGTTCATTTTGAAACCCTCAAATTGCGACATCTTCCAGACCGGTCTGTCACGATAAGGCCCCATCCATGCATCGTCTGTCGCACAGTCGTGATCGTCCCATATCGCAAAGACCGGCACGGAACGCGTAAGCCTGCGAAATTCCGGTCTCGACTGCCTGCGATAGTATGTGTATTTGTGAAATTCGCCGTATGGCCCGGGGATATCGATGTAAACGTTGTCACCCAACAGCAGCAGGGCCTCGGGCCCGCGTGAGCCGATCGTATCCCACATCCGCTCGTTGGTATGACAGTAGCCTGCGCCGCCTCCAAAGGCGACCTCAAGAGTTGCCTTGCTTGTCGAAGCGCGATACGTGCGAAAAGAAGGCGGCTCAGGGGCCAAGGCAGATTTGCCTTTGAGGATAACATCGTAATAGTAAAGGGTATCCGGCTGAAGTCCCTTAGCCCGTACCGCGGCTGTGTAATCACATTCGGAGCTGGTTGTTGCTCTGGTTGACTTGATTGGATTGGAAAGGTCCTTCGATGTGCTGACCACAACTTGCACCGGCACTTCTTCAAACGTGCGGACCCAGAAGCTGGCACTGGTATCGGTCAGGCAGCCCAGCATGGGGCCGTGTATCAACTGGATGTTGTACTTTGCCTGCAATCTTTTGAAGTGCTCGGTTTTTCTGAGCGGTTCAAGTATTTCCCTCGGGCCGGCCAGAAACCGTTCGAAAGGGATTCCTTTTTCGAGGGACGTTTCCATCATTTTGACCGCGGCGGCATAATCTCGCTGCGCGCATCGGGCAACAGTCAGCGTAAACAAGGACTCGACATTATTGTCAGGATCTCTTTCCAGCACTTCCAAACAGTACTTTACCGCGTCATCGATGCGACCTTCGAGGATATCGAGCATCTGCCTCTGGCCCCGCCTGCCGTACAGGTGCAGATGCTCGCTGAAAAATCGACGATTCCATGGATTCAGCGATCCGTAATAAGGGTGGCTGGAGCCATCAACAAACGCGTCCGGCGGCGCATATTCACGCTCAACAGCATGAACAAGATTCGGTCCCCCTGTGATACATACGCAAAAACAGATTAGTATAATTGATGGTTTCACCATCTTATTCATCGTGTTTTCCTCTCAAGTCCTGGTTTCTTTCCAGTGCCTTCAGTAAATTCCCAAAACATTGGTGGCACGCTCTTTTAACTGATGCCCTGGATTGTCCGAGGGTACTTAACAGCTCTCACTTCAGTGTAATCACCACAATCCTTAATGACTATATCATCGTAACCTTCAGCGGGCAGAAGGTCTCCGTTATCCTTCCACTCTTTAGGGTCGCCGTCGTCACCGGGGATATCGTCAAGACGCAATATGCCGCCACCTACATAGATAATGGCATCGCGGTCATGTTTTTGCTCGATGTTTCCAGCGTGCATTATCCCATCATTCAAGTAGATGCGGTGGACCCCGCCTTCACCATCGGGAAACTTCAAAGTGCCGGTAACGGTGAACGTGCCGCCATTGATATTGATATAACCGTCACTGCCCACGCCCACGTTAAATCTGCCGTTGATAGTGAAACTGCCGCCGTTAACCGTTATGGTAGCTCCTGGACCATTTAGGATGGAGTTTGATGTTCCGGTAATGCTTTCGGTACTTTCGATGATTAGCTTGCCCGCAATACTCAATTGGGCGATATTTGTACCATTGGCGAATTCATTGCGACTGATTACCTTGCCGTTCTTGTCCCACACAGTTGAGGTACCTTCGCACTTGAAATTCTTCCAGGTCGATTGGGCCTTTTTGCGGCTGTTCGGCCAATACTGTGTCCACACACTGCTGCCGTCTTCCTTGTGCACCCAGGTCCATTTCTTCTTGCCGTCCGCGGACCAGTACGTCTCCATCCCTGCCATGCGCCCCAGTTTGTAATTCGCCTCACGCTCAACGGCGCCGTCTTCGTAATACCATGTTTCCGCGCCATCAAGCAAAAAGCGTCCGTCGTCTGCAACGCCGCCGCTGAATTTCACTTTTGTCTTGCCGCTGGGATACTTTTCCTCGAAATTCTGCACCTTTGAAATGCTTGTCACACTTGACGCCATCAACTGCTCATCTGACATTTCCAGTTGCTTGCTGTCTTTTTCGAGTATCCACGCCTCGTTGAATGTAAAGTGCAGGCTCGGTTTGTTCATTGATGTGATTAGATGTATCATCCCGTCCGGCCCTTGTCTCGCAGCAGAATAGCCGATAGTTATGACCGGTTCATCTTCGTGCAGCTGGGCACCGGGGAGTTTCTTGATAAGCCAGTTTTCCCCGTCGTCATTCGAAAGAGCGACATAAGAACCCTTCTCGGTAATAGAAGCGGGATGCCCTCCATCTCTTTCGTTGAAGTCACCGGCCATAAGCAAGCGTCCGCTTGACAGCCTCAGAAGGCTTGGCCTCTGATTTGACCCCAGCCTACAGAAAGGCGTCTTGGCAACTTCGTAGCTCTTTCCGCCGTCTCGCGTCAGTGACCGCGGCATAAATCCGTCGATATCACTATTCTTGCCTCCCATTCCGAGTATAGACGCCCCATCGCTCAAAAGGGCAAAGGTGGTATGCCTGCCGAAGGTTCTCCCGCCGGTATCGTACCACGTCTTGCAGTTGTCCCGGGTCGCCCAGAGGACCGATTGGCTGCCGTCGCCGTCGCTTGCCACGTAAAGCGTGCCGTTCCTGTCACGAACCGCCGTGTTGATCGGCTGACGCGAATGTGAGCCTATCTCGTTGACAAAATTCGGAAACTGCACCTCCGCCCACGTCGCCCCGTTGTCCTTCGAAGAAGTCCACTGGAACGGAAAACCCCCTTCCAGCCGCGGGTTGCCCCAGAAGAAATATACAATCCCGCTATTGGTGTCGGTCCATAGCATGGGTGCATGGTCGTTCGCGGTTGCGAAATCAAAAAGCCTGTCCGGCATATCCCACAGGTCCGCTCCGAAGCGCAAACGGCTCGCTATCAACGACACGCCAGGCTCATATTCGGTATAAGAACTGTAGCATACCATCAGAACGTCACCGTTCGGGCAGACCTCAAGGGCCGGGCTGTGGTTATGCCCCCTGAACGATGGGTGCAGCCCCGCCGCGTCTATCGCCTCACCCCGGCAGCCTTCACATGTCTCCGGAGGCGTCGGAAGCAAGTATCGCTTTCTGAAATAAGGCTTCGAAGAATCAGGACCCAGCTTCATAATGCCCTTGTTTTGTTTGACGCCCTGCTGAACATAAGACGGCTGATACGCCAGCGGCTTGGTGCCTGGCATCGGGCCCTGAACCACGCGGAAACCAATGTTGTGATAACCCGGAACTCCCGTGTCCTCGTCATCATCGTCGTCATCGTCTCCGACATCTGTGGCTGCAGCTTCAATCCCGGTATAGCTGACCGCCTCGACAGGGACAATCTGCTTCGCGATGTCCGCCCAGCTCCAGTAAAGCTTCAAATAAGAGGCCCCCCCGTCCTTGTAATAACTCAAAACGACAGGGTGCTTCTTGCCCTTGACCATATTCATCGTGCCCGAAAGCCGCCCCGGTTCGTCTTCATCCCAGTTGTCGATAATCACTTTGCCATCGATCTCCAGGCGCATCCCATTGTCGGCTTGACCATAAAATGTCACTTCACCTGTTACCGGCCCCTCGATATACCCAATCCATCGGACTGCCCAGTCATTGTCGCCGCCCGTCCAAACCTTATTCAGCGTGTCGAGCTTGAGCTGACCCTTGGTGCTCTTGATCGCCTTGTTGCCGTACTTTATCCCTGTCAGACCCTGATATACCTGCTTGCCCAAATCCGCCGCCTGTTGCGCAGCTTTCCCTTGAGCTTCTTTATCTGCCGCCGACTTATCGCCGCCGGTCTGCTTGTAATAAGGCCCAAAGCTTGGAGCAATCGACGCCCGGCTTGATGACGCGTTGAAAATCTCGCGCCACTTATTTTTCCCGCCGTCGTCAAGCAGGCCACCGCGAACCACTTTGGCCATCCCGTATTCCGGACCGACCGGATCAACCTGCTCCGCCGCCGGATATTCACCATACCAATCCAGGCACCATTCACGAACGCCGGTGTGCGTGTTTTTCAGACCCCACGCATTGGCCTGTCCGTTCCTGGGCGCACGGCCGCCCGACCAGTAAAGTGTGGTCGTACCGGCACGACACGCGTATTCCCACTCCGCCTCTGTTGGCAGCCGATAAGGCTTGCCTTCCTTTTTGCTCAGCCATTTGCAGAAGGCCACGGCTTCATACCAACTGACGCCCGCCGCATAAGGCAAATGTTCCGCCGTGCCCGTAAACTCCCGCTTGAACTGCCTGAACTGCTCGGCGGCCACCTCCGTCTCTGAAATGTAGAAGCCATTCGAGATGACTACCTTGTGAACGGGCTGTTCGTCCCAGTAATCCCTTCCCGCGATGCGCCCCATCTCGAAAGAACCGGGCTCAATGCTCAGCATCTTCATCCCCAGCGAGTTCGTGTACCCCTCCGCCTTCGACGTGCTTGCTCCGAGGAGCACCGTGCAAGCCAGACAAACTGCAATCGACATTAGTTTCGAACTTGCCCTTTTCATAGTACATTCCTTTCTGTTCTCAACCAGCCACCCAGCGGTTTAGCCGTCTCCTCATCCGGGCCTCATATATGGGTTAACCATGCGATATTTTGCTTTCCCTGTTCATTTGTACGACGTGCCGGGCCGTGCTTTTTATGCAAGAACGAATAGCGATACTCAGGCCAAATGCGATGACCCGCGCTGCAAGACGCAATTCGCTCGAGATTTGCCGTTTCCCGCCTGTTTTCTGCTGCTTGCAACCACCGGAAGCTCACCGGTCGTCCGTGCCCCGCCCCACGAAATGACTTCTTGGACATGTGTCGGTCCTTCATGACAGTTTGCGAAATTTTGGGTTTTCCTACACATCCTTTATCGCGCAAACCGCTGTTCGAATTTTAGGTTTTGTTGGAGGCTCTAATTAACTTTGGCAGGGTCCCATATCGTCCCTGCGATGTATTGATTACGGTGCTCAGGCGTCGCCCAGTAATAAACGGTAAATACTTTGCCGTCATCTCTCTGCAGCGACCTTGAATACCCAAAGTCCCAGTTTCTCGCTCCTGTTCTGAGTATCACGGGCTTGCTCCAGGTCTTGCCATTGTCGCTGCTGAGCTTGGCGCACATGACGCATGGTCTGCCTCTGAACCCGTACGTCACGCAAAGCCTGCCGTCGGTGAGCTTGAGAATACTCGGAGGATTGCCGTTAAAGTCGCTATTAACGACATCCGTATCAGCAACCTTGCTCAGGAAGCTCCACGTCCTGCCGGCATCTTTGGATTCATATACGTCTATCCAGTTGAGTCTCTTGATTCTCCCGCTTGTTTTGTTGATTTTTCTGCGAAGAGCGGCGATTAGATGGTCCTTTGAAACCTGAACCGCAGCATATACCGCCCAGCGTTCGTACTTCGGGGCCTTCTCCGGAGGCGGCGACACCCAGCCCAGAAATTCAAAGATCCTGCCCCCATCCTTAGTGCGGGTACAATAGAATCTGTCCTCGGCGTCGTCCGGTTCTACCCCAAAGAAGAAGTAACCATCATTCTTGCCGGTGATAATGTAGCAGGTATGAGATTCAATATCCTCATCGGCTCGCGGCAATCCTGTTATTCTCAGCCTGTAAGGCCCGAACCAGCTCTTGCCGCGGTCATAAGTATAATAGAACCTCTCGCCCTGACACTTGAACCCGAAGTCGGGATTACCAAAATCCATTCCTTGCGCAATGTCCCGGATGCCGTCATCACTGCTCATAATATCATATTTTTTATGAGTCCAGGTCTGGCCGGCGTTACTGCTGCGGGCAACGATGTCTTCATTATCCCTGGTGTCATCGCGTGCGTGGCCGTCCTGCCAGTCTGGTTTGTCTTTGAACCAGCCGCACTCGAAGGCGACCGCCATTTCATCACCCCACATCCAAAAGCCGCCGTTGGCCGGCCAGCCTGCATAACGACCGGGCTCGTCGTAAACCATAACGTGCTTAATGACGCACTCGTGCTCCGGACCGGCCGGCGGGACCTCAATCTCAGCAAGACCGGCCTCGCCGCCGGGCATACCTTCCTTCCAAGTATCCCCTGCCCCGGCCGGAACCTTCTTGCCTTTTTCCATCTCGACCTTGCGGGTGCTTTGTCCTTTATTGTCTTCAATGCGGATGATTTTTTTGTCCGCTATCGTAATGGTCGCTATCATCATGCCGTCGCCTATTCTCGTAAGATCACCGCCCTCATACCACGCCCCGACAAGACCCTGCCTGTATACTTGTTTCCGAGCGCCGGCTGAGTCGTTCAGCGCCGACGCGCCGCCGCACAACAAGAACGTGCTCACCAAACCAGCCAGAAGCGGCGTAACGTACACCCTTTTTGTTTGCATTATCTATCGTTTCCTTTCTTGCCCTGACGGCGTCCGCTCATCGCAAGGCACAGAAACAGCCCAACATAAGCACCGGGAGGTTGTAAAATGCCTCTTTCAGAACAAACCTTTGTACACGGACACCGTCCGACTGCGACGATGTCATCGCAGCCGAACGGACGTGCTCATAGTCTAACCGGCCGGACAAAACGATTTACCCGGTATATGCCAGTTTATAAGCCTTGCGGTAATGGCCCTTGACGTACTTGTTGGCTTTGTCG
>DATKVV010000065.1:0-3929 GCA_035529895.1 Sedimentisphaerales bacterium
GTGTACCTGTATTTGCGGCAGTCTGAAAACTGAGCCCCTTTTTGCATAACCTGCCTTTCTTAATAATATCTGCCAAAATGTAACTTGTTTGTAAAATGCAGGCCCCTTGCCCGGGGCATAAAGCCGCTGTAGTAGCCGAGCAGCCTTTTTATACCGGACATCACCGCCTCCTCGTCTTTGGGCCTGTCCCATGCGAATTTAAGCTGTTTATGGAATCTAAGCGTTATCAAGGCCCTGCCTTGCTCTCCCGTTATTCTTCTGATATCGATCCCCTGAAAATCAACCGGCTGCCCCCATTTTTGAAGTTGCATAATGGCCCCCGGCCAGCATGGATTTGCAAAGAAGCTATTGTCCTGGACCGTAATATACCTGCCGTTCGGATTGAGGTTTTTCGACCTGACCGGCCTGATATACCCCTCTTTTTGCAGCACGCAGCAAAACCCGCAGTTGCGAACGCACCCACGGCTGAACCAGATATATGACGTCTCGCATTTCGGGTATATCGAGTAATCGAGGTCGCAATTTTCAATGGCACATGGCAATTTAGATTTGATATCAAACCCTGTCCCCCCGCATATCGCCCGCTTGGGTAATTCTGTTTTGTCCGTAAAGTCAAAAAGACTGCTGCAATAAACCTTCGGGAAACAATGGGCTGTCAGCGGAGACCACCACTCCACCTCGTCGCCGATGGATTTATGATACGCCGCTATCTGCATAAGCGCCGTATTAAAAACCTTCGGCTCAATATCAACCAACCCGACCTTCATTTCAAACCTCAACTCCAAAAATCACAAAATCAATTCCCTTCTTAAACGTTTTTTCAAAACGCCGTCGGCACTCGTCAATCACTTTTTTTTCATGCAGCATCTGTTTGTAAACCTCTTCAATCCGGCATTTGTGGTCCGTGATATCGGTCGCCAGAAGTTCCGTAAGATTAATCTCGTCACAGAAGCTGTTGATTATCTGCGCCCGCTCGCTGATGTCGGTCTCGCTGGGTTTTATTCTTTTTTTAGACATTTTCTAAGTTTGTCCCCTAATCCCGGCCTTAACAGGTTCAATTCTTCAAAAGTGGTTATTGTTGTCTTTCCGTGTAATGGGTCCGGCTCTGGAATGTACGTAGAAAATCCTTGCCGTTTTCCTTCTTTGATTTCATCGATTTCTTTTTGCGAGCAGGGGTTCATTGGTCCCGGTTTGACTTTGTGTGGAAACGGCAGCTCCCAGTTTTCGATAATCAAATCCCAGTTGATTTCATCGGGCATTGCGTCAGCCATCCCAGTCCGCATTATCCCCGTGAACTGCTCTTGTATATGCGGCATCGCCAGTCCCTTCGGCCCCGATTGAGCTAATAGTATATTGACCGGATAAGTATTTCGCAGCCAGTCATGCACGGCGCAGTTGACGCACAGCCCCTTCGGCCCGTCGGCTCGCCGCAGCATTTTGGCTTTCGGGTTTCTCCGCCCGGTCACCTTCAATCGCACCCCGCACCGCTCACAGTCGATGACGGTCTCGCTTTCTTCGAATAACATCCCACTCATTTTCTTTACCTCACTTTTTACTAACTCCGGGCAGCAGCAGTTTCGGCATCGTGCCCGCCAATATCATCGTTTCGATTTGTGGCAATACGAACTGGCCCACCGTCTGCCCGTCCGGCAGCATCGTATAAGCCAGGAATTCATCTTCGAACGTGGCTATCCCGCTTTCGACCGCCTCGAACTTCGCTTTAATAACCAGGGCCAGCGCCCTCCAGCTCTGCCGGCAGGCTTGCTCCCAGGCTTTAAGTATCGCTTCCTGCCCCCGCTGTTTGCGGCCGCCCGGCGTCTGGACGAAGTCGCCCCTGTCCGGCAGCTCCAGCGTTATTTTTATATGCCGGTTTCGATAGAAAAAACCAATAACAGCCTGCTCCCGGTCCCATCCGGATATGAATTTCTCAGCCCCGTACCTTCGCACCAACCCCTCGATTTCCGCCTTGGATTTCTCAACACTAACCGATGTATTCACCGCATATCTACCCATCTTCTTTACCTCACTAAGCCACAAATTCCTTCTCAACCGTCTGCAGTTTCACGTTCGCCTCTACCATGACCTTCGCCAGTACAGGGCAGACGCTGTTTCCGATCTTCGCCACCTGGCTTGTCTTCGTGCCGGTGAGTATGTAACTGTCGGGAAAGCCCTGCGCCCGGGCCAGCTCGCGCGGCGTCAGCATCCGAAGCCCGATGTCGGCGATCTGGTATTGCATCCCCGCTACCGTCACCAGCCCCAGCCTGTGTTTGCTGGTCACTGTATGCGCAGGTTTCTTCAAATTCGACCCGATGTTCGTCCCGTAATACTTGACAAGGAACGCCCTCACCTCGCCTATATGCTGCCCTGTCCCCGTTACCGTGGGCCCCGGCTCGGCAAGCCCCGCACCGTTCTTACATGTCCCGTAGAATTTCGTCAGGTGCGCCGCAACAACCGCGTCGTGGCTCTTCTCCACTACCGTAGGCGCAGGCCCATTCAGAACCGAACCGACACTCTGGCCGTGAAAACGTGAAAGGTGCGCCGCTATCAAAGCGTTATGGTCGATTGCCGTTACCGTAGGCGCGGGTTTATCGACCCCCGCCCCCGTAACGCCCGTGAAATATTTCGAGAGAAACGCCGTCACAAGCCCGTACCGGTTTGACGTATCGAGCGTCCTGATAGATTCATCGCACCTGCCGCCGCGTACCTCGGCGTCGCTTTTCGCCCCGTGATACTTTGTGAGATACGGAGCTACCAGGGCAAACCTGTTTTCCTTCGTGACGGTCCGCAACGGAGTCTTGACGTCATAAACACAACTGCTGTTACTCCCCTGGTGGTCAATCCCCGACACATACGGCACCACCAGTGCCTTATTATTCTCCATCGTTATCGTGTTGAGAGGTTTTCTTAAACTAAACGGCTTTCGTTGACCTTCCGGACCGCCTACGCCTACAATGAACGGCTCTTTAGCCTCGATGACAAATTTCTGTATGCCTTTCGCTATCCTCCGCATCGTGTTCTCCGCCAGAGGCCGCCTGATATTGAGGCCCAGCTTTTTGGCCTCTGCCTTCGTCAGAAATATCGAGGGACACGGCAGTGAAAAATCAATACATTCCGCCGCCGCCCGGTAAGGTTTCAACCCCGGCCCCGTCCCGTGCGTCGCCTCCGGCCACACAATCGGCCTGCCGTCGCGGCGGGCGATTAAGAACAGCCGCCGGCGGATGGTCGGAGCCCCGTAATCGGCCGCCGTCAATTCCCGCCACTCTACCTGGTAGCCTAATCGCCGGAGCTGCTCGACCCACGAATTGAATGTCCGGCCTTTCTTTGCAGGATCGGGCATGCTGTCTTTAGTCAAAGGCCCCCACTCGACAAACTCCGCCACGTTTTCCAGTATAATCACCCTGGGCCTGACCAGCTTCGCCCATCGCACAACCACCCAGGCAAGCCCCCTGATGTTCTTTTTGACCGGCCTGCCGCCCTTGGCCCGGCTAAAATGCGTGCAGTCCGGGCTAAACCACGCCATCCCGACCGGCCTGCCCTTCGTCGCTTCCATCGGGTTGACCTTCCAGATGTCCTCGCAGAAGTGAAACGTGTCCGGGTGGTTCGCCTTGTGCATTTCGATTGCGTCGAGGTCATGGTTAATCGCAATATCAATCGTAACGCCGAGTCCCTGCTCGATGCCTAAACTCGCACCGCCCGCCCCCGCAAAGTTATCGACAACCAGTTCCCTGTGAATATTTTTTGGAATATTTTTTGGATTATTTTCACTCATATTTTCAACTCTCAAAAACCCTTATTTTTCGCCTCAAAACCGCCATAATCCGCCCAAAATCAGCCCTGCGGTTCGGGCCCGAAAAAAAACTAAAAATCCAATGTAAATGTAAAAGCAAAAAAAAAATTCATAAGCACCCGCTTTCCGGTATGCCTTAACC
>DATKVV010000066.1:0-18816 GCA_035529895.1 Sedimentisphaerales bacterium
GGTTGTGGCTTGCACTCAGGCTCGGATCAGTTACAATGCCTGGGCCGCAAGCCCTTGTACCACAAGGGCTTGCGGCCCAAAAATCCTAAAATAATTCGAGCTGCCGGGGCGCCGCCGGCGCTGGTTTTCGCATTTTTCCCCAAAAAGTCTCCATCCGTCCAAACTGCTTGTCCGTAATCGTAATAAGCCGAACCTCACCGTCCGGCGGCAAAAAACCCCTGACTCTGTTATAGTGAACATCGGCGTTTTCCTCGCTCGCACAGTGCCTTACATACACAGAATATTGTAGCATAGTAAACCCGTCCTGCAACAAACATTTACGAAAATCTGTATAGTCCTTCCGCGCCTTTTTCGTATCCGTCGGCAAGTCGAACATCGCAAATATCCACACCGCCCTGTACCCGCTTAATATCATATCTCCGGCAAGTCTATTTCCTTCTGCTCCCCCGCAAAACACCGCTGAAGCGAAGCCGCCACCCGATGCAGCCCCACCATCAAAGGACCGGCAAATCCCCCTATCGTCACCTCATCATACAGCACTTCCAAAAGCGCCGCCTTGATTGACTGGCTAAGCTCGCTCGGCACCCCCTGCGACAGGCATATCTGACGCACCTTTTTCTCCACAAACCCCCGAAATGGCTCCATTACATCGTCCGCAAGGCAGAACGCGTTGTACCGATTGTGATGATGTACCCCCAGGCAGGGCAGTAAACCCGCCGAGCACAGCGCCCTCGCCACCGCCGCACGCATCACCATATACCCGTAATTCAAAAGATTATTCGGCGGCCTGCCCTCAATATCCCTGTGAAACTCCATCCCCGAAATAAAATAGGGCCAGTACTTCTTACTCGCCTGCGCCTCGATGTTCGCCGGGTCGCCCGAGCGAACCTTCCGGCGCAGCTCCATTAGAATCTCGTAAACCTCGCTGTCTTTGCCGACAATCTCCGCCTGATGTTTTATCTTCGCCCGCACAATCTGCTTCCACAACCTCTTTTTTACCGGCTCCTTCGCCTCTATCTGTTCCCTGAAGCGCTCCGCCTGCACCGTATTGCTCTCCAATGGCAGCAGCATCCCCGCAGGATGATGGTTCCCTCCGCACAAGACAACCGCCGCCCCATCCTTGAGAAGCTCCGTGAAAACCGCGTGCGTGTACGTCACCCCCTGATGGTCAACCAGCAGCACCCCCACGTCCTCACACGGTATGCTCGATACCTCCCGCCCTTCTTGCCTGACAATTAGCTGCCCGTACCGCACAGCCAAATGGCTCTTCGCCTCGGATACCTCGATTATCCGCTTTATCATAAGTGACCTCCGCCCCCTTCCTTGCCCTGCCAATACCAATTATCGGCAAAGCTCGCAGGCCACTTTTACAACTTCTTGACAGAGACCGAAAAACCAGCCTAATCGTTCGCCGGCAAGACACGCCCTAACGGGTCAACTGTAACTTTGTGACCCTTCAAGCTGTTTGGGTACCTGCTAATGCCCTTCTCTTTCTGCAAGTCCCCTCCAAACGTATGATGTCGCAAGAATATCTGTTTGTTGCCGCTAATCTTCTGCACGCGGTGCAGTTCCGTTAAGCCCTTATCAAGTTCCACCATAAACATCTCGTTTATCCCCAACGAACATATAAATTTCCTGCCCGCCCCGTGCTCCCGCCCCACGACCGGCTCGCCCCTCTGGCTTCTCCGCACCGCCTCGAACATCGTAACAACCTTCCCATCTCTTCTGACGCGCCCCTTTTCGTCGGTGAATTCAAATATCTCGATGTGGTGATTACTCCCCGGCGCGACGTACCTGTACGGCTGCCCCGCCTTGTCACTCATTGGAATCATATTGCTGAACACATCAGCAACTCTGACTTTCTTTATCCGAACCCTTCTGCTGCTCCTGGTGTTTTTCATATACAGCGGCTCTTTCCAAACCTCCTTCGGAATTTTCCTGTCGCGGCCGTCCACATCGACCCCCTTCTCAGCCAGCCTGCCTTTTACAATTTCGCGAACGACCGGGTCAACAATCTTGTCAACCATCGGCAGCGTCAGGTCTTCCAGCTTTTTGCGGTACACAAAAAGCTCCTGTCCCTTTTCATCTTTCTTATCCGTGGACCCGTAAGACGTTTCCTCATGCAGTTGTCCCGACACTTTCCGCTGCACCCTGTGCGAGACATCGATGTGCCTGACTCTCTCCCGCACTTCTTCCCTGAAATTTGCCCAGGGCGGGTCAAATCTTTCCCCCGTCCCCGAATACTTACTCTGCGCCAGCCGGCGCAAATGTTCATTGTCCGTAACGCCCACGACAACCGCATCGACCGCGTGCCTCCGGTGGTCGTCGTCCCGCCTTGTACCAAGCTCATCAAATATCCCGTCCAGCCCCCACTGGTGCCGCAATTCGTTCGTAATCCTCCCCCTCGACCCCCGCACATGGACGCCTAATTGCTTGAGGTATCTTACCGTCTCGCGACATATATACCTTGTGTCGTTCAACTCTCTGCTAATATGCTTCTCCACGTCTATTTCCTTCTGCAAAAACTTCTGCCGCTTTGCCCAGGGCAAAACCTTTATCCTTTGCTGTATCTGCTCATATTTTGGGCCCTCATGACCGTACGCCTCAAACGGCGTTTGGCCCCTCTTGACGTGAATATTTTCATGGCCCTCACACAACGTCTTATTCATAAAACTGTCGTCCAGACTGCGGTCATAAGGCAGAATGTGCTCCACCTGAAATTCGGGATTTGGCCCGAAAAGCGCCTCCTGCGGAATTGGCTTACCCGTGTAGGGGCAAATCCTCCCGCATTCTTCCCACAGCTTGTACTTGATAACATCCTCTCGCGTCGGATTCGCTATCCCCATATCTTCTTTCAGCCGCTTGCGAACCTCGTCATTTCTTTTCTGGTTCTCCAGAATCTTCCAGTGCAACTCTTCTCGCTGACGTCGGCTGCCGTGTACGTCCCTTGCCATCTCGATTATTATCCCCACGGGCTTGCCGTACTCCCGCACAATCGCGTTGACAACCTTGCGCACCTCAAACAGCGCTTTTTGCACTATCGGATTTCTCAAATCCGACGGCAAAGGCAGCCTCTCCATAACCGCCCCCTTTGCGCCTTCATCCCGGCTGTATCCCGTTTTTGCTATCGCCTCCGAAGTAATACACCCCTCCTCCATAAACGGCAAAAGCTTTAATATCGCCTTCCGCGAAAAACTCATATAGCCGCGCGGCAAAGATATTTTCAGCACCGCCTCGACCTGCTCATCATTGAATCCGTACTCCCTCTTCACCTCTTCCACAAGGTCATCGTCCTCAAGCTCCACCACCGCGTCATTCAGTTCAAGCTTCTTCTGCTCGTCCATCCCGTCCCACACCTTGGCCCCAAATACGTTCCTGCTTCTCATCGCATAAGCAAATGCGTCCCCCTTCAATGCCTTTACCTTCCCGTCCTGCTCAAGGTTAAACGACTGCGTCTCCACAAGGCCAAGCTTTTTCCGAATATCATCGAACTTCAGCTCCTTCTTCTTGCTCAGTTCATCGAGAATAAGCTGTCGCTCTTGCCCCCCGACCTTGTCCTCGCTGCCATCAGGATCCAGAACCTTTAAGTTATTCACATCCTGCAAAATCCTGAAGCGTCTCGCATACCAATCGCCCCTCGGACACCGTTTTTCCTCCGGCTCCAGCTCGCATTGCCCTATAAATTCATCTGTCGGCTTCAGCGGCCTTTGGAAGAATATAATCTCGTCACGGATTCTTTTGCGCAAATCGTCCGTCAGTACTTCGGGGTAGAACTCCCTTTGTTTCCCCCACAAAAGGTCGAACTCCTTCTCGTACATCGACCTGAATGTGTAGCGCCCGCGTATCCGCTGCTGCTCCGGGTCCAGCCCGGCAAAATACTCCCCAATTGTCCGACAACCGGCAGCCTCTGTCTGCCCTCGAAGTTCGCCCGCTTCTTTCTTTACCTTGCCGTCTTCTTTCAAGTCCGCGCTCTTACGGTTACTCTTAAAACCCCGGCGTTGGCTCAAGTGATACAGGACCCTCCCGAATTCGTAAGGCTCAAGCCGCTCATCCAAACCCCTTCTGCGCAGCTCGTATGGGCTTCGGTTAAATATAGACCTCAGTTCCGAGCCGCCAGCCGGTAGCAACCCCTCTGCCAGTAGTGTCCTCAGCAGTTGCTCTCTTCGCAGGTTTCGCCTCTGGTGCATCCGTCTGGCACCCCGCGCCTCCCTGCACGCTGCACTTTTCGACTTCTCCAGGCCCTTCGTGTCTCTGTCCACCCCTTCAGGAAAAACCCGCACGCCCATACCAATTATTGATGCTTTCCTCCCCTTATCCACCAACGCCCAGCCAACGCTCTTGGAGCCAATATCCAACCCGAGTGTGTATCCGCCCATGACAATCCTCCCGAAAAACCCAAAAAAATTTTTATTTTATACTTGACAAAAGCCTTCACTTCGACTATCAATTTCTACATTGTAACTGATCCGTGTCTGCGTGCTTGTCACAACAAGGTGTGCCGGTTTTACCGGCCACCGCAGGCACTGCCCCATTGGGCCTCTTAGGATGCCCAATGGGGCAAACCTTTTTTACGCCCCTTAAAAACCCCGCCCGCCTTTGCCAGTCCATTCCTATCCCAAAACCCGGCCAAATCTTGATAAAAAAACGCAATTCCGGTGAAGTATCCGCTCATGGGTGCAGGCGTCTGTCCGCCACAATTATAGACATACCGCCCCAATAGTCAACCCAATTTCTCGACCTTCAACCCATATTTTCCCCTCTTCCATTTTCATTTTTGCCTTATATGTCTGCACTTTGCACTTTAGTTTTGCACTTTGCATTTTTATCCGCCTGAGGCGGATTAACTTTTCACTTTCCTCCCTTCCCCCCTCCCCCCCTCGGAGCGAAGCGCAGATCCGCCGGCATGTCCGTCATAGCTTTAGCGCAGACGGAACCCTCGCGCGAAGGCGGACACCCCCCCGGCGCGCACAAACGCGCAAGTACCCTTTTCAAAAGCGGTTCAAAACGTGCAAATTCCCGTCAATTTTTGTCAAAACGCGCGCATTTTCGTTCGCTTTTGGCAAGTTTCCAGTGGGTTTTGGCGCGCTTTTTCGCACAACTTGCGCAAGTTATGCGAAAATTTGACTTTTTCTTGACAACCCCACCTGCGTTTTTGAGCTAAAATTGCGGATTCAGCCCCAAAATGTCCCCGCATTATACACTTTTCGCGTCAGGCGCTTGCGCTTCCGTGTCGAAAATCCGCGTTTTTGGCGCATCTCTCTGTAAAATTCCCGCCCCACCGAGTGTCCAATTCCCCCGCGTTTTCCCTCCTATTTTGCCGACTCTCCCTCTTTTTACGTCCGGCAATTCCCCCACTTTAACCCCGCGTCGGAGTTAATGGCAATTTACGAAACCTTTGAATCTTTTTCGGCCGCCTTTTTTGCCTGTATTTTCTTGAACTCCGTCAGTTTCTCAGCCAACGTATCATCTGACAGGGCAAGGATTTGCGCCGCCAGAATCGCCGCGTTTTTCGCCCCCGCCTCACCGATAGCCATTGTTGCCACCGGCACCCCTGCCGGCATCTGCGCCGTACTTACCAGCGCATCGATCCCTTCCAGTCCCCCCGCCGAAATCAGCGGCACCCCAATAACCGGCAGCGTCGTCCGCCCCGCCAATGCCCCCGCCAGATGAGCGGCCATTCCGGCGGCGGCAATAATCACTTTTATGCCGTTTGCCGCGGCGTTGTCGGCGAATTCGGCGGCTATCTGCGGCGTGCGGTGCGCGGAGATTACCCGCACCGCCGGCTCGATGCCAAAGCCTTTGAGCGTATCAACGCAGCTTTGCATTACCGCCATATCGCTTTCGGAACCCATTACCACCGCCACGGGACTAATTTTTGCAGATGCCATTTGTTTTTCTCGCACACGAGGTTACAATATTTGCCGGTTTCAAACTCAGGGGTATAATAACGGCCGGGTAATATAAATGCAAGCAAGAGGTGGAGAAGATGCAGAGCAGAAAGCCGGTTGTGGCAGGGCAGTTTTATCCGGGCGGGCACGCTTCGTGCGTGGATGAAATCAAGCAGTGCCTCGAACAGATGTCGGTAAGCGAGTCGTTGCCGGAGACTATAGTGGCGGGGATTGTGCCGCACGCCGGCTGGACGTTCAGCGGCGCGCCGGCGGCGCTGGTATTCTCGGCCATAAAACAGCGGCACGAAAAGGTCGATACCTTCGTGCTGTTCGGGGCAGCCCATAGTTATTTCGGGCGGACGCCGGCGGTGTATGACGCGGGAAGCTGGACGACGCCGCTGGGCGATATAGCCATCGATGAGGAACTGGCCCAATCGGTACTGAACAGTAAGACAGCAACAAGCGACACGCACGCGCACGGGTCCGAGCACAGCATCGAGGTTCAGGCGCCCTTTATACAGCATCTGTTCGGCGAGGCGAATATACTGCCCATACTGGTTCCGCCGACAGAGGAGGCGCTGGCGCTGGGCGAGTGCGTCGGGGACATCATAGCGCAAAGCGACAAGAAGGTCGTCTGCATCGGCTCAACCGACCTGACTCATTACGGCCCTCGCTATGGGTTCACGCCTATGGGGACAGGAGGCTCGGCGCTGAAGTGGGCGCACGAGGTGAACGACCGCAAGTTTATCGATTTGGCGCTGGCGCTTGCGCCCGACGGGATGCTGGTGGAGGCGGCCGAGAGCGGCAATGCCTGCGGTGCCGGCGCGGCGGCGGCGGCGGTCGCAGCCGCGAAGAAGCTCGGAAAGACCAAAGGCGTTCTTCTTGCGCACACCAACAGCAGCGAAGTAATGCTGCGCGAGATGGGGGTCTCAGGCGCCGAGAGCGTGGGCTATGCGGCGATAGTCTTTTGAGCGAGGGGCGCGGCGCCCTTCGAACGGGACTACTACCGTATTCCATAACTTCCACAACTATAAGCGGCTGGGATTGCTTCGTCGCTTCGCTCCTGGCAATGACATAGGCAGCTTTTGGGCGTCATTGCGAGCCGACCGAAGGTCGGCGCGGCAATCTCGCAGTCGCATGATTTGTGAAATGCGGGACTATACTCCCTGGAGCCATCGCTCGAGTTTTGCCTCGTGCTCTGGCGACCAGCCGATGTAACAGTTGGCCATTACCTGGTCATAGGTCGCCTTCTCTTTGTCGGCGCCGTATTCTTTCAAGCGAATCGGGTACGCTTTTACCTGTTGGCGCCATTGGAGGAAGCTGTCTTTGTTGTAAGCCATGCAGCGTTTGTGCACCTGCTCGTAATCGACGATTCTGCGGAGGTCGGCGTCAAGCTGTTTAACGATATCAGGCTTTGCGCGGGCGAGGTTACGAATCTCATCGGGGTCGTCGGCCAGATTAAATAGCTGCGGCCGATAGCCGGGATAGGCAATATATTTCCAGTCGTCTTTGCGGAGCATGAACATCGTGGTGTTGGCTGAGGTGCCTGTAAAAGCGGCGAAGGCCCAATTGCGGCTGGCGGCGGTTTTTCCCTGCAGCAGGGGCATGAGGGACTCGCCATCCAGGCCCCGGGGACATTCGAGATTGGCCATATCCATCAGCGTCGGATATATATCGATGAGTGACACTATGTTATCGACGACGGCCCCCTGCCTCACGCCGGGGCCGGCAATAACCAGCGGCACGCGGACCGAGGATTCGTACATATTCATCTTGTAGAACTGGCGATGTTCCATATTGTTTTCGCCGTGGTCGCTTGAGACGATGAAATAGGTATTTTCGGCAAGGCCAAGGCGGTCCATTTCGTCAAGGACCTGGCCGACCATGGCGTCGGTTTCGGCGCACATGGCGTAGTAAATGGCCCTGGTCGCAAGCACGGTTTCCTTCGAGAAGCCGTGCATCCAGTTTTTGGTGATGCGCTGGTATTTCATAACGGGGTGGATTTCGGCGTCCTCGGGGGGGATGGTGACGGCGCTGCGGTCGACCATGTCCAGCCATTTGCGCGAGGTGGTAAAGGGCGGATGAGGGGCGCGGATTCCGAGGTAGAGGAAAAACGGGCTGCCGTCGCCGGCATATCGGGCGAGGAAGCTTTTGGCCCTATCGACGTCGTCCCAGTCGTCGGACTGCACGCGGTCGATGTTGTCTTCGAGCACGCGGGGGGCCTCCATGCGGTAAACGGGCAGCTGGATGTCGGCGGGTCCGGTCCAGGCGGTGACACGGGCGAGCTGGCTGTGTCCGCCGGAGGTATAGTCGTGCTTGCCGTATCCGCCCTGGTCGGAGGCGAAGCGCCAGCCTGCTTTTTTGAGGCGGGCCATCACGGTGGGGGCGTTTTCGTGCAGGCCCTTGTAATTGTTCCAGCTTTCGCAGCGGAAGGTGTAAGTGCCTGACCACATGTTGGCTCTGGAGGGGCAGCAGATGGGGTGGCTGCAATAGGCGTTGCGAAAGACGGTTCCGCGTCTGGCGAGGCGGTCGATGTTCGGCGTAGCGTTTTTTACGGCGGGGTGGGCGAGACAGCCGAGGACGCGGCCGTCCCAACTGTCGGTATGGATAAAGATGATGTTGGGCCTTTTGGGGGGCGAGGGGTGCGATTGGGGCGCGGCTTGTTTCTGGCGCACGTGCCGGCAGGAGATATTTGCCATCGCGGCTGTCCCTATTGTCAGTGCGCACCGCCGCAGGAAGGCGCGCCGCGTGTCATTTTCTGCGGAAGATTTCATTTATTTATCCTGATTTTAGCCGGGCGTATCCGGCTTACACGGCCGGAGGACGCAATCTTCGAGGGCCAGATTATAAGAGAAGTTGTGATAAATGACCAGACAGAGTTGGCTGGATTATTGAGGGTAGGCCGGCCGCCGGATGAGGGGGGCAGCGGTAATGACGAATGACTCGCTGCCGATGCAAACGGCTATGAATCGGCTGGCTTCAGCGGGTCATTGTTTTTTTGCTTTTTTGTTCTGACCATCACCGCGCCCAAGGCGAGCAGTAAGAGAGTGGTGGGGTTCAGCGCTAACTGGAACGGTGAGTTAAACCGTTGCAGTAAATAAACCTTCACCGATTGGCAAAGGGCTTTACCGATGTCATTCTCTGATTAGTAGCCGGACAAACCACTGTAAAATTTTAGCCATGGTAATAAATATAACATGAATTTTTTTCCTGTGGGGTTTTGTGAACTTGTGCCATTTTTACCCTTTCACTAAATCAAAATCAGCTTATCGCTTGTGTAAATGTACTCGCCCAGAGGCCAGAGTTCCGCTTCTCTTAATGGTCCGGCTGAGCCGACAATCTCCGCGGCCCACGGCATTTCGACAGGGTATATCTCGCCGGTGGTAGGGTGACGGAAAAAGTCCTTATTCGTTTCCATGTTCTTGCTCGTTGTTCGGGTTTATGAGCGGTCAAATCGGGGTAGAAGTGGCAAGTTGGGGTCATTAAAATCAACATGTTCAAAAAGAAATTGGTAAACGGGCTTGTCTATAAGATTCGTTTGCGGTACGGCTACATTTCCCTCGTACAGAATACGATGACCTAACCTGTCTTTGCTTTCCCTACGGATATAGTTCTTCTCGCCCAAACCCAACCTATAACCTGTGCCCATGAGCTTGGGTACTTGGAAACACTCAGTTCCCAATCTTTCCATATTGGTTCGATGATAACCAAAGCCCAAAAAGTACAATGCCTTAGCCCACCGGACCCAATCGCGGGCCTGCTTAAATTCCTCTGTAAGTTCTACTTGTCCCTCCGGTATTATTTTTATGCTCTCAGCCGCCCGGTGTACGAACTCCTCTATATCCGGCCTTAACAGGTTTATGTCTGCCCCATAGGGTAGGCATAATACATTGGAGTCTTCGGGGGGGTCTTCGGGTTGCCACTCTAAACGGCCCAGACTTCCGTAAACGTGAAGTATTTCAAGCTCCCGAAATGTCTCCTTACATTCTTCCTCTGTTCTCCCTCTGTGCGTGTTTTTGAAGATGGTGTACAAATCGTGCTCTAACGACCGGTCGTAATTAAAAGTGATAATTCTAAGCCTATTCTCTTGGAATTTATCAAATGGGCTATTGAGTCTATTGAACAGCAGTTGGTGCCAATCGCCAGCCGGCTCTTCGCCAGCCCCCTTTTTTCTTAGTCCCCGCTTCAGGTCCTCCCGCTCATGATACAACAACGCAATCGCAATCGCGACTTTTCCTACTCCCACAAAAGGCGGGTTGTGTTCGAGCCAAGCGTCAACAGAAACTGGCTTGGCGTTGGCAAGGGCAGCGTGAAACTCGTCAACTAAGTCATCGCTGCTTGGGTAATACACGTAACAAACTTCCTTGAGGAGTTCATGTTGCCAATCCTTCTCGCAATACGTGACGAGTTCCTCACCTGTGGGAAAACCAAAGTCACAACTTGCCCCCGCACCCAAGACCAAAACTGTTTCAGGCTCAATCATATTGTCGAATTATAACACTACAATAGGCCCCGCTGGGAGTCAAGGAAAATCTATGCGTTTCCGTGCCGTTTTCTTCTCACCATCACCGCGCCGAGGGCGCGCAGTAAAAGGTACTACATAGTATCTGTATTATTCGGTTTATGCATCCTGAGGAGTTAAAATCTTAGGTTTTTGCTCCTGAGATACCTGACGCCAATGTAGAGACATCTGATCCCGATGTATATGACAGTAATCCTCATGGTTATAGATACTCAAGATATGCGTGCAGTTCAGGAACATGCATTTCCTGCCCTCAGCCGAGGTCTTTAGTATTTTTCCCATCGTTACTCCTTTAGGTAGAGTACCAAACAAAAAAGCCACAAAGGTTAGTTATCTTCCTCCGCGGCCTAAAGATTTTCTAATCTTTTGTGTTGTATTATTTATACCACATTATTGGGCTTTGTCAAACAATCTCTTTATTGCGACAGAAGGGTCGGAGTGCTTTATCTTGCGCCACCTGTATCCTCTTATAATAGGCAGAACTTTGGCTCTAAACTTTCTTTCTAAGCATCACCGCGCCCAGGGCGATGAGCAAGAGTGTGGGCGCTATAATGCGTGCCTGGACCAAGAACGCAGCGCGAAATTCCGGTAAAAGAGGCCTTTTCAGGCTTGCAGGCGGGTCTGCATGCTCTTTGAAAAAATTTTTCAAATTTCTGAGGTTTTTCACTTGGACTCGTATCGCAAATTTGCGATATTATACATAGAGGCAAAAATGCCAAGGACGCGCATTGTTATATACGAGGAAGACGACGGGCAAGTACCATTACTGGATTGGCTGGACGGCTTGCCGCCAAAAATCCAAGATAAATGCACGGCGATAGTGGAGCTGCTTGAGGAAAGGGGATATGAACTCAGGAGGCCGCATTGCGATTCGTTGAAACATGGGATTCGTGAATTACGGGTCAGACACGGAAGTGTTCATTATCGTGTGAGAAATCACGATAATTAGAGGAAAGACCCGCAGGCCCACACTTATACGGGAGGGCTGTAATCATGACAAAGAAGAAGAAAACGACAACCGACGCCGTAAAGATTCTACACAATCGGTATATTAAGCAAAACAAGAAGCGGCTTGAATCCCTCGAAAGAGAACGCGAGAACTTAAACATCGCCGAACAGATTTACACTCTTCGGGTGGCAAATGGTTTGAGTCAAAAGCAATTAGCCAAGATGGTTGGCACCACGCAGTCTGTCATTAGCCGCCTGGAAGATGCCGACTATAACGGGCACAGCCTTGCCATGTTGAGGAAGATTGCTGCGGCTTTGCATCAGAAAGTTCAAATAGAATTTGTCCCGGAAGGTCCTGCATATGCGTTTGGGTAGGACGCCAGCGAGCTCGACCTTTTGTACAAGATAACAGAGACCCATCACGCCCCAATCCCGTTCTGTATGTCCCGTCGTCAGCGGGGTGAAGCGAGTAAGGCCGAAAGAGCCTCAGCGTTTCCTTCGCGCCATCACCGCACCGAGGCCATGCAGTAAAAATGCGGAGGGTTCCGGGTTAGATTTTCTCTTTTTCTATAAAGATCCCTTTGTCAACTTTGGAGAAGAACTCTTGATAATATTTGGCGTCATCAATTTGATACACTTGGTCTACGCCGCCCTTATTGTTCATGACCTTTACTTGGAAATTGACGCGTACACGCACCTTTTCGCCAAATTCCGAGATGTTCGCGGTGCAATCTATTATTGAGTTCTCTTTCCAGCTTGCCTGCGGACCCCACCAAAAATAGCCCCACACCTTTGCGAATGTGTCCTCGCTGTCGATTTCTTTGCTGGCGCTGAAGAAGCCTAAGTCCGTGTTTGCTTGCTTAACCATGAAGTCCTCGTCCTGCAAGACATTCAACATGGCCTTCATCACAAGCGTGGGATTGCTGGTTTCGTATTCGCGCGTTTGCATTTGCCGAATTTCGAGCTGCGATTTTTGTGTGGTTTTGCCCTCGAACATCTTACCGGGGTCGGTCAGCCCGCAGCCTGAAAAAAGAAGAAGATTGATACAAACAGACAGGCAAACCTTTCTCATTGCTTAATCCTCCTAAAACCTGGTGGCATGATAAGAGAGCGTTTTTACTAAACGGGTCTTATCGAATTTTATAATAATGGTAAGTGTCTTTTGAGTCTGGGCGGCAGCACCCGCTGATTTTGAGTAACCACCCCCTGCGCCCAAAATAACTCGCCAGTTCTCGATACCGGCGCCTGCGCCGGCGACTATTCCGGCGGAATCCTGGGAATAGGAGACCTCGGTGGCTATCTTGTCGTAAATCCACGACTCGTTACCCTCGCTGTCTTTGGTGACTATGTTTGGTGACCCCAAAGCCTCAGCCACTTCCGCCTGCGACATGCCGACGCGGATTTCTTTCTGCACAAGACCCAAGGTCATTTCTCGCTCTTTTGGAGAATGCAAACTCTGTTGATGCTGAGCGGCTGTCATACAACCGCCTACGAAAATCAGTAAAAGAATTAAAGTAGAACTTTTCATTTTTATCCCTTTTCAAAAATGGTTAATATTTCGCGTTGCGCGCAGCGCGCACCAATAGCGCCTCAGTAGAACCCGCGCGGAATGGGTATGGACACGACTGCATAACTCATCACCTGAAACTATTTAAAGATACCGCCTAATAACTGTAAAGATTATATATTGGCTCGGGAGCAGCAGTCAAGGAAAAAATCGGCCAAGAAAAGGAATTTTGGGGGGAAGGCTAAAGGCCGGGGCGGGCAGGGATGTGAGGTGGGGGCCGGAGGGGCCAAAGCCATAGGGTCCTAACCGCTGACCAGCCCAAAACAGCTATCCTCGCTTCGCTCATTAAGACATAAACGTAATACATACCAAGAAACTCTAACAGGGTAAAAGGGTAAAGAGCAAAGGGTTAATTTAAGTCCGGGACAACACGGAACCCGAAATTGCTGCTCCGGTAGTCGGGGATTTCGAGGCTTTAGGAGACAGACCGGCCAAGCCCGGGCGGTAAGAGGCTTGCTATTTCGCATTCAGACCGACTAATACTGCAATCCAAGGAGTAACTGCAGGCTATTTCTTCAACCACTGCCTGATAGGCGTCAAAGAAGCGATTCTATCCAACAGGTCCTGAAGCTCTTGAACCTGCTGCCGCAATAGGGCGTTCTCCTGCTGCAGAGCAGTAATTTGGGCCTGCATATCATCGATTTCCTGGGGGGTAATGCCGGGAGGCCCCTGGTCACCCTGCAGTCCTGGAGGACCTTGCTCACCTTGTGGGCCTTGCTCACCCTGCGGTCCCTGGGGGCCGGGAGTAAGTTCTATCTCTTCTACTCTTTTATTGAAAATACTGACGGTATCTTCTGATGTCTGCGCTGCATTATCCATAACTGTCAGTTTTATAACCTGCTCTACCCTGCCAAGTGCTTTTGTTTTGAAGCTGCTTTCGTCTCCTGAGTAGAGAATGAGATTCTCAGGTAGTGCAGTCCATGTGTACTGGACAATATAGCTATCGGGGTCATATGATGCGTTTGCATCGAGAATCACCACTTCATTTGCATCTGCGATAATATCTTCTCCGGCATCGGCAACCGGCGGCTCGGATACGATTGTGCGGAACACGTTCGCCGTGAATGCGTCGGAGTTTTGGGGATGGACGTAGTATCCGGGGTCAGTGCTGCCGTTGGCCAGCCCTGTGGGGTCGTAGCCGAATCCGAGGGGACCAACAGGTCCTGCGTAGCCCCATCCGTTCCACATACGCAACTCGAAATCATGCCAACCGGCGCTAAGTTGGGCTACGCACGCAGTTGCGCCGCAGCAGGGCTGGTTATCGAGTAGAACGTTGCCATCGACCACAAGCATGGCCCAGTCGTCAATGCGTTCATAAAAACCACAGTAGCCACCTTCATGGAAGAACTGACCAGTATAGACAATGGTCGTGTCGTCGGCCCACGGCGGTCCCGTCTCTTCGGAGAGGCTGGGGCCAAGCGGGTCGATGCCGAGGTTGCCGGGATTGGGAGAGACTTTATCCATGTTGCCGGTCAGCGTCCCGGCCAATAGACCGGGAACGTATACCCGCTTTGTGCGGAATACGTCCGCTGTGAATGCGTCGGAGTTTTGGGGATGGACGTAGTCTTCGTACGAAGTGCTGCCGTTGGCGTCCCCCGTGGGGTCGTAGCCGAATCCGCGCGGACCATGAACGCATCCTCCGGGTCCGCCTCCGTTGGACATACGCAACTCGAAATCATGCCAACCGCCGCTAAGTTGGCCTACCCACGCAGTTGGAATGTTGTACGCACCGTTATCGAGTAAAATGATGCCATCGACCACAAGCATGGCCTGGTCGTCAATGTTTTCATAAAAACCACAGTAGCCATCCTCATCGAAGAACTGACCTGTGTAGACAATGGTCGTATTTTGGGCCCACGGCGGTCCGGTCTCTTCGGAGAGGCTCGGGCCGAGGGGGTCGATGCCGAGGTTGCCGGGATTGGGAGAGACTTTATCCATGTTGCCGGTCAGCGTCCCGGCCAATAGACCCGGAACGTATTCCTGCTCCTCGGCAGCTAAACAGTTCAAGGCGCTAAGAGAGAACAACAAGGCTAAAAGAATGCGCTTCATCATTTTTTTCTCCTTTCACTTTTTTGTATGGGACAAACGGGGCATCTTTTCGGAACTTTATCTATTGGCGGCATTGGGCAAAAGCCGTTGCAAACAGTCACAGCAAGCTACCGGCTCGGGCGGTCTGGCCGCACATTTGCGGCGCCTGCTCCGGCCGAACGCAGAAAGCAGCGTCGGAAGGCACTGAAATCGATTTGCATGAGTTGGCTCCTACAGCCAGGTAACTTATTATTATAGCAGACAATTACTGAAAGTCAAGTCTTTTTTCCAAATTCGGCCGGCAATAATCGCCGCCTTGTGCATGAGCTTTTTCTCACCATCACCACGCCCAGGCCGAGCAGCGGGAGGGAAAAAGGTTAGAAACCCTTCCACGCCCAATTGTAAATAATACCTTTGCTATTTACCCAAAAAGTGCGTGATGCTGTGTAGCCGGTTGTTCGTGCGGGCGTGTAGGTTGTTTGGTAGGACGGGTTTGATAAAATACCATAGGGATGAGTCTCAGCATGCCCAGGGGTCGTAAATGAACGAGTTTCTTCCCAAACCATCATTTTACCGCCCGAACCATCCTCTAATACTCGTGTTGGGGGACCCCATTGACCTACAATCTCAGAATAATGGTGTCCTACCCAAGACTGCATAGCTTGATTCATTTGAGCAGTGCAAGCGGTAATTGAGGTTGCCACGATGATAGATATTACCAAGCTCGTAATCCTCTTCATTTTCCTACGCTTTCAAAACAACTATTTTTCCTTCTCACCATGACCGCGCCCAAGGCGAGCGCCAAGCGCGCAGTAGCTTTTGGCCCCAAAAGTAAAAAGAAACATTTATGCGGTCGAACACCGGTAGAAACGAAGCGAGTTCTTTTAGCTTTCTTAGTTTTGCAGAATATACGATGGCGTAGCGAATATCCTTCGCGGTGACATAACCAATTTCCCATGTAATGGCCTCATATCCATCGAGAATAAGAGCACCTAATCCCAGATAGGCAGCAGCGAGGTCGGTCAAAACTTCATTTTCTAACTCGTCCGAATCATTTATTCGATGATGATACAAGTAATTATGGATACATTCGTGAGCGAGAATTGCAAGTATGTGTTCTATTCCAAAGTCGGGTTTTTTCAATAGTAGTATTTCACTATGGCCAGGAGAAGCTCTTTTATAAAGCCCACATACTGGGCTTTTATTTTTTCCGTAAGTCAACGTTCCATCATTAGTACTGACCCAGATTTTTTCACGTTCCTCCACGAAACTGATTCTCACACTTTCAAATAGGCCCAAGTAATAACCTATGTGGTCGGATATTCTTTGAAGAGATGCTTGGGAGTAATTCGACTGCCGAACATCTTTCAGTCCATCTTCTGGCAGCGAATAAGGTTCAAGAACCGCAGTGGGTTTAGAGGGCAGCTTTGAATGTAAATAATTCAGTCTATCTTTAACCGTATTTTTGCTGAATATCCTTCGCACTGTGAACCCTCAAGAATTATTTGTACTTCGTGGTACGCCCGGCGCGTAGCGACAGTGTGCGAGCAAAACCCACCGGAATGGGTATGGACAGGACTGCATAACTCATCACCTCAGACTATTCAAAGATACCGCCTAATAACAATAAAGATTATACATTAGCTCCAGAGTAACAGTCAAGGAAAAAATGGGCAAAGAAGAGGGATTTTGGGGGGAGGGGTAAGGTGGGGTCGGGGCCGGAGGGGCCAAAGCCATAGGGTCCTAACCGCTGACCAGCGCAAAACAGCTATCCTCGCCTCGCTCGGATGCAAATGGCAACGGTGTAAAAGTGCGAAGGGTTACTCTGAGTCGAGGGAAAGACGAAAGCCGTAGTGGAGGTCTCGGGCCACCGGGCCATTGTAGCTGCGGTATGCCAGACGGCAGTTGAAGGAGAGGTTGAACCAGCTGCCGCCTCGAAGAACACGGTAACTGCCCGATGTGGGGCCAGTCGGATTCACATGTGGATAGGGCGTCGTGCTGTAGTAAGTGCTGCTGTACCAGTCATTGCACCATTCCCAAAGATTGCCTGCCATATCGTACAGGCCGTAACCATTCGCCATGTCCGTGCCCGGGGGCGTCTGAGAGCCATCGTAAAATCCCACAGGGGTTGTCCAGGGATAGGCTGCTATTTCGTACGGGTCGCCCGATGACCAGTAGTTCGCCTTGGAGCCATCTATAGTGTCTCCCCAAGGGTATCTGCAGTATGGGTCGTGCAGGCCTCCGCGTGCGGCATATTCCCATTCAGCTTCGGTCGGCAGACGGTATCCATTTTTTGTAAAATCACATTCCCAGGTGGAGAGATTATAGCAAAGCTCTTTTTCCTCCTGCTGGCTTCGCCAGTTGCAATATGCAACAGCCCCGTACCAGCTTACCACTAACATTGGGTCATTGGACATATCACGGCCGCCTTTAGTTCTTACAGTGAAAGCTCCGTCGTTGTAATCAATCTGGCTAAATGAACGGCTGCCTGAAGTATCACAATAAGGCTGGTTGTTTCCGCTGCCATAAACTACACCCGCGGAGACATAAATACTGCTTCCGAGAGAGGAATTTAGATACGCACAGTACTGAGCATTCGTAAGCTCATATTTGCCTATATAGAAGGAATCCAGCGTAACGGGATGAACCGGCAGTTCGCCTAAACCACCTTCACTGAACGCATCGCCCATCTGGAACGAGCCGGCGGGAATGAGGAGCATATCGTTAGGTGGGGGCGGGCAAGTCCATCCCCAATTGTTAGCCAATATGGCATAATCGGGGAAGTTGACATCTCCGCTGTTGTCAATGTCGGCCGCAGTGGGGCCGGCCGACAGCCAGTCAGCCGCGAGGATTTTCAAATCCAGCCAGTCCACCCTGCAATCTGCGTATATATCAGCGGGATTTGAGTCTCCGATGCATTGGTTATAAGCGAGCAGCGACAGTATCAGCGCTAACTTAAGAGATGTTTTCGTCGCCATACAGTTCTGCTCTCAAAGGTTATGTACCACACGATACCTTTTGCTCCTCGCCTCAGCACACCGGATGGGGTATGGCAGAACGGCTGACCTCAACCAATCCGCCGCAAACTATACTGATTATACACTATCCCGGCCGGCAGTCAAGAAAAAAAGGGCAGGAAGAGGCATTTTTCGGGAAAGCCCGAAGCTGGAACGGGCGAGGAGCGATAAAAATCAGGGTCAGGCAGACGGCCTTACGGGTTAGTCGGTTTTTTGCCGGTCGGCGGTTTGGGACTGGAGCCTGAGACGAAGCTCGAGATTTTCTTTTTCGAGGCGAAGTTTTTCCACCTGGAGTTTCTGGATTTCCGCCTGGAGCTTCAGATTATCCGCGCGAAGCACGGCGAGGTCTCTTTGGAGGCTCAAGCCGGCTTTTTGAAGGTCCAGCCATTCTTTTTGCAGGTCGTGACTTCGCATGATGGACTGCTTTGAGAATTGGAGCCAATCGGCGGCGAGCTTCTGGCGCTGGGCTGGGTCGCTTACCGCTCCGAGCAGCTTACCTACCTCGCCGCCGCTGACGAGAGCCTGCTGAGCGGACCAGGCGAAGGGACAGCCCCAGCCGGGCGCGGCGAATATCGGCTCATCGGAATACCAGGGCCTTCGAGGCGGGGTGTAAGCCTCCTGGCCCGGAGCTACGCGCGGGGTCGGGACCGCCGCCAGTATCGTAAGGATTATCAGCCGTTTCATTTTTTCCCCTTTCAAAATTATGCCTTGTGTCTTAACATGATTGAATAATTTTGCTTGTCTTTGCCGATATCCTGAACGAGGGACAAATCGTTGTCCCATAAAGGGTAACGTTCAGGAGATAAGACAATGCAAGCTCTTTCAAAATTCTGTTGTCAAAATAAA
>DATKVV010000067.1:0-13873 GCA_035529895.1 Sedimentisphaerales bacterium
AAAGATGATAGCGGAGGTGTCAACATGGCAGGCCGAACGTAACGACGCAGAGGTAAGCGTGGATTGGCAATTCACCACTGCGGATGCTCGAGCAAAACTCAAAAAATTATACCCTGTAATTTAGGCGTTACGGACTACTAGCAAGGCCAGAAGATAACAGGGCCAAGGCCTTGACATGAAAACACTTGTCTGCGCGGGATTTATCACAGAGAGTATCTCACAAGAGGATTTTTGCGGCAGATCAAGACGATCCTGGTAAGATTATTGACGTCGTACGGAGAAAATTATGTTGTTTAAGAGTTTAAATGGGAAATGTAAGTTCACCTGCACCATTAATGGGTTCAGACAAAGACTCGCCATTCTCAATTGTATTACCTTATACACCCTTCTATTTGCAGTTCTGGGGATGTTTATGCCGGCGCAAGCGATGATCTATCGGCCGGAAAAGGGCGCGATGTGGGATCCGTCGGTGATCTGGTATGACGGGAAGTACTACGCATTCATGATGTATAATAAGGAGGGTCAAGAAGGTCTGAAAGCGAAACACTGCCTTCTGGCATCGTCAACGGATGGCGTGCACTGGAAGGATGAAGGCATCGTCAACAAGGAGCGTGAGTCCGCCAGGGAATGCAGGTTCTTCAAGTGTTTTGTCGCGCGATGCGGAGACAAGCTCATCATGGACCATGGCGTAGCGCGGCCGGAGGGGCAGGACACTTTGCGCTTCTACGAATCGAGCGACCTGAAAAACTGGAATTATCTTTTCAGCAGCCACCCGGACCCCCGATGGTACGTCGGGAGCGGCCGATGGGACCACATGTATATCATTCCCAAAGAGCAAGGCGCATCCGAGGCAGGTTATTGGGGGTATTCGGTGGCCACGCCGAAACCAGATTTGCCCCGCGTTCCAGGGATGATGCAGTCGCCCAACGGCACGGATTGGGAGATCCTATGCCCGGCTAAAATGAAATGGGGTGGTACGCCAGAGAGAGACCTGGAATACGGCGGCTGCGAGCGAATCGGGGGCACGTACTACCTGATCGGCGGTGCGGGCGAGTACGTCAGCAAGGGGTATTCGATGTACACGCTGGTCAGCGATGGTCCGCGTGGGCCCTTTGGCCCTGCCATCGAGACCTATCGCCTATGCGGCACGACGAGCAAGACCGTCACGTGGTTGGCCGCCTGGGCGAGGGCCAAGGACGAACTGCTGATCAGCAACTACGCTTCTTTTTCGTCCGACAAGTGGAAGCCCTCGATGCTGCCGCTGCGAAAGCCTGTTGTGGACAAGGATGGGCACTTGCGGCTCTGCTGGTGGAAAGGCAACGAAGCTCTGAAAGGCAAGCGCCTGACGCTGGAAAAGAACGCGGTCGAGTTGAACACGCGGGGCAAGAAGAGTGATTACGAGATCGTATGTCTGAACGAAGCGTTCGATTTGCATAAAGGTGTCGTGCTGGAAGGACGAATCAAGGCCCGTCCAGCGGCAGCGCAAGCGGACTCCGATGATGGAGCCTCCAAAGCGAAATCCGCAGCCGGGTTTGTCTTTGAAGAAGGCCATAGCAGGTCGATGGCCATACGGTTGGGCATCGGGCAACCCGAGGACCGCGAAACCCACATCGGCAGGCTCCAAACTACCGCCGAGGGGAAGATGCAGTTTCGGTCCGAGGATGTTACCGGCAAAGGCTGCGCTACGGTCACCGGTATCGACAACGGCAAAGAGCAGCGCTTCCGACTGCTGGTGCGCCGTGGCATGTTCGAGTTGTACATCGACGACATGCTGATGCAGACCTATGTATATAGACCGGGCTCCGGCAAAGTGGGCTTCTTAGCTCATAACGCAAATGTCGTCTTCAGGGATGTACGAGCCTGGAACATGTCTCTTTGATTTTTTGAAGTTCTTCATTCAAGGTTGTGGAGGGAACTAATGAAGGCGAAAAATATGGATAATGCCCCACCCAGGATCATTGATATCGTACGAAGAGAGTTATGTTCTTTAATCGTTTAAATGGGAAATGTCAGATTAGATCGATTTGATCGGCCATCTGGGAAATTTCGGATATAATGATTTCACCCTTATTCAGTATTGAAAGAGCCTGTGTACGGGAATTCTTGATGAAAGTGCGATATATTTTTTTGCTGTTTTCTATGACGTCTCTGTTGTGTAGATGGAGCATGGCAGACAATCCCATTCCGGGCGTAATGGAGGTCCCGAACGGACCGGGTGGTTTTGAGGCATCGTTGAAGCGGTTGTTGGTCGATTCAGGTGGCAAGACGCCCACCGTCAAAAAGTTCGATCTTGACTCAGCTCGGGCATTGGTTGAACGTGGCGAGCCGACAGTCTATACCAGGGCGAACAGTTCAAATTTTGACTATATCGGAATGCCGGTTGGTGGTATCGGGGCAGGCCAGCTCTATCTTGGCGGTGACGGCAGGCTCTGGCATTGGGATATCTTCAATACGCGGATTCGTCCAAGATTCACGGTCGAGCAGGGGGCGGCTTACAAGAATCCGCCTAAGCAGAACGACACGAACGATTTGGGCCAGTATGTTTTGGAGCAAGGATTCGCAATATGGATTTCGGCTCCAGGCAAGTCACAGGTTCGAACGCTGAATCGGCGTGGTTTTTCGGAAATCGAATTCACAGGCCAATATCCGATTGGTCAGGTCTCGTACAGGGATGCGGCCCTTCCGGTAACAGTCGAACTCGAGGCCTTCTCACCTTTTATACCTTTGAAGGTTGAGGATTCTTCGTATCCGGCCACGGTGCTGAACTATACGATTTCGAATAACGCCGATGCGCCTGTTGAAGGGGCGCTGGCCGGATGGTTGGAAAACAAGGTGTGCGTGTTCAGCGGAAAGGTGGGCGCTGGCATTAATCGCAACCGCATCTTGAGAAAGCCAGGTGTGGTAATGCTGGTAGAAGGTGCCGAGGATTCGTTGGCCGGTGACCAGGAAGCAGCCGAGATACTCTTTGAGGATTTTGAAAACGGCAACTTTGAAAACTGGACCGTAGAAGGCAGAGCATTCACTGATAGGCCGAAGAAGGTTAAGAAAGATCTTCCTCAAATTGTTGGAAAGTACGTGGCGGATTCCAGAACATGCGGATCTGCAAAAGTGCCGGGCAGGCTCACCAGCAAGTCATTCGTAATTGAGCATCGGTATATTTCTTTCATGCTGTCAGGCGGCACATATCCCGGACTGGCGTGTATCAACCTTGTGGTTGATGGCAGGACGGTTCGCAGTTCCACGGGCCGCCATGGCGCTGAGCTGGACTGGGACAACTGGGATGTAACGGAGCTTGGAGGAAGAAACGCCAGAATCGAGATCGCGTATGACCCCCCGAACGGCAAGAACCGATTCATTATGGTTGATCAGATAGAATTCCGTAATGATCCGAGGAAACCGGCGGCAAAGTGTGACGGGCAGGTTGACTTTGGTTCCATGGCGCTGGCGCTATTGGCAGGTGACGAAGATATAATTGCCGCCGGCCGCGTGTCAGACTCGGATATTCCGGATGCAGCCTTCACGGCATCGGGTGAGTCTGCCGAGAACGGTATTGGCGAAAAGCTTGTTGGTGCAGTGGGGCGGAAGTTCACGTTGGCGCCCGGCGAAAAGACAATCGTTTCGTTTGTACTGGCCTGGTATTTCCCCAATCCTCTGCCGCTGGGATTGAAGACTCCTTCAAGGCGGTGGTACGCCGCAAAGTTCAAATCCGTTGAGGAGATTGTCGAGGACCTGGTAAGGAACATTGACAGGTTGTCGTGTGAAACGAGGTTGTGGCGCGATACATGGTACGATTCGACGCTGCCTTATTGGTTTCTCGACAGGACGTTCCTGAATGTCTCGACTCTGGCGACCAGCACCTGCTATTTGCTGGAAGATGGTCGGTTTTACGGGTTCGAAGGGGTGCGCAGTTGTCCCGGCACCTGTACACACGTTTGGGGGTATACCCAGGCACTCGGCCGACTGTTTCCGGAACTGGAAAAACGGCTGAGGGAAAAGGTCGATTTCAACCCTGAGATAGGATTCGATGAGAAGACCGGTGGTTGTGGCATGCGCGGCGAGTACGGCAGAGGGCCTGCCGTGGATGGTCAGGCGGGCATTATCATGCGAACCTATCGCGAGCACCAGATGTCGGCCGATGATGTATTCCTCAAGAGGAACTATGTATCGGTTAAGAAGGCGATGCAGTATCTTGTGAACACATACGATGCGGATACCGATGGCATCATGGAGGGCGGCCAGCATAATACGCTGGATGCGGCTTGGTATGGCAGGATAACGTGGCTCAGTCTCTACTACCAGGCGGCTCTGAGGGCTATGGCGGAGATGGCGGATGAAATGGAAGACACCGGCTGCGCGAAGCAACTTCGTGCCATTGCCAACCGCGGCAGGAAATACATTGAGGACAATCTGTTCAACGGAGAGTATTTCATCCATGAGCCGGATCCGAACCATCCGGAGTCGCCGGGGAGTTATAGAGGCTGTGAATACAATCAACTACTCGGACAGAGTTGGGCGTACCAGGTCGGGCTGGGCCGAATCATAGATGCTCACAAGGCCACGACGGCACTGAATTCGCTGTGGAAGTATAACGTCACGACGGATGTCGGACCCTATCGCGAGACATTCAAGTCGGGACGCTGGTTCGCGATGCCTTCGGAGGGGGGCATCATCGGGTGCACCTTCCCTCGCGGCGGTTCGGATGTACTGAAAAAGGGCGACGAGTTCTATGCAGGTTACCTCAACGAGTGCCAGCCGGGTTATGAATACGCCGTGGGCTCGTTGATGATATGGCATGGTCTCGTGGACAAGGGGCTGATGCAGGTAAGGTTAATGCACGAGCGGTATCTTGGCGCGAAACGCAATCCGTGGAACGAGGTCGAATGCGGAAGCCATTACAGCCGCTCTATGGCCAGTCACGGGGCTTTCGTGGCTGTCTGTGGATACGAGTACCACGGTCCAAACGGATTTCTGGCTTTTGCGCCGCGAGTGACTGCTGGAAATTTCCGTGCCCCGTTCACGACGGCAGAAGGCTGGGGAACTTACAGCCAGCAATCTCAGTCGTCCGCTTTCAGGGCCAGCATTATCCTGAAGTGGGGGAAGTTGCGCGTCAGGACTCTTGCATTCTCTGTTGCAGGGAAACCAGACAGCGTCAGCGTGACGGTCAACGGGCAGTCCGTCGGCGCAACACAGGCATTTGACAAAGGCCGCGTGAAGATTACCCTGGCTGCCGACGCCATTATTACCGCCGGTGAAAAGATCGAGGTTACGGTCGAGTAGACCCGATATTGCGCGGCGCTAACGAGGTAAGACGGAAAGAGCATGTTTGGTGCGCATTGGGGGGCTGATCACCAGACCTGTTAAGCAGGCGGAGGGTTTGAGCTTTAAAGATAAGTTTGATATTCTATTACAAATTGGCTCAGCGGCGCAGCTGAGAGTCTGGTATGTAAAATGTTAGCTAAAAGGAATCACAAAACCGTGAAACGAGTCATTTTAACATTTAATTATGCGTTATTAGCTTGCATTGGCCTGATTTGTTTTGGTGACAATCCTTCCTTTGCCGCACGTGAAAACAATCACGACAGCTTATCTGTTGATTTTCGTTACATGCCGCCGGAATGGCAGACGGCGATCTGCCTGCCGGACGATTCGTACAAGTCAATCGTCGATAAAAGCGGCGATCTGCTTTATCACTATCTCCGCGTCGCGGGCGGGACGGACCGCTTCCAGACGCGCATAGGTCTCCGAATCGCCGACGACGCTGTTTGGAAGAAACAGCAACTGCATTCGCCGCGAGTACCCATTGTGCGAACATTCCTGACGGCCAATGGCCTGGAAGTTATGGAAGAAGCGTTTGCTGTTACGGACAAGTTCCAGTCAACTACGCCGGCAAAGCCGGAAGCTTTAGCCCGTAATGATCTGATTCTTGTCCACATCACAAACACCGGCCCTGCGCCAGAGGTCGTCCAACCTCAGTTGACAGTGGACACCGACACAAATTTCGATTTTCGCATCAGCGGTCAGCAAGTCGTGGTCAACCGTTACGAAACAATAACCGCGTCATTGAAGATGATCGGCCTTGCAGAAGAGAATGGTAGTGCGCGGCGCGTCATCCAACTCGAATCACTAACCGTGCCGGCCGGCAAGACAGAAACATTCTTCATCCTCTACAGTGGCGGCGGTAAAATTGTGCTTGAACCTGCTTTGCTCGCACAGGCACTGGCGAGCCGTGATCGAGCTGTTGAATACTGGGAAAAAGCTGTATTGCCTTATGGTCGCGTGCAGGTGCCGGACGCAGGGATTCAGGCATTGATCGATTCGTCGATCCGCAACATATGGCAGGCGCGCGAGATCAAGGATAGCCTGCCGGCGTTTCAGGTCGGGCCGACCTGCTATCGCGGCCTGTGGATAGTGGATGGCGCGTTTCTTCTGGAGGCAGCGACAATACTCGGCGCTGGAGACCAGGCACGCAGTGGCGTGGCTTACGAAATGAAATATCAGCAGCCAGACGGCGGTATTCGTGTAATTAAGAATTATCACAAGGAAAACGGCATTGTCCTTTGGACCTGCGTCCGCCATGCGCAGCTCACACAGGACAAGAAATGGCTGGAATCGATTTGGCCTGATCTGGAGCGGGTAGCCGAGTACATTAGGCACCTTCGCGCACTTACGTACGAGAATGACTCGCCGTTGGACGACGGGTTAAATCCCCCCGGCTTCCCTGACGGCGGCATCGGCGGCAATCATTACGAATACACAAATCCATACTGGAACCTGGTGGGCCTGCGCGCTTTTGTTCAAGCTGCAAAATGGCTCGGCAGGAGTGAACAGGCCGCGGTATGGCAAAAGGAATATGATGACTTCATGGCGGCCTTCCGAAGGGCCTCGGCGCGTGATATGCGCAGCGATGAGCACGGCAACAGATATCTGCCAATTCGCATGGATGGCAAGGGTCTTCCGCAACGGGGGCAGTGGGCCTTCTGCCATGCCATCTATCCGGGCCGAATTTTTGCCTCCGACGATGCGCTGGTCGCCGGCAACATGGCGATGCTCGAGGCTACCGAGCGGGAGGGTATGGTCTATGGTACCGGCTGGGACAAAAATGGCATCTGGAATTACTTCGCCTCCTTTTACGGGCATGCCTGGCTGTGGCAAGGCAACGGACGCAAGGCAGCACAATCACTATACGCCTTTGCCAATCACGCCGCGCCGATGTTGGTATGGCGCGAAGAGCAGTCACTAAAGGGCCAGAAGTACAAGAAAGTCGGCGACATGCCGCACAACTGGGCCAGTGCCGAGTTTATCCGGCTGACAGTGCATATGCTCGCATTGGACCGCGATAATGAACTGCACCTTTTTGAAGGTTTGCCGAAAGAATGGGTCCGGGCCGGCATGCTTACAAAATTAAACGGCATTGCCACACCGTTTGGAAAACTGTATCTCACCCTGAAGGTCGATGATGACGCAAAGACCGCGAGACTGACGGTAGAGAAACTCCCTGCCCATTACCTGGAAAGAATAGTGGTTCATTTGGACCAATGGACCTCGGGCGCGGGCGATAAAGTCCTTTCTCTTGCAGGCGACGCTTCAATCGATACGGTTATTAAGTTAAAGAAACCATAGTCAGCCGGTAAATTCATTCTTGCGATCATTGCGGCTGAAGTGTCTTCAGGATGAAATTGGAAATTGTGATTGTGCTGGACAGGTTTCTTGTTTTAGTGATAATGAGGCTTGGCGGCGTAGCTGAGCGAGGATATACAAATGTAAATAGAGAGTCCTGGACAAAGCTATTATCTCTTTGGAGGCAAGTTCATGAAAAGATGTGAAAAAAAACCAATATCCCGCAGGAAATTCCTGGCAAATTCGGCTTTGGCTGGTTTTGCTTTTCATTTCGTTCCCAGCCGACTGTTGGGAGCGGATGCACCCAGCAATAAACTTAATATTGCCGGCATTGGTGTTGGCGGCATGGGCGGCGGCAATCTGAAAGAGTGCGAGAGCGAGAATATAGTAGCGTTGTGTGATGTTGACAGCGATTACGCCGGTAAGACCATCAAGAAATACCCCAATGCAAAGGTGTATAAAGACTATCGGGTCATGTTCGATAAACAAAAAGACATCGACGCGGTTGTCATAGCCACCCCCGATCACACTCACGCCGTAATCACCATGGCTGCGATGCAGAGGGGTAAGCATGTTTACTGTCAGAAACCTCTGACTCATACGGTTTATGAAGCCCGAAAGATAACAGAGGCCGCACGCAAATATAAAGTGCAGACCCAGATGGGAAACCAGGGGCATTCGTCGGATTCGATCCGCATGTTTAAAGAATGGATCGATGACGGCGCGATTGGAGATGTCCGGCAAGTGTATGCCTGGACCGATCGGCCTGTCGGTGGAGACCCCTGGTCTGATTTCGCCGTCATGGCCAAGCCGCAGGATACTCCACCGGTCCCGAAGTCACTCGATTGGGATCTTTGGCTCGGACCTGTCCGCTACAGGCCTTACCACCCTGAATATCATCCGACCAAGTGGAGAGCGTGGCTCGATTTCGGAACCGGAGCATTAGGAGACATGGGCTGCCACATAATCGACCCGGCATTCTGGGCATTAGACCTTGGCGCCCCGGAGAGCATCGAGGCAACCACCACTCACTGGAAGCCCGAAGTCAGCTCACAGACTTTCCCAAGGGCCTCAATTGTCAGGTACGAATTCCCTGCCCGCGGAAAAAAGCCCCCTGTCAAGCTGACCTGGTTCGACGGAAGGCTTCTGCCACCTATACCCGATGAGCTTGAAAAGGGCCGGAAAGTGCCGGGCAGCGGCGCCTTCATTATCGGCGATAAAGGCTGCATCATGCACGGTTCGCACGGCGCCGGCGGTGCCAGGATCATACCCGAAACCAAGATGCAAGAATACAAAAGGCCCGAGCAGACGATCCCGAGGATTCAGCAAGGCCATGAAGGTGACTGGATCCGCGCGTGCAAGGACGGAAGACCCGCAAGCTCTAATTTCGACTACGGCGGGGCATTGACCGAGATGGTCCTTCTCGGAATGATTGCGATTCGAGTGAAAGACCAGAAACTGCAATGGGATGCCGACAACCTCAAGTTTACGAATAATGACGCCGCCAACGAACTCCTTCACATCCAGTATCGTACCGGCTGGCATTTGTAACAGAAAGGTCTTTCGTTACGCAACAACCGGGAACGGCAAAATCAGCAGACATGACAGGAAAATTGTGAGTGTTTTCGCTCTTGAGTTATTCTTCATCTTTCGCTCCCTTTCAATTTTCAACCTCGTTTACCTGGTTTTCTCTCGGCTCCCTTCGTCCGAATGAACATTATGATCTGATTTCTTTATTAGTTCCAGCGTAAATTGCAAAACGGTATCGACACCTTTGGCGGTATCTTCTGGTTTTTGCTTAACTTCGTAATCAGGTATAACACCGTGACCATCAGGCTTACCGCCCGCAAGAACAAAAGCCCTTCCTGGTACAGCAACAGTTAAGCCGGTGTTCGGTAACCGGTCATCAATTGCATTGCCGTAAAGTACGGTCGGGTCTCCGGTCTCTTCGCCGATAAGTTTGCCTATGCCGAAACATTTAACTGCTGATGCAAAGCTTGTAGTCGTTGAAAAACTGTGTGGACCTATTAGGACAAATGTTTTTCCTTCAAATCTCATAGGATTTTCAGGCGGAGTCTTTAGGGGTAGCTCTAATGTAATGAAATCACCAATCTTTTTGTCTTCGAATAACCCGGGACTCTGCTTCCGAAGTGGTGCGATTCCTTGTTCATCCTGTGAACTTAGTTTTATTTGAGCTTTCTCGAATTGTCTGTATGGTTTTCCGGTAAGGTATTCAAGTAACGCATCGGCATTCATATCGCTGCCGCCTGGATTTTTGCGGACATCGACTATCAAATCATGAACACTCTTATCATGTATTTCCTGAAAGACCTCCCGCAAGAATTCTTCAAACTTCGCTAAATGGCTCCCGAAGGAATTTATCTCAAGAACTACGGTGTCGTATTGAGTAAGATATTTGTGATGGTTTTTTGTTTTTCCATCATCGGATACAACAGGTGCACCAGTAATTACTGTTAAAGGAACAGGACTAAGCATATATTTACTAATGGTACCATCTGCGCATTTGACCTCCACATTCCATGATTTAACTGGCCCATATTTGAGATAGAGCAACCATCCAAATATCTCGGGACGCTCAATAACAGATGGATTAATATTTTTGTTTTCAGATGGGACCAACCGTGCAAATTCATTAAATATTTCTGAAGCTTGGCAGCTGTTTATAGTAAGTAAAGTTGCACCTAAGGGCAGTTCAGAGGATGAAAAGTTCTTGCTAATGATAAGCTTTAAATTATCCCATCGCAGAGCTAAAGGGAAAACACTGCCTCCCTTTGCCATGAACTGCTTAAGTTCATCCGAAAATGGCTGGATATAAGTATGACCACTTTTCAGCGATGCAACTACAGGGGCGACAGTTTTGTAGAAGTCAAGGGGGCTCATAGGTTTGCTGATTTTTTTATATAACTGCTTTTTCAACGGCTCAAACTCCTGCTTAGTTGTATAGGCGTACATATTAGGATGGACTTCTTCGATTGTTTTGAATAGAAAATCAAGGTCCTCTTTGAGCTTTTCTGGCGGGATGGGTTTGGAGTAATCTGGCTGATTTGGTTCTCTATTCGGCGGTTGCTGTTTGGCAAGAGCTGGGTGACAGCCGCAACAAAGCAGTAGAAGCATCAGCACTTTGAGCTTTTCCATGCCGCAATCCTTTCCAATAGAATAAAGTGTTTGCCTTTGCCGGACAGCTTACAGAGTAAATGTTACGGTATTGTTACAGTTTTGATATTTTTTTATTTTTTCAAGGACAATTGATTGGTCGAATTGTGGTGGAGATTTTGTTCTTGCTTGTTCTGGGGGCTCTTTGTAAAAGTAGTGCCGTTGGCTGCGCATCGGTCACTTGTGGTATTCATAGGAGGAAAAAATGGGAATGTTTCAAGCTTTAAGAAGCCGTACTTTTGCGATTACGGCGTATATCCTGCTAACACCGATGGGGGGTATTGTCCAGTCCGCCGAAGGGCCCATGGGCAAGTTGAAGGCTGTGCCTTTTACCGATGTCGTAATAGCGGACGAGTTCTGGGCGCCGCGGCTTGAGACCAACCGCAAGGTTACCGTGCCGTACTGCTTCAAGAAATGCGAAGAGACCGGCCGAATCGACAACTTCACCAAAGCCGCAGGCCTTATGCCGGGCAAATTCGAGGGCAAATACTTCAACGATTCGGACGTTTACAAGGTGATAGAAGGCGCTGCCTATTCGCTGAAAAGCCATCCCCACCCGCAGCTTGAAAAGTATGTTGACGGCGTGATTGATAAAATCGCGGCGGCCCAATGGCAAGACGGCTACCTTTACACCTTTTATTCGTTGCCCTCGCGCCAGAGCGAAAAACGCTGGACCAACACCAGGGTAATGCACGAGCTCTATTGTGCGGGTCATTTCTTCGAAGCCGCGGTTGCATATTACCAGGCCACCGGAAAAAGAAAAATTCTGGATGTTGCCATTCGGCTGGCCGACTGCATTGACTCAGTCTTTGGCCCCGACAAAAAGCGTGACATACCCGGCCACGAGGAAATCGAAATCGGCCTTGTTAAGCTCTACCACGCAACCGGCAACGAAAAGTATCTGAAGCTGGCCAAATTCTTTCTCGATGAGCGCGGCAGGGCCCACGACCGGGAACTTTACGGCCCGTATTGCCAGGACCACAAGCCGGTCGTCGAGCAGGATGCCGCCGTCGGTCACGCAGTGAGGGCCGGCTACCTCTATTGCGGAATGGCAGACGTCGCGTCACTGACGGGCGATGCCGATTACGTCAAGGCGCTGGATAGAATCTGGCAGGACATCGTCTCGAAAAAGCTCTATATAACCGGCGGCATCGGCGCCACGCGCAAGGGCGAAGCGTTCGGCGACGGCTACGAGCTGCCCAATGCAACCGCTTACAACGAAACCTGCGCCGCCATCGCCAATGCCATGTGGAACCACCGCATGTTCCTGCTGCACGGGGACGCCAGGTATATCGACGTGCTCGAACGAATAATCTACAACGGGTTTCTCTCGGGCGTTTCGCTGGAAGGTGACAAGTTCTTCTATCCAAACCCTCTGGCCAGCGAGGGCAAATACCAGCGAAGCCCCTGGTTCGGCTGCGCCTGCTGTCCCTCAAACATCGTGCGATTCATACCCTCCGTGCCGGGATACGTCTATGCCGGTAAAGATGACGCCCTTTACGTCAACCTTTTCGTCGCCGGCGCCGGCACATTCAAACTGGCAAACAACACGGTGAAGCTGCGGCAGGAAACCCAATACCCGTGGGACGGCCGGGTCAAAATCACGGTTGAGCCCCGGCGACCGGCGGAATTCGCAATTTACCTCCGTATCCCCAGCTGGGCACAAAACCAGCCCGTCCCGAGCGATTTGTATCGATATATGGATGAAAGTAACGAGAAGGCGACGTGTCAGGTCAATGGCAAACCGTTTGCGCCGGATATGGACAAGGGCTTTGCCCGCATCGAACGCAGGTGGGAAAAGGGCGACACCATCGAGCTGGAACTGCCGATGCCTGTCCGCCGGGTGCTGTGCAACGAAAAGGTCAAGGAAAACGACGGCAAAGTCGCTTTACAGCGCGGCCCAATCGTGTACTGTGCCGAGGAGGCCGACAACGGTGAAAACGTCGGTCGGCTGCTTCTGTCGGCCGATGTGAAGCTGAAGGCCGAGTACCGTAAAGACCTCTTGGGGGGGCTGTGCGTCATTACCGGCTGGGTTCGGACCTGGCACCTCAACAACGAGTATGTCTTTCCGGACGAGCAAGACTTTGTCGCGATTCCCTATTATGCCTGGTCACACCGCGGCCCCGGCGAGATGGCCGTGTGGCTGGCCAGATTTTTTGAGTTTCCAGAGGCCGAAACACAATAGCGGGCAGAACAGACGCAGCATTTTGAGCACCGGCAGGCATTCAAAGTATCAGAGGCGACTGTCAATTAGTCCGACGCGGCCCAATTTTTTTCTTGCCGCCGGAACCGGCCTCTGTTAGAAAACAATAGTTTTGTCGAGATATAGATATAAACCTTATTGAAGGGAGTCATGTCATGGAAGAAAATATCGAAACACCTCAAGCTTCAGAAAGTCCCGAACAAGGTCCCGAGGCTCAGCAGGCTGAGAAGGCTCAACCGGCCGAAGTCAGCAAAGATGCCCGTATGTGGGCTATGTTCTGCCATCTGGCGGGACTCGCCTTGTTCATACTGCCCGGGATTGGTAACGTTGTCGGCCCATTGATTTTCTGGCAGATAAAGAAGGACGAGTTTCCTTTCGTTGGCAACCAAGGCAAAGAGGCGGTCAACTTCCAGATCTCAATGTCGATATACGGGCTTGTTGCAGGACTTCTCTGCTTTGCGTGCGTGGGGTTTTTCTTGTTGCCCGCTCTTGTCATTGTTGACGTCGTCTTTTTGCTGATTGCGGCGGTTAAGGCAAACAACGGCCAAGCCTACCGTTATCCCTTGACCATCAGATTCATTAAATAAGCAGTTCGGTCTGCAGGCGCGAGGTCGGATTGTCTCTTGGCACGCGAATTAACAATGCCAGCACGTGTGGGATGACACTGACAGTATTCGTATGCGATTTCTCTCAAAATATTAATGTTTTTAAGAGGTTGAAAAATGAAGGCTAATCTTACTAAGAGCCTATCCTAATAACCCTTGAATGGCCGATATAATCAAAGGCGATGATGCCTTTGAAAGGATTCAGGGATGAAAAAACGGAAAGCAAAGAATAGATACAGGATTTCAGACGAATTGTGGGAAAAGATCGAGCCGC
>DATKVV010000068.1:0-129014 GCA_035529895.1 Sedimentisphaerales bacterium
GCCTGCGCCACCTGTCGTCTGCAAGGGCGTAGTGTTATTGAGTATTTGCGTAATGCATGTCGTTGTCATTTGGATGGTATTCCATCTCCATCGTTAATAAAAACCACAGCCTGTTTAGCCAAAACCGCGTGAACGCTTACAAGTAGTTTTACTTGTTTTCCAAATAAAAACGGCCGGGAGTCTGGTCCTCCCGGCGCATGTGTTTCAAATCAGACCTGGCATGAGCAGCTATTTGCCGGCCAGCCACCAGGCGCAAAGCTCCCTCAAATCATTCCAATCGACATCCCCATCGCACGTAACGTCAGCGCCGCCGCAGAGACCACAACCGGTTTGCAGCCAGTATTCTGCAACTGGACAATGGTCCTTGAAGTTTACCCCGCCGCTGCTGTCAATGTCGCTGCGGAGGAACTCGTACGCTCCCATATCCACGATGGGCGGCGTGCCGTTGCCGGTGTCGCCCGTGCAAAGGTCATCAATAAATCGTGGGAAGCCATTCAGGTCGAACGGCGTCGGCTCGACGGTATTGTCGTCGCCGTCTAGGTCGGCGGTGTCGGCGGGCACGGAGTTGTTGTCGCCCGCATCAGTACAGGGCGAACCCAGGCCAAGGCGCAGGTTCCATAGACTCCGCTCGGGATTAGTTGTGTCAACAAAACACGGGTCGGCGTCGATATTACCCGTACCGCTCCAGCCACCCTGTACGTCGCTGTAGCTAACCGTGGCGACGCAGTCATTACTGTAGATCTCATCCGGCGTGTCGCCCCAGAGGATGCAGTTGGTCGCCGTGGGACGGCTGAGATTTTCGTTGTACATCCCGCCGCCGTGGGTGGTTGCCGTGTTGCCGGTGAACGTGCAGTTGGTCACCGTGACGTCCGGGTAGCCGTAGTTGTACATCCCGCCGCCGTAGTATTGAGCCGAGTTGGCGGTGAACGCGCAGTTGGTCACAGTCAGGCTGCTGTACATGTTGTATATCCCGCCACCGGTTGGTGCGGTGTTCCCGCTGAAGTTGCAGTTGGTCACCTTTTTTGGGCTGCCGCCCCAGTTTAAGATCCCGCCGCCGCCGTCGGTGTCAGAGAGCGCTGTGTTGCCGGTGAACGTACAGTTGGTGACGGTCGGGTCGCCGCTGTTATACATCCCGCCGCCGGAGCCAGCGGAGTTGTCGGCGAAGGTGCAGTTGGTCACTGCGGGACTGCTGTAATAGTCGTTATACATCCCGCCGCCGGAATACTGGGCAGAATTGCCGGTGAAGATGCAGCTTGTGACCGTCGGGCTGCTGCCATTGTTATACATTCCGCCCCCGTCAGAATTTGCCCAATTGCCGGTGAAGTTGCAGTCGTTCACCGTCGGACTGCTGTTGAAGTTGAACATCCCGCCGCCGTACTGGTCGTTGGGGTCGGGGCCGTTGGCGTCGCCGCCGGTAATCGTAAAGCCCTCGAGGATGGTATTGGCATCCTCGCCGCTTACGCACTGGACGACGTGACAGGCGCCGGCGATGCCGTTGGCGTCGATGGTGGTCACTTTCGGCCCGCCGCTGCTGTAAAGCGTGACCTTCTTGCCAAGGAAATCGATGGCCTCGTTGTAGGTCCCCGGCGCCACCTCGATTTTGTCGCCATTGTTGGCGTCGTCGATTGCCGCCTGGATGCTGGTAAAGTCACCCAAGCCGTAGGGATCGACGTAGATGGTCGCCGCCGGTTCCAGGACGGCCATGAAGATTTCGTAGTCGCTGCCGTCGTAGGCCTGCCAGACGACATTGGAGCCGGAGATCTGCGGCGGCTCGTCTCGGTAGTCGTTGTTGGTGAGGCGGGTGGCCGTGCTGCCGTCGTAGAGGAAGATTTCGTAGTCGTTACCGTCGTAGCCCCACCAGACCACATTGGAGCCGGAGATCTGGGGCGAGAGGTCCTCGTAGCTGTTGTTGGTGAGGCGGGTGGTCGTGCTGCCATCGTAGAGGAAGATTTCGTAGCTGGTCCCGAACGTGCCGGCCCAGACGACGCTGGATCCGGAGACCTGAGGCCCGTACTCGAAGTCGCTGTTGTCGGTAAGCTGCTTAACCGTGCTTCCATCGTAGAGGAAGATTTCGTAGTCGTTGCCGTCATCGCCCATCCAGACCACATTGGAGCCCGCGACCTGGGGCTGCCAATCGTTGGAGTCGTTGTCGGTGAGGCGCCTGGTCGTGCTGCCGTCGTACAGGAAGACTTCGTAGTCGTTACCGTCGTAGCCCAACCAGACCACATTGGAGCCGGAGACCTGGGGCGAGAAGTCCTCGTAGCTGTTGTCGCTGAGCTGCGTCGTCGTGCTGCCATCGTAGAGGAAGACTTCGAAGTCGTTGCCGTCGTAGCCAAGCCAGACCACATCGGAGCCCGAGACCTGGGGCTGCCAATCGTTGGAGTCGTTGTCGGTGAGGCGCCTGGTCGTGCTGCCGTCGTACAGCAAGACTTCGTAGTCGTTACCGTCGTAGCCCGACCAGACCACATTGGAGCCGGAGACCTGGGGCCAGCAGTCGTCGTAGCTGTTGTCGCTGAGCTGTGTCGTCGTGCTGCCATCGTAGAGGAAGACTTCGAAGTCGTTGCCGTCGTAGCCAAGCCAGACCACATCGGAGCCCGAGACATGGGGCTGCCAATCGTTGGAGTCATTGTCGGTGAGCTGGGTGATGCGCCACCTGGCCTGGACAGGCGTGCAGATACCGAGCACCGCCAGGAGAACCGCCGTTATTAGCAGGGCGCTGCTTAGTTTTGTTGTACTTTTCATTTTTATTGCCCTTTCAAAAATAGGCTTCCTGAAGTTGTTGTTTTTCGCAACAAAACGCGATTGCCTGCCTGACAATACGTACCAGCCGTGGGACTGCCGACGGCCAGGTTTTTGCGGTGGTTTCCTGAAGTGCCTTTTGAAAATGGGTGGTGTCGGGGCGCCGGCCCATATTCGCGCCTCTGCTGGTTCTCGCATCCTTCGTACATCCAAACACCCTGCTCCCGATTGGCCGCCGGCCCGGATTCGGCTGCGGCTAATTCAATAAAACCTCTATTTAGCGGGGGAAAACCGTTGATGCGGCCAGAGAAATGATAAACTGGGCCTTCTCCCACTTCCAGTCCGCCAATACGAAAGGCGGGTGCCTGCCGTTTCGTCTAAACGCCAGACCCCGAACGGGACCTTCCAAACCTACACGGTCCTGACCCGCTTGTCAAGGGAAATCCCCTTTTTTTTCAGTGGGAATCGTCACGCAGCTATGCATGAATCCCGTGAAATATTCGCGATGATTTGCTTTCACGAAATAGGGGGCGTACAGTAACTGTGGCGGAATTAGTCCGCAGGTTAGCCGTCCGAAGAGATGTTTTTTGGCTTAGAGCGGCTTGAGCAGGACTTCCCGAACAATTATCTTGTTTGGACTAAGCTGATTTCCCGGGTGAATCTGGAATCCTATGCTGCCCGAATCGCTGGTGTCATCACGGACATCGGCGACCTGGCGGCCGTTAATCCATATCTGAAGGTGGCTGCCTTCGGCGCGGACCGAAATCGTGTTCCAGCCTTCGCGGTTGACGAGCGTTTTATCGGTATTCATGGCAAGGAACATTTTGCCGGGGCAGTAAAGCGTTCCGGAATAGCACTCGGGTTTTTTGTACTCAAGAATGTCAGCCTGGTAGGCCTTGTCGGCCGACTGGTATCGGAACCAGACGCCGCTGTTGCAGGGCCATTCGACGCGGTAGGTGACAGTGAGCAGGAAGTCCTTGTAGGTGTTTTCCGTCAACAGGTCGCCCGGCGCGTTGTTCCGGCCCTGGGTCCCCACGATAGTGCCGTCCTTAACGACCCATTTGCCGCGGCCGGTTTCTTTCCAGCCGGTCAGGTCTTTGCCGTTGAAGAGCCGGATAAACCCTTTTTGGGTTTGTGCTGCGGATGTCTTGCCGCCTTCACTGACGTTGCCGCATCCGCTCGAAAGTAACAATACTACCGTACATACAACAGTAACCAATTTGCCCGACATAATTTTCTCCTTTTGCCTTGCTGAATAATTAAGCCGACGCTTCTCCATGTAACCAACTCTGAAAGTGCGACAGAATATTTCCCGACCGCACTTTGATGCCAGACATTATAACCTACTGCCGTGCGGCTGAAGTCGCCTCTTTCGCGGATTCGCCCAGCCGCTGGACGAGCACTTCGCGAACGGAAAGCTCAGCGGCTTTGTATGCGGGGCCGCTTTCGAGGTGCAGCCCAATCTTTCCTTTCCCGGGACCTTTTACTCTGAGCGTCCCGACTTCTTCTCCATTGAGCCAGACCTGGACCCGGTCGCCCTGGACCCTGGCCGATATAGTATTCCAGCTCTGACGATCCTCAAGGTCGGCGCGCGGGTTTAACAAGGCCGGTCCGTCGTTGGCCAGCCAAACACTGCCGGTAAACGCCAGAGGCTTGCGGCTTTCGAAGATTTCAATCCTTGGACCGAGGTCTGGGCCGGCAGTCCGCAGCCAGATTCCGGCGTGAATCGGCCACGCGGCTCGGAATGTTACTGTGAGCAGATAGTCTTGGTATGTGGTCATGGTCCAAAGGTCGCCGCCCCGGCCTTTTGGGTCGGCGGCAGCGACGATGGCGCCGCTTTTGACCGTCCACGAGGCCTTGCCCGAAGGCCGCCAGTTGTCCAGGTTTTGGCCGTTGAAGAGGGGGGTCCACTCTGCGGCCTGCTCCTTCTGAGACTCTGTTGTCATCTTCTTGATGATGTTATGCGTGCCATGACAGTCGGTGCAGACCGATTCTTCTGTTACGGCGCGGCCATTTGGGCGCGTCCGGCCGGACCATTCCTTGCGGAAGGCTTCCACCGCCTGAGCGTTCTTGTGAGGCTGGTGACAGCGTTTGCACATCTGCTCGACCTCCTGGCGGCCGTATAGGATATCCGGCTTGGTCATAAGCATCTCGTCGTGCATGTGGTGGGAGGACGAGCCGTGGCAGTTAGTGCAAGTGATGCCCTGTGCCAGATGAACGGTGGCTATCTGCTCGGTCTGCAAATCGAAATGGCAGACGTAGCACAGGGTATTGGTGTTGGAATTGGTTTTATTGGCCGGAGGTTTTTCGTCCGCGGGCTTTTCCGCAAAACAAACGGCAAAAGCCCAGGCGAAAATGGTGAGAATCGATACTGCCAGTACTGAAAACAGCCTGATTCGGATGTTGGAAGTATGCAGCGATTTTCTCCTTAAACTAATTGGACCGCAAACACAGGCAATCGCCGTCTATTGCCGGTGGAAATCCGGCAAACCTTCTGATGTTGCCCGGAAGAAGCGCGCAGCGTTAAACGACCTCCCAGTCCCGCAGCCATGCGTATTCGGGCGGCAAAGCGGCCCAGCGCCGGTCGGTTATGTCCATAAGCCAGTCTTTGTCCGCCGGCGTCATCGCAAGGTGCCTGGTGTAGGAAGCTCGGGCCGCGTTCTCCAACTCATAGACGGTGGTCAACCCCGGCACCGTGGCGGTAATAGCGTCGTTTGCGATGATGCACTGGAGGGTCAGGCGGGCCAGGTCGTTTTCATTCTTGCTGCCCACACCCATCACGGGAAACTTGAGCTTTCCACAGCTTTCGAAGAGGCCGCCGCCGAAGAACGGCTTGATGGTCACGACGCCCACGTTCCTCTGGCGGACCTTTGCGAAGATGCTCTGGGTCTGGTCGGCCCCGTGGCCCGGATTGACTTCCTCGACGTTTTCTTTGGTCGGAGGCAAGCCCTTCTGTTTGGTCTTGGCGCTGCAGGGGAAGATTACCATTTCGAACTCGGGAAAGGTCTCTATGACGTGCTCGAACCAGGGGCGCGAATGTGAAGAGATACCGAGATGCCGAATCTTGCCCTGCTTGTGCAACTTCTGGAAGGTCTCAATCATGACGGCCACGTGTTCGTCGGTGTTGGTTCCGTCCATTTTGGCTTGAGGGCGCCAGATGTCGAGATAATCGGTCTGAAGTCGCCGAAGGCACTCCTCGACGTTGAAGGTCTGGTCCTTGACGTTGCAGCGCTTATCGCTTCGCGGGCAGAGGGTGTAATCGTCGGCGCCGACATACATTTTTTCCCGGCGGCCTTTCAGGGCTACACCGTAGGCGAGGCACTCGGCCGGCGTGGTGATGTCGAGGTAGTTGATACCGACGTCGATGCAGGCGCTTATTACCTCGGTGCGGTTCCTGGCAACATCAGGCGGCACCTCGTCGTTTGTAAAACTGCCCCAGTACCTGCCGGCTTCGCGGTTCTTCCAGTGGCCGCCCAGACTGACCTCGGAAATCATCAGGTTTGTCTTGCCCAGCCGGCGGTACCCCATTTTCTGGTTGTAGTTGAGTATCCTGGAGGTATCGGCCGATTTTGGGGACCCGCTGGAGGTGCACCCCTTTGCGGCCAAAGCACCGGCAACCGACCCGGCGGCCATCAAAGAAGTGTTACGGATGAAGGTCCGCCGGGAGATTTTTTCGTTGTTCATAGGTTCTCCTTTCGAATTTGTGCTGCGTCTGGCATTGTCACTCATCTTAAAGCAACTGCCCAGGTCTGATAACATGGTCCAATCGCTGGTATGATAACCTGTATTCCGGGAAAATGCCAACACATTTTCAAACGGTTTTTCCCGGCTGCCCCGCCATAGTATACCCGGGACCTTGTGGTTTTGCAGAACCATCGCGCCGGCTGAGTTGAGACTTGAGGGTTTTTGAATCGTTTGCAGGGCGCGAGCGTGGGGAGGTACCAAAACGGGGTGGTTGGGGGATACAAGCTTTTTTTCCGGAAAATAGACCGCTATCGTATGGGGTTGGCCGATTGGCACCAGCCGCTGTTAGGGCGGCCGGTTGGCGGATTCGTGTTAGTCGTCAGGGGTGGGGCTACTTGACCATTTGGGGCTGCTTTTCCTGTTCGGGTGTCTGCAAATGCTGCGTTCGGTCTGGCGAATTCCTTCCAAACTGCGCAAGCGACTGCGGTTCGGCCACCTTGCGGTAGCCCAGCGCTTTTATCACTTCAAGAACCTCTGTCCAGGTGGGGAAGTGTTTTGCGTTTTGTCTTTTGTATTCGTTAATAGCCATAAGGAATTCGAATTGCTCGTCGGTCAGTTGGCCTTCTTCGGCAGCCTTTCGGTCGTCGCACCTGCGCCTGCCCGGTCCGCGCCGGCGGTCCAGCCCCAAGCGCCTGTCAACGACATTTTTTCTGCGGTCGTTACTAGTCCGATGTTCTGTGAAATGGGGTTCGTCCATTTGTTGCTGCGTTCCTAAATTCTACTTTGTTGGCTTGTGAATCCAAAATGAAAGACCTCCTGAGCCGAGGGGGGTTCCGATTAGAAGTCATCTTCGAAGAGGTCGCTGTTGAAATCGGTGTCATCTTCGTCATCGAGGGCAAGGTCGTAAAAGTCATCGTAGGCATCCTGCGACTCGATTACCACGTGCGCTTCGTCGAGGAATTCTTCGGGAACCATTACAGCGAAGCCGTCGCAATTGGCTGACTCTTCGTATTGCTGCTTAATGACCGCGGGGATATCGTTGTTTTTCAATAGCGTTTCGCGTTCTTTGGCCTGTTCAAGGTCTTCGGCAAAACTAACCGTGACAAAGTCCTGCAGTTTAGCCTGCGCTTTTTGAGTTTTTTTGGCGCGCTTTGTCATTTTCTCTCTCCATATAATAAATCCACCGTTTTTTATATCAGGCTCGGGGAAGAGCATTCATTTACTTATAATCTTCGTCAAAACAACCCGCCCAAATTATCAAAATTTGCATGTCAATCAGAAAAAACGCGGTCTGGCTGCGCGGCTTTCGCGCGCACTTTTTTTCTAAGGGCTGTGTGACTGCAAAAATTTAGCGTTTTAGCGGATTTTTCTGTTGCAAAAGCTGATACTAACATGTAATTAGAGAGCACGATAATATGCAATATGCCGGTTCTGACGATTTGGTACCGGATTATTTAGAGTTTAATTTTTTTTACATGGAGGATTTTGGAATGGCAAAAAAAAAGGAGTCTGCGAAGGAATCTTTGATTGTGGCCAGTAAAGTTAAGGCCTACGTCAGGAGCAAGAAGATGATGACATCATCCGAAGCGCTTGGGGCGATCAGTGATGTCGTGTACTGCGCGCTTGACGCAGCCATGAATCGAGCCAAGGCCAACCGTCGCAGCACAGTCAAGGCACAGGACTTGTAGGCCGATTACGTGTTGACATCTTCTGGTGCGTACGTTGCGTTTGCGGTAATCTTAGTAACGCAAGCCGTTCCCCCATTCTCAGGTGGGAACGGCTGTTTTTTTGGGACTGCCGGAGGAGGAATGCTGGCCGCTGCCGGCTGACCTTGAGTGATTGTCTGGCAAAGCCAAGTCCGCCGGTATCCAGATGAACAATCCATAGGAATATTTCTTTTCAGCGTTATTCAATTCATCGCTGCCGACCAATAGAATCTGAAGTATCAGTATTAATACACGGTTTTTCACGAAAATTTTTTGAACTTATCGGCCTCCAAAGACCGATTTATATGACAGGAAACGACAAAAATAGCGCATTATTTTACCGGCTTGAAATTAAGATTATACGGTTTCTTGCCGATAAGGTGCTTAATATTAGCAGTTGCAACGCGGCCGTACAACTTGCATGGCTTCGGAATCAGAGTTCCCGGTGTTTCGGGAACGGACAGGGTAACCGTTTCTAAGCTCTTTCTGGATATATTGTTATGGGACTTAACAGATGGGGGACGTTATGAGGGTTTTCATGTTGGGCTGGGAGTTTCCCCCGTTTATAAGCGGCGGTCTCGGCACGGCTTGCTATGGACTCACCAAGGCGATGGACCAACTCGGCATAAAGGTAACATTTGTTTTGCCGGCCCTCATTCGTAGCGAATATGTGACCCATGTGAAGCTGTTGACCCCCGCGTCCATGATGTCGGCAGGCAGGCTGATGAAATTTGGTGAACTTAAAAACGTAACCTTCCACGCCATTAATTCACTGTTACAGCCGTATTCAACGCCGGATGTCTATCAGCGGCAGATAGAGGAGACCCTGCGGTTAAAGCAGCAAAACCGCGGGGCAGCCGTCAGCTTTGTTGGCGGAGTGGATTACAGCCGAGACATGGCGGCCGAGGTCCGTCGTTATGCTGCGGTGGCTGTTGAATTGGCCCGAAACGAAGTTTTTGACGTCGTTCATGCCCACGACTGGATGACATATCCTGCAGGAATCGCCGTGGCGGCAATGAGCAAAAAGCCGCTGATTGTGCATGTACATTCGACGGAATTCGACCGCAGCGGCGAACATGTCAACCAGATGATTTATGACGTTGAAAGACAGGGTATGCACGCGGCGGCCAAAGTAATCGCGGTAAGTTATTTCACTCGCAGTATCATAATCGGCCGGTATGGCGTCAGCGGCGAAAAGGTTGAAGTGGTACACAACGGCGTGGAGCGCAGCAGCAACGGCGGCTGGAGTCTGGACGAAACCGGCATCAAAAAGGATGAGAAAATCGTCTTATTCCTGGGCCGGATTACGATGCAAAAAGGGCCGGAGTATTTCCTTGCGGCGGCCAAGAAGGTCCTCGAGGTGATGGATAACGTCAAGTTCGTCATGGCCGGCTCGGGCGACATGATGCACCGGGCGGTGGAGATGGCCGCGGGTCTCGGCATCGGGCATAAGGTCTTGTTCACGGGCTTTTTGCGGGGGGAAGATGTCCAAAAGATATACAAAATGGCCGACCTGTTCGTAATGCCTTCTGTTTCCGAACCATTTGGCATTGTGCCCCTGGAGGCATTGGACAACGACGTTCCTGTCATAATAAGCAAGCAAAGCGGCGTGTCGGAAGTTCTGCGGCATGCTCTCAAAGTTGACTTTTGGGACGTAAATGAGATTGCCAACAAGATTGTGGCCGTGCTCAAATATGCGCCGCTGAAAATGACGCTGCGAAGTTACGGCAATTTTGAGGTAAGAAGACTGTCCTGGAAAGACAGCGCCGCCAAATGTCTAAGAATCTACGAGGAAGCGTTAGCTGCCGCTTATTGTTAGGTTTTTTGGCGCGAGCAGGGGAGTTATGGCTTCGATATGTTTCTACTTTCAAGTGCACCAGCCTTTGCGATTAAGGCACTACACGGTATTTGACAAAGACAACCACTATTTTGACGATTACAAGAACGCCTTTATTTGCAGGAAGGTGGCGAACAAATGTTATCTGCCTGCAAATCGGCTGCTTCTGGACCTGATACGCAGGCTGGATGGCAGGTTTAAAGTGGCGTACAGCTTAACAGGCGTATTATTGGAGCAGCTCCAGCTTTATGCGCCCGAGGTGATGAGCACTTTTGACGCCCTGGCGGAGACGGGCTGTGTGGAGTTTTTGGCCGAGACGTATTATCACAGCTTAAGTTTCTTGTACTCGCGCGATGAATTCCTGGAGCAGGTAAATAAGCACACTGAGACGATTGCGTCCCTGTTCGGCCAGAAGCCGCGGGTATTTAGAAATACCGAGCTGATATACAATAACGATTTGGCCAGGCTTATCGAGTCCATGGGTCAGTTCGACGCAATAATAAGCGAAGGGGCGGACCACATACTGGGTTATAGAAGTCCTAACTTCGTATATCGGCCCCAAAATTGCAGCAAGCTGAAGCTGCTGCTGAAAAACTATGCCCTCAGTGATGATATTGCTTTCAGGTTTTCCAACCGTGCCTGGTCGGAATGGCCTCTGACGGCAGAAAAATTTGCCCGATGGATAAGCAATGTCAACGGCAACGGTTACGTAGTCAATCTGTTTATGGATTACGAAACGCTTGGCGAGCATCAATGGAAGGACACGGGCATATTCGATTTTATGGGGCGCCTGCCGTATGAGATTCTAAAGCATCCCGACAACAATTTCAAGACCCCCAGTGAGATAGTTGCGTGTTATGAGCCTGTGGGCACTGTTGATGTGCCGCATCTGATAAGCTGGGCCGACACGGAAAGAGACCTTTCCGCCTGGCTTGGAAACGCGATGCAGTCAAATGCCATTTATGAGCTTTACCGACTTGAGAAGAAGATCAAGACGGCCAGCGATGACAAAATCCTGACGGACTGGCGAAGACTGCAGACATCCGACCATTTCTATTATATGTGCACGAAGTACTTTGCCGACGGGGATGTCCACAAGTACTTTAATCCCTACGGGTCGCCTTACGATTCCTATATCAACTTTATGAATGTGTTGGACAACCTTCATAATCGTTGTTCCGGGGGGGCAGCCGGGGCCGTATCCCGTGAGCTGTCGCAGAGTAAAAACCAGCATGACTTACAGACGGTAAATTAGATGCCCCTGGTTTGCTTTTTTCTTTTTCCCTATTCTGATTTTCGGATACTATCGGGACAGCTTTTTATTCAGGAGCGAACTTGTGCCGACACTGGAAAAAGTCTTTAGCAGCGACATTCTGTGCGTACAGACGGGCGATAAGGCCGTTGGAGAGTTGCTGACTAAAGAATGGCTATTGACCAACAATCGCGGCGGGTACGCATCGTCAACCATTGTGGGCTGCAACACGAGACGGTATCACGGCCTGCTCATTGGCTCCGCAAAGCCGCCGGCAAACAGGATAATGGGGCTGGCTAACTGCCTGGAAATGGTGATATTCGACGGGAAAGTATTTAACCTCTCAACCTTCGAATTCAGCGGGAAATTCGTCCCGGAGGGTTTCAGGCATATAAAGCGGTTTCGCCGTGATACGGGGGTGCATTTTGATTACCAGCTGGCCGGGCCTGCAGTGGCGTTCGACGACGCCGGTAAGAAGCACAAGAGGCGTTTGGGGTCGCTGCGCAATCAAGGGCAAGACCGCGTTTCGCTTGAACTGACTAAATCCGTATATCTTCTGCGCCAGACCGATACGGTCGCCATCGTGTACGATTTTACCAACCTGGATGACTTCGTAATGCAAGAAAGCCGCGGAACGGGGACCGTTGGGGCGCCCATAGAATTTGTGTTACGCCCTTTCATTGGCCTGCGCGATTTCCACTCGCTGCAAAAATCCTATGCCCCGCTGTACGCCACCCGCTTTGGCGATGATTTATCGGTTCGCCACGATGCTCTATCGGGTTGTGAACTGTTCCTGAGTTGTCCTTCCAGGGACTTCACGGAGGACAGACAGTGGTGGTTTAATTTTCTATATCGAATCGATCAAGAAAGAGGGCAGGATTTTACCGAAGATTTGTGGTCGCCTGGTTTTTTCAAGTGCCGGCTGGATTCGGCAGGCAGAATCGTTTTCCGGGCGACTCTAAGGACCTCTGCTGCGCCGGGAGCTGAAAGAACAGCAAACCTCGATAGTTCCGAGCCTCTGGCAGGTGCGGACATCGAAACCGTTCTTGAAGACTTGCAGAGGTGCGAGGAAGAGCTGAAACGTAAAGCGAAAAGCGTGAGGCAGGATTTGCAGCACGCCGCGCGTGATGCGCGATATGAGATGCTTTGTTTGGCCGCCGACCAGTTTGTTGTAAATCGCCGGATAAACCATAAGAGCCAGACGACCATTTTAGCCGGCTTTCCCTGGTTTGCCGACTGGGGCAGAGATGCTCTCATATCCCTGCCGGGTCTTTTGCTGGCGACCGGCAGGTCCGAGGATGCCAAATCGGTCCTGACCACTTTCGCCCATGCGGCAGATGAGGGTATGATTCCCAATCGGTTCGACGATTACAGCGGAACCGCCCATTTCAACAGCATTGATGCTTCTGTTTGGTTTGTCAACGCGGCTTTCCAGTATCTGTTCGCCACCGGCGACTCACGGACCTTCACACAAGAGCTTCTGCCGACAATCCGATGGATTATCGATTCTTACCGGAAGGGCACACGGTTTGGCATTTGCGCAGATACCGACGGACTTATAACCGGGGGCAGCGAGGAAACTCAACTGACCTGGATGGACGCCAAATGCGACGGTGTCGCTTTTACTTCTCGTTATGGAAAAGCGGTCGAGGTTAATGCGCTTTGGTACAATAGCCTTTGTCATCTGGCTGAGTTTTATGCCGGCCGTAACCTCGAACTGTCAAGACAGTACAGGTTTATGGCGGATAAGGCGGGCGAGAGTTTCTCCGGCTTATTTTGGAACGAGGAGGTCGGTTATTTGAACGATTGCATTCTGCCCGACGGCTCGGCTGACACAAGCCTTCGGCCGAACCAGATATTCGCCGTTTCGCTGCCGTTTTCGGCCTTGTCGGCTCAGCGGCAAAAGTGCGTAGTGGCTGCGGTTCAAAAACATCTTCTGACGCCTTTTGGCTTGCGAACGTTGAACGCTGAGGATTCCCGCTACAAAGGGAAATATGCAGGCCCTCAGCGAGAGCGGGACGAGGCTTACCACCAGGGTACAGTCTGGCCGTACCTGATTGGCCCGTTTGTGGAAGCGTATTTGAAGGTCAATGATTTCAGCCGAAAAAGCAAAAGAAGGGCGGCTGAATTTGTCCAGCCCCTGCTTCGGCATTTGACCGAAGATAGCTGTCTGGGCCAAATCAGCGAGATATTCGACGCCGACCCTCCTCACAGGCCCAGAGGCTGTATTGCTCAGGCCTGGAGCGTGGCAGAACTGATACGGGCGTACCAGTTGATAAACGGCTGAGCGAGACCCCACTGGAGCCGCCGAGTTCACTTCAATCATCTCAATTCCGGTAAGAACCCCCGATTGTGGGCCGGCCAGAGACGGACAATGGATCCGGCGAGGTACGTTCCGGGCTTTTTCTGTGCGTTCGTGGAGAATATGGTATAATCCAGGTAATGGTCACAGAAGAACCGGGTCGTTTTGGGAGGTTAAAGTCATGAGAAACATAAGGGCGATAGGTACAACTTCATTAATACTTGTTATCACTCTGGGTTGCTGGTTTGCAAATCTGAGCGGGCAAACAGAGACGAACCAGGAATCCGTTGAAACCGAGCCGGCAGCCGTTGAAAACCCTCAAGAAGCCAGAGAGTCCAGACCGAGGACGAGTTTTGTCAAAATGGTGGACTTCTATCTGAGGGATAACAAGTTCGTATTCGGGAAACTGGTCTCGGAGGACAAAAACAAGCTGGTTGTCGAGCAGTTGGACCAGAGCAGGATTGTCGCATCCACTTACAGCAAGAAGGAAATAGATGTCAGGACGCTGCGCACCCAGAGGGTCCCTGAGGCCAGGTATTATGTGGACCTCGGCGAGTATTTTTCTGGCAGAACGTGGGACTTCAACGATGACCCCGATGATTTTATTCAGGCGATTCGCTCCTACGAGAAGGCCAAGCAGTTATTCGCGGAGACCCGTGGGGAGGATTCCGACAAGATAGACGAAATAGATAAAAAGATAAAGCAGCTACAGGAGGACCGGCAGGTCTGGACGAGAGAAGCAGAATCCCGGGCCAGGTTGAAGAAACTGGAGTTTGAGGCTGAGATCGAAAAAAGGTTTAAGGCACTCGAGGATAAGGTCAATAAAGGTGTTCAGCAGATTGACGAGACCGTAGCGAAGATTAAGGACGATTACCAGGCAATGGAAAGGAGTGTTACCGAGACAGGCAGGGACCTGTCGCGGCGACTTGACGTGCTGCAGGAGCGCGTAGGCGCGAACACGAGGCTGCTTGATGATCTTCTTTATCCTCGATACTATCAGCGCAGGTATTACTATCCGTAGACGGGCCCCGCTGAGAACCGTTAGCTCGTAAACAGAGAATAGGCCGCGGATGTCAAACCAGCACCGCCTTTGCGGTTAAGATTCCGGTGCGGCAGAAAACCGTTGGAACAGCCACGCAGGAAATTGAAATCGGGCGACCCAGGTTTCGCAGTGCTCAAAAGTCTTTGGCCATTTGTCCGGCTTTTTCGACGGCTTCAGCGCGTTTGCGTTTGGCGACATCCGGCCCGGCGGCAAGCGTGGGTTCGACCACCACCGAGCGGATATCGGTAAGCCCGATGAAATTGAGTATCAACTCGAGATACTTCTTCTGCAGGTCGTAGGACTCAGCGCCGCTGCCCTGCGGGTAATCACCACCACGGGCATACACGATAAAGACGGATTTGTCCTTTACCAGGCCTTCGTAACCGCCGCTGTCAGTGACCGTGAAAGTCAGACCCGGCTGGACTATAATGTCTATGTACTGCTTGAGCCTGTAGGGAATTGAGAAATTCCACATTGGTACGGCCATAACATATTTGTCCGCGGATTTGAACTCATCGATTACGGCAACGACCTCGTCCCATATCCGGCGGTCTTGCTCTGAATGCTCCTGGCCGTCCATGATCTTATATTTGGCCGTAGCCGCGGCCAGGTCAAACGCCGGAAGCGGCTTCTCGAAAAGGTCAATCGTTTTAATCTGGTCGTCAGGATGCGTCTTGCGATAAGATTCAACGAATGCATCGGCTGCGGCTACCGAGTAAGAACGGCCGGTACGCGGCGAGGCTTTGATGTATAGTATAGTGCTCATAATGACCCCCCAAATTTAAAAAACTTCGGTTTTTCAAAAGTCCCCAGGCCAAGATACACTAACGTGGATTCTACCTTCCCGAATGTGTCTGTCAATCTTTTCTAATTTTCGATTGCCGTTCTGACGCTGGTCAAAAAGGATGCGATTTCAGCGAGCATTTTTTCCTTGCTGTTCAGATTGTTCTCAATCAGACCCACTATTTTCGAGCCGATTATCACGCCGTCGGCGCCCGCCGAGGCGACCGCCGCTGCGTGTTCGGGTTTGCTGATTCCAAAGCCCACACAGATGGGGACAGAGGTCAGTTTTTTCAATTTGGCGACGAGGCCTTCTACCGTATCGGAGAGGTTTTCTCTGCTGCCGGTGACTCCCAGAAGCGATACGGTATAGATAAAGCCGGTAGTCTTGGAAGCGATCAGTTTCATTCTTTCAGTCGCTGTGTTCGGCGTTACCATAAAAACCGTGTCAAGGCCCGCTGAAAGGGCCGGGGCAGTGACTTCGTCGGCGTCGTCGATGCTCAAATCCGCAACCAAAACGCTGTTGACGCCTGCCTCGTGGAAATCTTCGAAAAACTGTTGGGTCCCGTACTGGTAAATCAGATTGTAGTACATCAACAGTCCGATGGGTACATCTTTGTAATCCTTTACGCTCCTGATAAACTCCCGGGCCTTTTGCAGATTCATTCCGGCGCTGCGAGCGCGGATGTCGGCTTTTTGGATTGTGGGCCCGTCCGCTATGGGGTCGGAGAAAGGCACGCCCAATTCGAGGATATCGGCTCCCGAGTCGACGGCGGCTTTTACAGCGGCAAGACTCGTATCGAAATCGGGGTCGCCGATAACGAAAAAAGGTATCAGCGCGGGTCTGTTCAGTTCGGAAAAAACTTGTTTGTAAGTTTTCATTGGCTGCGTCCTTACTGCAACGGTCGGTGGTTTTCCACGATTGAGACATCTTTGTCACCCCGGCCTGAAAGGTTCACTATCGCAATTGTATCCTTGTCCAGATTTCCTTTTTGGGCCATAAGATAGGCCAGAGCGTGTGCGCTTTCCAGAGCGGGCAGTATTCCCTCGCTCCTGGTCAGCAGCTCAAAGGCGTCGAGGACCTTTTCATCTTCCGCCGCGACATATTGAGCACGGCCGGCGTCTTTCAAGAAGCAATGTTCGGGCCCGACCGCAGGGTAATCCAGGCCTGCACTTACGGATTCGGTATCGTGGACCTGGCCTTCTTCATCCTGGAGCAGGTAGGCTTTTGCTCCGTGGAGTATGCCTACGCGGCCGGCCACAAGTGTCGCAGCATGTTTGCCGCTGCTGAGGCTTCTGCCGCCGGCCTCGACCCCAATCAGCTTGACATCCATGTCATCCACAAAACCCGAAAAGATGCCAATCGCGTTGCTGCCTCCGCCGACGCAGGCAACGACCATGTCGGGCAGTCTGCCGATTTGGTCGAGACATTGCTGTCTTGCCTCTTTGCCGATGCAGCTTTGGAAATGTTTTACTATGGTCGGATACGGATGCGCCCCGCAGGCTGAGCCGAAAAGGTAAAACGTGTCGGTGACGTGGGCAGTCCAGTAGCGGAGTGCGTCGTTGATGGCGTCTTTGAGCGTGCCTGTGCCTCCTTCGACGCCGATGACTTCGGCGCCGCACAATCTCATCTTGTGGACGTTGACGCTCTGGCGTTCGATGTCTGTCACGCCCATAAAGATTTTGGTTTCCATTCCGAACAGGGCGCCAATCATCGCGGTAGCCAGGCCGTGCTGGCCTGCGCCGGTTTCAGCGATTAGTTTGGTCTTGCCCATATACTTTGCCAACAGGCCCTGTCCGAGCGTGTTGTTGACTTTGTGTGCGCCGCCGTGCAGAAGGTCTTCACGTTTGAGGTAAACGCTGAAGCCGACATAGTCGCTGAATCTTTTGGCGTAGTAAAGCGGGGAGGGTCGGCCGGCGTAATCTTTCGAGAGCAGAGCAAGCTCAGCGACAAACTGCTCATCCTCGTGGAAGCGGTAGAACGCATCTTCGAGCTCTTCCAGCGCGGGTATCAGGACTTCCGGCACATAAAAGCCGCCATAATCTCCGAATCTGCCTTTATACTTCATATCTTGCGCCTCTCGCGTAGTGATTTCTGTTGGTCATCCCATTAGCCTCTCAAGTGCCGTATGTTTTCGAATAACTTCTTCATTTTCTTATGGTCTTTCTTTCCCGGCCTGGCTTCGACGCCGCTGCATATATCGATGCCGTAGACGCCCAGCTCAATCGCTCTTACCGCGTTATCGGGATTAATGCCGCCGGCCAAAAAGACGCGTTTGCCGATATGACCCACGATGTTCCAGTCGAAGGTCAGGCCCGTGCCGCCGTATTTCTCGGGGTCGAAAGCATCAAGCAAAATCGCGTCGGTAAAATAGTCCTCTGCCTTTTCGATGTCGGTTTGGTCCTTGACTCGCAGGGCTTTCATCGTTTTTACGTTAAGCGAAAGAAAGGACTGACAGAATTGCGGACTTTCGTCGCCGTGGAGCTGGACCCAGTTCAACAGGCACTGGCTCGATGCCTTTTGAATTTTCTCAAACGAGGCATTTACGAAGACGCCGGCAACATCTATAAAGCCAGGCAGTTTGTTTATAATCTCGGCGGCCTTTTCGGGCCTTATGTACCTTGGGCTCTTCGGATAGAAATTAAAGCCCAGCAAATCCGCACCCATATCCATTGCGGCTGCGGCGTCTTCATAGTTGGTAATACCGCAGATTTTAACTTTTACTATCAACATATTTACTATCTATCCGATTGTCTTTTCAATTGCCTGAGAGTTCTATGAGCTTCTCCAGACAAGCCATTGCCTTACCGCTGTCCACGGAGGCTTGTGCCAGAGTTATCGCCGATTCAAAATCATCAGCGAGGCCGCCGACAATTATTGCCGCAGCGGCGTTCAGTATCACAATATCGCGGCGCGCCCCTTTTTCTTTGCCGGTAAGTATATCGCGGACGATAGCGGCGTTGGTTATCGCATCGCCTGTCTTGAGTTCGTCGATGGAGGTTGCGGCGATGCCCAAATCGGCGGGGTCAAGCTCCATTGCGGTAATATCGCCGTCGGTCAACCGGCGGATTTTCGTGATGCCGAGCGTGCTTATTTCGTCCATTCCCTGGCCGTGAACGACCATCGCGCGTCTGGCGCCGAGCATTTTCAGGGTTTCAATCATTCTATCAAGCAGACCCTCGTCGGCCACGCCGATTACCTGGGCGGTGACGCCGGCGGGATTCGCCAGCGGGCCGAGTATGTTAAATGCCGTCCTGAAATCGAGGCTCTTGCGAATGGGCTGAACAAACTTCATTGCCGGATGGAAGGCCGGAGCGAACATAAAGCCGATGTTGGCCTGCTCAATGCACCGCGCCACGACATCGGGGGATGCGTCTATTTTGACGCCGAGCTCGGCCAGGACGTCCGCCGAGCCGCAGAGGCTGGTGATGCCGCGGTTGCCGTGTTTCGCTACGTGAATGCCCGCGCCGGCAGCAATGAGCGCGGCGGTGGTGGAGATATTGAACGTCTTTATGATGGCACCTCCTGTACCACAGGTATCGATGAGGTTATCGATGTCAACCTTTACGCGCACGGCGTGGTCGCGCAGTGACTGGGCAAGGCCGGCAATCTCCGCGGCGGTCGCCCGCTTCATCCGCATTGCGGCCAGGAAAGCGGCAATCTGAACATCGGAGACGTCCCCCTCGAACACGGTGTCCAGAAGCGCCTTGGCCTGGTCGAAGGTAAGGTCGTTACCCTCGAGAATGATTTCGAGGTATTCGGTTATCTTTTTCGTGTCTAATCCCTCACTTTTTGCTTCTTATCAAGTGCGATTGACAGTACGTTCTCGATGATCTTTCCCCCGGCCGGCGTCAGGATGCTCTCGGGGTGAAATTGCGCGCCGAATATCGGAAGCTCTTTGTGCTGAACCGCCATAACGATGCCGTCAAACTCGGCGGTCTGCTCAAGACAATCGGGCAATTTCAGGGCACAAAGACTGTGGTAACGGCCTGCCTGGAGGGGATTTTCCACACCGGCAAATATGCCTGCCTGGTTGTGGGTTACGCGTGAGGGCTTGCCGTGCATGGGCTCCGGCGCGTGGCCGATTTGTCCGCCGAAATACTGCACTATTACCTGATGGCCCAGGCACACGCCGAAGATGGGCAGTTTGTCTTTGAAATAGCCCACAGCCGAAAGCGAGACGCCGGCGGTGTCGGGTGTGCCCGGACCCGGCGAAACCACCAGCAGGTCGGGGCGAAATTCCTCGGCCAATGCTTTAAGCTCCTCAAGGTCGGTGTCGGCACGATAAACCTTGGCTTGGCAATCCCGCTTGCAGAAATCGTCAACGAGGTTGTATGTGAACGAATCGAAGTTGTCGATGAACAAGACTTTTCTGGTTTTTTCTTCCATAAGGTCGTATCCCAATTATTAATCTGCGCGAATCGCCCGCAGACAGGATTTCGCCTTGTGTTCGGTTTCCTCAAACTCGGTCTTTGGGACGCTGTCGTGGACGATGCCGGCGCCGACGCGGATGTAAGCGGTGTGGTCCTTAATCTGCAGGCTTCTTATGGTGATGCAACTGTCGAACTGGCCGTCCACGGTCAGGTACATAACGGCCCCGCCGTAGTAGCCGCGCTTGGTTTTTTCCAGTTGGCGGATTATTTTCATCGCCTCAATCTTGGGAGCGCCGGTAAGCGTTCCCATATTCATCGTGGCAAGATAGGCGCTCAGTGCGTCGAGCCCCGACCCGAGCGTTCCTTTAACATTGCTTACCAGATGCTGGACGGATTCGTATTTTTCCGCGATGAGCAGTTCGGTAACAATTCTGCTTCCCGCCTGGGCCACGCGGGCGATATCGTTTCTGGCCAGGTCGACCAGCATTATATGCTCGGCCAATTCCTTTCGGTCCAGCTTCAGTTCGGCCTCGTATCTGAAATCGGTGTCGGCGTCGATTTTGTCGCCGACCCGGCCCCGCGGTTTTGTGCCGGCTATGGGCCGAATCTCGACGCTGCGCGTGCCGGTTCCGCTGACGCGCAGGTTAAGTTCGGGACTGGAGCCCATCAATATCGTGCTGGGGGTGCTCAGATAGAACATATACGGCGACGGATTCAGTACTCGCAGCCGCTTGTACACGTCCAGCGGCTCATCGGGGCAGGGCTCCATTTTCGTCCTGCTCAGAACGACCTGGAAAATATCGCCGTCCAGAATATGCCGCTTAGCGGTCTTAACCATGTTTTCGTATTCATCCTGGCTGGTATCGGTGGAGGCGGGGGGAATCGGGCCGGCATATTTCTGTCTTTGGGGCACATCAAATCTGGCAAGATTATTGTAGTAGTCGAAACACTCCCGGGCTTCGGTTATGGCGGCCTGGCGGTCGCCGTTGGTTATCATCACGTTTACGACTACGTAGCCCTGACCCTGCTGGTGGTCGACGAGGAAGATGTTGTCGGCAAAGTAGAGCTCATAGTCGGGATTGCCGAGCAGGTCTTCTTTGCTGGGCGGAAGCTTCTCGAACTGGTCTATGAAATCGTAGCTCATGGCTCCGAGCAGGCCGCAGGTTACGCGGAAGGGCTTGCTGGCCAGTTTGAATGCAAATGCGACGGCACGCAGGACGTCCATCTGGTTTGTTGTTTTTAGCCGGGTCTGCTCATCGACCAGTTCCTCGGTGCGTCGGATTTTTCCCGTAATAGCCTCTGTATCGAATTCGACTGATTCACAGAAATCAAAGCGTGCCTTGTCGGCGGATAGATAGTCTATCATCCGCCTGCCGGTCTTGCTCAAGGCCTTGATGGTAAACTCCGCACCCGTTCCGGTAAGATAAAGTGCCGGCTTTGCGGCGCCGAAACTCAGGGCTTTTGTTCCCGCCAAATATTCCCTGGACTCGAACAGGCAGCAGTTTTTGGCCCGGCCATAGTCGCTCAGTTTGGCGAAGAAATCGACCGGCTCGTCCATATCGATTTGCTTGACGATAGGCACGATTTGGCCCGGCTTGGCATTGAGTATTATCTGCCTGTAATCTTCCATCGTTTGAACCTTAAATCGCAATTATTAGCCGCATTCGGGCGTAATTACAAACAAAAAAAGCGGCCTGCTTTTTTCCGGCAGGCCGCCTTAATCTTTCATATATTCAAGTTTCTCTACAGCAAATCACCGCTTGCCCGCCGGATTTTATCCCGCAGGCCACCACCAACAACCGGTATTCTTGCGGCTAATCTGCTCCATGATTATATCATTGTACCAGAAATGTTCATTTCTGTCAAGCCCCATTCTGAAAATAAATTACAGGTGCGTGGCCCTATAATACCGCCTTATTCATCGGCCCGAACCGGATATATCGTCGCCTTGTTCTGATATACCTTCGGCGGCAGCATCTCCGGCGTCGGATTCGCCAGCCTTGCTTCCGTCACGGCCAGCGAGGCTTGCCAGTCGGCCAGGAACATTGCTAACCTGTCTTTCTCCGCCAAAGCATTATCGAGCTTCTCATTAAGCTGGGCCAGCGCTTCCGCCTGGCCGCGGAGCCGCTCGGCGGTTTGTTTTCTGGCCTCGGCGGCCCTCAATTTAATCGTTTCCTCGATGGCCATTTGTTCAAGCTTATCGCTGGTCTCATTGGTTGCAAAACCTTCAGCCCTGCCCTTAGCCTGGAACTCCTCGATTGCCTGTAAGCTCGCACGAATCCCCGCAATCTCCACTTCCGAGGTGCTGAGTATCCTGTTGAATTCGGAGATAGCATCTTCCGCTTCTTTTGCCGAACGATACGGGCTGGTCTTTTTCAACTCGTCGAGCTTGGCCTGGGCAGCTTTGGCTTCCGCCTCTTTCTCAGAGATTTTCTTCTTGGCCTCCGCTATGTTCCCCCGCAGTTCCTCCGCGGTATTCCTGGCAAAGCCCATTCTTTCATTGGCTGTGTTCGTCAACAACTCGACGACCACCTCGGCCATTTTCTTTGCATCATCTTCGCTGACGGCATAAAGGTAATAAAAATAGTCATAGCCCGGCGGAAGCTTGTCCCTGTTGCCGTAGTCTGCATACTTGCTTGACAACAAGAATTCGCGTTGTTTGGGAGATAGGGCTTGTCCTGCGGAGGTTTCGAAAATCCGTTTCATGTCGTCGGGCCTGGATGGGTGGGGCAAGCTTGTCGTGTAGTTTACGAATAATCGGGCCGCGTGAGTGGGTTTGATACTGCTTATCCCCGAATACCCCACCAGGTCGTTGCTTATCTCAAACTTCAGCTTTGTTTCCGGCATTTTCGGTTCGTTGGGTTCCTGGGCCGGTACTGCGGTGCAGGTGCAGGCCAGAATCAGGGCGACAACTAATTGTTGTTTTCTTGGCCTAATCATTTTTGGACTCTCCTTTCTGCAAGAATACGATTTATTGGATTCTCGGTTTTGCCTGGGTTGCGGCGGGTGTTTCGGGGTATTTCTCAACGATATAACGATATTGCTGTTTGGCAATGGATTGAGCATCGGGGTACTCGGCCAACAGCTCGGCCGCGGCTAATAGTCGAGCGGCCCTGCCCACCTCTTCTATTCTGCGCTCCATCTCGGCTATGTTCGGTGCCGCTGCTCTGGGCTCTGTTATCATACGCCGTGAGAGAGAGATACCTGCTGCGATTAGAATGCCTGCCGCGACTGCTGCATATCGACGCCATCTGAAGCGCCCGGCGGCTGTTGTCTGCGGCAGGCCAACGCCCCGTATTTCTTCCAACCCGTCCGCCCATACGACACCGGCAAGCTCCAGCGACCGCCGGAGGCCTTTCAGCACCTTCTGGCAGCGATCGCATTTCGCCAAATGTTCGGCAACCTCCCCTGATTCGCTCGGTGATAGTTCGCCGTCGGCGTAATCAACCAGCAGCTTTTCAATCTGTTCGCAAGACTTCTTCATTATGGTTCAATTCCTCGCTCTATCAGCCTTTTCGCAAGAATCATTCGTCCCTCTCGCAGCCGGCTTCGCACCGCCGAGGCGCTCAGTCCCAGAGTCTGCCCAATCTCTGTTGAATTCAACCCGCAGAAATAACGCAGCGCCAGAACTGTCAGCAGTGAGTCGTCCAGTTCACGCAAAGTCTCGCGCACAATTTCAAGCTCCTCAGCCACGATGGCTTTGGCGTCCGTGCCTGCCGCCTCAACGGTGTTCTCTGTCCGCCGCTTGATAATCTCGGCGGCGCTGCGGCTAAACCGTTTTCTGCGGCGATGGTGCATCAAGCAGCGGTTGACCGTGACTTTTGTCAGCCAGCGAACTACCTCGTCCTGGCTCTTGCCCTTTCGCCGCTGCTTTAGCGCTTTGACCGACACATCCTGCATGGCATCCTCGGCATCGGCCGCGCCCAGGCCCATCCCGGCCGCAACTTGCCGGAGCCGGTCGAGCTCGGCTATGAATATGTCAAAGACGCCCGATTGCGATGACCGGCCACCGGCTCCGGCGCCTGTTTCCCCCACAGAATCCGGGTTTATCTCACTCACAACTCGCGTCCACCTTGAGTCAGCCTCCGTTCATCTATCAATATAATGCGCCGAACCGGTCAAGTGTTGGTGAAAAAATTGGAGTTTTTTTCCGGCCAGGCGCGCGGGGTTGTGATTTTCGAGCAAAATGCCTGGCTCGGCAATCTTGCGTTTTGCAGATGTCTTAATGGGCGCCTGATAAGAAAATGCGAGCGAGAGGATTCGAACCCCTACGGGCTAAGCCCACCAGGACCTAAACCTGGCGCGTCTGCCAATTCCGCCACGCTCGCATCTTGCCTAAATCCTAATACCGAATCTCGAAAGCCAAAACAAACTTGAAGGATTCAAATTCAAGATCCGAAATAGTTTGGCTTTTTGGACATTCGGATTTCGATATTGTTTGGTGCTTCGAATTTTGTGTCTTTCTCTTACGGACTTCTACGTATTATCCTTCGTCGGTGTTTTCCTGCGCCTTTGCATCTGCCTCGGATATTTTTTCGATGCGTTTCTCGGCCTTCTGAAGTATGTCCCGGCAGTGCTTAATCAGGGCCATCCCTTTTTCGTACTGCTGGAGGCTGTCGTGCAGTGGGATTTGGCCCTGCTCAATGCGGGAGACTATGCCGGTAAGCTCCTTGATTGCTTCCTCAAAGCTCATTTTTGCCATAGCGTCTTTTTGGTTTTTGTCTGCCATTTTTTTAGCTTTCGAGTTTGGCTTAATGCTCTTTCCTTTTTACTTTTTTATCACCTTACTTTCAATCAAATTTTCCTCTGCGAGTTCGGTAAGTAATAGATCTCCGATTTCGATATCTTCCGGTTTTCGCACCAGCAAGCCCGTCTTCTTTCTGGTGGTGATGCTGTATCCGCGCTGGAGGACGGATTTTGGATTCAGGCCGGCCAGCAGGTTTTCTTTGGCCGTTAGCTGCATTTGACATTTATTCAGGACCGTTCGGACGGCTGCGGCCGCCCGACTCTGCAAATCAGTCAAATCGAGAGTTTTTCTTGCCAGGAGCCGATGCGGTTCGAGCCTGACAATTTGCTCACAGGCTGCGTGCATTGCGGTTCTTGCGCCGGCGAGCATCTGTTTTATCGAGTCCGTCAGCCTTGAACAGGCCTCATCCAACTGCTGCTGTTTGTTGCGCACCGGCAAAAGCGGGTTTCTGAAAACGGCACTGGCCAGAATCGTCCGTATGCTCTGCCCGGCCAAATCAAGGCGGCCTCTAATCCTGCTGGTCAGTCTGCTTTGCTTGTTCGCCAGGTCGCTCAGGATCTCATACATATCCGGCACGGCAACCACGCCGGCTTTGGTCGGAGTCGAGGCCCTCGCGTCGGCGACCAAATCGGCGATAGTGGTGTCAATCTCGTGGCCTACCGCGCTTATTATGGGTATCATCGAATCGTAAATCGCGCGGGCGAGGACTTCTTCGTTGAAGGCCCACAAGTCCTCCAAGGATCCGCCACCCCGCCCGACAATCAGTACGTCCAGTTTAAGTTGTTTGTTGCGCCTGTTTATGTCCCGCAAGGCCGCCGCGATTTGTTCGGCAGCGCCTTCGCCCTGAACCGGCACCGGGTACAGAAACATCGCGGCGCAGGGCCAGCGGTTATGAATACTGTCTGTTATGTCGTGCACGGCTGCGCCTGATTCGCTGGTAAGTATCCCGATTCTTAGCGGATATGTCGGCAGCGGCTTTTTGTGCGCCTCATCGAAGAGTCCCTGCGCCTCAAGCCGCTTGACCATTTGCTCGAAGGCCAATTGCAACGCCCCCACGCCGGCGGGCTTCATTGTCTCGACGTAGAACTGGTACTTGCCCTGCGGGGCGTAAACATCGATATAGCCGGCGGCCAGGACGGCGAGGCCGTTTTCCGGCTCGAATTTGACCTTGCTGAACGAGCTACGCCACATAACGCACGGCAGTTGTGAGTATTCGTCCTTGAGCGAAAAATAGCAGTGGCCGCTGTGGTGCAGTTTCCAGTCGGTTATCTGGCCGGTAATGGTCAGGCGGCCGGGCAGGTTATTCTCCAGAATCTCTTTGATTAGCGAGTTAATCTGGCTGACCGTATATATCTTGGTTCTGTCTACCATTTCAACGCCAATTATAGGCTGCCGGGGCGAATTATCAATCTCTACACAATAACAAGAAAGGCTCCAAGGGCGATGGGGTGTTCCTGGGCAACGGCACGGGCGACGAATTGGGTCGGTTTGGTCCCCGGCTTGAGGATTTCGAGAAGCTCACCCGCAGGGATCTGCGCTTCGCTTCGAGTTTGGCGCGGCTTCGCCAGCCCGGCTTGGTGGAGCACTTCGCCGGGGCAAGGACGTTCTGTTTGGTCCCCGGTCTGAGGATTTCGAGAAGCTCACCCGTAGGGATCTGCGCTTCGCTTCGAGTTTGACCCGGCTTCGCCATCCCGGCTTCGCGGAGCACTTCGCTGTGGCAAGGAGGCTTCGCCGCGACAGGTTGGCTTTGTTTGGCTTTGTTTTTCGCGAGTCTGAAGTCGTGGTTCATTTTCGTAAGCCTTTGTCGAATAAGAGGTTTTGAATCCGCCGGAGGCGGACAAGATTGGGTTTGTTTTGCATAAAAGGGTGAATTTGTAGAGGATATTCGACAAGTGTAGAGGGCTGTGGCCCGTATCCCGCCAAAAGGACCCGCCAAACAAACGGCGGGCAAGCGGCGGGCAAGCTCGTATATCGTATTGCGTATATCGTATTTCGTATTGCGTATTTCACGGTTGTTGAGCATTCGCTAATCCACAGGATGCCTGACGGCACGATTATATTTGGCGTGTATCTGCTGATACAAAAACGTGCGGTGCCCCGCCTCCGGCGGGCAAGTCTGACGCCCCGCAAGGGAAGGGACAAGCCCGCCAGAAGGACGGCGGGTAAACTCGTCGGCTGTCGCTCGTCGCTCGCTAAAGCCGCCAAATCCGCCTGCGGCGGGCAACAGGTGGGAATTATACACGATTTTGGGGGGGAAGTAAAGGAAGAAGTTGGATTGGCCAGCGAGAGCACAGAGAACAGAAAGGTGTTCAGTCAGCTTGGCGTACTCGGCACAAGCCGCTCGTAGAGCGAGCTTTGTCGCGGGCTTTTGGCTTGGTCGGCTGAAGGGTCGCGGGCGCTATTCATATGTTCAATAAACGATTGTTTGCAGTAAGTATTGTTAAATCGGGTGGCTTAAAATCACGGTCATCTGTAACCAGAATCAGTTGTTCATGTTTACAGATTCTGTGAAACATCTGGTCGTTAAAATCTGAGTCCCCCTTCTCAAATTCTGTAAGCAGTGCATCAACATCTATGCGGGCAAAAGTCGAATCACAACGTTGGCATTGTTTAATGATGCGTTTTGCATTAACTGCAATGTCTTTGGCAATTGTGACAAAGGCTGGACTGTTTCTGAAATCTTTGAATCTGTCACTTGCTGAAGCCGACTGCTTGTGCTCCCATCGTGCATAAGCATTAATGAATTCGGATATAATAAGGACATCTATATATACGGTGCATCCGGCGGTTTGCATGTCACGTACAGCTCTTGAATAAATGGATGCGCGTTTTCGTTTGAGAGTTATTGGCCCATAAACCGATAACCAGATATTTGCGTCCAAGAAAAGTCTATCGTTCTTCGAAAAAAGATATGATCCTATGTCCCTAATATTACTCATCGTCATGTCCCAGTATTTCGTCAGTGGCAGAATGAAAGCGCTCAGGGTCTTTGAAGTACTCCTTGGCGCGTTCAACGGAACGTTTGAGTGTTTCTAGATCCTGTGGACTTGCATCGACAACTACCAGCCTTTTCTTCAACTCGTCATCCTTGAATTTATCATATAATTGTCCAATTGCAGCATTAAGAAAAAGCGAAGTTAGATCCTCTATTCCCTTAAAAGATATCTCAATGTTCTTGCCTTCCTGCAGCGCCCTAAAAATCGCATCGTACACTTTTTGTCCATCTTCTGCAGCAACGCAAATGTTATTCCCGATGGTCGAGACGATATTAATTCTTTCCGTGGCGTTCACAGTACCTTCCTTTCTTTCACTTTAGAAAACATCCGACGAGTCAATCTCTGAGGTAAGACAATAAGAACTTTTATCTGCCGTGTCAATATCAATAGTCACCACTGTTCCTGGAAAGGCTCCAGAGAGGGTAGCGGTTGAGACTTTTCCTTTCGATAATTCCCAATATCCCGCGCTTGACACAATAATTAATCGTCCTTTGTTAAGTTTAATGAATTCCTGGATCAATTGAAGCCCAAGACCACCAGATCTGCCTCGGCGGGTAGTCTTACCACTCATTGCCCAGATGATAGCAAGTCCGGCTGGCAACTTCCTTTGCAGGTTTTTATAGATGTTTCCATCGATTCCAATTCCCAAATCTGTAATGGTAAAAAGCAGACGCTGCTGTTTCGGGAAAAACTGGCCACAAGTAAAGATACCGTGTTCGGTATATGAATGTTCAATGGCATTCGAAAACACCTCAAATAAACTCTCGCGGAATCTTTTGAGCAATGCAGGGGTCATTGCTGGGAGTCCTAAACTGCCGGACCTGAAATATCTAATGACATATTGTTGAAAATCTTCATGTACTTTCCCGACCGTTTCAAATCGCCGATACTCAATGGTCGTTCCATAGCTGTCAGGTTTTTCAGCCACGCCAAACTGGGAAAGAAAATGATTCTTCCTCAAGACGCTTGTTACCATTGTAGAAATACTAGTAATGCGGACGGGGATGTTCTCCGTTTTTCTTCTGTAAAGAATGGCTCCAAGTGGAGCGCACATATTAGCATCAATCCAATTTGATATATTTATTTCATAGTGCTCGGGTGCAATTTGATTATCCAGGTCCAGGATACTTTGAAAACCATTAAAACCTGTTTTAATTTGTCCAAGAGTCAGGGGCATTTAGCTAATCCCGATAGTTTTCAGTTCCAGTTGACTCATTGGCATATGTATCGTGCGCTCTTACCATACGTCTGTGGTTAAATGAAACTTTCTGTTTTTTGTTTGCAAATACGTTTGGTCAGTCGCTGTTATACTTTCATCGTCCCAGCCAGGTACATAAGATGTGTTCGGCGAAGCCATACGAGACCGTGACAAGGGACCATATCCCGAGGAAACAGGCAAGCGTTTTATGCCTAAATCTACAATCCAAAAATCCGTTTAATCCCTGGAAATCTGTGGTTGAAAAACTCTCTGTGTTCAGCTCGGAGCCTATATATACACTTTGTCGATCAATCTTGGGAAGGCGATGCACTGGCGGATGTGCTTTTCGCCGGTTATCCAAGCGACGGTTGTTTCGGCGCCGAGGCCAAATCCGCCAAACGACGAGGCAGACAAGTAACGTAGCGCGCAAGGTCGTGACTCGCCATTTACCTGTTCACTCATCCACTAACCCGTATCTCGTATCCAGCCGAACGACTTGGCGGGGAAGCTCGTGACTGGCCTAAAGACGTCCCGATCACGCATTCAGGGAGAGAAAATAACACGACAGGAGGGAAAAGGCAAGGGGAAAAGCCATTTATTATTTACTATTTGGTATTTTTGAGATTGCCGGGCTGCGCTCGCAATGACAGGGTCGGGATGGCCCCCGGTTTGCAGGTGCGCAGGAGTGCACCCTGGGGGCAGGCGGCGGCTGAAAAGGAAAAAGGGCTGTCGGCTTGATGCCGGCAGCCCTTTGGCTTGCATAATCTATGGCCCACCCAGGCCATTAACCGTGATTACAGCCTGGTGCCTAATCCAATGGTTCGGTAAAATCCACCAGCCACCAATCGGCCCAGAAGGCAAAGTCGCGCCAGTTAACTATGTTGTCGAAGTCGTAGTCCACTATGGGTGGAGGGTCTGGCTTTTTGGTGGTCAGCTCGAAGGCGAGGTCCCAGGAGACGCCGTCCGGGTACTCTACGGGCTGGCCGGTACGCCACTTGTCGCCGACGAACGGCGGCCAATTGCCGTCGTCCAGGCTGAAGATGCGCACGGCATCATCGTTGAAGAAGTGCGGACGGGTCTTGCAGCCCCAGGGATGTTCCGGGTTCACACCGGACTCGTAAATCGCCGCGATGCTGAGCCAGTAAATCGTCCCGTGGCCGGTGGTGTCGGGCTTCTGATAGAACCAGACATCCTGCGGCAGGTCGCAGTAGTACTGGAAGCAGGAATCCTGCACGATGGGCGGGGCCCCGGCCACCTGGCGGGGATCCTTGTCGTAGCCGACAAACTCGACCTGGCAGTCATAGCATACGTATTCCCAAATCATCTCGCCGGGGTGACTGAAGGAGGTGGGGTCGTCCGCGTCTTCGGGGACATCCGTCCAGATGCCGAAGTGGAACCCAATTGGCGCCACCGGCGGCTCGTTGGAGTCGGTCCAGCCCAAGTGCGAACCCCACCAGTGGATATCCGTGACCGGTCGCTGGTCCTTACAATGCCAATCGTCGGCCATCAGCGGCGGCCAGTAGCGGACGGACTGCTCATCCCAGCCGAGGAATCGGCCCGGGGCGATCCTTTTCGGCGGCTGCGTCCACTTGCGGGGACCGATGGCCTTGACGGGCTTGGGAGTAACGGTCAGGTCGTACCAATAGTTCCACGCCCTGGGGATAGTGGAGCCCGGGGGTGGGACAGCCGTGCCGCCGAGCCAGAAGGTGTTCTCGTCAAAGATCAATTCAATGACCTGGGTGATGTCAAAGCCCGGGTTGTTCATATAGCTGGTGGCCACCGGGTTGGCCGCAGTTACGCCGGGAATTGAGGTGTCGATGGTGATGGTGGTGGCAATGCCGCAGGGCAGCACTGCCGGGACGTCCCAATACCAGGCGCGGATGAAACCGTTGACGTCCTTCATTCCGAACGAGACGACGGTGATACAGGGGTCGCACGGCGGCAACACGGTGACAGTTATTATGCTGTTGGTGAGGTCCGGGTCGCTGGGGTATTTAAGTTTCCACGCCGCAGCGTAAGGCCCCGCCGGCATCGAGGGCCCGGCCCAGGTCATCACCAGTCCCGGCGATGGAGGCTGGCAGACATCGGGACAGGGGTCACCGGGGTAGGCATATAAATTAGGCTCTAAATACATGTTCTGGGGATAGGGTTCCATATCCGGGTCCCGGTAGCGGTCCCACTGCAACATGTAATCGGCCCAGTTAGCCTCGTCCACAGGACGTACAAGACTGTCCCGCAAAACATCGAGCCATTGGTCGAAGCTGTCGATCACGATATGGGGAGGCGGAGGCGTTGTAATTGCAAAGGCCATGTCAATCGACTCGCCATGATAGGGGTGCTCGGCGGGGTACCTCAGCTCCCGCCAGGCGCCGGAGGTATCAAGATAAGCGGCATCGTCGTTCCAGTGCTTTGAGGACACCTTCCAGCCGAACTCGCCTGCATCGCTCTTGACATAGACATCGAGCCAGTAGATTACGGGACTGGTGCCTGTGCCGAGCTGCTTAAACGCGACGTCCCGCTTGATGTAGACGTCATAGCGCCATATCTGATGGTCGCCGGCGGGGGTCAGGTCGGCTTTGTAGGTGTCCCACCACCATTCGTACTCGTCGCCCAGGTCAACGACGAGGACTTCCTTAAAGTCTCCCGCAAAGAAATCCTTTTCCCACAATACGGCGCCCGGCATACTATAGCTGCAGGGGTCAGCAGGATTGGCGGGGATATCCTTGTGGATGCTCAGGTGAATGAGCGTGATTTTGCCCTTTACGTCATTTTTCCAGGAACCCCAAATGTGAACATCGGTAATATAGCCGGTGGTGGTGCATTTGAAATCATCGGCCAAGGTGCGGTTGAATCCGTCGTTGCGGTCGCAACGAATGTCAATGCCATTGCGGGTCTTGTCGGGTGGCTGACGCCACTTGACCCTGGCCCCTTCAGCCGGTGAAACCACCAACGCGCCAAGCAAGGCCACAACAATCCAAAGAATGAACAATTTCGATTTTAAGTTTCTCATAGTCAAGTCCTCCAAGAAAATGTACTCAATGAAGAATTACCAAATTGCAGGATAACGTTTAACTTGAATTTTCTCATCCAAAATCCTCCGATAAGAACCAAATTTGTTCCCAAGCAGAAAAGCTTGCCCGTTTATAAGCTGTGAGGCTATTTCAACGTTGGCTGCGGGCGCGGTACAGGAAGCCGCCGCCTGCCTGCGGAGTGTCTGCAGGCGCCGACAGCAATACGCGGCGAGCCGCGCGATTGCGAAACGCTGCCGGCAGTGGTGTGTTCTCTTCCAGAGAAGAACTGGAACAGAGGCAAGAGCATTTTGGCCACTCCTTACCAAATCCGTGCCTATAACCGTCAAAGCCAAAACTACCACAATGCCGCGGCAGTATCAAGCGAAAATTTAGCAAAATAAGAAAAAAGTGCTAAAATTGGAGGGGATAAAGGGCCGTTCTCAGGATAGTACAGGCGTTCCAAAGGCGCTGATGGACTGCGAGTTTGCGCCCGGCGCAAATCATTAGTCTCAACAGCAGAAAAAGGGCCGTAAGCTTGACGCTTACGGCCCTTTGGCATCGCCAGATAAAATATGTATTTGCCTGAGCTACAGGGTGCCTCTGAGCCACTGAGAGGCGAGGATAGCAAGGTCCCTAAAATCGACCTTGCCGTCTCCGTTGAGGTCCGCGTCGCGGACGCAGTTGCAGGAGATGTTGACGGTTCCATCCGGATTGGCGATTGAGATTTCGTCACAGAACTCACAGGCAGGGCAGTCGCCGGTGCAAGTCGGCTGTACGGGCTCGCCGCCAGTCTCAACCCTAATCGCAGCGGTTGTTATACCGGCGTAGTCCTGCAGTTGGCTGCCGGGGCAGCCTTCGAATTCGATCTGATAGGTTATATCGAAAAAGCTGTCCACGGCGAAGTCGCCGCTGGGCAGCTTAACGAGAGTAGTGTGCCCGGGGCTGGGCAGGCCCAGGTCGGTGCCGGCTCTGAATCGGAGCGTGCAAAAGTCCGGGTCTCCGAAGAGCTCGCCCTGCAGTTGGAACATATCGGTGGCGAAGGTCTGTACCGGGTCGCCGGGATTGCGTGGGCCGGTATGAAGCTCCCCGGTCAGCGGCATCGCGATGAAGCGATTGAATCCCTCAAGCTCTCCCGTGCCTCTGACCTGCCACTGCAGGTCGGCTTCGAAAGTGCTTCTGTCTCCGCCGAGGCTGCCACCGGGGCGGCTGACCACATTGAAGAAACCGCCGAGAGGCCCGTCGAGCTCGATGGTGGTTTCCGGCGGCAGGCCGTCGATTATCAGGTAAACTTCGTCGGGGCTGGTATATTCACATCCCTGGGGCGGCATATCAACGGTGCCGCTGCCGTTATCGGGGACCACGCAGTTGAAGCCGGGATCAGTGGAGATGTCCACGTGACATTCCTCGGCGCCGCGGCAGTTGCAGTTCGGTACGGTGATGCGGCCGGTGTTGGGGTCAAAGTTGACAGAGGTGGGCTGACATTGTTCGGCACCGGGGCAGGCGGCTGCTTTACATGCGCTGCCGTCCTCGGTCGGCTCGCAGTCCACGGGCGCGCAGTCACAGCTTATATCCAGGGTTCCGTCGCCCTTGACGACTATGGTGTCATCGCAGGCAAAGCTCGGCGGGCAGTCGCCTATGCACGTCGGCTGGACAGGCCCGCCGCCGGTCTCCACGCGGATGGTCGCCGTCGTTGTACCCGAGTAGTCCTCCAATTGGCTGCCTGCGCAGCCTGCAAACTCAATCTGATACGTGATGTCGAAAAAGCTGTCGACCGCGAAATCCCCGTTAGGCAGCTCAACGAGCGTGGTCTGGCCGGGGCTGGGCAGGCCCAGGTCGGCGCCGGCCCGGAATCGAAGGGTGCAGAAGTCGGGGTCTCCGAACAGCTCTCCCTGCAAGAGGTACATATGCGTGGCGAAGGTCTGGACGGGGTCGCCGGGATTGCGTGGGGCGGTGTGCAGCTCTCCGCTGAGCGGCATCCAAAGATGGCGATTGAAACCTGCGAGGCTGCCAGTACCCCTGACGTCCCACGATAATGTAGCATCGAAGGTTATCTTTTCACCGCCCAGAGTTCCGCCGGGTGTCTTGACGATATTGGTGAACTCATACAGCGGCCCATCAAGCTCAATGGTGGTTCCCGCCGGAAGACCATCGATTATCTTGTAGACTTCCGTGGGGCTGGTGTATTCACAGCCCTGTGGGGGCAGGTCTGCGGTGCCGGCGCCGTTATCGGGGACGATACAATTGAAGCCGGGGGCGCCGGAGACGTCAACACGACATCCATCCGGGCCGCGGCAGTTGCAGTCAATGACGGTGACCCAGCCGGTGCACGGGTCGAAGTTGACCAGTGTGGGGACACATTCGCTGGGGACCGGGCAGCCTGAGGTTCTGCAGGCCAGGCCGTCGGGCATCGGTGCACACTCTTCGAAACCGGTCTCTATCCGAATTGTCGCGGTTGTTGTACCGGCGTAGTCGTCCAGTTGGCTGCCGGCGCAGCCTTCAAACTCAATCTGGTAGGTAATATCAAAGAAGCTGTCCACGTCGAAATTGCCGGTCGGGAGCTCTGTGAGAGTCGTATGGCCCGGACTGGGCAGGCCGTAGTCGGTACCCCAGGTAATACGAAAAGTACAGAAATCGGGGTCTCCAAGGATCTCGCCCTGGAGACGGAAAAAATCAGTAGCGAAGGCCTGCACGGGGTCGCCCGGGTTTCGCGGCCCGGTATGGACCTCGGCAAAAACCGGCACCCAAAGGCGCCGGTTGAAGCCCTCGAGTGACCCTGTGCCGGTGACGGTCAAATCCAGCGTCGCCTCGAAGCAGTGGCCGTGCCCGCCGAGGCTGCCGCCGGCCGTCTCGCACTCGCACGGGTCGAGCGGTATCGAGCACGACACGCAAAGAGAAGGGCCGGAGCAGCAGACAAAGTCCATCAGGACGCCCTCCATCTCTATCGTGGTATCGGGCGGCAGCCCTTCGATGATCCTGAACACATCATCGGGGCTGGTGTGCTGACAGCCTGCCGGCGGGAGGGTAACAGTGCCCGAGCCGTTATCCGGCACGACACACGGTGTGCCGGCAACCGCCGGAATCGTCAAGCCGAGAAGCCAGACTGCAAGTGCGCACACAGTTCCTAATTTTACCTTTGTCTTTCGCATCTTAAATCCTCCTGCAAAAAGCGTTCTGTACACAAGGGGCGGCAAAAACCGCTGAAACAGCAAGCAAACACTTCCTGATGTGCTCCTTGCTGAGCCACCCGCAGAGACAACGTTGTTGAGTATACTACATTCCCCGGCAGAATCAACAAAAAACTTAGCAGTATAGGGTAAATATGTCCTGTGCCGCGCGGCAGACATGCATCTTGCCAGCACCGACGAGAAATCTAAGTGAACGGAGAGTAAATTCGTAGCCAGCCGAATTAGGGCCCGGTGTGCGCCAGGTCTTCTCACGCGGAGTTATTATCGGTACTTATCCTCAATTTGGAGGCTTTCGTTGGGGATTCATCTTGCTTCTGGCACAATTTGCTTGATTTTTGCGTTCCAATCTGGTATATTACAGGCGTCTGTGGCAAATAGGTTTGGGGGCACAGACACGATACCAACTATTTGGGGAGAAAAAATGAATCCTTGGCTTGAAACGATAGGCGTCATTTTGGTGGCCGTTTTGGGCATCCTTCTCGGCAGGGCGTTTTCGGGTTTGCGAAAACGCTGGTGGGCGCTCGGCTACTTCATTCCCGCGGCGCTTATCGCCATGCTGATAGTGGGTGGATGGCCATATTCGCTGGCTTTTGTGCCGCCGTTTTTTTGGATAGCAACGGGACGGATTAAATTCGTCATTTTATCGCTGGCCATTACGATGGGCCTGACGACGCCGCTGTCGCGTCTGCCGCGCAGGTGTGAAAAACTCATAATTTGTATCTTGATGACTGTGATTGTGGCCTGGTTTTCGGTTGCGCCTTTTCTTGTTCCCGCCCTTATCAGAAACAAGCTTGCGAGTCTCGAAACCAGAGTTAATCCTAACGGCATTTGTTTTCAAAGCACAGAATACACTTGCGGCCCGGCGGCGGCGGTAACGGCCCTGAGAAAATTGGGCTTGCCGGCCGAGGAAGGAGAGATAGCCGTGCTTTCTCACTCAAGCCCCGTTACCGGCACTCTTCCGGTATCCCTTTATAAGGCGCTTCAGAATCGCTACGCCGCCGAGGGTCTGAAGTGTCAGTATCGTCACTTTGACTCGCTGGCTCAGCTTAGGGACGCCGGTGTTACGTTAGCGGTGGTGAGGGATGCATTTCTGTCGGACCACTGCGTAGCTGTTCTTGAAGTCTCGGACTGGATGGTTGTCCTTGCCGACCCTGTCTTGGGCAGGCAGTTGATGTCTCACGAGCAATTCGAGAAAATCTGGCGGTTTTCCGGCATCGTTCTGGAGCGGGGCGCCTCCCGGAGCATTTGACATCACATACTGCCGGCGGGGGTTCGTTAATGGCTTTCGAATTCCTGCTTCCATAATTGCGCCAAGCCCGTCGTCCGCAGACAAGAAAAAAAGGGCTGCGAGCTTCTGGCTCGCAGCCCCTATGCAGGCGCACATTTTAGCCTGTCACCGTTTGGCTAAGGGCTGCTGCTTTTTAGCCACTCATTTGCCAGCTTTGCGAAGTCCTTGAAATCCACGGCGCCATCATTGTTCAGGTCCGAAATCAGGTCGTTGGGACCTGGCCTGTTTGTGGTTAACTCAAAGGCCATATCCCAGGAAACGCCCGCGGGGAATTCGATGGGCGTGCCCGCCTTCCACCAGGCGCCAAAGCCTGGCGGCCAAGTGGGCGGAGAATAACCGACCGGCCAGTCGAACGGCTGATACTCAACATCAAAGATTGCCACGGCGTCGTCATTCCAACTGGGCTTGCGGGTCTTCCAGCCCCACTGGTATGGCGTCCACGGCTGGGTTGGACCGTAGATCGCAGAGATGCTTAACCAGTACACAGTCCCGCGAGGGTCGGGGTCCCAGGGGGCGCAGGGGTCCTGATAGAACCACTCATCCTCAGAAAGCAACTGGTTGAACTGGAAGCACGTCTCCTTGGGCAGATTCGGGTCCATGCCGGGGAAGGTGTCGTAGCCGGCAAAGCTCCATACATAGTTATCGCAGTAATTCTCCCATATAAGCATACCCGGGTGACTGAATGGCACGCAGGGGTCCATACCGACCGGCACATCCGACCAGATGCCGATATGGAAGGCCTGCGGCAGCACTGGCGGCGCGGTAGGCTGAGTCCACCAGAAGAATGAGCCCCACCAGTGGATGTCGGTGATGGGCCGGTTGTCCGTGCACAGCCAGTCGTCGGCCACTATCGGCCTCCAGTTGTAATTGGAGTACTCATTCCAGCCGAGCAGAATATTCGGCTGATTTGCGTCCTGGACCAGCGGCCGCTGGCCCCACTTGACGTAGTACTTGGAGGAAAGGCCTCCGGTGACGGGCGGGACCTTGGTGGCGACAATCAAGTTGTACCAATAGTTCCAGGATGCGGCAATCCCTGAGCCCGGTGCGGGCGCCTGAGTGGCGCCGACGAATACGTTATCCTCGTCAAAGATGAAGTTCTTTATATTTGTTATGTCGAAGAATGGGTTGTTAGAGTAACTGCTGGCTGTTGGCGTAGCAGCATTGAGGCCGGTCTGGCTCAGGTCGATAGTGATGGTAGTGCCGCCCTGGCCGAACGCCGGGCTGCATTGAATCATCCCTGGGGGCGGCGGTCCCGGATTAGGTGCGACCCTCCAGTACCAGCCGCGCTGCCTGCCGGCAGCATCCTCGAGACCCAGCGAGACAACCCGCATCCCGCAGGGCGGCCCAACCGTTACGGTTACTGTGCAGTTGGATAAATCGGGGTCCTTGTCGTATTCGTATTTCCAGGCGCCGGCGTAATTGCCATCCGTTGCACACGGGTCGCCCCATACCATCACCAGGCCCGCACCGCTCGGCGGCTTGTTACTTTCGTAAACATACAAATCGGGCGTGACAAATTCGGTATCAGGGTAAGGCTCGCCCTCCTCAAGGTTTTCGTCGAAGTCGAGCAAGTACTGCTGTCCCTCTTGCTGGCCCATGGGCTGGACGTTGCCGCTGCCCAGGGTCTCCTCCCAGTCCTCCAAAGAAATAAGTGCGAATTGCGGGTTGACCGGCTTTGGGGGCGACCAGAGGAGCTGGCCGCACGGCATTAGCAGTGCGCCGTAAAGAAGCTGTGCGAGCAGCGGCTGGTCATCTGTGGGGTAGAAACCATCATAACCGCACGGCGGCGATTTGTCGGGACTTTCCTGCCAGGGGTATTGTTCGAACTGCATCAATGCCAGCAGGTTGGGATAGTTGGGTCCGGGAATGTAAAGCGTGTATGTCTGTGCGGGGTCGTCCACGTTGGTGAACACTACCCTCAAGGAAGGATTGATATAGTCGTATTGAAAGGTCCCGCCGGTTTCGGTTTCGGCGCTTAAGGTCATCTGGCCGGGTGAAGGCACCTCAAGCTGTATGCAGACATCGAAGAATGACTCAACCGCGCCTTTGTCGTACGTGACTCTGATGGGCTCCGTGCTCACCAGATTCAGCGCCACCATCTCGACCTGAACCTCGCACGGGTCGGGGCCAGGCAGGAATACGCCTTTTTTTCTCTCAACGATGGTGTCTGCGCCGCCAAAGGCGGGTTCCGCCGGCTCGCCCTCACAATAGATGATGCCATCAAAGGGGTCTGAGCCGGGCCCGAAGAATTCTACCTCAATGGGCGGCAGGACCCCCGTACTGAAGTCGATTACAGAGCCTTTTTCGGTGATCCAACATTCGGAACCGGATGTGACGATTTTGCCGGGCAGGTCGTACACGATGTTCAGGCGGGGGCTGTAATTAGCCTCCAGAGGCTGCTCTTTGCTGTAGAAAGCATTCCACACATTATCCGGTTCGCCCTCCATTATCAGGGCGGCGCTATAAAGGGGGATGCCGCCGGCATAGGCGTACTCTACATCCGCGGTGACGTTCCAGTAAGTCCAGCCCGGCCAGAAATTAGAGGTGACGCTGTCGGTTGGCGCCGGATTGTACGACCATGCGAATCCCGGCGGATTAGCCCATGTGGCCGTTTCTTCATCCCAGACGATTTCGGGCGGCACACTGTACGCAGCTATTGTTCTTTTGAGAGCGGCCGGTTCGCTCTGCTGAGAATAAAGGCACAGTTGTGCGTGGGTAATCGCCGCGCCGGGCGGAAGCTCAGGGAGCTGGAACCTGAGAAAAGTCCGGCAGGCGCCCCCAAGACCTTCGATTGTGTCACCGGCGTACAGAAAAGGTGAGCCGCCGTGGGGGCCGGTATCAGGCTCGTCCACGTAGGTGTCGTCCGTGGGAAAGGCCTGAGCGTACCCCTGTGTCGAACCGCGGGCCGGTGCGGACAAGGTCGCCAGCGCTACGAGCATTACTACTAAAGTTAACTTCAAGCATTTCATAACTAAGTCCTCCAAAAATAAAGTTCGAAAAAAGAATCCTCGCCGTCTATAATTCTCTTTGGCTCAAAGCCGCAAGCGATCCCTTAACCGTTCGGTATCCACCTTGCGAAAGGGCGCGGTGTGCAATAGGTTGTACAGCAGGCGGAAGTACGAATAAACGAACGCACTTTTTGCTCGCCAGAGAACTATCTGCATAGCAAAGTGTCCTCCTCTAATCAGAGGGACGGCAAAGCGAAACCCCAAACCGCCCTGCTCTGCAGCACTATACATTTTTGTAGATTATATTCAAATTAGCACATTTGCGCGGCGGAATCAAGCAAAAACTCAATGGAATCCAACAAAATCCTATCACTGCCGGTGTAGTCTCTGGTTAGAAACCTCGGCTTTGGCGGATTTGGTTTTGCCCCTGGCGGGAGGATGGTGGGCGTGGGGCCAAAATCGGCTTTTTTACGTGATTCGTTTTCTGTAAATCCGCGTTTGCAAGGCGTTTTTCCAGGCGGTCCAGTCGGAATCGCCGGGCTCATTCTCAATTGCCGCGGTTACCTGGCCTATCTTGGCGTCCAAATCGTCGATGTAATAGACCATAAAGGCTTCGGAGGTCGCCGGCAGCTTCGGCGAGCCGAACTCATATTCGCCGTGATGCGACAATATGATATGCCCGAGGGCGTCCATTATCGTCTGCTCAATCTTTATTCCTTTTGTTCCGAGTGCCTCAGTCTTGTTATTTACCAGGAGCAGACTCTGGACAATATGGCCCAGCAACTGGCCGGAATCGGTATAGGAAAAGGCCATGTCATACGAAAGCTCCCGGGTTTTGCCGATGTCGTGCAGAAAAACGCCGGCCAGAACCAGGTCGGCCTGGACATTCGGATAGAACGGCAATATCGCAGCCGCCACCCTCAGCATATTGTGGGTATGCTCCAGCAGCCCGCCGAGATAATTGTGATGGAGCGTTGTTCCGCCTGGAGCGTTGCGGAATTTCTCCATCAACTCATTATCGGCCAGGAATTCTGCTGTCAGCGCCTTTAACTGCGGGTTTTTTATTTGCCCGACAATACCTTTTACCTGCTCAAACATCTGCCTGGTGTCTTTTTGCGTTCGCGCCAGAAAATCATCGAGGCTGACTTTGCCGGCATCTACGACGCTGACATTATTCACGACTATTTGCAGGTTGTTTTGGTACAGCTCGCTTCTTCCTTCTATGTGAACAAAGCCCGGCTTGGGCAGCGCTTTGTAGAGGCCCTCAGTGGCCTGCCACATGCGTCCGTTCAACTGGCCGGTGCGGTCCGACAGGAACATTGCGATATACAAATCGCCTCGCGTGGTGCTTCGCAGAATCGGCTCCCTGACCATATAGATATCATTGATTGTCTCGCCCGCCTCGATTTCATTGACGAATTTATGGGCCATCTTCAACTCCATTAAAATAACGTTTTTCAAGTTAGATATGGTTTGCCAAATCATATAGGCCAGTCCTCTTTTATGCAAGCGGCGTTAAAAATTCACCAATTACTCAATGATAACTCCAGGGGGCAGGCGGCGATTCGGGATTGGTCGACTATTAGCTGAATCCGTGCCGACCGCTCTTGTACAGCGAATGCAGGGCGGTATTGTCGGCGGCAGCGGCAAGAGTCGAAGGTGGGAGGTATTCTGTCAGGAACGGCCGTGCCAGTCAACGGTGACGGCTGTAATATTGTCATAGCCGCCAGCGGCGTTGGCGGCAGTTATGAGCGCTTCGGAAGCGGAAGCGGCATCCTGGCGGTTTCGCAATATTTCGGCAATGTCAGCGTCAGAGACCATTGCCGTCAGGCCGTCGGTGCACAACAGAAAGCGGTCGTTATTGCCAAGGATGAACGAGCGCACATAGGGTTCAACTTCTTCTTCCATGCCGACGTAACCGGTGATTTCGGCAGCGGCGGCATGGTCTTGAGCCTCTTCGGGCTTGATTTTGCCTTCGCTTAAGAGCTCAGATACTACCGAGTGGTCCTTTGTGAGCTGCGTAAGGCGGCCTGCGCGAAAACGATATATCCTGCTGTCACCGAGGTTGGCTGTGTATGCGCGGCCATCCTTCAGCAGCAGAATAACAAGGGTAGCACCCATTCCCCTGTAACCTGTTTCGCTGGCTCCCTCCAGACGGAGCTGTCTGTTCTGCTCGGCAATGGTTTTTTTCAATAAGGCCCGTATGGTCCTCGGCGTGACGGATTTGAGCTCGCCGAGCCTGGTTTCAATCATTACCGGCAAGTCTTCGGCGACCATGTTTGCGGCAAGCGCCCCTCCCCGATGGCCCCCCATTCCATCCGAAACCAAAAACAGCCCCAACTCGGGCTCAACCAGAAAGGCGTCCTGATTTTCGCTTCTGACGCTGCCGGTGTCGGTGGCAGCGCCCCAGCTAAAAGGCAGGTGGAGAATTAGAGTATGTGCGGATTGGTTTGGCATTTTGAGATCCTTCTCTTTTGCAATTTGTCAAATCAAGCCCTGTTTACACCAGGGGCAATAGCTCCAGAAATCGGAGTCGACCGACCAGCCGCACTTAGCGCACACTTCGGGGAAGGTACTGACGCGCCAGGGTCGCCGCACCTTGCGGCGGCACCAGGGACAATAGCGCATGAATCGCATCAGTTTTTCGCCGCAGTGTCTGCACCTGGCATTATAGCGAACGCCCGGCGAACGGCCGGTACTTGGTGAATCGAAGCCAGGCCCGTAACACCAGGGGCAGAAACGCCATTCGGGCAGCACGCCTTTATGGCAGCGCCGGCAAATGTGGCTGAACCGGCCGGCGCCGTCGAAGCGGTTGCGGTCAGTGCCGCACCAGGGACACAGCAGCATACTCTCGGCGACAGGCTCACCGCATTTGGCGCATCGGGAAAGGCCGGGAAATACCTTGCCGTACCGTGCGGCAAACGCCTCGCGCCTTATTTGGCGCCAGTCGGGCTTTTTCTTGTCATCCGGTTTTAGGGCCAGGCCCTTGTGGATACCCTTGGGAGTTGCCTGGAGCAAAGCGGCGAGCATTTGTTCGGCGTCGGCGAAACGCTTCTCGGGGTCAACGGCCAGGGACTTGCGTATGAGTTTTACCATGGCCAGACTGGTACGCTCGCGCAAACGTTTATGGCCTTTGAAAGGCCAGCGAAAAGGCCAGCGGGGCAAAACTCCAGTGATATATTCATAGAGGATTAAGGCGACAGCGAAACAATCGCTGCGATAAGTAGGCCGGCCGTAGGCCTGCTCCGGTGCCACATATCCGGGAGTGCCGTACTCTTCTATAGTCTTCATTCGGCCCTTGATCTGGAGTGAGATTCCAAAATCCCCCAGTGCGGCACGGCCGTTCGGAAAGAGAAATATGTTGCCGGGCGTGACGTCGCAGTGTACGAGACGATTTCCATGTGCGTAGGCCAGGCCGTCGAGCACCTGAGCAATAATAGACAAGATTCGGCGGACGGACATGGGTTTGGAGCAGTCGTCGAGAGTCCCGTAGGACAATTCGGTCGCCAACACGACGTGGCCCTCGATGATGTCGGCGTTCTTGACCGGCATGATGTGGCGATGCCTTAATTTACTGACCAGGCGGATTTCGTGGAACAGGGCCTGATTATCGCGCTGGCCGTTGACGTCGGTAAGCGGTATCTTTAACGCCACCCACAGGCCTTCTACACAGTCTTTGGCCTTCCAGACCTCGCAGGAGCCGCCTTCGCCAAGGCTCTTTTCGAGGCGATACTTACCGAGGCGTTTGCCGCGGGTCAAATTCAGCCTTGTCCGACTTTGGGACAGTTTTGCGACCATAACTGCGAATAAATGCACGGTTAATTGTTTTGTGCAGCCCGCCTACGACTCGAGCGGCACAGCAAATTTATTGGCTTATCATTATAGCAATTGTACCCGCCAAAAGGACGGCGGGCAAGCCCGACAAGAGGAACTGCCGTAGTTATTTGCTTCGAATTTTCGCCTTGGGTCGCCTGGCTGCGGGAACTGGCGCCCTCCAGCCAATCGGGCAGGGTTTTTGGGCTTGCAAGGCATTGTTTTTTGGGCTATAACCTTGGTTCATATTTGGCCGGGAACCGAGCGCCTCTTTGCGTTTGAGAATCCCCCGATATGTTTCAGAAGTAAAGGACACAATATGAGATACAGCCGGATGCTGATACCGACGGTTAAGGAAGTACCGGCGGATGCTGAAGTAGTAAGTCACAAACTGATGATTCGGGGCGGTTTGATGCGCAAAGTCGCCAGCGGGACGTATACTTATCTGCCATTAGGGTGGCGGTGCCTTCAAAAGGTTATCGACATTGTGCGTGAGGAGATGAACCGCAGCGGGGCACAGGAAATCCTCATGCCGGCCGTTCAGCCGATAGAGCTTTGGCAGAGGACCGGGCGGGACGTTGACTACGGCGAAACGATGGCGAAGTTCAAGGACCGGCACGAGCGGTGGAATGTCCTTGCGCCCACCGCCGAGGAGGTCGTCACGAGCATCGCGGCGGGTGAGATAAACTCGTATAAGCAGCTTCCGATGAATGTCTACCAAATCAGCTTCAAGTTCCGCGACGAGTTCAGGCCCCGCTTCGGGATGGTTCGCTCCCGTGAATTCATAATGAAAGATGCGTACAGCTTTCATGCCAGCAATGAAAGCCTCGATGAAACTTACAGAGTTATGTACGATGCATATTGTCGCATTTTCAAACGCTGCGGTCTCGAGTATGTTATTGTGGAGGCCGAGTCGGGCGAGATGGGCGGCTCCGGCTCGCATCAATTTACGATTCCGTGCGAATCGGGCGAGGACATAATCGTTTACACCGAGGACGGCTCATACGCGGCAAACCTCGAAAGAGCGGCGGTGGACCCATTACCCAAAGAAGAATCCGGCGCCGCAATCCGCCCAATGGAGGAAGTATCTACACCGAACGTGGGCAGTATCGAAGCGGTATGCGCTTTTCTGGAAACGCAGCCGAAAGACATGATTAAGACCCTCATCTATTCGGCAGGACAGGAGCAGATTGCAGCATTAGTGCGGGGCGACCACGAATTGAATCCGGAGAAGCTGACGCAGGCCCTGGGCGGCAAACATGCCGAACTTGCCGACGAACAAATTATCGAGAAGGTTACCGGTGCGAAAGTCGGTTTTGCCGGGCCGATGGGGATGGCTGATAAGGTTTCGAAAATGCTTATCGACCATGCAGTCGCGGCGATGGCAGTCGGGGTTACTGGGGCCAACAGGACCGACTATCATATCAGGAACGTTGTACCGGGCAGGGATTTTCCGCTCGAAGGCGAAAACGTCGCGGTCACGGACCTTCGTTGTGCTGTTGACGGCGACACACATAATGGCAAGAAGCTGTTCTTCAGGCGGGGCATAGAAGTCGGGCAGGTCTTCAAGCTCGGGACCAAATACAGTGAAAAACTCGGCGCCAAATTTCTCGATGAGAACGGCGTTGAGAAGCCGTGTGTCATGGGCTGCTACGGCATCGGTATCAATCGAATCCTCGCCTCTGCCATAGAAATCGGCAGTGACAAGGACGGTATTATCTGGCCGATTAGCATCGCGCCGTTTGAGGTTTTGGTTACCTGCGTCAATCAAGACGAGCAAGATGCAGCCAAAGCGGCCGAGGATATCTATCAGGAGCTGCTTGGCAAAGGCGTTGATGTCCTGCTTGATGACCGGGACGTGCGCGGCGGAGTGAAGTTCAAAGACGCCGACCTTATCGGAATACCGGTAAGGGTCACCGTCGGCAGGAAATCCGTCGCCGAGGGCAACGTTGAGATAAAGCTTCGGTCCGAGGCCGCAAGCGAGAAAGTGCCCATTGAAAAGGCGGCCCAGCGGGCTATCGAAGTTGTCAATTCCCTGAAAGAAAAACTGAGTTCGTAAGTTTCCGGGTTTCAGTAAGAATGTGGGATCTGAAAGACCCTAAGCCGGTTAAGCTGATAATTGGAATTCTGGCGGCGGACCACAAGAGTCTGCATGCGGCGGTAGAAGCAATAGAGGACAAGTTCAGGAAGATTGATTTTGTCAGCGATGTATGGCCGTTCGAGCAAACCGATTATTACAAGGACCAGACGGGCGAGCATATCCTGAGGCAGTTTGTCAGTATCGAGCGTCTGATTGACCCGGGCAAGCTGGCCAAAATCAAACGCACGACAAACAAGCTCGAACAGAAGCTGGCGGCAAAGCTGGGGCTGCCGCTGCCGCGGCCGGTGAATCTGGACCCCGGCATAATTGAACCATCGAAGCTGATTCTGGCGACAACAAAGAATTACTCGCATCGTATATACATCGGCAAACAGATGTACGCAGAGGTTACGCTGATTTTCGACAAGGGCCGGTGGCAGGCCTTTGAGTATACTTACCCGGATTACAGACAACAGTGCTACTTGGATTTTTTTGACAAGGTCAGGAGGCGGCTGGTCGAGCAGCTAAGGCTTGTTGAACATTAGCCGCTATACGATGAGATAATCTTATCAAGGTAAGGATACGACAGTATTAAGGGAGCATTGATATTCAAACGCTAATTGCATCAGCGATAGTTCTGCTTACAGGCTCGTTTCTTGTCTCGGCGACGGTGACGGGGCTGGTCAGAATCGTGGCTCAACACAGAGGCTTTGTGGCGCGTCCGGTCAGGGGCAGATTCAGCGAAAGGACGGTGCCGCTCGGCGGCGGCATCGCAATTTTCGCCACTCTAACCGCGACGTTGATTGGTGCGGTCTGTGGAATAAGATTTGTGCTTGTCCCCGGCAGGCTGGCGTGGATTGCCGAATCCTTCAACGTTAACCCTGCGGATTTTTTCGGCAAAATCAGTCAGCTCATTGTTATATTGCTCGGCGTACTGGTTTTGTTCGTGCTGGGCCTTTGGGACGACAAGAAGCATCTTGGGCCTTTTGTTAAACTTGCCGTGCAGTTCGCGGTGGCGACGGCGGCGGCGGCCGGGGCGGACATCCGGGTTGAGTTCTTTATCGAAAACAAAATAATCACGTCCGCGCTTTCGGCGGTCTGGATAGTACTGATAATTAACGCGTTTAATTTTCTTGACAACATGGACGGACTGGCCGCCGGTATTGCGGCCATAGCGGGCTGCATTCTGTTTACTGCCGCTGCAATCAGCGGCCAGGTCTTCGTCGGCGGCTTGGCGGTTGTTCTGGTCGGGACTTTGCTCGGATTTCTCGTATTCAACTTCCCGCCCGCGAAGATTTTTATGGGAGATGCCGGTTCTCTTGTAGTGGGTTTTTTCGTTGCGATGCTGACGCTGCGCACCACATATTATCACGAGGCGCAAAGCGGCCGGTGGTACCCGGTTTTTCTGCCGGTGCTCGTGATGGCGGTTCCGCTGTATGATTTTATCAGCGTTACCTTACTGAGGATAAGCCAGGGCAAAAGCCCTTTTGTCGGTGACACCCAGCATTTCTCCCACAGATTAAAGAAGCACGGCTTGACGGATACGCAAACCGTTTTGACGCTGTACCTGGCTACTCTGTGCACGGGTCTTGGGGCGACTTTTCTGTACCAGGTGAATCTGTGGGGGGCAATTCTAATCTTTGCTCAAACGTTTATGATACTGGCAATTATCGCCGTTCTTGAGACGACCGCCAAAAATGACAAAGCCGGCGACTAATCCGAGCTTATGCAAAGGCAGGGGACAGGTAATCTTGGAATACATCCTCCTTGGCCTGTGCCTGTGCGTAATTGCACTTCGCGCGACGTTTACCGAAGGGCCCGGCGCCCAGTCGTCAAGCCAGCCGCTCAATCTTGGCGACAGGCTGTACAGTCTGTCGGTATCGGGAGTATTGATATTTGCATTTGCGATTTGGGTTTTATGGGGTTTTTGCAGCAAGAGGTTTTTGTACAGATTCACGGCAATCGAAGCAGGCTTGTGTATGTTTGTGGTAGCGGGCATATTGGCCGGCTTTGCGGCGCCGGACAGACGAGCGGCAATCACCGGTTTTGTGATTTTGCTCGCACCGGTCCTGATGGCAATACTGTTGGTGCAGATTCTGGATTCGCCGGCAAAGATAAAGCTGGTACTGGCCGTAATCGCGGCTTTGGGTGTGACGTCGGCCTATCAATGTGCTTACCAGTTTTTCGTCACCAACCAAATGGAAATCAGGCAATACGAAGAAGCACCGGAGACCAGGCTTACAGCCTTGGGTATTCGGCCCGATACGCTGGCACACTGGCAATTTGAGCATCGGCTTTACTCACGAGGGGTGAACGGTTTTTTCACGACCAGCAACTCCGCGGGGTCTTTTTCACTGCTTGCGGCATTTGCGGCCATTGCTTTATTTGTCAACAAACTCAAGAGGGGCAAATCCGGCGAGCTGGGGCGCGGTCGAATTCTTGCCGCCGGGGCGGCGGTCGTTATAGTAATCTTTGGTCTCGGGATTACGCGGAGCAAGGGGGCGCTTGTCGCATCTGTGATTGCGGCGGCAATGTTTGCGGCATATCTTCTATTTGCTGAGCGGCTCAAGGCCCACAAAACGGCTACAGTCATTGTTTGTCTGGGAATGTGTATCGCCGCCGGCTGTGCAGTGATTCTTTACGGTGCGAGTCACGGCAGGCTGCCGGGCGGGAATTCGATGCTCGTCAGATGGCAGTATTGGCAGGCGTCGGCGAGAATGTACGCCGACCACCTGCTCACAGGCGTCGGGCCGGGGAACTTCGTCTATTTCTATTTTCGTTACAAAGTCCCGGCGGCACTGGAAACCGTTTCGGACCCCCACAATTTTCTGCTGGCCGTCGTGACTCAATATGGCCCTGTGGGCCTGACAGGTTTGCTGGTTATGATTTTCATTCCGTTATCGCGCGCCTTATCCCGAGGCTCCACCGGCTCTTTGCCGAAAACGGACCACTTTGAACCCTCGTTCAGTAAACTGGCTGGGATTTTCGCAGTTGTAATATCGGCGGCGCTGTTGGTTATCAGGCCTATAGTTATGGCTGACGACATCGGCGAGACTCTCGATGTGATGATTTACGTCACGTTCGTGCTGTACTTTGCGCCCGTGGTTACGTTTGCCATAGGTCTTTGGCTTGTGGCCGGGCGTGAGAAAACTGCCCCGGCCGCTTTTAATGTTATCGCCGCCTCTGTTTTCTGTGCGGTTATCGGTTTTCTTATTCATAACCTGATAGACTTTGCCATTTTCGAGCCGGGCGTGCTTACGGCGTTCTGGGCAATCATGGCCTGTCTGGTTGCATCGGATTTCGAGGAAAAGTCCCGACAGCCGGTCATTATAGAACCGTCTCGCTGGGCCGGTGTGATAGGTGTGGTCGGCACGGCGGCATTGGTTTGGGGCTATGCGAATTATGCCTTCATTCCGGTAGCCAAAACCACTGCGAGAACCAGGCAGGCTCTGCAGAATGCCGAATATGCGCATGGTTTTTTAAGCCGGGCGGCTGAAGACGACCCTTTGGATGGAGCGGCGCTGAATTTGAACGGCGGACTCTATTTGCAGGAGTATGAGCAGATGGGCAAGAAACAGCCGGTCCTGCTCGAACAGGCGGCGGAATGTTTTGTTGCCGCAATAGAGCGCAACAAAGCCGACTTCAAGAATTTCGAGCGGCTGACGGAGGTTTATACCTTGCTCGCCGAAGCTTCGCCGCCGGAGAAGAAGACTAATTACCTGAATAAGGCTTTCGATAGCTCTTCTCGTGCGGTCGAGCTTTATCCCGGCTCAGGCCGATTACACTTCCAACTGGCTCAGATTGCGGAGCAGTTGAGTAAAACGGACATGTCTGTGCGGGAGTACAAAGAGTCAATCGAGATTGAGGACAGTTATCGCGGACAATTCCGGCTAATGTACCCCGGCCAGAAAGTATTCAGCCGGCTCGGCGAGGAGAAATACCAGTACGCCCGACAGCGAATAAGAGAGCTCTCGGAACAGCCAATCCCGTGATGCTCCGGGTCACGCGTTATCCATGCTGTTCATTACCTCGTCGGGTATGTCGAAATTTGCGTAGGTGTTCTGGACGTCGTCGTGGTCTTCGAAGGCGTCCATCAGAGAAATTATTTTCCTGGCGGTTGACGCATCGGCGATTTGAATGGTAGTCTGCGGCACCATTGAGATTTCGGTTATCTGGGTCGGTATTTCCTTTTCTTTTAAGGTTTCTCTTAGCCTCTCATAGGCGTCCGGGTCACACGTTATTTCGTAAACCTCCCCCGTGTTCTGCATATCGTCCGCGCCGGCATTAAGGGCGATTTCCAGAAGCTGGTCTTCGTCAATCGCATCGGTGCCGACGGTGATAAGGCCTTTCTTACTGAACATCCAGTTGACGCATCCGGCGGTTCCGAGAGAGGCGCCGTGCTTTTCGAATATTCTCTTGATTTCCGGGGCGGTGCGGTTGCGGTTGTCGGTGAGGGCCTCGACCATAATAGCCACTCCTGCCGGGCCGTAGCCCTCGTAGAGCGCCTCTTCGAAACTGGCGCCTTCGACCTCGCCGGTGCCTCTCTTGATTGCCTTTTCGATGGTGTCCTTGGGCATGTTTGCGGCCTTGGCCTTGTCGATTGCGTACCGCAGTGACAGATTTGCGGCGGGGTCGCCGCCGCCGCTCTTGGCCGCGACTATTATCATTCGGGCGAGCTTGCTCCAGGTCTTGCCGCGTTTGGCGTCAACAGCGGCCTTTTTGTACTTTATTCCTGCCCAGTGTGAATGACCTGACATACCTGCTCCTGACGAATTACCAATGACCAAAGAATAACCGGTGGCTATTATATCTTGTGGCTGGTCGCAGGTGTAGCATTTTTTCGCCAAACGTGCTGCCTGTCAGAGGCTGACCGGTTCACTCTCATAGCGGTCGAGGTCCACACTGCCGCTGGTCATAAGCAGGTAAATGGCCGTGGATTCAGTCAAGGGCTTGCCGAAATGCAGACCCGGCTTGCTTTGGGGCAGCTCAATTGTTGCGTCGGCCCCATCCAGACCGTAGAAGACCCGGATTTGCTGCGTGTCTTGGTTGTAGGTCAGTTTCAACTTTGCCGATTCGGGCGCTTTGGGAAAGCGGGCATCGTTCTCTGACCCCTTCTCAAATGGCCAGTCGCTTTCCTGGTCTTTGATATCAAGTCCGATGCGATTACTCTTGAGGTAGACAATGAGCGTCCGCACACGGTCATCTTTGAGCCAGATTGTGAAACCCGGCGTATTTTTCCGCAGGGACGGATTAAATCGAATGTTCTTTATGGCCAGGTTTATTTCGAAGGAGCCTTGGCCGACGATGCGATTTAGGCCGCTGACCGGCGCGAGGGCATCGACGGTGTATTGTCCGGCGCGGTTAAAGCCGCCCTTGTAGCTGTGGTAGTCGGCCCAGCCCTCGACATCAAAGCGGTCCGGTCCGGAGAAGGTCTCAACTTCGTGTTTGACTCGTACAGGCGGATACTCAGGTGCAGGCGACGGCGTCATCAGCCACTTGAGATTGAACGCGTAATGCTGCCGGCTGGTAAGCAGGTGAATCAGGCCGTCGGCCGACTGGACGGTGGTCATGTAGCCGCGATACTCGCTGTTGCGCCGGCTCATCGTGAACAAGGCGCCCGCGGTTGTTTCCACCGGCCGGCCCGGGCCGTCGTCGGTTATCAAACGCTTATGAGGCCAAGTCCTGCCGTCGTCGGTGGAAACCGCCGAATATAAACCGCGGACCATGCGCGTGGTCCCGGAGGCATCTGTTATTTCAATGCCTTTATCGGCGAAAGAGGCGAAGAAAAGGGGGCCTTCTCGAAGGCGGAGCAGAACCAGCCGCTGCTTGCCTCCGATGGGCGGGAACTCACTTGCGCAGTATTTCCAGGTGTTGGCAAGGTCGTAGGAGATGCTCATTGGCATTTTGCCGTCAATATCATGGTATCTCCCGAAGGCCAGCAGCCGAGCGTCGTCCAACTGGGCGACTCCCGCGTGGATACCGGCTATGTTTCCCCGGGACCTCGTCCAGGTCAGACCTTCGTCGGCGCTCAGCCATAATGCCGAGCCGTTGAAATCGACCGTAAGCGCAATCGTCCCGTCCTGCATCCGAAAGATGCTGCCGCTCGGCGATTGACCTCGTTCGTACTCGGGCAAAATGATGCGAGGCCCGGTCCACGTGGCGCCATTGTCATTCGAGGTGCGCAGGGCGAGTGTTCTACGCCCCGCCGCCGCAAATGAAATGCCGGTGAAATGGTACAGGGTGTTCTTGCCGTCGAACCACAGGCCGGGTCCCGTCTCGTTTCGGTCGGGGGCGTCAAAGAACTGGGAGGCAAGCTCCCATTCGTCGGCGCCCGAGCGCAGGCGGCTACCCGCCACAACGGGCTCGCGGCCGCCTTCGGTGACCGTGCTGAACCAGCCGGCCAACAGGTCGCCGTTGGGACAGGCAACGACGCACGGGCCGTGATTATGGCTGGCAAAAACCGGACCGACCATATTGGTGGGAATCCTGACAAACTTGCGGGGTCCTTTGAAATAGGGTACGTGCGGGTCCTGCGATCGGGCAACCCGACGCCCACGTCTTTGTCGCCTCGGAGACTCCTTATTCACAACATCCTTCTGGTACGGCTGCACCTGCGCCGGCAGCGGCTTCGTATCGGGCAGCTCACCTATAACTACCCTGAATCCGGTGAGCCAGTTTCTTGCCTGGGCCAGCGCACCCATCCGGTTCGCCGAGCGCAGGTAATAAATATGCGTTCCGTGACTGCCGCCCCGCGTGACCCGAAAGTTGCCTGTTTCGCAGCCTACCGGGTCAACCTGATGACCCGGGTGGTAAGGGCCGTACCAGTCGTAACACCACTGCTCGACATTGCCGTGCATATCATACAGACCCCATTTATTGGCCGGGGTGCGTCCGACATGCAATGAAACGGGCGTTGGCCCTCCCGTGCGACGCTGGTTCTTATGATATTGCTCGGGCAGAATGTCACCAGCATTGTAATTGGTTGTTGTTCCGGCCCGGCAGGCATATTCCCACTCCGCCTCCGTCGGCAATCGGCAGGGCAGGCCCTCCTTGTCCGAGAGCCACCGGCAGAAGGCCTGCGCATCATACCAGTTGACGTTTATGACGGCTTCGTCGTCGTCCTCAGACAGGCCGTTATCTTTGCCGCGCAATGTCCTGTGCTCAGGGTCAAACAGCTCGTACTGGAGGTTCGTAACCTCATAAACGCCCATGTAAAAAGGTCTGGTGATGGCGACATCGTGAACGGGCTTCTCGTCGAAGTCACCCACGTTGAGAAAATCGAGGCCGGCGGGAACGACCTCCAGAGGCAGCGGGGTGGTCAACTGGCCCATCTGGAAAGCACCCGATTCTATCCTTACGAATTTCATACCGATGGAGTTTGTATATCCTTTTTCGGTTGGCATTTCAGCCGGGCGTGCTGCGGCTGTGACCATCAACAGTATTGATACGAACAGTATTGAATTCTTCATGTCTTTACACTTTGACCACGACTTTTTGCTGTGAACATTCTTATTGCGATACCCTTAAGGGTCGATCGGTTTTATTTCAAAATAGTCCACATTGAAGCCACCGTGTTGGGCAAGTATTGCACAGCCGACGCTTTCTGTGAAGGGAGTTTGCATGAATATGCCTTTCTTGCTTGCGGGCAATTCGTTGACTGCATCTTCACCGTTGAGTCCGTAGAAGACCTGCCACTGTTTCTTGTCGAGATTCCAGATTGTCTTAATCTTTATGATATTGGGCGTTTCTTCGAACGTGATGTCGGGAGATTCTCCCGGTCCGATGCCATTCCGGTGTATATATACGGCCTGTTTTGCGGCGAGTCCGTCTTCGAAGACCAGGCCCACACCCTGATAACTCCTTGCTTTGGGGTGGAAGCGGAAATTTTTCAGGGTGAAATCGGCCTCGAATGAGCCATAGCCGACGGCGCGGTTGATGCCGCCCTGACGGCCCGGATTGTAAATTCTGAATGACCCCTTGCCGTCAAAGGTTCCAGTATAGCTCTTGTAGCGAATCCATCCATCGTTGGCCAGTTCAGGACCGTCGAAGGTTTCGACGATGTGCTTTACGGGCATCGGCGGATACTTTATTGCCGGGGCGGGAGTCATGGCCCACTTGAGGTTAAACGCGTAGTCCTGGCTGCTGCTGATAAGGTGTATTACACCGTTGGTTGCCTGGCAGCCTGCGAAGTATCCGAGGTGCTCTCCGATTCGCTGGCTCATCGTAAAGACGTATCCGTTCATAGAGCCCACGCCCCTTCCCGGCCCGTCGTCGGTGACAAGCCGCTTGTAGGGCCAGGTCTTTCCCTCGTCTTCGGAGACGGCCACGAACAGTCCGCGTACATCTCGTTTCGTGCCGGAAGCGTCGGTAATCTCGATGCTCTTGTTGGCCAGGGAGGCGAAGAACAGCGGACCTTCTCTTGTTTTGAACAGGACGAGCCGCTCTCCGCCGTGGATGGGTGGAAATTCGCTGGCTTTATAGTCCCATGTTTTGCCCATATCTTTCGAAGTGACGATGGGCATCATTCCGTCGACTTTGGTGTTACGGGTCAGCCCGAAGAGGGTGCCGTCGCTGAGTTGGGTGACGCCGGGGTGATTGCCGCTGATTGCGCCGCGGCAGCTTTTCCAGGAGATTCCCTCGTCGTGACTTACCCAGAGTGTCGGGTTTCCGTCGGAAGTAAACGCGATCGCTCCATCGTTCATTCTAAATGCGGCTTCGACGGGCATGTGTCCGCCTTTGAATTCGGGCAGGATCATGCGTCCGCGTGACCATGTCGCGCCATTATCGGTGCTGGTTCTCATAACAACAGCCATATTGTTGTATCCTGCTCCGAAACCCATGCCTGTGAAGTGATAGATGGTGTTCTTGTCATCGTACCACATAAGCGGAGCGTGGTCGTTTCTATCGGGGGCGTCCCAGAAAGGCGACGCCTGCTGCCACTCTTTCGCACCGTATGGGAGGCGGCTGGCGGCCTGGGCAAGCTCGCGGTTCTTTTCGGCGAGGCAGGTGTACCAGCAGGCGATCAGGTCGCCGTTGGGACATTCGACGATGGCCGGGTCGTGGTTGTGCAGTGCAAAGACGGGTCCTGCGGATGCAGGCGGTATTACCACAAATGGTATTGGCCCTTCGAAATACGGGACTTTGGGGTCGGGACCTTTGAGTGCCGCGGCGGGGTCTCTTTGCTCAACATTCTGCTGATTCAACGGCGGCGGGGGCGGATCAAGCGGTTTGGTGTCGGGGAGCTCGCCGAGCACCACCCTAAAGCCGATCAGCCAGTTCTTTCCTTGGGGCATCATGCCGGCGCGGTTTGCCGAACGAAGGTAATACGCATACGTCGAGTGGCTTCCGCCGCGAGTGACACGGAAGTCGCCCTCGGAATAACCTACGGGGTCTGTCTGCGCGTCATCTGTGTATGGTCCGTACCAGTCGCAGCACCATTCCTCGACGTTTCCGTGCATGTCGTGCAGGCCCCAGGGGTTGGCCGGGGTGGCGCCGACGTGAATGTCAACCGGCTCGGGGCCTCTGATTAGCCACTGATGCTTCTGGTATTCTTTCGGCAGACGCTCGCCGGTGTAGAAATTCGAGGTGGTGCCCGCGCGGCACGCATATTCCCATTCCGCCTCGGTCGGCAGTCGATAGGGCAGCCCTTCTATATCAGAGAGCCACCGACAAAAGGCCTGCGCGTCGTACCAGTTCACATTTACAACGGCTTCGTCGTCGTCTGTGGAAGTTTCATCTTTGCCTCGCAATTTTTTATGGTCCGCGTCGAAGAGTTCGTATTGAAAGTTTGTCACTTCAAGCACGCCCATGAAGAAAGGCTTTGTAATCTTCACTTTGTGGACGGGTTTTTCATCGAAGTCGCCGGTTCTCAGATGGTCCATACGATTGCCGGGGCCGCCGTCCCGGGGCATCATGTCGAAGGGGAGCAATTCCGTGAGATTACCCATTTTGAACTCGCCGGGCTCGATTCGCACGAACTTCATACCAATAGAGTTGGCATATTCCTTCTCGTTTGGCATTTGCCCTGCATATACTGCCCTGATACCACCAAGGCACATCCCAAGTAGAATTAGAGACACTAACGACCTTTTTGTCACCATTTGTGAAGCTCCTCAAAAATACATTAGTTAAGTTTAGGACGGGCTCCGCCAGGACTATTGGCCGGCGAATTTATAGCTCATAAGTTTTTTTTCTCGCCACCGGGACCTTGCTTTGACTTGCCCATCAGGACCCCAAACGGTCCAGTCATAGTTCCGGTCGTTGTTATAAACCTTTTGCCACTGTTTGGTGCCGTCGGCGCCCCAATAGGTCTCGGTTCCGATTCTTCTTCCGGCATCGTACTCAGCCTGCCACTGCTTCTGTCCGTTTTCGTAATACCACGTCTCGGTCCCTTGCAGCAGATAGCGGCCGTCGTTGCCTGTCCCGGCGCTCCAGGTCACTTTGATCCTGTCGTCGGGGTACCTCTCGCTGTACTCTTTCACCGTCCGCGATATGATTTTGCCATCCTCTGTCCCTGCCGGCGGGGTCGTGTCCTGGGCGTCTTGCAGAATCCAGGCCTCGTTAAGCTCAAAGTGCAGGTCCGGGTGATTGTGCGAGGTGACAACGTGAATTATTCCGTCCGGGCTCTGCCTCGCGGTTACATAGCTGACAGTACCGACTTTCACGGGCTTTCCGTCCTCGTCCAGGACGTTTCCACCCACCAGTTTTCTGACTCTCCAGGTTTGGCCCTTGCCGTCGCTGAGCGCTGCATAAGCTCCATCCCCGACAAACCCCGGGGGACTCTGTTCGGGTGTCAATTTGCGGTAAGCCCCAAGATGCATGTCGGCCACATAGAAGAGCCGGCCGCTCGCCAGTTTTATGAGGCTCGCCCGTGTGCCGCCTCCCAAAGCCGGCAGGGTGGAGGGAATGATTTCATACGTCCGACCCCCGTCTCTGGCGATATTTATGGGATGGAACCCATCGATCTGTGCCTGCTTGCCGCCAAAGGCCATAATCACGTCGTTTTCCAGTATGATGAACGTCGAGTGCCTTCCATAAGTTCTGCCGCCGGTGTCATACCAAGTCCTGCCGTTATCCCGTGTGGCCCATAATAGAGAGGTTATAGGCGAGTGAGAACCATCCGAAGCCAAATAGATGGTACCCTTGGAATCGCGAAATGCGCTGTTAATCGGCTGGGCCGCGTAGGGCCCTACCCTTTTATCAAACAGCGGAAAGTTAACCGGACTCCACGTGGCCCCGTTGTCGGTTGACTTTACGTACTGAAAGGGATACCCCGCCTGCTGCCGGGGAGAGCCCCAGAACAGCCAGAGCGTACCGTTGTCATTCCAGTAAACCGGACCCTCGTCGTCGCAGTCGACATTATCCGGCCAGGAGCTCGGCATGTCCCACTCGTCGGCGCCGCGACGAAAACGCATGCTCATTATGGACACACAGGCATCGCGCTCCCCGCCGAAGTTCGTGTTATAGTAGGCGGCAAGCAAATCCCCGTTGGGCAGGACGCCCAGCGCCGAGTTGTGGTGTCCCCCGCCGTAGCCCTGTTCAATCCCCAGCTTCCAGGCTTCAACGAGAGAAGCGCCCGCAAAATCGGGGAAAAGCAGCCTTGTGCGGTAATATGGTTTTTCCGGACTCGGACCTTGTTCGAGTCCGTGATTGCTCTGCTTGACGCAACGATGCACAAACGGCGGCACAAAGGGCTGCGGCGCCGTGTTGGGCATCGGCGCCTGTACCACGCGAAAGCCTATTTCGTGCCTGCCCGGTATGAAGCCGCTGGTCCGAATCGACCACTGATTGCGCAGACCGGTGTATCTAAAGGGTGTATTCAGGGCTTCGGACAATGTCACATTTGTGTCGTCAAACCTTCCTATTGCGTACTCATGGCGCGCCTCTTCGAGTATCTGTCGGGGCAGGTTGAATGTCAGCTTTGCATTTTGGAGCTGTTTGTACTGGTACTTTAGAGGAGGCGGCCCGAAGTTCGGCGAAAGACCCCCGCGGTTGGCCGAACGCCTGTAGTAAGGTTTGTCCAGGACCGTCCAGTCGAGAGGTCCGCCCCGGACTACTTTAGTCCAGCCATTTTCCGGGCCTACCGGGTCCGCCTGCGGCCCTTCGGGGTAAACACCATGCCAGTCAAGGCACCATTCCGCCACGCCTGTGTGCATGTTCTTCAAACCCCAGGGGTTGGCCGTTTCGTGCTCCGGTGGAACGTTGCCCGACGAAAAAGGCGTGGTTGTGCCTGCCCGGCAGGCATATTCCCACTCCGCCTCGGTCGGAAGACGATAGGGTTTGCCCTCCTTTTCGCTGAGCCATTCGCAGAAAGCCGCCGCCTCTTCCCAACTAATCGCTGAAGCATAGGGCCTGAACTTGTCGTAGCCCGGATACTCCGCCCTGAACTGGCGAAACTGGTCGATACTAACTTCCATCTCGGACATGTAAAACGGCTGTGTGATTGTCACCTCGTGCCGGGGCTCTTCGTCGAAATCGCCGTGGCCGCGCTGCCCTTCGCCGCCGCCGTCACAGCCCATCATAAAAGTGCCCGGCTCAATGCGGATGAACTTGATGCCGAGGGAGTTGGTAAAGCACTCCTGCTGTTTCTCGCCCAGAACCACAGAGGTCATACCCGCCAGCGCCAGGATGCCGACAATTGCAAATCGCTTTTTCATGGTTACGCTCCAAATGAATTACAGCTTCCAGGTCTCACATACTGCTCCTGAGGCCGATGGCCTTCTGCGAGCAAGCCCGTTATTTCCGAGCGAACAGAGGTTCACTCTTTTCTGAACAGACGGCCTTCGGTCGAGTTTTTATGCATGCTGCAGGAACCCACGCGACTGTTTCTACCTTTTCGTGTTTGCCCCCCGGAGCAGCATCATTTTTTCATCAGTCCCAGCTCTTGCACGTATCTACGAATGGTATCGCGGTCCTTTGCATCGAAAGGCTGGAAAGGCTCAGCCAGCGCGTCGCTGCAAATTCCCATGCACGACAGGGCGCACTTTAGTCCTCTCAGATAACTCGAGTAAGCGCCCACGCAGTAAATCTTGCCGCTGATTTCCATCACTTGCTCGTGCAGGGCGTTCACCTTGTCCAGGTCTCTCGCTGCGGCAGCGTTGTACAACTGGACATACAGTTGCGGCTTCATGTTGCCCCCGCCGTTGACGCCGCCGTGTCCGCCGAGGAGAACCGTTTCGCCAAGGAGCTCTTCGGGTCCCACCAGCAGCGAGAAGTCCGGCTTGTCTTTCAAAAGCATCTGGACCTTGTGGAAATAGAACATATTGGCGGAGCTGTCTTTCAAGCCGACGATGCCGTCGATATCCGCCGCCGCCCGGACCGTCTTGGGGTCGAAAACCAGCTTGGTGTGGCTCGGCATGTTGTATAGAAACAGCGGAAGAGACAGCTTCGGGGCCAGGTGCTCGAGGTAACTGAGAATTTCCGGCTGCGCCGCAGGGAAATAAGGCGGATGGGCGAGAACCAGCGCCTGGGCGCCGGCGTCCCTGGCCTTGCTCGCCACCTTGACAGACTCTACAAACGCCGTATCGGTGATGCCGACTAATACCGGCACACGTCCGGCCACCTGCGAACAGGTCCGTTCAATCACTTCGTCGCGCAGGCGGTAGCTAAGACTCGGCCCTTCGCCGGTCGTACCCAGAATGAATAATGCATGCACACCGCCGGCAAGGATATGCTCAATCAGCCTCTCGAGACCTTCCACATCCAGTGTGTCACTGTCCAGAAGCGGCGTTATCATCGGTACAACAATACCGCACAGCGGCGCCGGCAGTCCCTTCGATTTCGATGACTCTGATTTCATTTCTGCTGGTTCTCCTTTCTATTGCTGATTTCTTCACAAAGGTCGATGAGCGCCTGAACGCGTTCGTCCGGCGTATCGGCTTCAATATCCGCGGCCACAATATCGCACGGGCCATAATCACGCGCGATTCTTTCAATATCCTGGCGGACTTCATCCCACGGCTTGTTCGCCAGGTCCATAGGCGTATACATCAATGCACGCCTGGCGTTCGGAATCATCCGGCGCACGCGGACCAGATTCGAATTGATGCCCATGTCCACATAGCCGAGGTTTTTGATTTTCGAGTAGTCTTCGATGTATGGGTCCGCATTCCAGGCACAGTTGTGAATTGCGATGTTGGCGAACTCTTTCTCGAACCGCAGGTCGTAGGGCAGAAAAAGCTCGCGGTACTGCTGCGGGGAAATCATGTTGACCAGGCAATTGCTCACCGTCATAAAGTTGATGTCGACGCCGCTGTTCTTTTGCCTCTCGTGCAGCCATTTGATGCCTTCGCTCATCGTGCTGTAAATGCAATCGAACAGATGCCGGCACCTGTCGGGCGAGTCCATTATGTCGAAAAAGATTTTCTCGCCCCGCAATCGCTGGGCGTTGTTGAGAATGCCCTGCCAGTTGAGGTACCCGTGTATTTGGCCCTCGGACTTCTCGATCCAGTCGACCTGCCTGATGATGTCCTGAAAGACGGGATTCTGGTCGAGGTCGGGGGCCTTCAGCGCGTCGGCTTCCTCATCGCTGAGGTATTTATGCTCACAGTTTGGCCAGTTGTCTTCAGCATATATTATCTTAAGGCCGTAAATCATAGCCACGACGTTGCCGCCGTAGAGCCCGGTGAGCAAGTCAAGCGGCCTGTCCGGGCGGTCAATTCCGCCTATTTTTGAGCCGGGGAACCGACGTCTCAGTTCATTGCGCATGGCCAATACCGTCTCGCGTCTGTACGCCGGGTCAATGTGCCACCGCTCGCCGAAGTCAATTCCAAGCGCCGTTCGGTACCATTTTGGCGTAAAACCGATTTCCGGCCGCAGAAACGGCTCATCTCCTCTTGCCGGCTGCCTTCTGGCCGGCGCTGCGGGGGCGATATAACTGATTTGCTGACAAAGAGTTGCTGACATTTACGTTACTCCATAAACCCAACTTTTTCGCGGTGCTCCGACAGTCTGCCGCTAAGTCGTCCAATCGGGGCGGGCCCGAGCGCGTAAATGGGCATAATAAATAATTTCGCCGACCAGTTCAAGGCTGCCTTCGAAAATTCTGCCGGCATTAGCCGAATATCAATACTGGCAAGTGTGGTGTTTGCGGCTTCGCTGCTGTCTTTTGGGGCTCGAGACTCAATCAGGCTGGGTGGGCCCTGTCAGGTCACAGGCAATATAACTTACTGATGCCTCGACCTTTGCTGCGCCAGCACCCCACTGGACGAAAGAGTCTCTCGCAGGTTCACTCCAGCCTATTAGCAGATCAGTCGGCTGCACGCCCAGCAGCTCACCGTCGCGGTAGATCTGCACGGCCGTATCTTCCCGGACGGCCAGCCGATAGGTGTGCATCGCGCTGGAGTTATCAAGGCCCGCCGCGATTTCAATCAATTGGTTGTCGTACCAGTAATACACGCCAGCAGGTGTGACCGAGATAAAATAATGATTAACCGTCAGTGTGCCGCCGCGGACGAATACTTCAAAATCAAAACCGCGGTTTTTGTCACTACTGTGGCTGACCTGGACAGCAAGCTCGGCGGTGAGACCTTTGTGTGGGTCGACCTTGCCGAATCCGTCGAGTCGTTCGCTGGACCAGCAGACGTTCGATTGGCCTTGCGTGCTTATCTTCAACAGCCCTGGATTCAGCACGCTCGCGACCGATTTTTCCGTCGCTCGCTCAGCGACGAAATGCCAGGGCGGGTTCGAGGTTGTCGGCAGTCGTGAACCGTTGTAAATAATCTCGAGACTTTTGCGCACCGGCAGCATACGAGCCGTCGGCGATGCCGGGCCTGCCGGCCGTCCTTCTTTAAGCCAGGCCAGGTTGAAGGCATAATGATTGGTGCTGGAAATCAGATGTATGACGCCGTCCGCAGTCTGACAGACGGACATATAGGCCAAAGGTTCTGAGTTCCCGGGGTTCATCAGGACGGGTGCGTTATCGATGGTATCAACGGGGTGGTCGGGTTTGCCGTCGCTGATAATGCGCCGCACGGGCCAGGTTTCGCCGTCGTCATACGAAACCGCCCCGAAGATACTTGCGACGTGCCGAGGCGGCCTTACGCCATCGGGGGTCGGCTCGAAATTCTTGATATCTTTTGCGAAAGAGGCGAAGAATAAGGGACCCTCCTTCAGCCGGATTAGCGCGGCGCGCTGGCCGCCGGTGATGGGGGGGAAAATACTTGCGGTCGCCTTCCACGTCTTGCCCATATCGGAAGAGATGCTCTTGGGCATCCAGCCGTCAATGTTCTGGTTACGCCCGACAGCCATCAATCGCGCGTCACTGAGCTGGACGATACCGGCGTGGATGCCGTTGATTTTGCCGCCGGGGTCGTACCACGTTTTGCCATTGTCCCGGCTGACCCAGATTGTAGAGCCGTGCTCGGCATCGGCCCCGACACAAATGGCGCCTTCTCGTGTGCGGAAAACCGGCTCGCCAACCATCTGTCTGAAGCCATGTTCGGGAGCAATCAGACGCGCCTTCGACCAGGTGACACCATTATCCTTCGATGTCCGCATAATAATGGCTAACGGCTCCCACTTGCCTGCAACGCAAAGCCCGTTGAAATGACAAATCGTGTCCTTGCCGTCAAACCACAAAGCGGGACAATGGTCATTTCTATCCGGAGTGTCCCAGAACGGTGATGCCGGCTCCCACTGCTCGCTCCCGTAGCGCAGTCGGCTGGCCGCCACCGCTAACTCACGTCCTCTTTCCTCGACGCACGTGTACCAAATCGTCAAAAGGTCGCCGTTCGCACATTCGACAATCGCCGGGTCGTGGTTGTGATGATAGTACAACGGGCCGCATGAGCCTTGCGGTATTTTTACATACCGACGCGGCCCCTTGAAGTAGGGCTTGTCGGGGTCCGGTCCCTTACGGAGATTGGGCGGTGTTTCCTGCTTAACGTTGAGCTGGTATCGCTGGGGCGGGGGTATTGTTAACGGTTTTGTCTTGGGCAGTTCTCCCATTACCACGCGAAAGCCAATGAGCCAGTGCTTGTTGTCCGGCAGTGTGCCCATGCGGTTTGCCGAGCGCAGGTAGTAAAGGTTCGTGCCGTGACTTCCGCCGCGGGTCACCTTGAAATCGCCGTCTGCCATGCCAACAGGGTCCACCTGCTTGCCGGCCTTATACGGCCCGTACCAATCGTGGCACCATTCTTCCACGTTGCCGTGCATATCGAACAGGCCCCACGGGTTGGCGGGCGTCCAGCCCACTGTCAGCGGCACGATATCGTTAGGCTCATTAAACGAGGTGCGCTCGACGTTTTTGTGAAACGCTTCCGGCAGGCTGTCACCGGTCCAGAAGTGGGTGGTTGTGCCCGCGCGGCAGGCGTATTCCCACTCCGCCTCGGTCGGCAGACGATAGGGCAGGCCCTCCTTCTCTGAGAGCCAGCCGCAGAATGCACTGGCTTCGTGCCAGCTTACGAAAATGACCGCCTCGTTATCTTCTTTGGGGAAGCCGTTCTTGCCCCGCAGCGCACGGTGGGACGGGTCAAACTTTTCGTATTGTGCAGTGGTGACTTCGAAGACGCCCATATAAAACGGCCGGCTGATATTGACCCGGTGTGCCGGCTTCTCATCGAAGTCGCCGTTACGCACGTGCTCTATCGTGATCGCGAATTTTTGAGGGTCGCCGTGCGGGAATTTTGCGGCCAGGTCCTCTCGCCGCGGGTAGCTCAGGTTCTTGGTCAGCTCGTCGGGCAGCGGTGTTGTGCTCTTTCCCATCATGAAAACGCCCGGGTCAATCCGCACAAACTTCATATCAATGGAATTGGTAAAGGTCTTTCCAATTTCGCCTGCTTCCACAGACGCGTGACCGGACGCGGGAGCGCAGCTCGATATTATACAGCTAACAACTATTATGATACCGACGAGCATAAAGCGTTTATTCATCGTGACCCTCACACCGAATTTTGGTTTCTTTGGATTAATGCAAATGGCTAAACCGGCGACGGCATTTACGGTCTTGCGGCAGGCATAGGTGTCTTGAGCCAGGCAAGGTTGAAGGCGTAATGGTTCCAACTGCTGATTAAATGTATGACGCCGTCCGGCGCCTGCGTGCCGGCCATATAGCCTCCCGGCTCGGCGCTGGTCGGGCTCATAGTGAACTCGTGTGCGTCACTGCTTTTGGCCTTATGTTCCGCTTTGTCATCGGTGATAAGCCGTCGCACAGGCCAGGTCCTGCCTTCGTCAAAGCTCAGCGCGCCGAACAGCCCCTTAACGACGCGAAACTGCCCCGCCGCGTCTGTGATGGTCATGTCCCGCGCGAAGGATGCAAAGAACAATGGCCCCTCCTTGAGCCTCAGCAGCACCAGCCGCTGCCCACCTCCTATGGGATTAAAATCACTCGCCGAATATGTCCAATTCTCACCCATGTCGGTGGAAATGCTCCTGGGCATCTTGCCGTCGATACTGTCCCCTCTCCCGAACGCCAGAAGGCTGCCGTCCATAAGTTGTGTGCAGCCCGTGTGAATCCCTGCTATCCACGCCCCGGTCTTGCCGGCGGCAAACTCCGGTTTGACTCTTCCCTCACCGGGGTCCCTCCAGGTGATTCCTCCGTCCCGGCTGACGTGAATCGCCGAGCCGCCGCTTCCGCCGGGCACCGCGTCGCACGTCACGATGAAGTAGCCTTCTCTGGTAATAAACGGGCCCGCTATAACCTGGCGGCGATAGGCATGTATCGGGTTAATAATCCGCGCCTTCGACCATGTCGCGCCGTTGTCCGTGCTCTTTCTGGTCAGCAGCGCCAGGTTGGCCCACGTCCCGCTCGTGCTCAAGCCGTTGAAGTGGTAAATCGTGTTGTCTCTTTTGTCCCAAAGCAGGCTGCTGCCGTGGTCGTTTCGGTCGGGCGCGTCCCAGAACGGCGCAGCCGGCTCCCAATCTTCGCTGCCGCGGCGCAGCCTTGACGCCGCCACCGCCAGATTGCGTCCTCTTTCGCTTGTGGTGGTGTACCAGATTGCCAGCAGGTCCCCGTTGGGACAAGCGGTTATGGCCGGCTGGTGGTTGTGCCGTGACCACAGCGGGCCATTAGAATTCGGTGGTATTTTCACGTAGTTCCGCGGCCCCTTGAAGTAAGGCTTCCCCGCATCCTGGCCATCAAACCAATGGTGCTGCTGTTGTCGGACGTTACGGCCCCACAGCTGCGGCCCGGGTACAGGCAGCGGCTCGGTCTCGGGCGGCTCACCCAGAACTATGCGAAAGCCAATCAGCCAATGCTTATCTTCCGGCACCGTGCCCTGGCGGTTGGCGCTTCGCAGATACGTTGTCTCCGTGTTATGGCTGCCGCCGCGCGTCACCATGAAATCCCCATCGGCACGGCCGGTTGGGTCGGTTTGTTCAAAGCCCTCGTACGGACCGTACCAATCGGAGCACCACTCCTCCACGTTGCCGTGCATATCGTAAAGTCCCCAGCGGTTGGCCGGCGTCTTGGCCACAGTCAAATCCACCGGTTTGGGATACGCTTCTGCTTGCTGATTTTTGTAATATTCTTCGGGTAGCTCGTTGCCCGTATTGTACGCCGTGGACGTCCCCGCCCGACAGGCATATTCCCATTCGGCTTCTGTCGGCAGGCGATAGGCCAATCCCTCCTTCTGTGAGAGCCATGCGCAGAACTTCACCGCGTCGTTCCAGCTTACGTATATGACCGCCTCATCGGGGCCCTTCGACAAATCATACTGGCCTCGCATATTCTTGTGCGAAGGGTCGAACTGCTCGTACTGCTCGTTCGTTACTTCCGTCACGGCCATATAGAATGGCCGGGTGATGTTGACCTTGTGTACGGGGCGTTCGTCGAAATCGCCGCCTTCGGGGCTGCCCATCATGAAGCTGCCCGGCTCGATGCGGACAAGCCGAATACCAATCGAGCTGGTATAGTCCCCTGCGGTTGGCATCTGAGCAGCTGCGATGGTTCTTGACTGCTGCAATACCATTATCAGACAGATTCCGAACACTGCGGGCCATGGTTTTTTCATCTTTGACATCTCCTTCTTTTGTGAAAAACAACTCAATTAGCTAAAAACGGTCCCGATATCCCGGGACAGGCATTATCCCATCCTCCTGCCGTCCTCTTGGTTGCAGTCTCGTAGTTCTTGTCTGGACAGAAGCTTACGACCAAAAAGGGGAAATTCCCTGTGCAACACTTTCTGTTATGCCCGGATTGTAGCTTCGTAATCTGCGACAGGCAAGCCAAACTTTCGGAGAAATCCTCCGGGTCGGCTGCAGGATATGGTTCCGAGCGCAGGTTGCGTCTTCGTCGTCGAGAATGCCTGCCGGAAATCAGCGCAAAAAACACAAGCTTCCGGTTGATAAAGGAAAGCTTTTATCTTACAATGCGGAATTCTATAGCTATTTCATTAAGGAGAACCACAAATGGCAAGACCTGTTACACTTTTTACCGGGCAGTGGGCGGATTTACCTCTCGAAGAATTGGCCAAAAAGGCGGCAATCTGGGGCTATGACGGGCTGGAACTGGCCTGCTGGGGCGACCACTTCGATGTGGACCAGGCCCTAAAGGACGACAAGTACTGCAAGACCAAGCGCGACCTGCTGAAAAAGCACGGCCTCGAGGTGTTCGCAATCTCGACGCACCTTGTGGGTCAGTGCGTGTGCGATAATATCGATGCGCGTCATAAAGCCATCCTGCCGCCGGACGTCTGGGGCGAGGGCGACCCCGAGAAGGTCCGCAAGCGGGCGGCCAAAAAGGTCATCGACACCGGCAAGGCCGCAAAGAAACTTGGCGTCAACGTCGTCAACGGCTTTACGGGCAGTTCAATCTGGCACATGAATTATGCATTCCCGCCGGTCTCGCCGGATATGATAAAGGCCGGTTACAATGACTTTGCAGAACGATGGAATCCGATACTCGACGCCTTCAAGGCCGAGGGCGTGAAGTTTGCTCTGGAGGTCCACCCGACGGAGATAGCCTTTGACGTCGCGTCGGCGCAGCGTGCGATTGAGGCCCTCGACGGCCACGAGGCCTTTGGCTTTAACTACGACCCGAGTCATCTGGGTTATCAGGGGGTGGATTACGTCAAGTTTATCCGTGTGTTTTCGCAGCGCATCTTCCATGTTCACATGAAGGATGCCTGGTGGGGACACGGCGACGGCACAGTGGGCGTGTTCGGAGGGCATACCGGCTTTGCCGACCCGCGTCGATACTGGGATTTTCGGTCCCTCGGCCACGGGGACATTAATTTCGAGGAGATAATCGTGGCGCTCAACGATGCTGGTTATCGGGGGCCTTTGTCGGTGGAGTGGGAGGACAGCCGGATGGACCGCGAGCATGGGGCCAGGGAAGCGTGCGAGTTCGTCAAGAAGATAGACTTCAAGCCTTCCGCGGTTGCTTTTGACGCGGCATTCGAGAAATAGATGAAGCGAACAGATACAGTTTTGGGGTGTTTTGGTTATGAATCATAAAAATATTGGTCGTCGGGAGTTTTTGAAAGGAATAACGGGGGCCGCGGTCGGGGCCATAGGTTTTCCGTACGTGGTTCCGTCATCGGCATTGGGCAAAGCCGGCAGTGTTGCGCCGAGCAATCGGGTCGTGGTTGGCTGCATCGGTGTGGGGTCCCAGGGCAGCGGCGTGATGCAAAACTTTCTCAATCAGCAGGTTGCTCAGGTGGCGGCCGTCTGCGATGTCAAGTCTGACAGACGCGAGGCCGCACGCAGGCGCGTGGATACGCAGTACAACACCAGTGGCTGCAAGGAGTATCACGACTTCCGCGAGCTGCTGGCCCGCGACGACATTGACGCGGTCATGATTGCCTCCACCGACCACTGGCATGTCCTGCTCGCGCTGGCGGCGGCAAGGGCAGGCAAGGACATATATCTTGAAAAGCCTATGGGTTTGAGCCTGGTTGAAGACCAGACCCTGCGTGCCGCCTGCCATGAGCGTGGAACGGTGTTTCAGTTCGGCACCCAGCAGCGCTCCGACCGAAAATTCCGTCAGGCGTGCGAGCTGGCCGTGAACGGCCGGCTTGGCAAAGTCCGTACCATCAATGTAATGTCACCCAGCAGCGTCGCCGGCGGCTCAATGAAGCCGGCGCCGATCCCGGAATGGCTGGATTACGATTTCTGGCTGGGCCCGGCCCCTTATACGCCTTACACCGAAGACCGCTGCTCCAATAAGCTGTGGTGGTTCCATTCCGACTATGCCGTTGGGTGGATAGCGGGCTGGGGTGTTCACCCGCTGGATATCGCCTTGTGGGGCGGAGGACAAGCGGTTGCCGGTCCGGTGGAGCTGGAAGGAACCGGCGCCTTTCCCGCGGATGGATTCTGTGATACCGCCACCGACTGGCGCATTGTCCTAAAGTATGCGAGTGGCCTTATAATGAATTATGCGGGCGGCCCTCAGCCCGAAGAATGGCGGCAGCGCTATGGAAAGGACTCCCACGGTATCGGCTTCGAAGGCCCCGATGGATGGGTGCACGTTAACCGCAGTCGCATTGTTGCCGACCCGCCATCCCTGCTCGATTCGGTGATTGGACCGAACGAGATTCACCTATACCAGAGCAACAACCATGTGGGAAACTTCCTCGAATGTGTCAAGAGCCGGTCTGAGACCGTGTGCCCGATTGACGTGGCCGTGCGGGCCGACATAGTGTGCCACCTGAGTGACATTGCCATCCGAACCAGGCGAAAAATCAGGTGGGACCCGGTGAAAGAAGAGATTATCGGCGACCCGGAGGCTTCGCGCAGGCTGACCCGCGCAATGCGCAGCCCCTGGCACCTGTAGAAGGACAAAAGGGAGACGTGCAATGGGCAAGTTGTTTATAGGAGTCAATCTCGAGTTTGTCCGACACGAGGACAAGTCATTCGAGTGGGGCGTGGAGAAAGCCGCTCAGTTGGGCTATGAGTATGTAGAGCCGATGGTTCATTGGGGGCGTGAGCTGCTCAGTGAGGCCGGCTACTTCCACAGCGTGTCGATGCTGGATGACCCGTTTCGTATAAAGCGAGCGTGCGAGAAAGCAGGCGTGAAGCTATCCGGTCTTTCATCGCACACTCCGCTTTGCAGGCCGGAGGTCAGCACCGAATACCTCAAACAGGCGATTCGATTCGCGGCCGAGTGTGGCGCCCCTGTCGTTAATACCGATGAGGGCCCCAAACCCGCCTGGACCACGGAACAAGAGGACCACGTGCTAATGAAGTATGTGCTGACCGAGGCAGCCAAAGTCGCTGAAGCTCGCGGCATACTTATTGGTCTTGAGCCGCACCAGCAGTACAGCAAGCACCCTGACGGTCTGGATAAGATTTACGGGCTGGTTGATTCCCCGGCCATCGGAATTAACTTCGATACCGGAAACAGCTACCTCGCCGGGCAAGACCCTATTGAGTGGCTCAAGCGCGTCAAGGACAGGCTTATTCATTTGCATGCCAAAGATATTTCGATGCAGCAATCCAGGGACGAACGCGGCAAGGTTACAGGCACCGCCGTCGGCTGTGCCTGCGGTGACGGCGTCATCGACTGGAAAAAGGTAATCGAGGTGTGCAAGACCGCACCGCGTGACATCGTTATGAGCGTCGAATGCGGCACGGTTGACCAGGCCGAGCGAAGCATTAAGCACCTGAAAGGATTATTATAGCGACATTTTGTTGGACAGGCCCCGACCAGGCGATGTTCCAGCTTTGCACTTACTTGCAAATCGGCACTGAGGAGGAGCGAGTTCGAACGTTGTGGGGTAAAGTCTCATGAAAAAAGACTTTATTAAGAGAAGAGAGTTCCTGCAGGCCGCGGCGGCTGGGGCCGCTTCCCTTCTTGCAGGCCTGCACATGACAGGATGTTCAGCGGCCAGCCGCACCGCTGGTAAAAGCGCCGCTCGCAAGCCTAATCTCGTCTTTCTTCTGGCCGACCAGTGGCGCGCACAAGCCGCAGGCTATGCGGGTGATCCTAACGCCATTACTCCCAACCTTGACAGGCTCGCCAAGGGAAGCGTCAACTTTACGAACGCCGTCTCCGGCTGCCCTGTCTGCAGTCCCTACCGCGCAAGCCTGATTACCGGCCGATACCCGCTCGCTCACGGCGTCTTCCTAAACGACGTGCGTTTGAATAACGACGCTGTTTCCATCGCTCAGGCATACAACAATGCCGGCTACGAAACCGGCTATATCGGCAAATGGCACCTCGATGGAGACCAGAGAAGCGCCTTTATACCACGGCAAAGAAGGCAGGGCTTTAAGTTCTGGAAGGCCCTCGGCTGCACCCACGATTATAACAACTCCTTTTATTACGCCGACGAGAATGTAAAACTCAAATGGGAAGGTTACGACGCAATCGCCCAGACCGAAGAGGCCCGGCGCTACATCCGGCAGCACGCCAGAGGCGGGTCCTTTGCACTTTTTCTTTCCTGGGGACCTCCCCATGCCCCGTATCACACGGCCCCTAAGCGATACAGAGATTTGTTAAAGGACAAAAAGTTAACCTTGAGGCCCAATGTCCCCAAAGAGTATGAAGCGAGGGCGATAAAAGACCTTACCGGCTATTACGCACACATGGTCGCACTCGACGAGTGTGTTGGGAAAATCCTCAGGACACTTAAGGAAACGGGGCTGGAAGATGAAACCATTGTTGTGTTTACCTCTGACCACGGGGACATGCTTTATTCGCAGGGCGAGCAAAAGAAGCAGCGGCCATGGGATGAGTCCATCATGGTTCCGTTTCTCGTGCGCTATCCTGCGGCACATGGCAAAGCGGGCAGGACTATCGATATGCCCATCAACGCTCCCGACATCATGCCGACCCTGCTGGGCTTAAGCGGCCTTGACATACCGGATACCGTAGAGGGAACGGATTTCTCGGATATCATAAGAGGCGCCAAAGGGCCGGACGACAACGCTGCACTGATTACCTGCCCTTCGCCGTTCGGCCAGTGGAAAAGGGAAAAACACGGCGGCAGGGAATATCGCGGCGTGCGCACGCGACGCTATACCTACGTACGGGATCTGAAGGGTCCCTGGCTGCTTTATGATAACCAGGCCGACCCCTACCAGCTCAACAACCTCTGCAATAAGCCCGAGTACAGCGAATTACGGAAGGAACTGGAGGGCCTATTGTCGCAAAAACTAAGACAGACAAATGATGAATTTCTATCCGGCTGGGACTATATCAATAGATGGAACTATATCGTTGATAGCTCCGGGACGGTGGAGTATCTCAATTAGTGTGGTGAGGCCGCCATTGTGCGAAATCTTCCTGGTTTTTGGCTGTAAGTGTGTGTTTGGAGTAGAATTACAAATGATTACGGCGGGTAATTGAATAAAATGGTGGCCATAAGGCGTCGTTTTTAGTAGACTTGTAGCTCTTTGAGAAGGTCGAAAAACAAGTAACGGTATCGGAAAAGGGTGGCACGATGAAATATGCACGCAAAGCCGTATCCTTGCCCAGGGCGTTGGTCTCTATTCTGCTGGCGGTGGTGGTCTGCTGCTGTTCGTGTGGGCGGTCCCCCCAGAGGGGGCAAGACGACGCTAAGAAGATCAAGGTGGTGGTTGTAACTGCCGGGCACGGGTTCAAAAAGGAGCCTTTTTTTGCGATTTTCGAAAGCAGCGGTGATATCAATTATGTCGAGGCGGAGCAGCGAGACCAGAGCGAGCTATTCGAGGATATCAGCGGCTGGGACTATGACGTGATAGTGCTGTACAACATGACGCAGGAGATTTCGCCGGCGAGGCAGCACAACCTAACCTCGCTGTTGAATCGCGGCGTGGGGCTGGTCGCCCTGCACCACTCGATAGGGGCTTTCCAGCAGTGGCCGGAGTATCGAAAAATCATTGGTGGCAGGTTTTATCTGAACGAGATGGAAGAAAATGGGGTGATGCACGGCAAGAGCGACTACCAGCACGGCCTGGACATCGCCGTTCACGTCGGGGACAAACGCCATCCGATTACGCGGGGAATGAAGGATTTTGTCATACATGACGAAGCCTACAAGAAGTGTGTTTTTGAGAAGGGTAATCACGTGCTGCTGACCACGAATCACCCGGCCAGCGATGAACCGTTATGCTGGGTAAGAGGCTACGGCAAGGCGAGGGTATGTTATATCCAACTGGGCCATGACTCTGCGGCGTATGAGAACGAAAATTACCGCCGGCTCGTGTCACGCGCGATCAGGTGGTCGGCGGGCAGACTGAATTAGGCTGCTATAATTGTGCTTTCATAGAGGTTGGAGGTTATTATGAACAAGAGCGAGCGTATCACGCGGCGCGGCTTCCTGAGGAAAGCTGCGGGTGTCGCCGCAGGTACGGTGGCATTTCCATATTTCGTGCCGTCATCGGCGCTAGGCAAGGGCGGCAATGTCGCTGCCGGCAACAGGATTGTGATGGGCGCTATTGGTTACGGCTGGCAGGGCGGCAGTAATACAAAGGGCTTCCTCGAAAAGCCTGAGGTACAGTACGTCGCCGTCTGCGATGTCGACAAGAGCCACCTCGAACAGGCCAAGACAAAGGTCGATAACAAGTACGGCAACAAAGATTGTGCGGCCTATAATGACTTTAGAGAGTTGATTGCTCGCGGCGACCTGGATGCGGTCAACATCGCCCTGCCGGACCATTGGCACTCCATACCTGCGATAATGGCCGCCAGGGCCGGGCTTGACATTCACGGTGAAAAGCCCCTCTCTCACACTCTCGTCGAAGGCCGGGCTATGTGTGACGCGGTCAAGAGGTACGGTCGAATATGGCAGACGGGAAGCTGGCAGAGGTCCGTCGAAAACTTCCATCGCGCGTGTGAGCTTGTGCGCAACGGCCGAATCGGAAAAGTGCATCGCGTCGAGGTAGGTCTCGGCGGAGGATACAGTGATTACGCCGGAACCAAAGACAAGCAAACACTCGGTCCGCCGCCGCCCGAACTGGATTACGACTTCTGGCTTGGACCGGCGCCCTGGGCGCCCTATTGCCCGGCCAGAGTGCATAAGAACTGGCGCTGGCACATGGACTACGGCGGCGGCAGAATCATGGACTGGGTAGGCCACCACATTGATATCGCCCACTGGGGCCTTGGCCTGGATGATACCGGTCCCGTGGAGGTCGAGGGCTGGGGCAAGTATCCCACCGAAGGAGTGTGGAACGCCGCCACCGACTACGAGTTCAGGTGCAAGTATGCGAACGGGGTCGAACTGGTCTCGGCCAGCAGCTTCGCCGGCGGCACCAAGTGGTATGGCGATAAGGGCTGGATCCATGTTAATCGCGGCAAGCTTGACGCCAATCCCAAAAGCGTTCTTGACGAGGTCATCGGTCGCGACGAAATACGCCTCTACAGGAGCCGCGACCATTTGCAGAACTTTCTCGACTGTGTAAAGACCCGGCAGCAGACCATCACACCCTGCGAAGTGGCCCATCGCTCAGCCAGCGTCGGCCACCTTGGGGTCATCGCCATAAGGTTGGGGCGAAAAATCCGCTTCAACCCGGAGACCGAGCAAATCGTTGGCGACTCTACCGCAAACAGCATGCTCGGCAAACCCATGAGAAGCCCCTGGCATATTTGAAACTTTTGTGGGAAGGAGACTCGATAGTGTCAGAGCTTAAGAATCTTAGCCGACGTCAGTTCTTGAAAACGGCAACCGGCGCCGCCGCGGTGATAGGTTTTCCATATCTTATTCCGTCTTCGGCGCTGGGCAAGGCCGGCACGGTCGCGCCCGGCAATCGCATCGTCATGGGAGCTATCGGCGTCGGGTCGATGGGCACCGGCGACATGAAAGGTTTCCTGCGCAGAAACGACGTGCAGATGGTGGCTGTCTGCGACGTCGATAAGAAGCATCGCGACCGGGCAAAAAAAATGGTGGACGATAAATACGGCAACAGCGACTGCAGGACATATCTTGATTTTCGCGAGCTAATCGGTCGGGGCGACCTGAATGCGGTCATGCTCGCGCTGCCGGACCACTGGCACGCCGTTATCGCGGTTGCCGCCGCTCAGGCCGGTCTGGACATCCACGCCCAGAAGCCGCTGGCCCGGACCATCCGCGAAGGCCGCGCAATCTGTGAGGCGGTCGAAAAGTACGGCGTCGTATGGCAGACCGGCAGCCAGCAGCGCTCGGATCGGAACTTCCGCCGGGCCTGCGAGCTTGTGCGCAACGGCAGAATCGGCAAGGTCTACAAAGTCGAGGTCGGGCTGCCCGACGGCAGAGGCACGGGCCAAAAACCGCTGCTTCCCGTTCCGGATGGTTTGGACTGGGATTTCTGGCTGGGCCCGGCGCCATGGAGACCATACCAGGATTTCGGGAGGGGCGACTGCCATTGGGACTGGCGATGGATAATGGATTACAGCGGGGGCCAGCTAACCGACTGGGCCGGCCATCACATCGACATTGCCCACTGGGGCCTCGGCCTGGACCGCACGGGGCCGGTTGAGATTGAGGGGCGCGGCGTATATCCGAGCGGGGGAATATACGATGTCCCCATCGCCTACAAGTTTACCTGTAAGTACGCCGACGGCCTGACCATGATTGTCGCCAACGACAGCCAGCAGCCCAAAGGCAGAGGCGCCACCTGGTATGGGGACAAAGGCTGGATTCAGGTCAATCGCAGTAAGCTGGACGCCGAGCCGAAATCGGTTTTGGATTCGGTCATCGGTCCCGACGAGATACACCTGTACAAGAGCGACGACCACAAGGGCAACTTCCTCGACTGCATTCACACCCGCTCGGAGACGGTCGCCCCCGTTGAGGTTGGGCACCGCTCCATCAGCGTAGGCCTGTTGGGAGAAATAGCCATGCTGACTGAGCAAAAACTTAAGTGGGACCCGGAAAAAGAAATCTTCCTCAATGACGACGAGGCCAACAGAATGTTGTCCCGGCCGATGCGCAGCGCCTGGCATCTGTAAACGGCGGTCTCGGCGCATCGTCGATGGAGTGGTGATATTTTGATGTTTCGTGTTAAAAAATAACACTTACAAAAGCTAAGAAAGGGGAAAAAATGAATCAGAGGTCAAAAGTCATCAACGTGGTATTGCTTGCCGCCTGCTGCGTTTTGCTGCTTGCAGATACTTCGCTGGCGGTGTCGCCTGAAGAGCTGCAGAAAATAGAGAGTGCAGCGCCGGCAAAGGCAACCGTTAATCCAAACCGGCCGCGAAAGCTGCTCGTCTTTAACCTGTGCAATGGGTTCAAGCACAGCTCGATTCCTTATTGGGACAAGGCGCTGCAAATCATGGGCCAAAAGACGGGGGCTTACGAGGTGGTCTTCAGCAACAGGATGGAAATGTTCGCGCCGGAGATGCTCAACCAGTATGACGCAGTCTGCCTGAACAATACCACCAAGCTTGATTTCAGCGACTCAAGGCTGCGCGAGGGCCTGATGAATTTCGTCAAGGGCGGCAAAGGTATCGTCGGAATTCACGCGGCGACAGACAACTTTTATGACTGGCCGGAGGCAGCGGAAATGATGGGCGCCCAGTTCAGCGGGCATCCCTGGAGAGCAAACGGCGTCTGGGCAATTAAAATCGACGACCCGGACCATCCTCTTACGGCGGCATTCGGCGGCAAAGGCTTCAAGATAAATGACGAGCTTTACCGAACCAAGCCGCCCCTTTATTCGCGGTCAAAACAGCGCGTTCTGCTCAGTCTCGATATGACCGATGATGCAACCCGCAACGTCAAAGGTTTGGAGCCCACCGACAATGATACCGGCATCAGTTGGATAAAAAGCTACGGGAAGGGACGCGTGTTTTATTCGTCGCTCGGTCACAATCACGATGTCGTGTGGACCCCGGCGGTGCTGCGGCACTATCTCGACGGCATCCAGTTTGCCCTCGGCGACTTGCCGGCGGATACGACACCTCGTTCCCAACGGCAATTGGGTAAGCTGCTGGCGGAAATCGCAAAGTATGAATACGGCCAGAGCCGGCAGCCGCTGGCCGAAATCGATGACCTTATTTGCTCGGCTTCCGATTCACCGGCTAAACTCAAACAAATCGAAAAGCGTTTCTTGGAGTTCCTTCACTCGGATGCCACTCCGCCCGGCAAGCAGTTTATCTGCAGAAAGCTGAGCGTCATCGGCAGCGACCAGTCAGTACCCACCTTAGCCGCGATGCTCACAGAAAAAGCAACCTCGCCAATCGAGCCGGCGGATATGGCCCGCTATGCTCTGGAGCGGATACCGGGGTCGGCGGCGGATAAGGCCTTGCGGGATGCTTTGGACAAGACCTCCGGCAAGGTGAAAGTCGGCATAATTAACTCGCTCGGTGAGCGTGGCGACAAGGAGGCGGCGGACCAACTCAGCAGCCTGCTGAGCGACTCTGACGAGCAGATTGCCGAGGCGGCGTTATCGGCGCTGGGCAAGATTGGCGGCAGGAAGGCCGCCAGGGTTTTGCTCGGCGCAAAGTCGCAGCTAAAGCCGGAACTGCAGCTTGCGCTGGCGGATGCCTGCCTGACGTGCGCAGACAAATTTCTGGCTGAACGCGACACGCGGTCGGCGGTGAGGATTTACAGGCAACTGTATGGCGCCGGAGGGCCATCGGCGATTCGCGCCGCTGCTCTGCGAGGTATGGTCGCTGCGATGCCCCAAAGGGCCGGTCGTGTCGTTATCGGCGCCCTCAAGGGCGACAATGATGAAATACGGGCTGTGGCCATTGGGCTTTTGCGCGAAATACAGGGCAAGGAAGTGATGGAAGCTGCCATCGCTGAACTGCCGAATCTGCCGGTCAAGGGCCAGGTACAGTTGTTGTCGGCGCTGGCCGACCGCGGCGAGCGTTCTGCTTTGGATGCGGCCGTCAATGCAGCCAAAAGCAGTGACACCGATGTTCGTATCGCCGCGTTTGGTGCGCTGGCCGTGTTAGGCGACGCTTCAAATGTTGATTTGCTGGTACAGGCCGCGGCGAATGCAGAAGGCGCCGAACAGCAGGCCGCTCGTGGGGCTTTGTATCGTCTGCGCGGCTCAGGGGTAGACAGCAAGATTCTGGCAAACATCCCACAAGCTGCTCCTGAGGTTAAGATTGAATTGATTCGCAGTATTGGTGAGCGCAACGTTATAGCAGGTATTGATACGCTGCTCAAAACCGCGCAAGCTCCACAGGAAGAGGTCCGAATTGAATCGTTAAAAGTATTAAGGGTTGTCGCTGACGAGAAACATTTGCCGGCACTCGTGGACCTTCTGGTAAAGGCCCAGAGCGAGGCAGAGCGCAGCGAGGCGGAGAATACCGTGGTTGCCGTAGCCCGCAAGATTGAGGACAAAGACCGGCAGGCGGACAAGATAGTGGCTGCGTCGGCTTCGGTCGAGCAGGTGCAGGCCCGATGCTCTTTGCTCAATGTTCTGGGCAAGATAGGAGGCAGAGGCGCTCTTCTTGCTTTGAGTAAGGCCTTAAGGGATTCCGATGCGGAGGTCCGGATTTCAGCGGTTCGCGCCTTGTCAGACTGGCCCGGCGCGGAGCCGATAGAGGACCTGCGCGGGCTGGCAAAAAGTTCGGGTGACGAAAGAGAGCGTGTTCTGACCCTGCGCGGATTTATCAGGCTGATTGGGCTGGACGTTGAGCGGCCGGCGGAAGACAGGGTCAGAATGTACAAGGAAGCGATGAGTCTGTCGGCGAATGTGACTGAAAAGAAGTCGGTGCTGTCCGGCCTGGCGAATGTAAAGTCGCTTGCGGCGCTCGAGACGGCGGGTGATTATCTGCAGGATGCGGCGTTACAGCAGGAGGCGGGGGCCGCCGTGGTTAGAATCGCCGAGTCCACACGGGCCGGCCATCCTCAGCAGACCAAAGCCGTTTTGCAGAAGCTTATCGAGATTTCTGCGAATGATTCGCTGCGTCAGCAGGCGCAGAAACTAATGGACCAGATTAACCAATAACCGGGACAAACAGCCGCCACGGAATGGAGGCGGCTTTCGGAGACTGATAATATGAAAGAACTGACAAAAGCTGTTTGCCGGCGCGATGGTGTGATTTCGCGGCGGGCCTTCATAGGCAAAGCCGTCGGGACCGCGATAGCTGTGTCCGCGGCAGCGTCGTTGACACGGGGCCAGGATACAACAAGCCCAAAACCGAACCGCAAGTTCAAGCTCAGGTATGCGCCAAGTCTGGGACAGTTCAAAAACCACGCAGGTAGCGACCCTATAGACAATATCAAGTTCGCCGCGGATGAGGGTTTCCGCGCGATGTTTGATAACGGCTTTATGGGCAAGTCCCCTGGGCAGCAGGAGGCGATAGCCAGAGAGATGGCGCGTTTGGACATGACTCTGGGGCCGTTTATCGCCTACGCCGAATTCGGCAAGGCCACCTTTGTCACCGGCGACAAAGAAGTGCGCACGATGCTGGCGGACAAAATGAAGCAGGCGGTTGAGGTGAAAAAGCGAACGGGCGCCAAATGGGCGCTGATTGTGCCCGGCCGGTACGATGAAAAACTCCAGTGGAACTACCAGACGGCGAATGTCATCGAGAATCTTAAGTATTGTGCCGAGGTCTGCGAGCCCTCGGGCCTGGTGATGGTGATCGAACCGCTTAACACCCTGCGCAATCATCCGGGCGTGTTTCTTACCGGGATCCCGCAGGCCTACCAGATTTGCCGGGCGGTGGGCAGCCCTTCATGCAAGATAGTCAATGACCTTTATCATCAGCAGATAACCGAGGGAAATCTTATCCCCAACATCGATATGGCCTGGGGGGAAATTGCCGCCTTTCACGTAGGAGACAACCCCGGCCGCAAAGAGCCGACCACCGGAGAGATTAACTACGGGAACATCTTCAAGCATATTCACCAGAAGGGTTACGACGGTGTGTTGTGCATGGAGCACGGCGCCAGCAAGGGGAAAACCAAAGAAGCTGAAAGGGCCGTGATAGATGCCTATCGGGCCTGCGACGACTTCTGAGCGGTCAGTGAAAGTCGAATCCCAAGGAGTTAAAGCTATGAGAAGGACTTGTATCGGTTTGGTGACAACGGGTGTGACGTTGGCCTTTTTGACTGCGGCAGGATGCGCGTCGCCCAAAAGAGTTGCTCTCTGGAACAGCAAAGACTTTACCGGCTGGAAGCGCGTTGCGGCGGATAAAAATGTGGACGTCAATAGAGTGTGGTCCATCCGAGACGGCGTAATCCGATGCGAGGGAAAGCCCGACGGTTACATAAGAACGGAAGCGGACTACTCCAACTACAAGCTGCATCTCGAATGGCGATGGGTCGAGCAGCCCACCAACAGCGGGGTCCTCCTGCACGCCGGCGGACCGGATAAGGTCTGGCCCAAATGCATCGAGTGCCAGTTGAAGTCCGGCAACGCCGGAGACTTCGTGCTTATCGGCGGAACAGGAATCGGCGTCGACGGCAGGTTCATACAGGACGTCAGCAAACCGTATGTGGTTGTACCGAAGAAACAGCAAAGCAGCGAAAAGGCCGCCGGCCGGTGGAACACTTACGACATAATTTGCAGAGGCGGCACAATCGTCAACTATGTTAATGGCGTGCTCCAGAACGAAGGGACCAACGCCTCGCAAACCTACGGCAAGATATGTCTCCAAAGTGAAGGCTCGCCCATCGAGTTTCGCAATATCTACATCGAGCCACTGAATCGATATTGAAATCTCCGGCTGTCAAGGCCTTGTTATAAATAGAGAAGCAGGTTATGAAACAAACAAAAGAACACGAAGGTTCGGGACATATGCGTCAAATCTCGCGGCGCGCTTTTGTCAAGAGTTCGGCGGCATTATCATTGGCGGCGCTGACCTCCGGCGTTGCCGGCCGGGTTTATGCGACAGGTTCCGACAAGATACGAGTGGGCCTTATCGGCTGCGGCGGACAGGGCACGAGAGACACGATAAGCTGCCTGAATTCATCCCCCGAGGTGGAGCTTGTGGCAATGGGCGACCTGTTCGAAGACAGGATTGAGAAGTCCCTCAACAAGCTCAGAAGAGGAGTGGGCGACAGAGTAAAGGTCACCCGGGACAATTGCTTTGTGGGTTTTGACGCCTTCAAAAAAGTCATCGCCACGGACGTCCACATGGTATTGCTGGTTGCGCCGCCGCATTTCAGGCCTGAGCATCTCAAAGCCGCCATAGAAGCGGGTAAACACGTATTTATGGAGAAGCCCGCGGCCGTGGACCCTGTCGGCGTTCGCTCGATAATCGCTTCGTCGGAGCTGGCTGAGCGGAAAGGTCTGTCAATTGTGGCCGGCACCCAGCGTCGGCATCAGGCGAGCTATGTCGAGATTATGAAGCGAATTCACGACGGGGACATCGGCGAAATAGTGGGCGGGCAGTGTTACTGGAACGGCGGCGACATGTTGGGCTACTGGAAATGGCACGAGCAGACCAGTTCATTGTATGGTATGGAGTGGCAGCTGCGAAACTGGCCGTGGTTCACCTGGCTCTCCGGTGACCACATTGTCGAGCAGCATGTTCATAACCTCGATATTATTAACTGGGCCTTGGGAGCACATCCGGTCCAGGTTATGGGCATGGGCGGTCGCGCGGTGCGAGAACTCGGGAACATCTTCGACCACTTTGCGGTCGAGTACGAGTATCCCAACGGTGTGCGAATCATGGGCATGTGTCAGCAGATAAATGGCTGTCACAACCGTGTTGGCGAGAGGATAGTCGGCGCCAAGGGCGTAGCTGACGGTCACGGTTTAATCGAGGGCCAAAATCCTTACAAGTACGAAGGCAAATCTCCCGACCCGTACGTACAGGAACAGGCCGACCTTATCAAGGGCATTCGTGACGGCAGACCGCTTAACGAGGGCCGAAATGTCGCAGAAAGCACTATGGCCGCGGTAATGGGCCGCATTAGCGCTTATACGGGCCGGGCGCTGAAGTGGGACTGGGCGATGAATGCGTCAAAACTTGACCTGACCCCGCCAAAATATGAGTTCGGCGATTTGCCGGTGTCCCCGGTGGCCGTCCCCGGAAAAACACAGTTAATCTGATAATGAGGAGTTATTGATGGAAAAGAAAGTCACTAAGACAACACGACAAGTTTCACGCAGAGATTTCATTAAGGCATCGGCGGCGATTTCGGCGGCGGTGATTGCGTCGCCCGGCAGCCGCATTTTTGCCGCGGGCTCGGACAAAGTGCGTGTGGGACTGGTTGGCTGTGGCGCCCGCGGGACCGGCGCGGCAAAAAACTACGTCCAGTCCGCAGAAGGCGTCGAGCTTGTCGCCATGGCCGATGTCTTTCAGGACCGTCTCGACAAGTCCCTTGCCAAGCTAAAAGCAGAGGCCGCTGATAAAGTGAGCGTTACCACCGATACCTGCTTTATCGGGTTCGACGCCTACCGGAAACTAATCGCCTCCGGCGTGGACGTTGTAATTCTGGCCACGCCGCCGGGCTTTCGCCCCGAGCATCTGAGGGCAGCCGTCGAAGCGGGCAAGCATGTGTTTATGGAAAAACCCGCAGCGGTGGACCCGGTCGGCATCCGCTCCATAATCGCTTCGTCGGAACTGGCCAAGGAAAAGGGCCTGTCCATCGTGGCCGGCACGCAGCAGCGCCGCATGTCTCAGTACATAGAGATTATGAAGCGCGTCCACACCGGCCAAATCGGCGAAATCGTCGGCGGACAATGCTACTGGAACTGGGGCAGTCAGGACTGGCATTTCGAGCTGAGGAAACCCGAGTGGTCGGATATGGAATGGCAGATTCGCTGCTGGCCCTATTTCACCTGGCTCTCCGGCGACCATATCGTCGAGCAGCACGTCCACAACCTCGATATAATCAACTGGGCTATCGGCTCTCACCCCGTCCAGTGCCTCGGCATGGGCGGTCGCCAGGTGCGGACCGGCCCCGAGTACGGCAATATCTTCGACCATTTCGCCGTCGAGTACGAGTACCCGGGCGGCGTCCGCGTCCTGAGTATGTGCAGCCAGATTAATGGCACGACAAGCCGCGTCTGTGAGAGAGTGGTGGGTACAAAAGGTTCCTCTTATACAACCAGGTCAGTGGGTTATATCGAGGGGCAGAATGCTTACAAGTACGACGGGCCGCGTGTCGGTGGCATGGTGGAGGAGCACGCCGACCTGATAAAGAGCATTCGCGACGGCAAGCCCGTAAACGAAGGCCGACACGTGGCCGAAAGCACTATGACCGCAATTATGGGGCGCATAAGCGCCTACACGGGCCGGGCACTTAAATGGGACTGGGTAATGAACGCCTCCAAGCTGGACCTTACGCCGCCGAAATACGAAATGGGTGACCTGCCCGTCGGGCCGGTCGCAATTCCCGGAAAAACGCAATTAATTTGACAATAACTGTATGAGGAATTATTCATGAAGCACAAAGTAAGCAAAAACAAATCTGACGTTTCCCGAAGAGATTTTATCAGGGCCTCGGCAGCGGTTTCGCTGGCGGCTATGACATTTGACAGCAGCCGCGTTTTCGCCGCCGGCTCGGACAAGCTCCGCGTGGGGCTGATTGGCTGCGGCGGCCGGGGCACCGGCGCAGCAATGGACTGTGTAAAATCCTCGCCCAATGTAGAGATTGTCGCCATGGGCGACCTTTTTCGTGACAGTCTGGACAAGTCTCTCGCCAGGCTCAGCAGGAGGGTCGATGACAAGGTGACCGTTACTGACGATACGAGCTTCAGCGGTTTCGACTGCTACCAGAAAGTTCTCCAGTGCGACATAGATATGGTAATCATGGCGGCGCCTCCTCATTTTCGTCCCGTGCAGCTCAAAGCCGCCATCGAGGCGGGAAAGCACGTATTTATGGAAAAGCCCGTTGCCGTTGACCCCGTCGGTGTGCGCTCGGTGATTGAGTCTTCCGAATTGGCCCAACAGAAGGGCCTTGCCATCGTCGCAGGAACCCAGCGACGACACCAGGACCATTATTTGGAGGTTATGAAGCGCATTCATGATGGCGATATCGGCGAGATTGTATCCGGACAGTGCTACTGGAACGGAGGCTTCCTCTGGGTGCAAAGGGCCACCGAGAACTGGAAGCAAAGACACGCCCTCGGCTGGTCGGATATGGAATGGCAGTGCCACAACTGGCTATTCTTCACATGGCTCTCCGGCGACCACATCGTCGAGCAGCACGTGCACAACATCGACGTGATTAACTGGGCGATTGGTTCCCATCCCGTTCAGTGCCTCGGTATGGGCGGCCGGCAGGTCCGAACCGGGCCCGAATATGGCAATATCTTTGACCATTTCGCGGTCGAGTACGAGTACCCCAACGGCGTTCGCGTTTTGAGCATGTGCCGCCAGATAGAAGGGTGCGACCATCGTGTCTCCGAGCGAGTGGTGGGCACAAACGGCTCGGCATATATGGATGGCTCTCACGGTTCCATCGAGGGGCCGAACGCTTATAAGTACGACGGCAAATCCCCCAACCCCTATGTGCAGGAGCATACCGACCTGATAGCCAGTATTCGCGAGGGCAGGCCCCTCAATGAGGGCCGACGCATCGCTGAAAGTACGCTCGCCGCGATTATGGGCCGCATGAGCGCCTATACCGGACGCGCGCTTAAGTGGGACTGGGCAATGAATGCCTCCGAGCTGGACCTGACCCCGCCGAGTTACGAGTTTGGTGATTTGCCGGTTGCTCCCGTGGCTGTCCCTGGTAAGACTCAATTAGTCTGAAACTGAAAGCTTGGGGTACGCCGTACTTCCCGCACTTGCGATATGAAGAAAGGGACATCTCAATGGCGCTTCTGCTGGGATACGATATAGGAAGCTCCTCAATAAAAGCAACGTTGATGGAGACCGAAACGGGCGAGGTGCTTGCGGCCGCGACCTCGCCCGAGAAAGAGCTGGAGATTATCGCAAAAAGCGCAGGCTGGGCCGAGCAGCATCCTCACGTCTGGTGGGACCACGTCAAACTGGCTACGCGGAAAATTAAATCCGGGGCAAAATTCGAACCTTTTGATGTCCGGGCAATCGGGATTTCCTACCAGATGCACGGCCTCGTGGCCGTGGACAAAAACCGTGAAGTTCTAAGGCCTGCTATAATCTGGTGCGACAGCAGAGCCGTACAGATTGGGCAAAAAGCGGCGCGTGATATCGGGCAGGAGAAGTGCCTCAAAAGGTTGCTCAACCTGCCCGGCAACTTTACGGCCTCGAAGCTGAAGTGGGTCATGGAAAACGAGCCGGATATTTTCTCCAAAATCCATAAAATCATGCTGCCCGGCGATTACATCGCTATGAAAATGACCGGCCGAATAGCGACCACCCCCTCAGGCCTATCCGAAGGCATAATGTGGGATTTCGAAAACGATGAACTGGCGGAATTTGTCCTTGAAAACTACGGCATCACCGCCGACCTCATTGCCGAAACCATTCCCACCTTCTCCATCCAGGGCGAGCTTACCGCTGCCGCCGCAGAGGAACTCGGACTTAAGAGCGGCACAAAGGTGAGCTACAGGGCGGGCGATCAGCCCAACAATGCTTTGTCGCTTGGAGTATTAAATCCCGGCCAGATTGCGGTTACCGCCGGCACCTCGGGCGTAGTATACGGAATAAGCGACAAGAAAAACTATGACCAAAAATCAAGAGTAAACATATTCGTTCACGTCAACCATTCGGCCGGCAGTCCGAGGTATGGCGTGTTATTGTGCCTCAACGGGACGGGAATCCTGAACAGTTGGCTGAAACATAATCTTACTGCAAACAATGAAGCAGCGTTAACGTATGACCAGATGAATAAGCTTGCTTTGGAGGTCCCTGTCGGCTCCGACGGCCTTGTCGTACTTCCATACGGCAACGGCGCCGAAAGGACGCTCGAAAACAGCAATATCGGGGCATCCGTTCATGGATGGAATTTTAACATACATAAAAAGGCTCATTTTCTCAGGGCCGCTCAGGAAGGCATCGTTTTTGCGCTTAACTTCGGTCTTGGTATAATGCGAAAAATGGGAATTGAACTGGCAACGGCGCGGGCCGGTAATGCCAATATGTTTTTAAGCCCCTTGTTTGCCGAAGCGTTTGCCACCGTAACGAAAACTGCGGTAGAACTCTATAATACCGATGGTTCCCAGGGCGCTGCCAGGGGAGCAGGTATAGGCGCCGGTATTTACGACGGCGAGGTAGATGCTTTTGTCGGGTTGAAACCCGTTAAGACCATCGAGCCCAACGACAAGCTGACCTCACAGTACGGTGAGGCTTATGAGAAATGGAAACGTGTTTTGGAATCTGAGTTAGGTAAGGAGTAGACTAAATGGTGATGCAGGAATTGTACCGCGGCCCACGCACAAAAAACTATAGCGTGAACAGAGCGTGGTATTATATTGTAACGACCCTCGTGCTCGTGCTGTGCCCGGCTTTGCATGCCCAGTGGAAGCCGGCCGAAGGACCGCTGATGACACAGTGGGCAAAGGACGTGTCCCCCGAGAAGGCCCACGCGGAGTATCCCCGGCCGCAGATGGTCCGCAAGGACTGGCAGAACCTCAACGGCCTGTGGGATTACGCCATCAGGCCGAAAGATGAGCCGAAGCCCGAAAACTTCGACGGCAAAATCCTCGTGCCGTTTCCTGTTGAGTCGGCCCTGTCAGGCGCTATGAGGCGGGTGGATGACCCAAACCGCCTGTGGTACCGGCGTGAATTTGAAGTCCCAGCCAACTGGGAACAGGGGCGAGTACTGTTGAATTTTGGCGCCGTGGACTGGGAAACAACGGTCTGGGTCAACAGCAGGCAGGTGGGTACACATCGCGGCGGGTACGACCCCTTCACCTTCGACATCACCGACGCGCTGAAAGGAACGGGCAGACAGGAAATCGTGCTGTCCGTATGGGACCCGACAGACGCGGGCACGCAGCCGCGCGGAAAACAGGTCCGCAATCCCCACAAGATTTGGTACACACCGACCACCGGTATATGGCAAACGGTATGGCTGGAGCCGGTTGGCAAGGCTTATATCGAGTCGCTGATTGTTGTTCCTGATGTTGATAAAGAGCAGGTCCGTGTGAGTGCCGTTTGTTCACAGGCACCGGCGGGATATAAAATCGAGGTGACAGCAAGGTCGAAAGAGGCAGGGCTGAAAGGGGCTAAGGCAAGCGGCGGGCCAGGGCAGGAAATCACTGTCCCTATCAAGAATCCAAAACTGTGGTCGCCTGATTCGCCTTTTTTATATAACCTGAGGGTGGTTCTTAAGGATAACAACGGCAAGAGAGCCGACGCTGTCAGAAGCTACTTCGGAATGCGAAAGGTCGCCGTTGCGAAGGACGAAGCCGGCGTTAATAGGCTCTTGCTCAACAACAAACCTCTGTTCCAGTACGGACCTTTGGACCAGGGCTTCTGGCCGGATGGAATCTACACCGCGCCGACAGACGAAGCTCTTCGCTACGACATCGAAGCGCTCAAAAAGCTCGGCTGCAATATGATGCGAAAGCACGTCAAGATTGAGCCGTTGCGTTTCTATTACTGGTGCGACAAGCTCGGCCTGCTCGTCTGGCAGGATATGCCCAACGGCGATAAGCACGTTGGCAGAAGCGACCCTGACGTGGCAAGGTCCCAAGAATCGGCCGAACAGTTTGAAAAGGAGCTAAAGGCCCTGGTCGATGCTCACCACAATCACCCATCCATAATAATGTGGGTACCCTTCAATGAGGGTTGGGGCCAGTACGACACGCCGCGGATTGTCGATTTGATTAAGCAATGGGACCCCACGCGTTTGGTCAACAATGCCAGCGGCTGGGCCGACCGCGGCGTCGGTGACGTCCACGACGACCACAAGTATCCGGGCCCGGCGGCGCCCAAGAACGAGGAGAAGCGCGCCGCGGTCCTGGGCGAATTCGGCGGCCTGGGCCTGCCCATAAAAGGCCACACCTGGCAGGACGAAAAGAACTGGGGCTATCGCAAGTTTGAGACACGCGAGGCGCTGACCGACGCCTATCTTGACTTGCTTACGAAGCTGCGTCCACTCATTGAGGGCGGACTTTCTGCCGCTGTTTATACCCAGACCACGGATGTTGAGGTAGAGGTCAACGGACTTATGACATACGACCGCGCGATGGTCAAAATGGACGCCGACAAAATCACCGCCGCGAACAAAAGCCTTTATCAGGTGACCTCATCGGCCAGCGTGCAAACCGCCGCTAACGCACAAACGGCGACTCCGGACTCCGCGATGGTTCCGCTTGCCATCGAACTGCCCAGGCCTATGTTCGTGGGCACGCCCCAGAATATCCGCGTTGCCAACCTGGAGAAGCCGTTGGGCAAACCGCGCGAGCCATTTTACGCCCCCGCCGGCACCAAAAACGTCGCCTTCAAGAGGCCCGTGGCCAGCACTGACAAGGAGCCTATTATCGGCGAAATCGCAATGATAACCGACGGCGACAAGGAAGCGACGGACGGCAGTTATGTTGAGCTGGGACCTTTTCTGCAGAGCGTAACCATCGACCTCGGCGCGCCGTACGACATATACGCAATCCTGTTCTGGCACTATCACAAGGAAGCGAGGGTCTATTCTGACGTAGTGGTACAGGTCGCCGACGACCCCGATTTTATTACGAATGTCAGGACCCTGTTCAACAATGATATTGACAACTCCTCCGGTTTGGGTATCGGCACCGACATGCACTATGTCGAGACTTCCGAGGGCAAGCTTGTCGATGCCAAAGGCGTCCGGGCCCGCTATGTCCGCCTGTACAGCAACGGCAACAGCTCGAACGACTTAAATCACTATGTGGAAGTGGAGGTTTTCGGCAGACCGGCACGATGAAGTGTCCCCGAACTTGTTGCGTCCTAATTTTGGCTGCGGCGGCGGCTGCTGTTTGGCTGCGCCTGCCGCGGCTGGACCAGCGTCCCATGCATGGCGATGAAGCCGTTCACGCCGTTAAGTTCGGCGAATTGCTCGAGAAAGGTTATTATCGTTACGACCCGAATGAATACCACGGGCCCACGCTGAATTATTTCACCCTCATCCCGGCCCGGCTCAGCGGGATGCACAAGTTCAAAGACCTTGACGAATTTGCCCTTCGTATTGTTCCCGTTTTTTTCGGCGTATTACTTGTGCTGCTGCTTTTGCTGCTGGCCGACGGCCTGGGCACACCTGCCGCGAGTGTCGCGGCCATACTGACCGCCGTCTCGCCGGCTTTTGTCTTCTACAGCCGATACTACATCCAGGAGACACTTTTGGTCTGCTTCAGCTTTGGGGCAATTGCTTCGGGCTACCGCTATGCTCGCAGCAAAGACATCAGGTGGGCCTTATTGACCGGCATATTCCTCGGCCTTGCTCACGCGACAAAGGAAACATTTATAATCTCTTTCGGCTCGATGCTGCTGGCGCTTGTGCTTACGCTGGTGATTCAGGGCCGGCAGGCCAGTTCCGCCTTCAGTATTAATGAAATAATCAAGCCCCGACACGTTATAGCAATGGCGGCAGCCGCTGTAATGGTATCGGCTTTGTTTTACTCATCATTTCTGACCAATCCGGCCGGCGTATGGGATTCGGTTCGCAGCTACATCGCTTATATTAATCGGACTCCGCAGAACAATCCCCATCTCCACCCCTGGTATTATTATCTCAAGATGCTCATGTATTCGAGGTACGGCTCAGGCCCCGTCTGGAGTGAGTCAATGATTGTAATTCTGGCCCTCGTGGGTTTTGTAGTCGCCATGACCAGAAAAAAAGTTGCTTCCTTTGACGCTAATCTACTCACGTTTATTGCCCTTTATACGCTGATTATGACCGCTGTATATTCGGTGTTCCCGTACAAGACTCCATGGTGTCTTTTGGGATTTTTGCAGGGGATGATTCTGCTGGCCGGTGTGGGTGCTGTTGCGGTGGTAAAACTTCTGCCGAAGGTGCTGCCCCGCCTGATTGTTCTTTGCCTGTTGGTTGAAGGTACGGTTCATCTCACCTGGCAGGCTTACCTTGCCAATTACAGATTCTATGCCGACGCCCGCAATCCATACGTCTATGCTCACCCGGTTACCGATGTGATTAGTATCGCGCAGCGGGTCGAGCAAGTAGCCAGGGTACACCCGGACGGCTTGGCAATGCGTGTTGACGTCATCTGTCCCGGGGGCGACTACTGGCCCCTGCCCTGGTACCTGCGCCGCTTTGAAGAACGAAGTATCGGCTGGTACGATAAGGTTGACGACAGAGTGCCGGCTGCGCCCGTCATTATCGCCTCTGACGGCGCGGAGCCGGCCCTGATGAAAAAGTTGTACGAACTGCCGCCCCCGGGCCAAAGGCATCTGTACGTGCCCCTTTTTGATTCGTATATGCAGTTGCGTCCACAGGTTGAGCTGCGCGGTTACGTGACCAAAGACCTCTGGGACGCTTACCGGCGACAGAAGGCACAATCGCAACAGAATCAAGGGACTAAGAAATGACTCCCATACAGCCGGAGATTCCTTTTACCAAAGCCGAGTGGGATTCGGTATGCGGAACCCATCGCTTTTCGCACGAAGCTATGGCGACCACCTTTGAGGTCATCATACAACATGAAGATGGAAGTTACGCCCGGCAGGCCGCCCTCGCCGCCTTCAATGAGCTTGACCGGCTTGAACGGGAATTCAGCCGATTCATAGAAAACAGCGATGTCTCCCGAATAAACAACATAACTGCCAATCAGTCTTTGGTAATCGGTCTTGAAACCTTTGGGTGCCTTCAAGTCGCTGCCCGGATGTATGATGAAACCCGCGGGGCTTTCGATATTACGGTTGGGTTGTTGTTCGATGCCTGGCTCAGTGAGGATAAAACTCTCCGCTCACCTTCCCGGGACGAGTTGAATCTTGCCCGTCAGCACACGGGCACGCATCTTCTAAAATTAGACGGAGACGAGCATACAGTAGAGTTACTCACCGACCGGGTGAAGATTGACCTCGGCGGAATCGGCAAGGGCTACGCCGCCGACAGGATGGCCGAGTTGCTGCGTGACTGGGGTGTTGACATCGCTCTCGTTCACGGTGGGTACAGCTCGGTCCTGGCCCTCGCTCCACCGCACGGGACCAAAGGCTGGCCCGTTACGTTAACCAATCCTGCTGATACAAGGCAGACCCTGGCTTGTCTTCTATTACAAGACCGGGCCCTCAGCGGCTCAGGTCTTCAGCAGGGCCGTCACATAATTGACCCCCGTTCCGCTGGGCCCGTTGAAGGCAGAATCGCCGCCTGGGCTTGTGCTCCCGATGCCGCAACCGCTGATGCCCTCTCTACCGCCTTTATGGTTATGACCCCGGACGAAATCAATCACTACTGTCTCGGCCACTGCGGTACACTGGCTATGGTTGTTGTGGAAGAAGGCGGCCAAGGAGGACAAAAACAAAAAATCCTGCGTTATGGTCCCTGGGAACAAGAGAGTCTATTCAAACAATAGTATCAGGTGTACCGAATTCTTCCGGCGGTCTGGCACAGGCGGCAAGCCGGCTTATTCTCACTTTTCGGCCAAAGCCTGTTTAATCCTTATCAATTCCGAAAGGACGGGCCACGGCGTGCGCGTCAGCGACAATCGGCTGTCGAGGTCGCACACCCACTCGATAGGAAACTCTTCTATCCGGCAACCTTCTTTGTGGGCCCGAAGGATGATTTCCACGTCGAACATGAAGCCGTCACTGATACACTGGCCGTATAATTTCCTTGCGATATCGCCCCGGTATACCTTGAAGCCGCACTGCGAGTCGGTGATTCCCGGCGGCATCGTCACAATCTTATTTATCAGCCATTTGAAAAGTCTTGCGCAAATTCGCCGGTGCCACCGCTGGTCCTGCTGAATATCGCTTTCGAGCAGTTTTCGTGAGCCGTGCGCTATATCGCAGCTGGCGTTCTTGAGCATCTCCAGACCCAGCAGGACGTTCCCGTAGGGCACACAGCAGCCGCTGTCGGCAAACATTACATACTCGCCGCTCGTTTCCTTCATGCCGGCCCGAACCGCATAACCCTTCCCCCGATGCGGCTCATAGCGGATAACTTTAACTGACACATCCGTCGGCAGGTTCACACCGGCCTTTTTGGCGGCATCGCTCGTCCCGTCTTTGCTGCCGTCGTCGACGACGATAATTTCTCCCGTAAAATGATTGGCCGCCAAAAACGCCGACGCCGCCTCAACGTCCCGACCGATCTTTTTACTTTCTCCGAATGCCGGTATGACTATAGATAAATCCACCTGGTCGTTCTCTCTCTTACAGAACCTTCTTTCTTGCTCTATCTTTCGATGCCGCATTATAAGCGACCCGGCCCGGTTTTTCCAGCGGGTCCGACTCGTCTGACCTGTCGGACTCGTCTGACCTGTCGGACTCGTCTGACCGAGCGGGCGAACTAAATTGCTGTCAAAATGTATTATCTACGGGGGGATTTGTTATAATGATGAGCATGTTTCAGCGCCTGTCGCCGATTGAGAATCGAAAACCGGCAGTTGCCGGCATTTGCAGTCAAGCGAGGCACAATTGAAGGTTCAGTGCGAATTATGTCCCAAGATGTGCTTGATTGACCCCGGCCAGAGCGGCGAGTGCCGGGTGAGAATCAATATTGACGGTGTGCTGCGAACCGTCGTATACGGATTCCCCTGCTCAATCCACGTTGACCCCGTTGAGAAAAAACCGCTTTTCCACTTTTTGCCCGGCACCGGAATTCTTTCCCTTGCAACGGTGGGCTGCAACCTCCACTGCAAGAACTGCCAGAACTGGGAAATATCGCAGGCCAATCCGGAAGACAGTCAGGCCATGTACTGCCCGCCGGAAAAGCTCGTGGAACTGACCCAAAAGGCCGGCTGTCCCTCTGTGGCCTATACCTATACCGATCCGATTGTTTATTACGAATATACGTACGATACGGCAAAACTCGCCAGGGAAAAAGGAATACGCAACGTCCTTGTCACGGCCGGTTACATCAATCCTGAGCCCTGGAAGCGACTGCTCGAATTTGTCGATGCTGCAAATATCGACCTGAAGGGAATTACCGACGATTTTTATCGCCGGGTCTGCTCGGGGACATTAAAGCCTGTACAGAACGCTCTTGTTATGGCCAAGGCGAGCGGCATATTGCTCGAAGTCACCAGCCTGATTATCCCCACCCTCAATGATAAACCCGAGCAGATAACCGAGTTCGTTCGCTGGGTCAAAGCCAACCTGGGCGCCGACACCCCCCTGCATTTCTCCCGATTCTTCCCCAAATACCAGATGCTCCATCTGCCCCCCACTTCAGCCAAGACACTCGATATGGCCCGTGAAATAGCAATCAGCGAAGGCCTCAGCTACGTGTATATCGGCAATATCAGCAGCAGGGCGGGCCAGAACACTTATTGCCCGGCCTGCAAGAATCTGCTCATTGAACGCAGCGGCTATACAATTCTGGAGAATCGCCTCAGAAACGGCCGGTGCCCCGATTGCCGCAAAGACATATACGGAGTATGGAAATGACGCGTCGAAAGTTTATTGCGAAATTGATAAAAGCCGCTTCGGCGGTTATTGTTGGCGCCGGCTGGCTTGCCGGGAAAGCCGACCCCCGCAGGTTCGTGCGCGCCATCCGGCTCACCAAATATCCCGGCTCTTTAAGACCTTTGGGAGATATTTCTAAACAAGGTAAATGGAGTGGTTGATATGGCCCGGCAATTCAAGAAACTTTCGCAGCTAACATTTCTGTTGGTGCTGATTGTTGTGGTGTTGGCTGTTGCAGGCGTACTTATCTTGAAGGCACGAGCGCCAAAGCCTTCTCTCGCAGCCGAAGAAGCGGCGGTATCCAAAAAACAAACGCCCGCTGAACCTGCAAAAGTTGTTCTCCAGTCGTCCCTTGCCGGCAGTTGGTATTCTGCCGACCCCCAAGTGCTTAATAAGCAGTTCGCTGGGTTCTTCCAAAAAGCCGATACTAAAACGATAGACAACGTTATTGCTCTCATCCTTCCACATGCAGGGTACCAGTGGTCCGGCCAGACCGCGGCCTGCGCTCTTAATACAACCAAGAAAAAATATAAACGAATCATTGTTATTGGCCCCAGCCACCGTGCCTATATGGAAGAGATACTCAGCGTCCCCAGAGCCACCCACTGCCAAACACCTCTGGGACTGATACCGCTGGATACCGAATTCGCAGAGAAGCTTCTGAAGTTTCCCATGTTCCAGAGTCTGCCGTATGCCCATCAGTCCGAAAACAGCGTCGAGCTGGAACTGCCGCTGTTACAATACCACCAGAAGGATTTCAAACTTGTGCCGATTGTTGCGGGCCAGTGCTCATTGGACACAATCAGCAAGGCCGGCAGGATCTTGAGAGGCCTGGTTGACGCAGACACCCTTGTTGTTGCAAGCTCGGATTTTGTGCACTATGGCCGGGGGCATCGGTACGTCCCGTTCACAGATAACATTCCGGAGCGAATCAGAGAGCTTGATATGGGGGCCTACGAGTATATTGCAAAGCTGGACAGCGAGGGTTTCCTGAATTACAAACGCAAAACAGGGGCGACGATTTGCGGTGCCATACCCATAGCGGTGCTGCTTTCAACGCTCGACAAGACAGCCAAGGCCAATCTGGTCAAGTACGCAACTTCCGGCGAGTTAACCGGCGATTTCTCCAACTCAGTGAGCTATCTTTCGGTGGCCTTTGCGGGGACATGGTCGAACCGGCCGGAAATTGAACCTCGCCCGGCCCAACTGACGCAGGAGGATAAAAAGCAGCTTTTGACTTTGGCCCGCAAATCAATAGCTTACGCCCTCGAAAAGCAACAAGTCCCGGAGGCAGCAGACCTGGCTGTCGTAGTTAGTCCTGCGATGCAATCCCCGCGTGCTGCGTTCGTGACGCTCAAGAAGAACTCCCGGCTTAGAGGCTGCATAGGCGATATTTTCCCGCAGCGGCCCTTGTACAGGTCTGTCATTACCAATGCCATCAACGCAGCGCTCAACGACAGGCGTTTCATACCGGTAACCAAAGACGAATACAGCACTCTGACCATCGAGATATCCGCGCTGACGCCGCCCGAGCCTGTCGATTCTTACCGGCAAATCAGAATCGGCACGGATGGCGTGGTGCTAAGCAAGGACGACCGGTCCGCGGTCTTTCTGCCCCAGGTGGCGCCGGAGCAGGGCTGGGACTTAAATCAAATGCTCACACAATTATCCCTCAAGGCCGGCCTGCCCTACGACGCCTGGAAGGAGGGCGCCAGTTTCCAGGTCTTCCAGGCGGATGTTTTCGGCGAGAACGAGAAATGAAATTTGCTCGCGGCCTGCTCATATTCAGTTACGGGCTATTCACCATCGCAGCCCAGACCCTGCTTTTTCGCGAGTTTATCACCACCTTCGAAGGCAACGACATAAGCGTCGGAATCTTCTTTGGCTCGTGGTTTTTATGGGTCGGCCTTGGCGCGATGCTCGTCTATAGAACGACCGCCTTTGCCGAGAAATTGCTCAGGAACATAGAACTTCTGTTTCTGGCTTACTTACCCGCTTTTATTCTTCAGTTGGTATTGATTCTTCAGGCGCGGGAGCTGGCCGGCGTGGAATCTTACGCACGACTGCCCATAAGCACCATTCTGGTTTTATCATTAGTCCTTAATGCGCCGGTCAGCATCATCACAGGCATCTTGTTTACCGTTGCCTGCCGGTGGGTCGTGCAGGAAGGGGGGCTTGCCGTCTCGCGCGTGTACGTTCTTGAGGCGGCCGGGAGCTTTATGGGTGGGCTCGGCGCGGCCGTGCTTCTCGGATTCGGCGTCACTTTGGCACGCATCTTCTTTATCCTCTGCTTCGTTGTAGTGCTTTCCGGATTCTGTGTGCAGCTTGCCGGAGGATTCAACCGGGCTGCCGGACGACGTGTGTTCTATGCGCTTATGACTTTTGCCCTTTTTTGTCCGGCCATTGGGGCGGACAAAGTCTTAATGCATTATGCGGGGTTCGCCCAATGGCCGGGGGCCGATGAGGCCCTGATGCGCCGACTGCGAATCGTCAAGTGGGCCAGGCTGCTTCCGCAAGACGCCCTGCAGGGCTCATTCCAGACCGCGCAGGCCGAGTACCTCTACGGCGTCTATCAGGGCCAGTGGGTAGCCGTTCGTGAAGGCAGCGCTTGCGAAGCATTGCCGGACCATGAGTCGGCCGGACGCATTGCCGCCATCGGTCTTTGCCAGAATCCTCGCGCGGCAAGAATCCTTGTCATCGGCTCCGGACTGGGACTGTGCTATGAATTCCTGCGATTGCCGCAGATTGAAAACGTTACTTGGGCACATTGCGACAGCGAATACGTCCAGGAAGTCGAAAAATTCATACCCGCCGAGCTCAGAATCAAAGATCCGCGGTTTCATAAACTTGCCGGAGACGTTCGCACCCTGCTCGACGAAGAAAAACAACACTACGATTTGGTAATTCTTGATCTGCCCGAAGCGACCAGCTCTGTTCTGAACCGGTATTACACACTTGAGTTTTATCGCCAGGTTCAGGAATCCCTCAGACCCGGCGGAGTGTTCGGCGTGCGTGTCGCCGGCGGGGAAAACATCATGGGCACCGAGCTAATCAATCTTGGCGCCTCCACAAAACTGACGCTCGAAAAGGCCTTTTCGCATCTTGTTCTGACGCCGGGCGAAGACACTTGGTTTATCGCCTCTGATTCCAAAGACCTTACCGGTGACCCCGGCACGCTTCGGGACCGGTATGCGGGGATAGAAAGCGGCGCCGAGGTTTTCCCTCCCGATGCCCTATTGTCTGTCTATCTGCCCGACCGCGCCGATAAGGCTTTCAAAAGCTATGCGACCGCCGACTTGCCTGAGGGCCTGCTGGTCAACCTTGATTCCAGACCGTTGACTCATCTGTACAGCTTGTTACTGGCGGCCAAGCAGTCCGGAGCGCCGGTCGCAAGATTTATCAAACACCTTGCCCTGGCCGGGCCACCGGCTTTTCTTGTTCCCATTTTTCTCGTCATAATTCTAAGACTTTTTTACGTTCTGAAGGCACGCGGGCAAGGCCGCCCGTCCAGCTTCGACAGCACGTTTCTCGTTTTCTCGGCCGGCTGGATAGGAATCGGCGTCGTAATTGTCCTGATGTATCTATATCAAACCCGCTTTGGCTCACTATACCTTCACATCGGTGTTATTTCATCTTTGTTCATGGTGGGCCTGACCGCTGGCGCGCTTCTCACAAGCGGCCTGCTGGCACGGCAGAGCAAGACTCGCCCCCAAATCCTGTTGTTCGTGGTAATACTCCTTCATACGCTCATTCTTGCGGCGGCAGCTTTCTGGCCGGTCGAACAATGGTCGCACCTTACTTTCGGCGCGGCATTTGTTCTCTGCGGCCTTTGTACCGGCTGCTATTTTCCTCTGGCCGCACGACAGCTCGCCGACTCTGCCTTCGAAACAGGCCATGCCGGCAGCAGGCTCGAAACGGCCGACCATCTCGGAGCGTCAATAGGCGGCGTGCTTACAAGCCTTGCTATTGTCCCCGTGCTCGGCACTAAGCTGACGCTGTTTGTATTCGTCCTGCTGATTCTGGCGAATATGCCGCCCGCAGCGCTGAGAATACTCAAGCTGAAAGAGAGCTTCTTTCCGGCCCCGGCCGGTTTCAACTACCGTGGGCTCGGCTACACTTTATTCGGCATCGGCTTATCCGTCGTTTTGTGCTCGAACCTGCTTGCCGCCGCCGGCGCGCGCCTTAGCCCATCACTGCCGCAGTACGCGGCCCAATCTCTGGCCGGCGACGCCCAAATTGAGCCAGGCTCGGCAACTGTGAACGGCAAGACCGCAAAATACTTCAAGGTTTACGACAGTCAGCAAACCGACCCGAACGCTTATCCATCGCAATCACAGACCCGGAAACTAACCGGCTATGTCTTCAGCACCGATGACCTTGCTCCCCAAGTTCGCGGCTTCGGCGGCAGGATTAACCTGGGAGTTTATATTGACACCGCTGGCGAGCTAATCAACTTCCACATCATACGCTCGAACGAAACCCCGGCATACCTCGACCTTCTTGCTTCATGGCAGGACGGTCTCAAGGGACGTCAGCTATTCCGGCCCCAGCCTTTTGCCGATGTCCACGCGGTAACCGGCGCCACCATTAGCTCCGAGGCCATCGTTTCGGCGCTCGAAAAGTCAGCCTGCACTTTTGGTACCCACGTTCTTGGCCAAACTCTGGAACCAGGAACTCTTGAACAAGTCAGCCGGGCCCGCCACATACCTGATACCGTGGGCATGTATCTGATTAGCGCCTTAATACTCACCCTGATTGTAACTTACCGCGGAGGATTCTGGAGCCGCCTCGCTGTGCTTTTGTATAACCTTGTGGCGTGCGGCCTAATCTTGAACGCCCAGTATTCCACCGAACAAATAGCCACCGTTTTATCTTTTCATACCCCTGCCATAATGCTCTCAGGGGCTTTTCTGCTGGCCATTGGGGTACCCCTTCTTGTGTTGATGTTCGGCAACATCTATTGCGGCTATATCTGCCCCTTCGGCGCTGCCCAGGAACTGCTCGGCTTGGTCATCCCTCGCCGCTTCAGACGGCCCCCCTCGCGGGAAAAAATGCAAAAGGCCAGATTCGTCAAATACGTCGTCCTGCTGCTGTTGATAATCGTATTCTTCTTTTCCAGAAGCCGCACCACCCTTGCCGCAGACCCCCTCATTTCGGTTTTCAGTTTACGATTTTCGAATTACGCCCTTCAGTCAGCCGTTCCGTGGATTGTCGGGATAGCCCTGCTCGGCTCGATTTTCTACACACGTTTCTGGTGCCGATACCTATGCCCTGTCGGTGCTTTCCTGTCGCTGTTCAACAACGTCGTACTGTTCAAGCGCATCCTCCCGGTCAAGAAGTATGGCAGGTGCGAGTTCGGCCTTACCGCAAAAGACCAAATGGACTGTATATACTGTGACAAATGCCGCTACGAAGCGAAACCGATGGGCAAGCCCGCCACACGAACGGCGGGCAAGCAAGAGCCCCTGTCGGACTCGTCTGACCGACCGTTGTCGCGCTGCCTTGTTGCCGCCGCAGTTGCGGCGGCGATATTTGTCTCGGCGGCATCGGTAGATAAGTTCCTGCAGGGCCTTCCCGCCGGTCTGGATTATTCCGCCGCCTTCGTTGCTTCCGGGGGCCAGCCCAGAGACGTCGATTTGCAGCGGATTCGCACCATGGTTCGGCAAAACAAACTCGCCGATCGGGAAGCTGATTTCTACAAGAAGCTCGAGAACGGCACGGATGCAAAGCCCGCCCCCGAATACAAGCCCGCCCCGTCAGAAAGCGGCTTTCTGACGGGGCCCGCCGAGACTTCACCGCCGAAGGCAACTGATAATCCACAGAACAATCGTTAAGACGATTGAGATTATTATGCAGCTTGCTATCGGAATATAGACCCGCCAATTCTTACCGCCGAATTCGAGGTCGCCCGGCAATCTGAACAGACCCGCCCGCCCCAGCACAATTATGAACGCGCCGACCAGCGCAATAATAATCCCGCTCCAAATCAGCCATTTACCTAATTGTTGCGGACCAAACTCCATCGTAACTTGCCGCCTGCTTGCCCGCCTTTCGTGTGGCGGGCTTGCAGCGTTTCGTCATTATTGTGTTCTTTAAACCTCGGCCGTCCTAAGATTATACCGCGGCTGCTGAACTTGTAGTAGCCCTCCTTCGTATTTTTCTCAAGCTGCATTGACTTAACGCGCCGGCGGAATCCGCCACACGGATGGCGGACGAGAAAGCAGATTTATAGCCTGAATTCTGCTTGCCATTTGCCGGGGCGTAAGGTATTCTTGCTTGCTATGAGTATGGATTGCTCGCTGTCCAGGTACAAATGCGCAAGTAAGTTGTATCTGAGCCATCTTTATGGGTTTCTTGCTCCCCGCGCCTACAGCGTCATCATGCTCGGCGCCCTGTTTTGCACACTGGCGGCAAAGCTGTTTCACTGCCTGCGCATAGGCAGCACGTCGGGCGAGTATTTCGGCTGGATATTTGCCGACATTGCCGTACTCTTGGGTATTGAGGTTATCCTGGCCGCCGCCTGTTTCTGCCGGCCCCGAAAATGGATTATCCGCATCGCCGTCGTTGTTGCCGCTGTTATATGCACATGGTCTGTGGTAAATGCCGGCTGGCTGATAAGAACGGGAACGCAAGTTCTGCCTTGTGTATTGCTGCCTTTGATTCGCGACCCGCTCAGCTCGTTAGGCATGATAGGCGTTAATCTGATAAGAATGCCCGCCGCAGCCGTGGCCCTGCTCGGTCCCAGCGCTGTCGCTCTTACGTTTTTCTTTTTCGTTTTGGTAAGACCGCGCAGTCTGGATTCCAGTCGCAAGCGATTCGTCATAAAAGTGTTGGTTTCTCTGGTTATCGTTTTTGTCACTGCGGTCGCCCACTCGGCAACCGTCAAGCAAAGCTCCGCACAAATAGCTTCTGCGGGCCTATGGCACAATTGTCAGTTAGAGGCTGTAGCCGGTTCTTTGGCCGATTCGGCGCGACTGAATAGGGCCGATTTGGCAAAGATAAAACGCGAAATACCCACCTTGGACCAGATACAGGCTGCCCGGTCGTCCGAACCCGGCCGGCCGGCTTATAACCTGGTTGTGGTTGTCCTCGAGGGCGTCCAGTACAGGTACACCTCCCTTTATGACAAAAAAAGCGGCCTTACGCCTTATCTGGCGAACTTGGCAGCCCGGGGCGCTGAATTTGCAAACGCCCGCTCTTCACTTACCCACACCACAAAGGCGCTTTTCGCACTCTTGACCGGCCGCTTCCCTTCCGCCTACCAGGATATTGCCGAAGCGGTCCCTGCTGCACAGCCTTACGCCGGGGTCGCGTCGATTCTGAAGCACAAGTTGAATTTTCGAACGGCCTTTTTCCTGTCCGGCAAGGGCCAGTTCGAGTGTGGGCCCGGCCTGGTCTATAATCTCGGCTTCGACAAATTCTTCGCCAGAGAGGACCTGGGCGACTCCAGGGCGTTTGTCGGCTATATGAGCGGCGATGAATTCGCAATGTTGCCGCCGATAGTCGAGTGGATAAAAGCTGACGAAAGGCCTTTCTTCCTGACCTTTATGTGTTCCGTGACGCACGACCCCTACGAGGTTCCCAGATGGTTCGCTGAGCCGGCCAAAGAGCTTGTGGACCGGTACCGCCAGACAATTTCCTATACCGACAAATTTTTGGCTGCACTGGACGCCGAGCTCAACAAGCTGAATCTTGCCGACAAAACGATTCTCTGTGTCATAAGCGACCATGGTGAAGGCTTTGGTGAGCACGGCCTGTTCGCCCACGAGGCAATACCCTTTGACGAGGCCCTGCGCATACCCTGGGTCATACGCGCACCGGCTTTGATTGAGCCGGCAACCAGGGTGACCGAGCCGGTTTGCTCCGTCGATTTGACGCCAACTTTGCTTGCTTTGCTCGGATTCGATACCGGGACCTTTGACTTTGATGGCATCAACGCCTTGGCCCCTATCCCCAATGGCCGCAAGGTGTTTTTCACGAGCTGGATGCAGTACAGTCCCGCCGGTTATGTAAAAGGCGGGCTGAAGTTCATATACACCCCGACCACCCAAACCGTTTCCGTCTATGATTTGATCGCCGACCCGTTTGAGCACGTTGGGACGGAGTTACACCAGCAGCAGGCTCAGGAAATCGCCGCTGAGATTATCGATTGGCAGAGAAACAGCGTCTTTCGAGTCAACCAGCAGCTCTCCGGCGAAAAAACGCTCTTCGACCACTGGCACTGTAACTGGCACAAGCGAATCGCCTGGGCCGATTACCGGTAGGACCGTTCCCGCCTGCAGGTCAAACCAGAGCGAAATATACGCCTTAACCATCTCTGTTTCTGTGCGGTTGCAGTTCAGCGGAAATTGTCAACATCGTTAGGCTAATGTGTTAGAATACTTCGCATGAGCAACGTCAATTGTGAAATTCGAATTGGCACTTCCGGCTGGCATTACGACCACTGGTCCGGCCGGTTTTACCCGCCGGATTTGCCAAAAACCAAATGGTTCCTGCACTACGCCCAGCATTTCGACACCGTCGAAGTAAACAACACTTTTTATCAGCTCCCCAAACCCAAGTCCATCGAGAACTGGCGCCAACAGGCCCCCGACAATTTCCTCTATACCGTAAAGGCCAATCGCTACATCACCCACATCAAGAGACTCAAAGATTCGCAGGAACCGCTGGAGCGATTTTTTGAAGTCGCTCGCCTGTTGAAGGAAAAGCTCGGCCCCGTTCTCTATCAGCTTCCCCCCAGCATGCACAAGGACCTCGACCGCCTCGAAGCTTTCATCAAGCTGCTTCCCAAAAAGCACCCCGCCGTCTTTGAATTCCGACACGAAAGCTGGTTTTCAGAAGATACCTATGTATTGCTGAACAGGTTCAATGTCGGCTTCTGCACCCACGACCTGCCCGGAGAACCGTCTCCGCGTATAATCACCGGCGATTTAATCTACGTTCGCTTCCATGGCACCACCGGCCGATACGCAGGAAATTATTCAAAACCTGCTTTGCAGACTTGGGCCCAGTGGATTAAAGACAATCTCAAAGGAACCCGCGCCGTCTATGTGTATTTCAACAACGACTACAACGCCTACGCAGTCAATAACGCAAAGACGTTGAAAGCACACTTACTCATCGAATGACGCGCAGGCCTTTTTTGATAGCATATTGCTGGGCGGTTTCAAATTCTTCCCAGGTTGGCCGGCGATTTATCTTGCTGTGCTCAAAAGCCTTGTAGCAGGGACGGTACTGGTCCATTACATTGACCACCGTGTTTACGCTAATCTCCTTTGCCAGAAAATCCATAACCTCAAAACTGCCCGCCAGATTGTTCGGAAGAACCAAGTGTCTTATCAAGAGGCCGCGTCTTGCCAACCCTTTTTCCACCTGAAGGTCGCCTACCTGCCGATGCATCTCTCTTACAGCTTCACGATTTATCTGAGGATAATCCGGCGCGGCCGATAGCTGCTTTGCCGCCTCAGAATCCGAATACTTCATATCCGGCATATAAATATCCATGCAGCCTTCAAGCAGCCTCAGCGTCTCGACCGAATCGTACCCGCCCGTATTGTAAACAGTCGGTACCCTCAACCCCCTTTTTCTCGCCAGTTCAACGGCCGCCGCAATCGCCGCGATAACGTGAGTAGGCGTCACGAAATTTATATTGCTGCAGCCATACCTTTGCAGGCCCAACATAGCCTGGGCCAGTTCTTCAATTGTCACCTGCTCGCCGTTTCGATGATGGCTGATATCGAAGTTTTGGCAGAATATGCAGCCCAAATTGCAGCCGGCGAAAAATATCGTCCCCGACCCGCCCGAGCCGACCAGCACCGACTCTTCGCCGTAATGAGGACCAACAGAGCTGACGACCGGCATATCGCCGGTGCCGCAAAACCCGATTTGCCCCTCGCTGCGATACACCTTACACTGCCGCGGACACAGCACGCAGGGATTCATTCGCTCCCACAACTGCTGAACGTTTTCGCTGAAAGAACCGATATCAATCGGCAATGCGGTCATCGGATAATCTATTTCCTAATCGTCCCTGCCGCCCGGCATCAGACAAGAAGCTCCGGTATCACCATCCAGTCGACCTGCCACCGATTGTGCTGGCCGCGGCTCAGGCAAACGATGCCCCCGTTCTTGAACGCCGTCGTGTCAGCCGACTCGGACCCCGCCAAAAGCAGCGACGCCAGCTTACTCAAAAATGGCAAATGCCCGACAATCATTATATCTTCGTCCATCGCGGCAAGTTCGTCTCGTAAGGCAGAGACATCATCGTTCGGCCCAAGTCTGTCGTGCTGCATTATGCCTTCCCTTACGCTGACGGCCCCGGCTAAAATCTCTGCCGTTTGCACGGTCCTTTTCTTGCCGCTGTGCCATATAGCATCCACGTCGAGGTTTAGCGGTTTGATGAACGCCGCCACCTTCTGCACATCCTCTTTTCCTTCTGCCGTCAGCGACCGTTGCGGGTCCTGTTGTTCCGAAGCCGCTTTTGCGTGTTGTACAAGGTACAGTTTCATGTCTGTCTGCCTTTGTTCCAAATCTCGCCGGATTATTATAGCACGAAGGCCTGGCTTAACAATCTCGCAGCCGCCGGCACGGACGTATCTTGAGAGCCGGGTTCAATCTTCTTGAACTTTGGGCCGATGAAGTGTAAAGTGAGTGAGAAATCGCAGGAACGCGGGCTTTTTTTGCGTCCGCAGCTCAGGCACGCGATAATCTGGAGCAGTGGCCGAGTGGCTGAAGGCGACGGTCTTGAAAACCGTTTCATCCTTTTGGGTGACGGGGGTTCGAATCCCTCCTGCTCCGGTAGGTAAGCTCGTTCGGTGGGATGAATTCGAACCCGAGGGGGGTCTGCGGCAGAAGCTCCCCCATGTCGTCGGGGTGACCACCGAAGGCGCGCAAGGGGGGGGGCAGAACCCCTATGGAAATTTGCGGAGCAAATCTGGGTTCAAGGCCGAAGGCTGGAATCCCTCTGCTTCGTTGGGAGCCCCGCAAACAACGGAGCGGAGCAGCACAACTGCTTGTGTCGCGTGGGGATTCGAACAGTTTGCGATGCTGGAGGGCGGTTGAATTGATGTCGTTGGGGACTGAGCAAATTACGGAGCAGCAATGGACAAAAGGCCGCTGGTTCTATCTTACGGGCTTCTTGTGGGCCTGTTATCTCAACTTCTGTCAATGCTTGGTCAGGTTAAGAGGTCTTACTCGGTCAAAGTCGAGGGGTCAAGTTCACGGTAAAGCTTGTCCTGCCAGCCGGCCAGAGTTTCCTTTTTGCCTTTCTGAGGCAGCCAAACCACCTGTGTCGAATTGCCCCGATTGGCCAGAGCGTAGAAGGGAATGGCCGCGAATTTTGTGCCTTGTGCGGATTTGCCTTTGATAACGGTTACGCCGCCGAGAAATTCCCGCCGGTGTTCTGTCTCAAACTGCGGGTCAATAGCAAGTGTGATGTCGAGGTCTTCGCTGTTGTCGAGGGCCTCCAGGCCATAGACGATGGGGCCTCGCTGGATGGCCGCTAAGCCGGTGTTGTCCTTTACATTCGGATGGGCTTCAATACGCTCGACCGGCATAGCCAAATCCAATTCAATCGTATCGTTTATTTCCCACTCGTGGTCCATTCGGGCGTAGCCCTTGTTAATGGTAAAGTTCTTGAATTCGGACCCGTTGAGCGCGAGGCGGGCCTTTTGGCACCAGCCGGGGATTCGCAGATTTACCGAAAATCGCGATGCCTCTTGAGGGTTGACTCGAATTTTAACCTTGCCGTCCCATGGGTAATCGGTTTGCTGGGTGAGGGTGATGGTATTGTTGGACAAAGCAATTGCAGCGGCTCCTCCCACGTAGAGATTTACATAGATGTCTCTGTCGTCGCGTGCGTAGATGTATTTGGGCAGTTTCATCAATGTGCGGGAGAGATTCGGCGGGCAGCAGCACCAGTTATTGCCGCGCGGGTGGTCGGCGTCGTGAAGAGGGTTTCTGTAGTAGAAGGATTTGCCGTCGAGGGAAATTCCGTGCAGGATGGCATTGTAAAGAACGCGTTCGAGGACGTCGGCACATTGAGCGTCTGCTTCCAACAGAAGCATGCGGTGGGCAAAATCGGCAAGGCCGCAGGCGGCGCATGATTCACAGTAGCTGTTGTTGGGAAGTACGTAATCGTCTGCGAACGCCTCGTGTTTCTTTGACGCCCCGATACTGCCGGTAAGGTACATTTTTCGTTTCGTCGTGCTGTCCCAGAGTCTCTCGGCGGCGGCTCGCATGTCGGGGTCGCCTGTCTCAATCGCTACGTCGGCAACGCCGGTTGCGAAGAAGACAGCGCGAACGGCGTGCCCTCTGATTTCGTTCTGGCCGCGGATGGGGAGATGGTCCTGAAAGTATTCGCAGGGGAAGCGGGGACATTCTTTTTCGGGGACCTGCCCCCGGCGTTTGATGAAGGCTTGTGCCAGTTCGAGATAGCGTTTCCGGCCGGTAGCGCGGTAGAGTTCCACAAGGGCCAGCTCTATCTCGGCGTGTCCGCCGAAGCCGGGGTTGTTTTGGTCGAGGAAGTGCCGGCAGGCCTGGTCGGCGGATTTGCAGGCAACATCGAGGAAGGTTCTTTTTCCGGTGGCCTGAAAGTGCGCTACCGCCGCTTCATACAAGTGGCCGGCCACGTAACCGTCGTGCTGGTGGTAGAGGTTTCCCCAGGGAGTGAGGTTGTTGAGCGTGACGTGAGCGTGGAGGTATCCATCGGGGCTCTGGGCGGCGGCAATGGCTGCGATTACTTCGTCCAGCCGCTTTTCGAGCTCGGCATCGGGATGCCGGGGGAGGGAATAGGCGATGGTCTCCACGAATTTGTAAAGGTTGGCTTCCGTCCACAGCCCGGTCTTGCAGGGTTCATCGGCAAGCCCGGCCAGCTTCCTCATGGCCTTTATGTTGTCTTCGATATGGGGCCAGGAATGGGGGATTGTATTGGTGCGATACGCGGTCAGTTTTGGGGACCAGAACTTGTCTTCGATTTTTACTGCTGTAAACGAGACGGGCTTTAACGGACAACCCGCCAACGCCACACTGGCCGGCGACAGGCCAAAAACGACACACAGGAGACCTGCTACGATAAGATACCTACAAGGATTTCCGGTCTTTACATTCGTTCCGGTTGACAGATTTGTCATTCCAAGGTCCCTTCATTTGTACGTACCTGTTTTTCTCAACAGTAGACACACGGCCGGGCTTGTCTTTGACGCCGGCACGTGATTCTTCCAAAAAGCACTTTCGTGACGCCATATAGTACCAAGTTTACGTTTTGACGACTACTCTGATTGCGAGAGCAACGTTGGGAGATTCAAATAGACGTTGGTACAGGCGCAGCTTTAGGGGTCTTGCGGCCCTTTTTTGTTCGTTTTGGGGCGGGTATTTTGTTGCGGGAATTCTTGACTTTTGAGTGGGATGGGGGTAGTCTATTTGTAGTCAAAATTGTGGTCTTGAGGATATCGGTCAGGGGGGAGGTTTAGGTTATAACCTATGAAAAAAACTGAGCCATTCAGAGAGCATATTGAGGATATGCGTATCCTCGATGAGCTCAAGAATTCCTACCTTAACTATGCCATGAGCGTTATCGTCTCGCGTGCTCTGCCGGACGTACGAGACGGCCTGAAGCCGTCACAGAGACGAATCCTGGTGGCGATGAATGATTTGAATCTTGGGCCGCGAAGCAAGCACCGCAAATGTGCTAAAATTGCCGGTGACACAAGCGGCAACTACCATCCGCACGGTGAGCAGACGATTTATCCGACGCTGGTTCGCATGGCACAGGATTGGAGCATGCGGTATCCGCTGATAAACCCGCAGGGCAACTTCGGGAGTATCGACGGCGACCCGCCGGCGGCGATGAGATATACCGAGGCAAGAATGGCCGCACCCGCAACGGAAATGCTGGAGGATATCAACTACGACACGGTGGATTTTGTGCCGAACTACGATGAGACGCGGCAGGAGCCGACCGTGCTGCCTTCAAAGTTTCCGAATTTGCTGGTCAACGGCTCCACGGGCATTGCCGTCGGGATGGCGACCAGTATCCCGCCGCACAATGTCGCGGAGGTCTGTGACGCTCTGCTGCTGGTGATCAATGACCCGAACTGCGGCTTCAGGGACATTATCGAGCGTCTGCCGGGCCCGGATTTTCCCACCGGCGGAATGATCTGCGGCAAGAAGGGCATTATAGACGCCTACACCACCGGCAGGGGCCATTTGGTGGTTCGCGGCAGGGCGGATATCGAAACGACCAAAAAGGGCAGGACAAGCATCGTGATAACGGAAATCCCTTATATGGTTGTCAAGACGGCGATTGTATCCAAAATCGCCGACTGCGTCCGCAACGGCCAGATTGCTGAAATCGCCGACGTCAGGGACGAGTCGGACCGGCACGGCTTGCGCATAGTGGCGGACATAAGAAAGGAAGCCGAGCCGCAAGTCGCGCTCAACAAGCTGTATCGCTATACGCCTCTGCAGACAACGTTCGCCGTGGCGAACATCGCGCTGGTCAACAACAGACCTGAGACGCTGAACATCAAGCAGATGCTCACCTGCTTTATAGAGCACCGCAAAACGGTGGTGCGCAGGCGAAGCAGATTCCTGCTGAAAAAATGCAGGAACCGGGCCCACATCCTCGAAGGTCTAATCCTTGCAGTCAGTGACATCGATGAAATAATCGAGCTTATCAAGAAGTCGCCTGATACGCCGACGGCGAAGTTGAACTTGATGCAGAAGCCGTTGCGTTTGGCCGAAGCCGCGACGTTAAGAGAAATCCTGCCTAAGGCTTTCATCGAGGAAAAGAGCAGGTCGGACCAATTCCTTACCGGGCCGCAGGCGGATGCTATTTTGACTATGCAGCTCCAGCGATTGACGGGCCTGGAAATGAAGAAGCTTGCTCAGGAATACGCCGACCTGATGGAAGAAATAGAAGGCTATGAAGCGATACTGGCCAATGAGGAGGTGCTGCTGGATATCATTCGCGAGGACATACACGAAATAAAGGAAAAGTACGGTGACAAAAGGCGTACGCAGATTACGGCCAAAGTGGAGCAGTTCGATATCGAGGACCTGATTGCGGAAGAGGAAGTTATCGTTACCATAAGCCACGACGGGTACGTCAAGCGTACGGCCATGGACACCTATCGCAAGCAGGGCAGAGGCGGCAGGGGCATCGTCGGCTCGGATACGAAGGAGGGCGATTTCATAAAGCATCTGTTCACGGCCTCCACCCATGACTATCTGCTTATTTTCACCAACCGCGGCAGGTGCTACTGGCTCAAAGTCTACGACGTTCCAAGTATGTCGAGGCAGAGCAAAGGCAGAAATATCGCCAATCTGCTAAAGCTGGCCAACCAGACGATAGCATCGGTAATCAATGTGCGCAGGTTCGACGGCGAGACGGGCCTGGAAGGACAAGAGTTTCAGCTTGTTATGGCGACAAGGAACGGCCTTGTAAAAAAGACGAAGCTCGGCGCATACGGTAACCCGAGAGCGACGGGGGTCACCGCAATAAAGCTCGACCCCAATGATGATCTGATAGGCGTTGCGCAGACAACGGGTATTAACCATATTATTCTCGGCACGCGAGAAGGCATGGCAATACGATTCGATGAAAAGCAGGTCCGCTCGATGGGGCGAGTGTCACGCGGCGTCAAAGGTATAAAACTGCGGCCCAAAGACAGCGTGGTGGCTATGGTGGTTGCCGAGGAAAATGCGTCGCTGCTTACGGTTTGTGAGAACGGTTACGGCAAGCGAACGAATCTCGACGATTACCGGGCGCAGAGCCGGGCCGGAATAGGGCTGATAAATATAAAAACAACGGAGCGAAACGGCAAGGTCGTGGCGATTGAGGCCGTTCAGGACCAGGACGAGCTGATGATGATAACCGCCAACGGCATCATCATTCGCACGGGCCTCGAACAAATCCGCTCGATTGGCCGCAACACGCAGGGCGTTCGCTTAATTAAGCTCGGCGAAGGGGACAAGCTTGTTGCCGCCGAGAAAATAGCTTCCGAGGTCATAGACGATTCCGCCGACCAATCGGATGACAGCGTGCCGGATGAACCTGAAGCCGAATCTGGAGAGGAAAACGTCGAAGACGCACCCGAAACCACATAGTACAGGACTTGTCCCGACAAATAAGGGTCTGCTGCAGCCGGATGAGCCAATCGGTTTTTTCTTTGCGCCCGGAATTACAGATGACAGAGATGCTGTGTCTGCCGTTTGTCCTGTGCGGTAGCGGCCAGGTCGTTGTGTCGATAGTCGGACTGTAAGCTTTGCGAGCCGGGGATTGCTTTGACTTTCACGTACGTGTCCGGATCGGACTTTAGTTTCAGCAGTGCTTCGAGGATGTCGTTTGCCGTTATCAGGCCCTGAACCCGGCCTTTTTTGTTGGTTACAGGCAGACAGCGGATGCCTGATCTGCACATATTTCCCATAATGGCCGCCAACGATGTCTCTGCCTTCACGGTAAGAACGGGCCGGCTCATTATCCATTTGATTTTGATTTGAAGCGTCGCATCGTCGAGAGGTTGACGCCATTTGGCGAATTTGGGGCGCAGGTACGGGCTGACCGCCCCTGCCAGGTCGGATTTTGATACGATACCTTCGAGCACTCTGTCGCGCCCTATCATTATGTAACCGGCGTCTCGCTGCTTCATTTTCTCAAGAGCGAGCCCCACGCTGTCTTCCGAACTGCACCAGAGAATATCTTGTTTCATTATATCTTTTGCACAGAGCCGTAGGATTGTGCCGTTCTTGCTCTCGGGACGGCCTTCTGCGGCGGCCGGCGATGTGGTTTCACCGGCCACGGCAGCATCGGACCGCGTAATTGTTGTGATGGTTTCAGAAACCAATTGTCTGCTGCGTCTGCGCGTTCTTGAAGTTTCTTCCGCAGCCTCGGCGGTGACCGGGCCGGCAATTTCCGTTTTTTGCGCGGCAGTTGTGACTTCGGCTCTTGCCTCTGTTTTGGCGGTCGTTTGCGGCGGAGCTTTGGCTTCCGCCTCGGCCGCTGGACTCATCCTTCTTTGCATCTGAGGATTCTGGCTGATTTCTGCGCACTTGTGTTCAATGTTCGGTATCGCTTCGAGTCCAGGACGTCCTTGCCGGTTGGCTTGGGCCCTTGCTTTCTTTTCGGCTCTGGCCCTCGCTTTGGCTTGCGCCCTTGCGAGCTTTTGAGCTTTTGCTCTCGCTTTGGCTTCGGCCTTGGCGCCTTTCTTTCCTATGCACGAAGGGTCCAACGGCCAATGCTGCTTTCCGCAAGTCTTGCATGTGGGCGTGAATTTCTTCGGATATGGGCTTGTACCCGCGATAGTTGCTGAAGAGGATTGCGGTTTTGAATCATCCGGTATTTCTCGAACGGGACAAAGGCGGAAAGGCCAGTGCCTCGTTCGGCATTTGTTGCATATCGGCTTGGCACTCTCGGCGGATACGGCTTCCAGTGTTCCTCCTGAGGGCACTGCCGGCTGCAATTTCAGCTCGTGTGGGGACGTTTCCATTTATCAGACCACATTTTTGCTTGAGTGTTATCCAGGACCTTAACTCAGCAACACAAAGCTCAGTAACATTCATTATAAAGTACGCACGTAAATACGTCCTTATTTTCGAGAGATTCTTCTGATGCTTTAGGCCTTTCTTTTAGGCCGGGTTATTTTTGAGCCGTCCTGTGGTTCGAAATCGCGTTTGACAGGCCGCCGTCGGGCGTGTTATGTTACCGGTCCGATGGATAAAGCCAGGGCCGACAAAAAGTGGGCGCCGATTTACGTAATCGCCGGCAAGGACGATGCCCTTGTCAACGCCGAGTGCGATAAGCTTCTTGGCCGGCTGTTGGAGCCGGAGCAGAGGGCGACCGGCCTTTTTAACGTCGAGCCCAAAGAAGTTGAGCTCGTGGATATCTTCGACGAACTGCGGACACTGCCTTTTCTGGCGGATAAGAGGGTCGTTCTCGTAAGAGGCGCTGATAAATTTATCTCCGAAAACCGCGAGCCTCTCGAAGACTACTTCGATAAGCCGTCTCCAACCGGCATACTTATATTGACCGCAAGTAGCTGGGAGGGCCGCACCAAACTGGCCAAAAAATTGACCAAAGTCGGCAAATTGATTAGCATTACTCAGCCTAAGCCGTGGCAATTGCCGGAGCGTCTGGTCAGGTATGCGCGGGACGCGCACGATAAAAACCTTACTAAAGAGGCGGCAGAGCTGCTGATTGAGCTGACCGGCGACGAATTGGGCCGCTTGTACGGCGAAATCGACAAGCTTGCTGTCTTTGCGAACGAGCAGAAGACAATAACAGCAAGTCACGTGGAGTCCTTAATCGGGCACAATCGCTTCTTTAACGCTTTCGCGGTAATTGATGCGGTTGCTGCGGGCAGCGTCGCGCAGGCGGTGGACCGACTCAGGACCATGTTCGCGGAAGACAAATCGACCGAGTACACCGTCGTCGGCGCGTTTGCTTATCATTTCCGCAGGATGTTTAACGCCAAGTTATTGCTTCAGGAGGGCCGTCACTCTACCGATGAGATTGCGAACCGTCTCAGAATATATGGCGACAGGGACAGGTTTTTCTCGCAACTGCGGCGGATGCCTTTGAAAAAAATCGGCGATGTCCTGCAGCAGTTAGCCGATATTGATTACGCGATAAAAACCGGCCGGACGAAGGCACAGGTGGCGATTGAGCAATTAGTGTTGAAACTGGCTGCGTCATCTGCTGGGAGATGATGGGTTGAAGGTTTTGGGTTCGGCGTTAGTGTAGTGAGGATAAGCTTTCTCATGTTAGAAAGGGATTGGGGGCTGTAGGGTGCAGGCGATATGACTAATCGCACGAGGGGCAGGCTGTGGGAGCTGAGTTGGCAGGACTTCCGGGACCGTTCGGTCGTGAGTCTGCTGGCGTCGAATCTTATTATTATCGCATTGGCACTGTACGAAAGATGGGACTTGTACGTATTGATGTGGCTGTACTGGACTCAGAGCATTATCATTGGGGTGTTCTGGTTTCTGAGGATTTTGACCCACAGCAGCCTGTACGGGAGGAATTTGCTGAACCGGGACGGCAGCGCGGAGAGCCTGCACGTGCTTGCCCGTGTGGGTGCGGGTGTTTTTTTTCTTTTTCATTACGGTTTTTTTCACTTCGTGTATGCCGAATTTCTTCTCTCGAAGGGGTTTTTCCGGGGGCAAGGTCAGGCTTGGCCGGCAGGACCCGTTTTTATCTCTGCGTGCATCTTCGTCGCGAACCAGGCGGTATCCTTCATTACCGGTTTGCGGCAGGTCGAACAGAGACCCGCCATGCTCACCAAAGTCATGTCATTTCCTTACGTGCGTATTATTCCAATGCACTTTACCATCATTATTGGCGGCATGCTTCATCAGCAGAGAATCAGCGGCGCATGGGTGTTGCTGCTTTTTCTGGTACTTAAGACGGCTGCGGACTTAAACGGGCAGGCGAAGCTTAAGAAAGGGTTCGGTGAGAGGGAGCTGACAGAGGCCATTTACAGGCCGCGGCCAAGAGTAAGAGAAACCGCGGGCGGCAAGGAGCTGGTGCTCAGTGACGGCCGGGTCGTAGGTATGAGCGAGTGTCCTGAGCTTGTATCAAAGATAGAAGAGGTACTGAAGCTTCCCGTGGACGTGCAGGATGAGCTGTGCCGGAAGATATTGGCGAAAGAGAAGCCAGCGCCGCAGCCGGTGAAAGTAAGCTGCCGATGCGATGGAACCGGTCTGATTGAAGGTGAAGAGGCCGTCAGGTACGCAGAACACCATTTGAGATTCATATGGAACGCCGAGGACGGCTCGATGCTGTTTGTTTGTCCCCGGACCGGGAAGCGATGGATAAAGTCCGGCGATACACTGAAGGCGAAAGAATCGTAAGAGTTCTAACGTTGCGCAAATTACCGAGTGTATAGGGTCCAACAAAAACCGGGCGGACAAGAGGGTAGGTCACCATCGAACAACTGGTTCTGGAACTCGCTGCATCGCGGAGCGAAAGCTAACTTGGCCAATCAGAACATCTGCAGTTGCTCAGAGTCTTTCTGAATCTCTTCTTTTTCGAGTTCTGCGAGCCATTTGTCTGATTGGGTTTTGATGTAGCCTAAGAAGGCGGCGGTGGGGTCGTGGTTTTTGAAGGCGGCGCGGGCTTTGGGTTTGTTCATGGTGGCGTAGCAGTAGACGCAGCCGTGGGGGCAGGTGTCGTAGGCGCCGATGTCGGAGCTTTCGGTGCAGCCGCACTCTTTTCTTGTGGGCTTGTCGCAGTAAGTGAAGCCATCGGGTGAGAAAAGCTGGTCGATAGTCCGGCCGTCAATGCAATGGGCTTTTTTAATTTTGTCGCCGACCAGATAATCGCCGCAGCAGGAGCACATCCGGATGCCGTGACCGGCCGCTATATCCGCCAGTTCGTTTGCCAGTTCAATCTTAAAGTTGTTGTCGGGGTCATAGATTTTGAGATTGTGCGCCTTTTCAAATTCGGTGAAGTTTCGGATGACCTTGCCGTAATTGACCACGAAGCTGAAATAGCAGCGCTCGACGTATCCTTCAAGCTCGGCGGCAATCTCCCGAAACGCTCTCAGCCAAAAGTCGCAGTCGGTGACAGTTGAGATGATGATCGGGTCGAATCTCCAGTTTATGTCCTTGGGTGAATAGATTTTGCTCAGTTGCCTGAGTGTTTCGATGGCGTCCCGTTTATGCACATTGCTTTCAAAGATGGCTGGCAGGCCGGTGACGGTATAGTTGAAATAGAACTTGTAGCCGAGCCTATCGAGGATTTTGAGATTTTCGAAAAAGGGCGTGAAGTCTTTGGACCAGAAGACAAAGCATACAACATCCTGGGGCCTCAGAGAAACGACGTATCGTTTGCCGCCGAACGGATTGACCACGCCGGCGAAGCCTTCCGTGATTCGGCCCATAAACCAGTCGCCATAGAAGGCGGGGACATCGGTTCTGCGAGATACTGAAATAATTCTTTTCATACCTGACCGGCCGACAAAATTCCTCTTATCCCGAACGCGGCAAATGCAAGCGTGTGCGGTTGCAGCGTACATTTTTTGTCGGATATTGGCAAATAAAAAGTCAAACCTTATCAGCAGGCGGGCGAAGTTGTCGAAAATTCTCTGGACAAATGCGGGAAGTCGCGATAAGATCCTCCAAAACGGCACGTCGTTACAGTATGATAGTGGAGCGGCAATGTATCAGGAGCATCCTGTGGGAAAGCAACGATTACGAATCGGTGAGGGATTGAGAGTCGGGTGCATTCTGCTGCTGTTACTTCTGACTGGCCCGGCGAAGTTGGTGCGCGGCGAGGATGAGACCGCTACTAAAGAGGATTCGATGGGCGAGCTAAAGATTGAGGGCAAACACATCGAGCAGCTTGTCTTTGAAGACGGGGGCGGTTTCGAAAGATTTAGCGAGCCTGGAGAGAGCATAAGGCTGCCCACGGGTAAGTATATATTGCATGAAATTCACCTTGAAGGCGGCTATGTTTGCTATAGGCACCAAATACCCAACCTTGAGCGGTTGACAGTTGGTCCGGACGACTCGCCGGTGCTGAAGGTCGGTGCACCACTGAAGCATAAGGTCGAGGTTAAGCGGCAGGGAAGGCTCCTGGTGTTGAGTTACGAGCTTCTCGGGACAGGCGGAGAAAAATATGCGCGGCAAAGTCGGGATAATCCGCCGACATTTGCCCTATACAAGGGCCAGGAAAAAATTGGGGACGGCTGCTTCGAGTATGGCTGAGGCGGGGTCTGCTCGTACTCGTGGCGAGTACCCTTGACGACGGCTGGTCAATTAAAGGTAGTTGCCTCTCAGGATATCGGTGAGCTGGGTGAGAAAGAAAGCAGTGCCGTTACCTACGAGTGGAAATGGTACTACCATGTACCCGGGCTTTTGCTTTGGGCGATACTGATTCTCGTGCTGGTACTGATTAAGGCTAACCGAAGTCCCCGCGCATGGCTTATTCTCATCCCTCTGCTGATAGTTAACCTCTTGTGGTCAGTGCTCAGGCAGCTTTTGCATGTTCCCTCCGCGCAGGGGGAAATGTTCGGTATGGTCGTAAATTCGCTGGCAGCGGCCGTGGCAGTGCTGTGGCTGGTCGGTGACAAGATAGGCAATCGGAGCCGGCTTGTTACATTTCTTTTGGCTTTGGTAATTATGGCCGGCGTCGGCGTTGCCGGGACTGTCTCTTATGGCATGGCCGACTTCTCGGAGCAAACATTGTCCGTCCTGATGTTACTGGGCGTGTTGGTGCTCAGTACGCTGCTCGGTTTTGTGCTGAGCGGCTGGCGCTGCCGAAAGCGCTACAGCAGTGTGGTTTTCATGTTGTGGCTGGCGGTTTGGGTAATAGCTGCAGCAATGGCAAGTATGCTGGTTCTTTACACGCTGGTGTTTATCATACAGGGCGTGTCCATTTCGACCTTTAAGGTCTTGATGGTAGCTTGCATAGTGGGCCTGATATTCGGGCTTTGCATTTACATTATTAACCTGCCGTATATGATTCTGGGGCTGCGCAGCGCCTTTTTCCGCGAGCGGTTCTATGCGTGCCTGCGATTAAAATCGATGGCTGGAGCGCCCGGCCCGGCGGCGGAGAGCGGACAGTTTGCCGAACAAGAGCCCACGCTGGAAGCATCAAAAAACGGTGATTCTGACTGAAAAACAAAGGCACCGACGCCATTTGCGAAAAAATATTCAAAAAAACGCGGAAATGGTGTAACATTTTCCCGGAACAGGCGTCTAACAGGGATGATGTGGCGAAACCAACTGTATTACCCAATTTCTGACCTTGTTTGGAGGCTCGACAGATGACTAACAAGAACCGTGTTTGCCGGGGGGTGGTAATTGTCGCGCTCTTGTTGCCGGCTTTGAGTGCGGGACAGCAGGAGCAGTGGCTGGGTTATCGCTCGGCGCGTGAGGCCGAACGCATCCTCGGCGATATGAGTTCGCAGAACCCGAAGTTGAGCGGGGATAAACCTGCGGGGGTGGAATTGCCCCAGTTCAAAGGCGACCAGCCCCTTTTCGGAAAATGGTCGAGCCCCATGGCGAAAGAGGGTTATTTGTGGATAGCGTTGGACCGCTCTCACAAACATGGGCCGTACGACCTGTTGTATATCGACTCGGACGGAGATGGACATCTTGAGGATGAAACCGCGGCCGCGGCATACCAGATGGAGGAGAACTACAGCAGCTTCGGCCCGGTAGGGATAGTTTTTGAGGGCGAGGACGGGCCGATTTCTTACCATTTGAATTTCAGATACTACGGCCGGGAAGGCCGTGACCCCTATTTCAGGGTTACTTCCGGCGGCTGGTATGAGGGCGCCATCACCGTGGGCGACCAGAAAAAGCATTGTGTGCTTATAGACTATAACGCCAACGCTACGTTTAATGACAAGAGTTCGGATTTTGGTAACTGCGACCGGATTCGAATCAGCAAGAAAAGGGATGAGGGCGACGCCCGTTTTGTAGGCAATTTCGTGCAGGTGGACGAGGTGCTCTACCGGCCGGAGATTGCCCGCGACGGCGCCTATATAAAACTCACCAGGGCCGAAGACGTGGTGTTCGGGAGCATTCGGGCCCAGGATACGATTAACGAATTTGCCGCCGGCGGCGAGAATGGGCTTTTATACGTCGCGCTGGAAAAAGGCGTGGGGAAACTGCCTGTCGGAAAATACCGGGTACATCACTGGCAGATAACTCGCAAAGACGACAAGGACAAAAGCTGGAAACTCGAAGGCAGATGGTTCGACGACAAGACCGATTTCGAAGTAAGCGAGGCGAGCCAGACGGTCCTGCAGATCGGCGAGCCTGTCGTTGCGGCACTGGACGTAGCAATCAGGGATGATAAGTATCAGTTCAACAAAGAGCTGCGCGGCCCATGGGGCGAGCGATTGGACCTGACCTGCCGGGACGCCAGAGTGTATGGCAAGCTCCATATCCGGAACAGGGACGGGACATTTGACCGCAGGTACGATATCCGAATGTGGGATAGCTGAGGCCCTGATGCTGAGCTCTCGCGTCGAGAGCTGGAAAAAGCAAAAGGGACATTACTGGTTACGCTTGAGATTCCAGGGCCGTTCAAGTCTGAAGCCTCGGGATACCGGATCAAGCCAAGAGACCGCAAGCCGCCCTTTACGGGCGAACAGATAACCTCCGCCACGGCCAGGGCCGCTGGCAGTCATCCGGGGGCAGAGGTCGCCCATATCCTCGACAACAGCGGGCTGTTTCACGCTGACGGCGACCGGCTTTTGGAGCACAGCGCCAGCGCCGAGAACATGTGGATGAGCGAAAAGGGCCAAACGAGCGGGTGGGTGGAGTTCGATTTGGGGCAAGCGCATACCCTCGGTACGATAAAAGTATGGAACTTCAATGAGAAGCGGCACACTAACCGCGGCGTGAAAAAAGCGGATATATCGGTCTGGACCGAAGAGACCGGCTGGAAAAAGATACTTGATGATTTCGAATTCGAGGAGGCCGAGGGCGGCGATGACTATGATGAGCCTGTGGTAGTGGAGCTTGACCGCGTAGAGGCGCAGAGGGTAAGGTTCGATGATTTGGTTAACCTGGGCGACCCCGAATACATCGGGCTCAGCGAGGTACAGTTCTTCAAAATACGAGGCCCCCAGGCCAGTTGGCCGTACCCCGCGGACGGCGCCGACTTCGGCGCGACGCCGGGAGCCAAACTCACCTGGGCGCCGGGATTAGGCGTGAAAGCATACAAGGTGCACTTTGGCGCCGACCCCAACAAGTTAAAATATGTGGCTAAGGTAAAAGAACCCAGTTTTGGAAACCTTCCCAGACTGCGAAGACACGAAAAGTATTACTGGCGCGTCGATTCAATAACAGTGGATGGCTCGGTGGTAAAAGGCAAACTATGGAGCTTCTCGCCGGGACAGTTGGTCGGCTGGTGGAAGTTTGACGAGACTTCAGGTAGTAATGCGTGTGATTCCTCCGGCAAGAACCATCACGGTGCAGCGGTATCGGGCGAGCCTGTCTGGGATTCGGACGGCAAGTTTGGCGGCTGCGTAAACTTCAATGAGACCTACGGGTTCGCAATCCCGAGAGATGTCTTTGCCAATGTAAGCGGCGGGCTTGCGGTCTCGGTATGGTTAAAAGGGGACGCGAACCAGCCCGCGCACAGCAACGTTATCCTGCAGGGCGGCGCCGGTGAGAGCGGAAAGCCCTATATCCTGACTTTGGGAACGGATTGGAAGGACAACGGCGAATTGCGTTTCAAAACGGGACACGAAGGCCGTGATGACCTGCGCTATAATGCCCAGCCCGACCAGTGGGCGGGCTGGTGGAACCATTATGTCTTTGTCAAGGATGCCGGCGCAGGGGTACAGAGGATATACCTTAACGGCAAAATGGTCGCCGAAAAGACCGATGCCACTGCGCCGATGACGGGCATAGATACCGCCAGAATCGGCATAGCGCCCGACCGCTTCGGGGACCAGTACATAGGCAAGCTCGACGATTTGCGGATATACAGTTATCCGCTCAGCGAGCAGGACGTGGCGGCGCTTTACGACGGCAGAGAGCCGAGTCCGGTTGTTGAGTATGCATCCGGCGAAGGGGCGTTGGGCGGAGGGAGAAACCTGATAGCAGTTATGGTTATCTTCGCAGCGGCGATAATCGCGGTTGTCTTTGCGACCCGCGGGAAGAAAAAAACAGCTTAATTGAGCAAGCAAAATTTCGGCCGGGGGGACCTGTTTTAGGAGAATTGTTATGCGCGGAAAATGGACGACGGTCTTATCTTTGGTCTTGGCGTTTTGTTTGTGGGGTACGGGCCGCGCACAGACCGGCAGCGGCAGAGGAGGAGTTGGAGTCCACGTTCCAACCGGTTCGTCAACGGCTGCGAGCGAGGATGCACAAAAGGTTAAATGCACCGGTAAGGTGAGCGACGCCAACGGGCAGCCGATTGAGGGTGCGAAAATTAAACTCTATGGACTGACGGTCTCCCCGGCGACGTTTACGTTTGATGTGAACCTCGTGCAGGAGCTGTCGAGCGGCAAAGACGGGACATTTACCATTGAAGCGGCCCGAGACGAGAGTCAGTTGACCGGGCAGGCGGTAATCCTTGTTGAAAAAGATGGGCTGGCCGTGAGCTGGGCCAACTGGCATAAACGCCAGAATATTGACGTTGAGTTAAAGCTGGGTGAGCCGAAAGTTCTGGCGGGCAGGGTTGTTGACGAGTCGGGCAATCCCGTCCAGGGCGCCGACGTTATGTTATCCTTTATGATGATAGGGGGGCGGTTTGACAGGTATATGGTTGGCAAGGTGTCGGAGAAATTGTTTGCCGACACGACGGATGCCGAGGGCAGGTTCAGTTTTGGCCGGATTCCCACCGAAGCCACTGCGGAGCTTCTGGCCAAAAAGCCGGGCCGGGCCACGATAAGCACGTTCGACCCCACGACCTACCGTGGTGGAGGCCTTAGTTACTCGCCCGGCTGTGAGGATATAAAGATTGAGATGCCCGTTGAAGCCAAAGTCGAGGGGGTGGTGGTTGAAAAGAATACCGGCAAGCCGGTTGGCGGTGTGCGGGTTATGGTGACCCGTGGTCGTAACAGGCCCAATTTCGGGCAGGAACCGGTTGTCTCAACCAAAGATGGGACCTTTCGCATCGAGGGGCTTGTTGCGGGTGAGCACCTGCTGCAGCTCACGCCCCAAGCTGAAGGGGCGGCAGAATGGGTGGCTGAGCCCGTCCAAATCACGGCGGAGTCGGGCAAGACCATCACTGGTGTCAAAGTGGAAGTGAGCAAAGGCGGGCTGCTGGAGGTTGTGGTTACGGACGCCGAGACAAAAAAGCCTATAGGACGAGCAAACCTGAGCGTGCGGCGAGGTGACAGCGACGAATGGTTTGGAGGGGTCTCTGATGGGGAGGGCATTGCCCGGATTCGCTTGGCGCCGGGAGAATACAAGTTCGCCGGCGCATACAAGGAGGGGTATACCTACGACAGGGGCGAGCAAACTGTCGTGATAGAGGACGGAAAGACGGAGCGGATGGATCTTGCGCTTCGTGGCCAGCCCAAGATTTCGGGGGTGGTCCGCGACCCGGAGGGAAAACCGGTGGAAGGAGTGAAGCTCAAGGTCTGTCCTGTAGGCCATCAGGATATTAGTTCCGACGCCGAAGGTAAGTTTGAGGTGCGTTGGGATCCGAGGAGTTGGGGGCCGGAAGAAAGAGAGATGGCGTTTTACTTAGTGGCACGGCAGGAAGAACGGAATCTGGCAGCGGCGGTGGAAATTGAAGAAGATGCCCGCACATTGGATGTCAACGTCGTGCCGGCAGTGATTTTCACCGGCAAGGTTGTCGACCCCAACGGCAACGGGATTCCGGAGGCCAAGATTAACGTTATGCTTCAGGCGTCACGCTGGGGTTCGCCGATAACAGACTGGCAGCGGGGCGGGGCAACGGCCGACTCCGAAGGTAAATTCGAAGTCAAGGCTATACCGCCCGGGCATAAGTACAGCGTAATAGCAAGCGCGGAAGAGTACGGCAGGAATCAGGTGCAGGTTTCATCGGAGGATGCGGTCGATAACCGGCTTGCAGTTGGAGAAATGACACTGGCGTTGGCAAATCTTTCGGTTTCAGGCGTGGTGGTGGATCTGGATGATAAGCCGGTGGCCAATGCCCAAATCTTTGCCTACGGTGAAGGCCAGCCGGACCGGCAAAACATAGGGGCGGATAAGGACGGTAAATTCGTCATCGAGAAGGTCTGCGCGGGGCGGATTGGAATCAGCGCGAATGTGCGTGGCGGAGGGCGGATGAACGGGCACGTGGAGACCGAAGGCGGGGCAACGGACGTCAAGATTGTGGTCTCTGAGCGCGGCGGGTCGGACCGATTTGTGCCGCGTGAGCCGCCTTCGTTGGTGGGAAAGGCTCTGCCGGACCTCAACGATGTGGGTGTGGCGTTATCGGCGGCCGACGCCAACGACAAGATGATTTTAGTCTGCTTCTGGGATATGAACCAGCGGCCGTCGCGCCATTGTGTAAGACAACTGGCCCAAAGAGTGGAAGAGCTGAAAGAAAAGGGCGTGGTTGTGGCGGCCGTGCAGGGCTCGAAGGTTGAGCAACAAACATTGAACGACTGGATGAAGAAATTCAACGTGCCCTTCCCAAGCGGTATGATTGGAGGCGATGAGGAAAAGACCCGGTTCCGATGGGGTGTTCGGTCGCTGCCGTGGTTAATCCTGACGGACAAGGAGCATGTTATCCGGGCGGCGGGTTTTGGACTCGGTGACTTAGACGAGAAAATCAAGAAAGGGGGGGAACAGCCTCAATGAGCAAAAGCGCAAAATTGGTGAGTTGCGGGACTGCGTTATGTCTTTTGCTGGCGGCGGCAGCGGCCGGGCAGGAGAAGAAGGCGGCCTGTCTTGTCAGAGTTGTGGACAGCAAGGCCCAACCGGTCGCCGGCGCGGAGGTCGTTGCCTACGAGAACTTCTATGACTACGCGGACGGGCGGATACGCACGAAGCTGCTTGCTCGGGAAAAAACGGACGAACACGGTGCCGTCAGTTTCAGTCTGGCCATCGAAAAAGACAGAGACGTGTACGTAGTCGCCGGAAAACGGGGCTTGGCGATGGGGTGGGACCTGTTCGCGCCGGAGGTGACTATCGTGCTGGGCGAGCCTTTCGTGCTGGCGGGGACTGTGGTGGACGAGACCGGCAGGACCGTGGCCGGGGCTAAGGTGCGTGTGCTCCTTGAAGGCAGCCACGTCAGGAGAATCGCTAATAGGCAGCCGGGCCTTCCGCAGGAGTGGTTCAGGATGGTGGCGGACGCGGAGGGCGGATTTGTCTTCGAAGCTATTCCGGGTGACGCCGGTGCGGACTTTTTCGTCGAGGCGGCGGGGAAGGCATCTTGCTATACGTTCATGGCCTCGGACCTTATGCCTGGGATGCGATTTGCGGCCGGGCGCAGAGATATTCGTATCGTTTTGGAGCCGGAGGCCAAGATTGAGGGCCGGGTTGTAGATGAAGCGGGCGGCGGCGTTGCGGGAGTGAGGCTGCTGGCCCGGCCGGATAAGGGGGTTGGAAATTACTATTGCACCGACAGCATCCTTTCGCGAGCTGGAGGACACTTCTGCTTCACCGGCCTGCCTGCGGGCAAGTACTCGGTGCAGGTGGTGTCCCCATGGGGCAGAACGGCCGAATGGGTGGGCGAGGATGTCGAGGTCGTCGCCAATGCGGGCCAAACCGCGGACGGTGTCACCGTGAAGGTGGAAAAGGGCGTGGTTGTCGAGGTGGTTGTTCGCGACGCCGATACGAAGCGGGGGATTCCCGACGCCGGCGTAACCCTTAACAAGAGGGCCAGGTTTGGAAGGCATTCGTGCCTCTATGAGTATGTGAAGACCGACACCGACGGACGCGCACGGCTGCGGGCGCCGCGGGGAGATTGTGAAATCTGGGCGGCCGGAGAGGGATACTCTTTCTCTCGCCAGAGTTGTCTGATTGAAGAGGTAACGTCGCCGCTCGAATTACCGTTGGTCCGCGAGCCTTCCATCTCGGGTACGGTCTGTGATGAGAAGGGCAAACCTGTCTCCGGGGCAAGGGTTGACATTCTGCCCAGAGGTAGCGGAGCGGTTCGGACCGACGCGGCGGGCAGGTTCAACCTGGCCTACTACGGGGCAGATACTGCCGAGCAAAGGTACGTACTGGCCCAGCATGAGGAACGCAATCTCGCAGCACTTGTGCAAATAAAAGACGTGTCCGGACCGATGGATGTCACGCTCAAGCCGGGGTTGATACTGGCCGGGCGAGCGACAGAACCGAATTGTGCGCCAGTTGCCGCGGCGAGGATTCAACTGGGGGCCTTTTTGCCGGGCTGGCTCACTCGTATTGGAAACGAGGTAATCAGCGATGCAGAAGGTAAGTATGAAATAAGGGCGGTTCCACCGCAGCAGGAAGACGTAAAGTACCGCCTTGAAATTAGTGCTTTAGGGTATGGTCCTGTTGAGCTAAAGCGCGTTTTGACTTCTGATAGTTCCGAAGGACGTGTTGAATTGGAGCCGTTAATTCTGCGGCGGGCGCATGTTTCTGTTTCGGGCATAGTTGTGGACGCCGACGGCAAGCCCGCTGGCGACGTGCCGATTTTTTTGACCGGGCCTCGCGGCTCCCACACCGCCGGTCAGCCGAGCCGACATGCCGTCACCGACAACAAGGGGGAGTTTTCAATCGAGCGGGTCTGTCCGGGACCCCTTCGCTTGCAGGCAGGAATGGGGGGGCGTGAGAATGAGCCGGGATTTCTCGATGCCGAAGGCGGCGACCAGAACTTAAAAGTCATTCTGGGCCAGCGGCTCGTTCATACGAGGCACGTATCATTGGTCGGTAAGTCCCTGCCGGACCTCAAGGACCTGAATGTTGAACTGTCACCGGCGGATGCCAACAATAAGATGATTTTGGTCTGCTTCTGGGACATGAACCAGCGGCCGTCGCGGCACTGCATCAGGCAGCTTGCCAAAAGGGCGGAAGAACTGAAGGAAAAAGGCGCGATTGCAGCGGCGGTGCAGGCCTCGAAGGTTGATGAAAAAGAATTGAGCGACTGGATGAAGAAACTCAACGTGCCCTTCCCAAGCGGTATGATTGAAGGTGATGAGGAAAAGATACGGTTCGCCTGGGGCGTACGGTCGCTGCCGTGGCTGATTTTGACCGACCGGCAGAGTATAGTTGCTGCTGAGGGCTTTAGCTTGTCGGAACTGGACGAAAAACTCAGGCAGACGAATAGAGAGTGAGGCAATAATGAGGCGATTGGTCCGGATTCTGATATTTCTTTCGTATGCTTGCGCTTATGGAGCACAGGATATTAAAAATCCTGCCGAGCTGGTTCGCAGGGTCAGAGAGAGCGAGAATTGGATTCACGAGGTAGATAGCTTTGCGGTTCGTGTTGAAAGCAGGTGGACGCGGACGCCGGAAGGTGCGGCCGCAAAATGCGCAGAAGCCGAGCAGGATTGCGGTGCGAGCAAGCCCGGCTCCGACTCGCCGGGCAAGCTCAAGGCGGTTTCTGCAGGCATTATCGAATACGCTTTTGACAAAGGGCGGCTGCGATTTATTGATGACAGGCCGGGCGAGCGGCGCACGGCGGGTGTATGGGACGGTAAGCAGGCCGTTTCGCACGTTCAGGATTTGGTCAATGAGCAGGAACATTATTACCTCGCGGCCGCGCCGCAGGGAATCGGCGGCGAATTGTTTTCCTCCTTTAGCTGGCTGCGGTCTCAGCCGCACGCGTTCTGGTGGGATTCGATTGACGTTGAGGAGTATCTGAATTACTTCGGTCGGCCTGAAGATTTCGAGCTTGTCGGGCGTGCCGACTACCGCGGGGCGGACTGTTACGTCTTGCAGGTATCCCCGAAGGACACGCTCGGATTGACGGGCGGGCAGTGCCCGTGGGAGGTAGGGACGGAAGACCGGAGCCAGTACGGTCTTATCGGCCAGGTGCGGGGGTTGGCGGGCCAATCGTGCCTGTGGTACGTGGGGACAGACGACGGCCGGCTGCATGGTCTGGTGGGCCTGATAGACGGCAAGCCGCACATCAAGCACTGGCTGCTGGATTATCGCGAGGTCGGGCCGGGGCGGTGGCTGCCGATGGTTCAGGGCTACGAAGTCTACGAAAGGGACGCGGAGGGAAAGCCTTATCCGGACTGTCGTTGTGAGGTAAAAGTTGTTGAAGTGCGAGTAAATGCCGGGCTGGGCGATGAGCTTTTCAAAATGGAGCTTAAGGAGGGCGTCAAGGTCTTCGACGAGCGTTCCGGCAGGCTGGTTACGTATGCGTACAAACCCGAGCCTCCCGATTTGGTGGGCAGGGCCCTGCCGGATTTCGCGGGTATTAACATCGATTTCGCCCGTGAGCGGGCCAGAGACAAAAGAATACTCGTTTGCTTCTGTGACATAAACCAGCGGCCTTCGCGTCACTTGGTCAGCCAGTTGGCGAAAAAGGCCGAGGAGCTAAAACAAAAAGACGTGATAATTGCCGCAATCCAAACCTCTCGACTCAATCCTGATACCCTGGCCGAATGGGTGAAAAAATACAATATCCCGTTCCCGGTGGGAATAGTTGAAGGCGATACTGAGAAAATCTGTTCGGTGTGGGGGACGAAGGCTCTGCCCTGGCTGATTTTGACCGACCGTCAGGAGCTGGTCACTGCCAACGGCTTCGCTTTGTTGGAGCTGGATGAGCAACTCAAGAAAACCGGCGGAGGATAACGCAATGAAGACAATGTCCCCCTTATTGAGATTGTCGGCAGGGATAGTTTTGTGCGCACTGCTGGTACTCATTTCCCCCGGCCGGATTTCCGCTGAGCAACCAGAGGCTTTTTCGGCGGAAGAACTCGTGGAGAGGATTATCGCCAGCGAGGGGAAAATCCGTGATGTGCGAGCGGAATATGTGTTCTTTGAGCCGGAGACCAACAAGCCGCTGCTGTATGCGGAATGGGGGTACGAGGGCGCCAAGGAGTTTATTGCCGGCATCTGGTTCGGGCGGGCGGAAGACAATCATGGATATAAGATTTCGCACAAGGCGAAGCACGCCTTAGACGAGAATGGAACATATTACTACTTTGGTGACGAGAGTGAAAGCGGGCGAACCGGAGGCAGTATCACACCTTTGTCCATTGTCGTGTCGGACCTGTTTAGAGCGAACATGACGCCGAATTCTCTGTTGGGCTTTGATGTCACATGCGGCATCAGACAGACCTTTGGCGAAGCCCTCAAGAGTGCCCGCCGGCTTGAGGTAAGAAGGGAGCCGGAAAAAATTGATAGTCGCTCGTGCCTTGTTTTGGAAGCACTCGGCATTGCCGATGCCGAGTTCATCTGGGACGTGAGGGCCTGGATTGATACCGGCCGGGACCTCAGACCACTAAGAGTGGAAATATTTTACGGCGGCGCTGATAATAAGAGATTCAAAAGGATTTTCCGAAGAATATACGATATTAAATTGAGGGATGTTGACGGAATCTGGTTTCCCATCGAAGGCAAACGCGACACTTTCACCACCAAATGGGGTTATTTCCAGCTATTGCGTGTTCCGACCCGCAAGCTCATGGTCGATTTTGATAGTGTCAGAATCAATCGGGGCGTTCCGATGGAAGCGTTCAAGATTGAATTTCCTCCGGGCTCTAAGGTTTGGGATGAAGTTCGAAACACGCAATATACAGTTGAGGGACATGCCGCCGGAGATGTCAAGGGCCCGGTGTCCGTCGAGCTGTCCGGGCTGAAAAGATTTGCCCCGCCGGAGTTGATGCAGGTGATATACCCAGATACGCTTGTGGGCGGCAGGCTGCCGGAACTTGCCGATTTGCAGATCAAAATTGATCCTGACGAACTCAAAGACAAGATGATTTTGGTCTGTTTCTGGGATATGAATCAGCGACCGTCACGGCGTGTAGTGAAGGACCTCGCAAAGCGGGCGGAAGGACTAATAGAACAAGGTGTAGTTACCATTGCGACCGAGGCCTCACCGCTCGAACCCAACGCTCTGGCCGAATGGGTTAAGGAAAACAACATTGCCTTCCCTGTGGGGATGGTCGCAAGCGGCCAGAATAAAACACGCCTTAATTGGGGCGTCAAGTCTCTGCCGTGGCTGATTCTGACCGACCGAGAACACATAGTTCGTGCCGAGGGATTTTCGCTGGAAGAATTGGACGAGAGAATCAAAGTGATTGAAAGCGGGCTAACAGAATCCGGCCGGAGGGATGGCCCGGAAGGCGCTGAAGTTGGGGCTTCTGACGCTAACGCTGCTGACTTGGTTCGGGCGGTCCGCGAGAATGAAAACTGGGTTCACGAAGTTGACAGCCTTTACATTCGCATTGACGGCAAGTGGACAAGGACGGCGGAAGGTATCGCCGCAAGGCGGGCGGAACTGAGACAGTACTTTCCTGACTCCAACCTGGACCCGAACCGCTTCACCGACCTCAAGCCCACCTCCACAGAGACGGTCGAGATGTATTTCGACCGGCAGAGGCTGCGGTTTTTGCGTGACCAACATGGTGAGTCCTGCACGCTCAGGATATGGGACGGCAACCAGGCTGTGTCACACGAGAACTATATGCGCAGCCGGCAGGAGGGCTATTACCTCGGCCCCGAGCCTTCCCGAATCTTTGGGGACATGTCCTCGGAGTTTAGCTGGCTCCGGTCCCAGCCACATTCTTTCTGGTGGTGCCCAAGGGACGTCGAGGTGGAAATGAAGTACTTCGGACGTGCCGAGGATTTTGTCATCACCGGACGAGGGGACTACCGCGGCATCGACTGTTACGTTCTCGAATGGGACCGCGGACAAGTACAGGACCTCGCACCGGGTTTATCGTACCGATGGTATGTCGGGGCAAAAGACAGACGTATTCGCGGCCATGTGTGGTTATCCCGCAAAAAGCCGCACATTGAGCATTTTACGCTTGATTACAAAGAAGTCGCTCCGGGCTGCCGGTTTCCTATGACTCAAGGATACGACATCTATGAAGCGGACCCTAACGGGCGAACCTATCTGAAAGCCCATCGGGACCTGAAGGTAATTGAGGTGCGGGTCAATGAGAAACTGCCGGATGAATCATTTCACATCGAGCTTAAAGACGGGGTAAACGTTGTGGACGAACGCTTCGGCGAGCTGCGCACCTACATATACGAGTCTGAACCGACCAGGCTTGTGGGTAAAGCCCTGCCGGACTTTGAGGGGATAGATATTGACTTTGAGCCTGCGCGGGCGCAAGGCAAGGCGGTACTGGTGTGCTTTTTCGATATGAATCAGCGACCGTCACGGCACATGGTGAGAGAACTCGCCAAGAGGGCCGGGGAGTTAGAGGAAAAGAACGTTGTCGTCGCTGCGGTGCAGGTCTCCGGGGTCGATCCAGATTCACTGCACGAGTGGGCGAGAAGATGCAATATCCCGTTTGTAGTCGGCGTAATCGAAGAAGATGAGGGCAAGGTTCGTAATGAATGGGATGTGCGTTCGCTGCCTTGGCTGGTTCTGGCTGACCGACAACACGTTGTTGCAGCGGAAGGGTTTGGGATTGAGGAGCTGAACGAAAAGAGCGAGGCGTTGACCTCTGATGAGGAGGTACTGCGCGGCCGGGTGACCGACCCGACTGGCCGGCCAATTGCAAACGCGGAAGTTCAGATTCGAGGGGACAGCACTGCGGTGTATGTTTCGGAGACACATGCAAACACGGAAACTAATGAACAGGGTTATTACAGGTTCACCCAAACTGAAATAAAGGGGCCGTGTCGGATAGGTTTTCTGTGGCGTGAAGAGCCGGCTTCGGGCGAGGGTATGCGGCACCAGTATGTCCGGCTAAGGCGGGTTTACGAGGGGACTGAGACTGTCGATTTTCAGTTTCAGTCGTTTCCCGAAGGCACAGCGGGCGTTCGTGGTCAAGCAGTGGACCAGCATGGCGAGCCGGTCAAAGATTTCCGCCTGGACATAAGAAATAGGGTTGACTGGAAGGACTACTCCAGGGACCTCCATCAATACGGTCGTAAGCAGACTTTGAACACGACGGACGGCAGGTTCAGAGTTGATAGTCTGCCGGCCGGCCTGTATCGAGTCAGCATCTATCCTGAGCAGGCACTGTACGAAGCAAATTTTGTCGAGGTCACGCTTGAGGGTGGGGAGGTTACGGACATTACACCGCAACTGAGACAAAAACCAGTTGTCAAGAAAGAAACCTATTATGGCAGGGTACTGTATAATGACGGCACGCCAGCGGTTCACGAGCCTCCGCCCTGGCCGGGTGCGAGGACTTTTGTGAGCTTCGGGCATCCTGCCGGTTCGGACATCACCTTTAAGGTCGACGACGAGGGGTATTTCACCGCCTGCCTGACCGACGAACAAATTGAGCAGGTCAAAGCGGGGAAAGCGAGGCTTGATATATTCTGCCCGTCCTACGAGGATGAGCACACCAGTCATCCTGTTGGTAGATTTCCCGCGGAGCTGCTTTCTCGCCAAAAGAACGAAGCCGGAGCAGTAACGATATTCAAACCCACGCACCAGCCGAACATCGATTTGCCGAAAGCGCCGTCGCTGGTTGGCAAGCCACTGCCGGAATTGGCCAACTTCAAAATTGAATTGTCACCGGGTGATGTGAACAACAGGATGGTTCTCGTTTGCTTTTTGGATATGAACCAGCGGCCGTCACGGCATTTGGCGGCACAGTTGGCCGAAAAGTCCAAGGCGATAAAGCAAAAAGGTGTAACCGTTGTTGGAGTCCAGGCCTCAAGAGTTGATGGAAGAGAATTGGACGATTGCGTCAAAAAGTACAACATTACCTTTCCCGTCGGAGTGATTGAAGGCGATGAAGAAAAAACACGCTTCAATTGGGGTGTCAAATCTCTCCCGTGGTTGATCCTGACCGACCGAGAACATATCATCCGAGCAGAGGGCTTTGGTATAGGAGAATTGGATGAGAAAGCTGGAGGATTGTCGAATGCTAAGCCTTAAAGGTTTTCTGCTGTTTGTTATCGTTGCCACAGGATTTGTTGTGCCGGTATGTATTGGCCAAACGGACAAAGTACTTTCCGGTCGGGACCTGTTGAAAGCTGTGCGCGGTGAGAATACGCCATCGGTATCCACCTTATTAGATAGGTACACCCAGGCGCTCGACTCAACTGAGAGCTTTATTGAATTTTACGAAACGGTTTCTGAATATAGCCATTACATTCCAGGAAGACTTCCTAGGATGACTGGAGCAAAAGTATATGGACGGGGGGAGAACCGGTCAGACGGCCACCGTATATATAGCCAACAATATAGGTGGGGTGATGTCAATGCAACACTAAGAAATCTCCCCAAGGATACCCCACTATATGATTTAAGAGTTAACGATGGCAAGATATTGTATAATCACTCAAGATCAGTTGGTGACGCTCGCTCAAGTGGATATGTTAGCCGTCACGATAAAGGGCCTGAAAAAGCTGTTTTTATTCGGTCTGCGAATGCGTCCATATTAGGATTTTTCGGTACGGATGAACGGCTGGATTCAGTACTTCGTCAAGCGCATCAAATTGCAGTGCGTCCCAAAACAGAGACTATAGGAGGTTCAGAGTGTTATGTCATCGATGCACGTACAAAGTATGGTAAATACTCGATATGGTTGGATCCGGAACATGGCTATCATCCGGTTAAAGTAAATGCGAAAGCAACAGAAGGGGATGAGCATTTTGGTAAGGGAGTATTTTCTAAAGGACAGGTGAAGTTAGAATACCTGAAAAACGTTCGCTTTGAAGAAATCGATGGCATCTGGGTCCCTATGGAAGCGGATAGAGGCTCTCACAATATCGGTGATCCAGAGTCTTTTACGAAAGATGATACTCATTTCAAGCGGACAAAGATTGTATTAAATCCAGACCATGACAAGCTGGGTTCTTTTGATGATCCGTTAGAGAATCCGGCCCAGGACCCGGAACTTGTGAATGGAACGCGCATGGACTTAGTTCCCGGAATACGACATACATGGCAGGATGGCAAAGTAGTAGATGCACAAGGACGCGAAGTTGACCTGAAGTTACTAAAGCCTCAAGAGCCGGTCTCGTTGCTTGGCAAGCAGGTGCCAGTGTTTGAGCAGTTCGGGAGCAAGCTCAATTCTGCTGAGGTGGAAGGCAAGAAGATCCTGGTGTGTTTCTGGGATATGAATCAGCGGCCGTCAAGGCGCTGCTTACAGGAGTTGGCTAAAAGAGCAGAGGAATTGAAAGGAAAAGGCGTAGCAGTCGTTTGTGTGCAGGCCTCAGAGGTTGCGACCGACACTCTCAATGATTGGTTTAAGAAAAACGTAAGCGTTCACTGAAATAATAGGTTTTATGTAGAAGCGTGTTTCTGTCCGATAACTCTGGTGTGGACAAGAACGCATATATCAAACATCTGGAAACGGAAAACACGCAACTGAAACAACGCATCGAAGCGTTGGAAAAA
>DATKVV010000069.1:0-43187 GCA_035529895.1 Sedimentisphaerales bacterium
GTTTTTCCAACGCTTCGATGCGTTGTTTCAGTTGCGTGTTTTCCGTTTCCAGATGTTTGATATATGCGTTCTTGTCCACACCAGAGTTATCGGACAGAAACACGCTTCTACATAAAACCTATTATTTCAGTGAACGCTTACAGTAATTCAAATTCTTTCAATCCATACCCCACAAAAAGTATCGGTGTTTCAGGCCGAAAGACTTTCTTCATAAATGTACGAAAAGGTTTGCTCTACTAATATATTTTCAGGAAGGAAGTTGTTATGAAAGCATCGGTCAGCATTAGTTGTAACGAATGCACCGCCAAATCTCCAAAGCCTATTATAAATATCTATACAATTATTCCTTCTATTAGGTTTCAACGCTTTCCTTAATTCTCGATAAAAGTGTTTTTCGTGGTCTTCTGCTTTTAGTAGTTCATATGCTACCGATATGACTTTCAAATGATCGCTGTCGTTCTTTAGCTGTTCTTTTGCAGAATAGTCTATGCAGCTTTTTTTAAAGCACTCTTCCGCCAGATGTTTTGCTAAAACTGGCCATCGCATACATCCAACAATCGCGGAGACACCAGCGCCAATAAAGACAACAAGATTATCTTTATTAATTGCGTCTCGAATCACCTCAGGCAATTCGGGCAAAGTAGTTTTATTTGGATGATTTTGATTTTTTAACATGGTTCTATGAAATCCAGGGCCACCTTACTTATTTGTCCCTTTCATTTGCACTCTTTCGTATCTCGTGAAGCGTACCTTCCTTGGACTGCGCTCCCACCTTCGCTAAAGCTACGGAGGACAGGCAGGACAGGCTGTGAATCGTATCTGGTGTTGTTTCCGCGCCCGGATGTCTCACGCATTCACGGGGCAAGAATAGCAGAAAAGGAGGGGAAAGGCAAGGGGAAAAGTAAATAACCCGCGCAATAAATTGCGGGGCTAACCATATAGTTGATGCGTCGGCGGGGCGCGACGGCTAAACCCGGCTTCCCGCCAAATCCGCCAAACGACGTGGCGGGCAAGCGTGGGGGGGGCAGGAGAAGAAGTGAAAAACGTAAAGCGCAAAGTGTAAAACTAAATTGGAAAGTGCAAAGGTGGGGAGTCCGCCGGAGGTGGACAAGCGACGAGGCTGTATTGACCATCCCCAAAGCCTTCGGCTTTGAGGCTGCCACCCAGCGCGGTTTTTTTATGGGTGGGGATGGGAGCCCGAAGGCACGGGTCGATGCCTTCTACCGTGAGATTTCCCTGCGCAGCCATTCTATGCTTTGCTCGATTTTTCCGGGGGCGGCCTCACATTCTATGGACAGCACGCCGTCGAAATCAATTTCTTTGAGCAGCTCTATGCAGCCGGCTATGTTCTCGGCATTGACCCCTTCACCTATTGCGACCACCGACGAGGCGATGCCGGTCAGTCCGCCGCGGACAGCCTCGGCAAGCTCCTTGCTGACATCTTTTATGTGGCAGTGCGAGACCTTATGGCGGAAGCGGTTGAGGAACTTTACGGGGTCCTGGCCGGCAATGAATGTGTTGCCTGTGTCGAAGTTCATCATCAGATGCGGCGAATCATAGAAGCTTAAGATTTGCTCCATCGTGTCCGGGTTTGTGGTGTAAGGTCCGTGCGGCTCCACGTTAATAATGATGTCGTATCTTTGGGCCCATTCGAGAACGACGCGGTAGTACTGCCTGATGAGGGCGAGAGCTTCCTGGTCGGTGTATCCCTGGGGTTTGTGGCCGCCATCGGTGGTGTCCACGCAGGGGCAGTCGAGGGCCCTGGCGAACTGGATGGCCCTGATGGTGTAGCCGATGCCCCGGAACTGGCCCTCGGGAGAGGACATTGGGTAGGCGGCGTCGAGCTGCGAGACTTTCAGTCCCATCGAGTCGAGATAACTTTTGAGCTTCAGGGGGTCAGAATGCAGAGGTATGTGGGGATTATATCCGAGGGCCTGAACGAAGTAGTCGCCGTCGATTGTGCCGAACTCGACATATTCGAGGCGGTGGTCCTTTGCCATTTGGCAGGGGACTTCGTAAGAGACGTCGAAATGCCGCCAATTATCCACGTGCATACCGAGTTTCATAATGTTTTTGCTCCTTTCTTAAGTGTCACTGCAAAGAGGGCGTCGCCCAGCGCACAGCCTCAACAATGAGCTTTTGAAAGTCTTTGGAACGGTAGGAATCCGGCCAGTGGGCGGGCAGGATAGTCACTACGCGGCCGGCTCCATATTTTTTGGTCCAGACAGAAGGATACTCGTGCGCGGCGTTCTTTTCTTTGGCGACAGCGAGCAAATGACAATCGGCCGCCAGTGGGGTGGACTGATATAACTCACTGTGGACTTGAAAGGATTCGGGCAATTGTTTCGTGATGGGATGATTTCGGTCCGTGACCCTTAGCTGTATCCTAATGTCGACTTCATCGTGCTTGATAAACGTGGCGCCGTAAATCTCGCGGCACCGGTCCCACTCGAGAAAAGAGTAGTAAGAAGCATGGACGGCAACAACGCCGACCCCGCTGCGAATTGTCTCGAGCAGCCTGCTCTTTTGGGTCTCATTGAGGACGCCTTCGGCGGATTTGAAGCAGTGGTTCATAATAATCACATCGAGCGGTCGCGCGCGGGGTGAATCGAGGAAGCCGCCGTCCCGGACGACCTCAATGTCGAGGGGGAGGCTTTTGGGGAGAAAATCGGTCATAATGTCGGCGAAGGCATCGAAGTCGTGCGCGAAACCGCCGACCCAAAGCACCGCCCGACGTCTGCGCGAGCTGCTCGTCGGGGCGGAGACGCACCCGCTTGCGGTCAATACAACCGCCGCTCCCGCGGCGATTAGAGAACCATTTCGCAAAAAGTCCCTGCGTGTAAGTCTGCTATCGGACATAAACTATTCCTTTCAAGCTAACCGGCCGAGCCGCTGATCCTGTGGCTGCCGTGGCAGTCCGTGCAGACCGGCGGTATTTGAAACCCGGCCAACTTTTCCGCGGACATATCATGCCTCTTGTGACATTCGAGGCACATTACATCTATGCGGTCGCGTTGGAATGTGATGTCAGGCGGCGTGGCGCCCACATTCTCATCGTTGGCATGAGCGGCGCTCAGGCCGTGACAACGGATACACGTAACGTTTTTGTCAAGGTGAGTCTTGCTAATTTGCTCTTTGACAAAACTCATGTGGCAGACATAGCAGGCAGCATTTACACTGAGCGAGTCAATCTCATTGGGGGTCTCGGAAGCCTTCATTTCAGAGGTTCGGGCGGGCGGTGAACTGCACGAGTATGCAAAAATCAATGACGATACGGCGACGGCAAAGACGAGGGTCAAGCTCATACCTTTTCCCAATTTCTTAACCATTGATACTCCGGCGTTAGGTTGGCATAGTAGTTTTCGGTGCATTGGCGAATTGCCCGGCGGTCGGCGGATGTCACGGGTCTGTTTCGGTCGTAGGAACCCTTGACGTTTTCGTCGAGCTGCTCCGGGACATTAACGCCGGGGATTACGGCTGAGATTCGCGGCTCGGCCAGCATTTCTTTCAGGAGGCTGGGGGCTTTGTTATCCACGCGGCCGCTAATCTCGCTGGGCCTGATGTTGAACGTGGTTCCGGCTCCAAAGGGCTTGAGGCCAATCACTCCCACGTCCTTTTCCTTCGCCAAAGCCAGAAGGCTGTCCCCGCCCAGCTCGGTGGTCAGAAACAGGTATGGAAAGATTATCACGGAGAACTGCGGATACTCGTTCAGGACCCGGCGGAAAACTTTGGGGTTATGGGCCGAAATCCCAAGCCAGCGGACCTTGCCCTGCCTACGAACTTTCTCAAAGACCTCTACAACCATATCGAGGGCGCGGCGACTGACCATAAGCATCGTGGGCATGTTTTTCTGGCCTTCGCCCCAGGTGGCGCCGACCGGCCGCCAGATGTCGAGGCAGTCGGTTTTGTACCCCTTGAGGCGGTCATCGATGGATTTGAGCATAGCTTTGCCGGAAAGGTCCTTCTCGTATTCTTCGGTGATTTTTTGCGGCCAGGAGGCAAAGCCGATGTACCAGTTTTTGCGTCGGGTGCCGTCCATAGCCCTGCCGTAGAGGTCACATTCCTTGGCCATGTTGGTGTCGAGGTAATTCATGCCCAGTTGGGTGGCGCGGTCGAGAACGGCCCTTCGGTTTTCGACCCCGCCTTCCTCGTAGAAACCTCCGTGGCCGCCGAGACTGATTTCGGAAATCATTATGGCGGTCTTGCCGAGGCGGCGGTATCCCATTTTCGGATTGCAACTGAGGATTTTCGACGCGTCCGCTTTTGTTGCGATGTTGTCTTTGGCAAGCGTGTTGGGGGCCAGCGCGCCGGCAACGGTACCGGCGGCGATTAAAGAAGTCCTGCGCAGGAAGGTGCGGCGCGTGATTTTATCTTTATCGGCTTTCATAAGCCCTCCTTCAGTCAACCTCAACTGATTTGGCACCGTCTTTCATCTGATTAGCCCGATAATTTTTGAACAATGTCGATGCGGCTATAATAACCGAATGCCGCAAAAGTGCCAATATCGTTTCCTCGCTCATTTTTGAAAAAGGGCAAAGGTCTGCGTAAGGCCGGAAGGCCGCGCCGCAAGCGCGGGGGGGGTGAGTCTGGTCGGTGGTTTTGTCAAGAAGGCCGCGGCGCTGCGGTGCGAGGGTCGGCGGACATTCGGGTAAAGCCGGCATAGAAGGTTGCCGATAACTGTCCATGCGGGCATTCAATTAAAGCGCCAAGGAGGCAGAATGCAAACAGAGCGGTTTCGCCTGGTCGACATAATAGATGATATATTCGCCGGCAAGGACGTTTTTTTTCGGTCGGTGCGTCTGGCGGAGGACGTCATGACCACCGAGGTCAAGACGTTAAGTCTGGACGATACGGTGGAGACGTGTTTCAAGTTTCTGAAGGTCAACAAGGTCCGCCACGTCCCCTTAATGGACCCTTCGAGCGGCGAAGAGGGCAGGCCGTACTTTGTCGGTATCGTTTCGCAAAGAGATTTGTTCCGACAGGTCTCTCTATACGCGGGAAAAGTCGGCGAGCGGGATTCGGACCAAAAGGCGCTTCAGCAGCCGCTGAGCCGAATCGTCACGAGAAAACCGAAGACCGTCTCACCGAAGACCCCGATATGGGACGCGATTGCAGTGATGGTCAGTAATCGCTTTGATATGATACCGGTTCTGTCCGACAGCCAGTTGACAGGCATTATCACGAACACGGATATACTAAAACTGTTTGTCAGAGTCGGTATGGTGCGCAGGCTATGTGCGGCCAAGAAGAAGGCGGCGAGAATCGTTGACCTTGCTTCCGGGGGGCCTGACGGGGCGGCGGCGTTACTGTCGTCGGTTGTCCAAGCCGTTAGAGACATCATGACCGAGCAGGTGGTCTGCCTGAAGGAGCAGGACACTATGGCCGAGGCAATAGAGACCATGCAGAGGGGGATATTCAGACACGTGCCCGTAGTGGACCAGCACAGAAGAATGGCCGGAGTAGTGTCGGACCGGGACGTTCTACGTCATCTTTCTTTTGTCAACAAGCCATTGTCATCGCGGGCGAAGGGATTTCGCGATCAGTTATTTGCGACGGAGGCAAATGACCCGGCGCTCAGGCTGCCGCTGAGCCGCATTATGACGAGCAAGGTAGTTTACGTATCGCCCGACTGTGACGTTTACGATGCGGCAAAGATGCTGCACGAGCTGACGATAAGCTGCCTTCCGGTACTGGACGGGGAAAAGCAGATTCTGGGGATAGTTACGGTGACGGATGTCATGCGTGCGCTGCTGGCGGCCTACAACCTGAACGACCACTCGAAGGATGATACGGAGGCGGCGAGCATGGAGGCGCAGGGCGGGCAGCGGTAAAGCCGCGGCCGCCCAAATCGATTCGTTTAGCTGCAATTCGGGTATCGATACAGCAAACTGATTATTCAGGTCTGTTCCTGCAGGCGGTATGCGCAACGCCTTATCGTTTTTTCTAAAGAAGCGTTTTGTTCCGGCCGCGCCTGCGCGCGGGCCTAAGAGAAAGAGCCTGGTGTGCCAGGCGAGGAATAAAATGTCAGGAATATTGCCCATTGATACTTCACAAGATAGACTTATGGGGGGCAGAAGAGGCGCAATGAAAGGCATTGTTCAATCCTGACAGGAGTTGAGATGGCACAGGAAGATGTGCGGCACAATCCGGAATGCCGAAGCGAGTTACACAGCAAACACCTTTGCTACATTATTTCGCAAGGTTTTCACTTGAGCGAACCACAGCAGTACAAGGCCATGGTCGAAGGCGCGAGGTTCAAATGCGGACACTGCGGGCGTGTGGCAAAGAGCGATAAGAATCTGTGCGAGCCGGTTAAGCTGTAACCGGATTGAGCAGCGGTATGGTGGGGCACAAAGGGAGTCTGCCTTCAGCTTGATAAAAGAGCACGGTGCAAGCACAACCGCAAGGATTCTCAGGATACCACGCCGGGCACTGCAAAGATGGTGCGGGGCTGACGGTACCGGGGTCAGGTGTTGTCCATGCCGGGGGCGTGTGTGGGCAGAGGGACAAGAATAAGTTTTTGGACACTATAAAAAAGCGACAAGGAATTTTGGCGGACTATTTGAAAAAAAAGGCAAGGGGCGGTCAGAATCTCTGTAGCCGCAGAATTGTAGACCGCAGGCCCACCGAGGTGTTTTTTTTCACTTTATTTTTGTTTGCTTCTCACCATCACCGCGCATAGGACGAGCAGTAAGAGCGTCGAGCATTCGGGACGGAACGGCCAAAGCCATAGCGTCGTAACCACCCACCAGCGCAAAAACTTCGGTCCTCGCTTCGCTCGGATACAAAGGGTTCACCCTGTTAGAGTTTTTCAAGCGAATCTCTAAGCCGATTTCGTAAATACCTTTTACCCATACCCGTCTTCAGATATTTCTCACGCATGAACGTATCTTCCCTGCTTATACAAGCTTCATAATATACCAACTGTAATGGCCGGCGTTTGCTGGTTGAAGATACTTGGCCGTCGTGGTGTTTTTTCAGGCGACTTTTCAAATCTGACGTCGCTCCAGTATAAAACTGTTTATCTATCTTGCTTAATAACACGTAAACGTAATACATTCTGAGACTCTAACAGGGTAAAAGTGTAAAAGAGCAAAGTTTAATTCAGCCCGTTAGAGGCTGATTCTATCTCTTGTGCCACAACTCAATTTGCAATATCTTTTTCCTTTCCCGGCTGGCCTCTAACGGGCTAAAAGTCCAGGACGAGACGAAAGCCGCTGCTGTAGTAGCGATACGACGGCGAGTCGTAGTCGCGGTAGGTCACCGCGCAGATGGGCGCAGTGACGTTCCAGTAGCCGCCGCGAATAACACGATAAGTGCCACTGGCAGGGCCTTCTGGGTTATCATAGGGGCTTACATCATAATAATTTCCATCGTACCAGTCATTACACCACTCCCAGACATTACCTGCCATATCATAAAGGCCGTAGCCATTGGCAGAGAAACTGCCGACCACGGAGGTATATGGATCAACGTCATCCCAGTCCGGATGATAACCACGGGTCGGGCTTATATCATAGCTATATGAACTTGAACTGTAATAATTTGCCTGGGTGTGCGAGATGGTATCGCCCCACGGGAAACGGTAATCCGGATTACCCCCTCTTGCTGCGTATTCCCACTCTGCCTCGGTTGGGAGACGGTAACCGTGCGTTGCAAAATTGCAGTCCCATGTAGAAAGGTTGTAGCAGCTCTCGTAGCCTTCGGCGCTGCTTCGCCAGTTGCAGTATGCAGCCGAGCCGTACCAGCTCACACACACCATCGGGTCATTGGCCATACTCCGCCCGCCTTTGGTACGAACGCTAAACACTCCCGCACTATAGACAATCTGGCTGTATGAACTCGATGTTGAGGTATCACAATAAGGCTGGTTGTTTCCGGTGCCATACACTATTCCGCCGGAAACATAAATACCCATACCAAAAGCGGAATTGAGATAGTCGCAGTACTGCTGATTCGTTACCTCGTATTTGCTCATAAAGAACGCATCAATCAATACCGGGTGGAGGGGCAGTTCGCTGGAGCTGCCTTCTGCAAAATGGTCTCCCATTTCAAACCCGCCGTACGGTATATATACCATACCACCCGGGATATTGGGGTCGCCGGAAAGCCACTGGTTTGCCATCACGGCGAAATCCTCAAAATTGACAAAACAGTCGCCGGTAAGGTCAGCCGATGGGCAATCAGCGAAGGCGCAGGGGCCCATCGCGAAAACAAACAGAAAGGCCGCCATTAGAATTGTACTTGTTGTCTTCATTTTTTTGCCCTCCTTCGGAAAAAACGGGTTATGTATGGCTAAACCTCATAAAAACTCCCGGAATGGGGTGTGAACGGCTTGCACCTCAATCCGCTTGTAACCGGGTTTATTGTACACAGTATCCCCGCTGAAAGTCAAGGAAAAAAGCGGAAAATTATCGTCTTTTGCCCTGTTTTGGGTAGACTACGGGCGATGCGTGGGGCCGGGGGAGAGACAACGGAGGCTGGTGTCTACGAGGGGGAGAATAAGGGGTTTGCTGAGGGGGCAAGCAACGCGAATCTGAGAGCCAACGGTCGGATTCGAACCGACAACCCCTGGTTTACAAAACCAGAGCTCTGCCGTTGAGCTACGTTGGCGTACAGCAGAATGATAATCCAAAAGCGGGCAGTGGTCAATGCCGAAGACGGCGAGGAACGGGATGCGGGCGCCCATCAGGATTGTGGGTGCGTTTTTCACGCAGGCAGCGGCTTTCGCGACCATAGCTGGTCGCACCTTTGATTCTGCCAGCGAACCCGTAGAGCTAACGCGGCCGACTACAAACAACGGATGCACCCTCTTTTTGAGCAGGGGAGCCTGCGTATCCGCCGCCGCCTTCATATGCGCACCGTATTTTGTCAGCGTGTCGGATTCTCATACCAAAACACGCCGAGGTTATAGTCTTCTTCGCACGTAATAACGTCGAGGTCGCCGTCGTGATCGAGGTCGAGAAGCTGAATCAGGTCGAACTTTTGGCCAAAGGGCCCGCTGATTTCATGCGTCAACCATTCTTCTTCGGTCACGCTTTGGCGATAGCTCATCCAATACACGGACGGCCTGTCGCCGCCTCCGCCGAGCGTCGTGACAATGTCCGGTTTGTCGTCGAGGTTGAGGTCCGCGACGCGCACCGCCTTGCAGCCGAGCCCCTCGGGAGTTCGGATACGGCGCATTTCCCAGCCGGCGGCAACCCCTTCCTTGTTGTCTCCCGCACCAGGACGGCGGCGCAACCAGGACAACGCTGGGGGCGCGCCTGCGCAGAGAATGTCGCTTTTTCCGTCACGCTCGAGGTCCGTCACTGTCAGGAAGTTGACTCCCGCCCTGGCGGCCAGGATTCGGTGTGCCGTCCACGGAGCGCCCGCCCAGGAAGCGTCAGCTCCCGGATTCTCGAGCCAGAAGATACCGCGCCCGGCTCCCGCCTGGTCGGAAACGACGACGTCGATGTCACCGTCGCCATCAAGGTCGTCCGGCTCAAGCGACATCGTCCAACCAACAGCATGGAGAAAGTGATACTTCCACGCTTCTACACGTCGCGGGTCCCCCTGCGGCGGGGACTGCAGCCAGCCGATTTCGCCGCGTTGCCCCTTCTCTGCCTTTGAACCGACAACAACATCAATGCCGCCGCGACCATCAATTTGCAAGGGTAAGGCAAACATCCACATTTGTCTTCCGGCGGTGGCGGCAAAAGCATCCGTCCGCCACGCGGCGGGATTGAGGTATTTCGAGGGCTCCTTCGGTGCCCAGTGGACGTAGACGGTGCGGGTCCTGCCCTCACAACTACTGACGACATCCATCGCGCCATCGCCGTCAAGATCGGCGAATACAGCGTCTTCCGGCCTCTTGACCTCGCCCACGGTCACGGCGGGCCAAAGGTCGCACGCACGCTTCGGGCCGGGATTGATATACACACGAACAACCCCTCCCTCTTCCCAGGCGGTAGTTATATCCATTAGGCCGTCACCGTTTGCGTCGCCAAGCCGAACGCCGTCGGCCCCGCGCGAGGAGTCGTCAATCGTGTGTCGCTTCCAGTGCCCGTTGTCGACCGCGAGCTTCTGCTCCCATTCGAGAAGGTGTCTCTTTAGCCTGGCGACGACATCGGGGCGCTCGCCGGAGCGGTCCTCCATCTGGTCAGTATCATCCGCCAGATTGTAGAGAGCAACGTTCTTGCCCCGGATAAGGAGCACCCAAGGTTCTTCAAGGACGGTGCGGTTGACCTTATAATGCCAAATCTGAAATGAGGCGCTGCCAGGAGGATTTTGACGTCTATCGGCCGGCCGAGCATTGCCGGCACAAGGAATACAGACGCTGGCGGCCAGCCCCAGAACAATACCAATCACGAAACGCCTGATGCACCTTTCCACCACCATATTCTCCTTTCAGCCGGCACTAATCCGGGATTTCGCAGATACCATTTAATCTGCCTCGGTCGTCCAATTTCATTGTCCCATCCGCAATTTTCCAGATAAACGTCATACCCCCCCAAAGAATTTTCTGCATAGTCAGAGTAGCAGACAAACCGCGGATTTCAAGCCTTTTGTTAGTTTGCCTCGGCGCCGGTATTCATCGGTAGAAGCCGTATTAGGAGAAATTATCCGCTGAGAACCGGGCTGACAACAACCGTATCACCTCTGACAGCCGCGTTAATAGTGGCTTGGATGTGGCTGAAATCCGCCGGGCCGTCGTCGTCGACCCCGCCTATCCACGACCGCCGCGATTGGGTTATGTACCGGGGGCAGGTCGGATTTGCCGCGGGGGTTGTGTTCGAGCACTTAAGAAAGGCGGCCAATTCGGCCCGCACCGTCTCGGCGTCAGGCCCAGACCATGGGTTCTCAGGGACGGGGAGGTCGGTAATCCTGGGCGCTCGCTCAGCGAGCAGGTTGGCCTCAGACCCGGCTGCTGCGCACGCCTGCGAACGCAGCAGGATATCGTCGAAGTAGACTATGCCCGAGCCGCCGGGCGTCGGGTTGTCCCTGTCGCCGAAGGCGATATAGATTCGATTAACATCATGTAAATTAACCCCGGCGTCACCGAAGTCCTGCAGGCAGATATTCCACTCGTGCCACTGTGCTATCTTGATGTCGTTCATATCTTCGCCGTGGTCTCCGTACGCGAGCTGGGCGTAGCTGCCGGCGCCGGTGCCCGGGCTCGGATTAGACGCTTAAAACTGGCAGCCTTCCAGCCACCGGCCGGCAAGCTCAGCAAAATCATCAAGCATCACAGTCCCGTCGCAGACTACGTCGCCCGGATTATCCCCCGGATGCCCCGACCAGAGCCAGTTGTCCGTCTGGGCTTTCAGGTCCATCCAATCGATATCGCCATCGTCGTCCGAGTCGGGCTTGGGACGAATAATCGATGCAATTCTTATTTGTTGCTTATCATAATATTTCTGGGCGAAATAAGTGATGTATGGAATGCCTTTGCTGTCCAGCCCAATACAGCGCTCCTCGCCCGATTCAGGGTGTTCAGGCTTACCGTCCACAAACTGATCGATCCACTCTGTTCCATTAAAGTACAGATACCATATATCATTGTTGCTTCCGGTATGGCAAATCCGTGGCTGGCCATTTTTGTCCAGTTCTATAGAGGAACCACCGGGACTGGCAATTGGTATATGTTCTTCAATCCACTGTGCCCCCTTTGTTCTGATATAAATGCTGCCGGCAATAGTAATGTGGAGGTCGTCGTTGGCGTCTATTGCCATGTAAGTAGAAATATCCATATAGTACTTTATATTGACGAATGTCCACTCCGAGCCATTCCATCTGGCGACCATGCCTCCGTTCGCAATAGAGGTGTCTCCGAAGGCGATGTGGGGATGGTCGTTGCTGTCAATCTGGATCGAAGTGCCGGTAATTGACAGGGGTATATCGTTACAATAGACATTTTCAATATCCCAGGATGAGCCATTCCACCTGGCGTACTTTAGACAGCCGTTATCGAGGTCGGTATAGCTGATATGGGGGTACTCATTGCTGTCGAGGTCGATTGAGGTATAACGGCCGACTCCCACCCTGCCATTACCAACGGGATCCGTGGCGTTAGTGTCGTCCACTACCTGAAGGTCCCATCCCCCGGAACCGTCCTGCACCGCATATTTCAGACGGAACTTGTTACGGTCGCGATAGGAAATATGGCACCTGTCCTGACTGTCTATGGCCAGGCAGTTATATCGGCCGACGCTGAACGGGTCGGTCGGTCCGCCTACGTCCACGACCTCGCGCTCCCAGGACGTGCCGTTCCAGGCTGCGTACTTCAGACAGTTATCATCTCCTTCATAATAGCTGCAGCGGGGCCTATCCTGGCTGTCACAGACAACGTTGGTCCACATACCCACCTCGGAGTCCGGGTAATTGCCATCTACTATATCGACGAACCATTCAAGGGCCGATGTGGAACCGCCGCCCAGCACCGATACCAAGACACAAATTGCCAGAGTCTTTGCACTTTTCATTTCTGCACCCTCTCAAAAAATCGTTCTTATTACATCATCTCGTTTATGGCGCGCGGTGCGCGCCTATACCGCTTCATAAAGTCAGCCGCAATGGGCCTGGTTGAATAGCATTGAATCTCCTGCCTTTTTGCGCCTAACGCACTATCCAAAATCATAACTCTCATTATACGGCATTGCCCGCAGGTGTCAAGAAAATCTCTAAAATTCTCGCTCGGCGCCTCTCGCGCCGCGCCAAATGCGCTTCCATTTTCTTGTTTCTGCTCTCGTTTGCCGCCACGGGGGCTTGGCGCCGACAAGAAATGCCGTGTTCAATGTGAGAAAGCCTTTTTGACCCTTTTAAGCTTGAGAATCCTCGTCCTCGTATTGGAAAACCTCTTCCACCCCCACCCCGAAAACGCGCGCGATTCTAAAGGCCAAAGGCAGCGATGGCGCGTACTTGCCGGCTTCGATGGCGATGATGGTCTGGCGGGTAACGCCAACCTTGTCCGCCAACTGCTGCTGCGTCATCTCGCCGTTATCAAAACGGAGCCGACGAATCTGATTGGTGATACGATTATTGCTCATCCTCTGCCTCCAGCGAGCATTGTATAAGAACGGCCGCCGAGTGAACAAGCTGCCCAACGAGTAGAGTGCTCAGGCATATCACCGGCAGGTACAGAACACGTACGGAATTACCACCGCCGAGAACAAAAAATGGAATGATACAAACACAGCACAGAAATGCCAGAAGAGCAATCATTGCCCACACAAGTGCCCGGTTGTAAATCATCTTTTCGCGTTCGTCGAAGTGGGCTTCGAAGCCTTTTTTGCGCAGCAGTAAATATCCCCCCAGCCCGGTAAGACTGCCGAACACCAGGAAAATAATCAGATAGTCAATGCCTTTTGCATTTGTTCTTGCCAACAAGAACACACACGCCGAGCAAATTGGAAAAGCCACCGTTACCACAACTATGTTGAACCACGCACTCTTTTGCAGTCTGTTCATAACGCCTCCTTTCTCAATCTGTCTCTTCGCCACCTTTACCCCCCCGTCCGTACTGAATCAAAGTGGCCAGACCCTGCACAAACGTGAAAATGACAAGACCCCCCAAAAGTGTCAGGGGCATCACGTTAACGGAGATGGAGCCATGTGGGCCAACGATACACCAGGCAATCACGCATGCAGCAACGAAATATAACCAAAGCACGACATACGCGGCCATAACCGCCTTTTTGTGGATTGATTGGTCCCGCTCATCGAAACTAACCTTCTTTTTTCCTTTGTGGAGCTTGCCGCAAATAAAAGGAAATAACCAAAATAAGCCGCCCCAGATGACAATGCCTGTGAACATAAGCACTGGCGCGAAGGATATTCCCCTGTCATAAGCAATAAATACGGCGACTCCACCCGGGATAAGAAAGCAAAGTAATCCTAAAAAAACCAAATCCATGATTCTCCCTTTGTTCTATTCATGACCTGCCTCCTTTGCCTGGCCGGCCGTACTGAACCAGAATCGCCACTGAACCTACAATTTTCATAAATAGAGCTCCTCCAACAGCCATCAGCGGTAATGTTATTGTCGGTACAGAGCTCTTTGGACCGAGGATGAGCCACAACAGAAAACACGACAGAACAAGAACTATCCAGAAGGTCGTATAAGCAAAAGATAATGCTCTTTTTTGAATAAAATTGTCACGCTCATCGCAGACAATCTTGTTCCGACCCTGTGGCTTCTTAAACAAAAAAGGATTGAGCCTTAAAAGTGCTAAAATCGCCACAAAGTACGGTCCGATTGTTGAATAACCTGCCGTTTGAAGTTCTATCGCAATTACTGTTGTGATAATAATAATTGTTGCAGTTATTACAATTAAATTAAAGCATGCTAATTTTTGGAGTCTATTCATGATTTTTCTCCTTTCTGTCCCCGGCCGTACTGGATAAGAACCGCCGCCGAGTAAACTAACAGAGCGATAAGCAGTACGCCCACATTGATAAAGGCAAGCAGCCAGACAGGAATCGAACCCTTTACTCCCACTGCTAACTGCGGGATTCCGGTTGCCGCGGCCAGTAAAATCCAGACCGAAACAAAGCAGGCCACCACTGCTCTGTACTTGATTAAGTTGTCGCGCTCGTCTGACTCCACCTCGGTCGGGCTTTGTTTCCTTCGCATGACAACAATCGACGTCACGATAAAGATGATAAAGACCGGTAAGGGCCAAAATCTCTCAAAGCCTTCAGGTATGCGCTTCAGGATAAAGAGCCTTGCCAGCGCCCAGGCAATGATCGGGATACACAGCACGGCCGCAGCGACATTGAACCACGCCTCTTTCTGTGTTCTATTCATTTTCCTTGTTCCTCCAACCGTACTGGAGCAAAATTGCCACTGAATGCACGAAAAACGCAACAATACCGGCTCCCCCAAATATCATAGGCAGCCAGATAGCTGAAATTGTTGCTGTTGGGCCGAGAATGGAAAAAGGAATCATGCACGCCAGTCCCACGAACAAGTAGGACAAGGCGAAGCTCGCAAGAGCTGCTCTTTGGTTAATCAGCCCATCACGCTCATCACGAGTCACTTTACCCCTGTCTTTCTTGAAGATTAGAGGACCTAACCCTCCAAGGCCGGCAATACCCATGAAGCCAAGGCCGGCAAATGCTTTTGGCATACCGACCTTCAGAGCCAACACACCTACCGCTACACTACTGACAAGCACCCCTGATGAAATGGCAATCACAAACAACCACGCCATTTTCTGCGCTCGGTTCATTGCAGTTGTCCTTTCTTAAAATCGGTTTTCGTCAGCTTCATAGTATGGTCGGCAGCCCTATGCCGAAGTGTCCCGACCGTACTGAATCAGAATTGCCACAGATCGTCCCAATTCATACGCGATAAAACCGCCGCAGACCATAACAGGAAGCATGTTTACAGAGACGGAACCGTCAATGCCGACGATAAGCCATGTAATTACGCACACGCCGATAAAGAAACAATAGGAGGCAGCAAAGCCGGCAAGGAGCGCTCTTTTTTGGATTAGTTCGTCACGCTCGTCGAAACTAACTGACCCTTTATCTTTCGGAAAGATAAAGGGTGATATCAACATAGTTCCGGCAAAGCCTATAAAAGCGAATCCGGCAAGAGCATTGGGCAACCCGATGACCAGGACCAGCACGATAATTGCTCCCCCGCAAAGCCCTAAGCATATCGCGATCACAATTAGATTGAAGCACGCCATTCTTTGTAGTCTGTTCATAACATTTATCCTCAAGCCCTATCCATTGCCAAGACCGATTCTGCCGTCGTATTTGGTGTAAGTCGTAATGATTTTTCTCACTCTTTCGCCCGGCTTACCTCATTTATCAATCTGGCTCCACAAGAAGGGGTTTTTATATCAGCAATAGTAAAAACCTTGCTGTTAATAGTCTTATTGAATGTTAATGATTTTACAGACAGGTATGTAAGTTCATGCGATTTCCATTGCCCGTGTTTGTGAGATTCGGCCTTAATGGTATCAAACCACCAAATACCCGAAGAATACTCTTTCAGGGTGGCTACGTATTCATCCACCACTTTTGCCCCGATTATATCCTGCACTTTCTTAATGCAGTATCCCTTTGATGGAACGACCCATATTTTCAGCGTCGATTCGGTACGGTCATAATTGCATGTTAACAATATGCAATCATCCCCATCGATTTTTTCGCTTTCTGTAGTAAAATAATACCCGTTCTTGGCGCTTAGCAACACATTTTCCTTTAAAGTGCCTCCGCGTACAGATTGATATTTTAACATCTTGTTCATCAGTATCCCGCGCCTTTTATCAGTCCACTCTGGTGGGTGAACGAAAATCGTGTTATTAGACGGTTCATAATCTATCTTGAAATCATTCGAATCTATTTCGACTTCTCCGCTCGGCGGCGGTCGAAAATAGCCTTTCTCATTCAGGATGGGTACAGTAACCAACAAAGGCTCGGTTTCGCTGCCAATGAACTTGCCTTCTATCGTGTCTCTGCGCAAGTGGTCCCTGTCATACCAAATTTTCTCCATCGTCATCAGCTTACGAGTTCCCTCGGAGCCGAACGAAATAGTAGCGACACTCTCGATTGTGGCTTGGATAGTACGCACAGAGTCCACAGTTGCTTGATTACCTTTGATGATAGCCTGTATCTCGGGCGGCAGTTTTGGACTAACATTAGCACCCTGTTCTTGATTTGCTAATACACAAGGCGCAATAGTCAATACAATTCCGCCCACGACGCGACAAATCGAACGACAATGGATATTCATAACATGTCTCCTTTCTCAATTCTCACTTATAGTTTCTCATGTAAATCATATCGTACATAATGTAAGCGCAACCATACTATATGTCAAGTCTTTTTTACATTTTCCTGCGATTTTTTCCTTCTCCGTGGCAGCCCCGTCTGGGATGCGCCTGTAAGTCTGTTCTTCGCAAGGGCTTAGGAGAATAAGCAAACCGGCCGGTTTTTCAGCAGATTTCGGGGAAAATGCCTGCGTTCGTTGTTTAGCTTCGTCCAAGCGATAAACACCCCCCGTTCGGGTCATTCCAATCGGTCGGGGAATGGTTAACCGCCTCTGCGTCGATGTTCATTTCCAAAGGGGCACAAAACTCCATCCAGCACGGGATTTGTTGGTTAGAGAAACTTCCTGTGTGTTGCCGATATAGGGGAAATGGGAACTGTCACATTCAAACAGTCAAATACGAAAAGATGCCCATTCTGCGGCGAGAGGATTCGCGCCGAGGCGATAAAGTGCCGATTCTGTAACGAGTTTTTAAATACCGATAAGGCTAAGGCGGTGCAGGCCGGCGGCGCCGGCAGTTCCCAGCCCGCACGGCAACAAAGGCCGCAGGAAAGGCTTCTCTTCGAAGGCAAACCGTCCCTGTTGGGAATGTGCGGCTCGGTCGTAAAAGCACTGTTGGTAATCGGCGCTGCGGTTCTGTTGGTGCGCTGGCCCGTCGAAAGGCCGGTCAGCGATTTATTGAATCTGGGTCTTACCGACAGCCGGATGCTCGTGGTTGCTGAATACAGGCTTGTTGCCGGCGCGGGGCTTGTCATACTTGCGGTCCTCCTGCTTGCCCTAAAGATGGTGGCCCTCAGGATGACCAATTACGAGGTCACTTCCGACCGGATTGAATGGAGCAGAGGCATTCTCGACAGAAAGGTCGACAATATCGACATGTTCCGTGTGATTGACCTGAAACTGCGCAGAAGTGTGCTCGACTGTATTTTCGGAATCGGACGGGTGGAGCTGATAACCACCGACAAGACGGACCCTGAGTTTACTTTTGAAAAGGTCCGCCATTCCCGCAGACTCTACGACGTTATCAAGAAGGCCGGCCTCGAAGCGGACCGCAGGGACAGCGTTGTCCACGTCGAATAAGAATCACGTATCCGCAGCCCCGCCGGCTGAGTTTTGGCGGACAGGCCTTAATCCGACGCGCCGGCGATTTCTATCCGCACGCTTCGGTCGCGGCTGCGCAGGGTCAGGCGACGTTACTTCGAATTCGAAGCAGGAATCCATTTTTGATTTTTCCATTGTATTTTTGCTTTTTGCTCTTTAATTTCTCATTTCCTTTCCAGCCTCAAAGCTCATCCCCATCCGCGTGGCAGCCTCAAAGCCGAAGGCTTTGGGGATGGTCAATACGGCGGGTTGTCATTCCTGCGAAAGCAGGAATCCAAAGAAAGTGTCATTGCGAGGCCTGAAAGGCCGTGGCAATCTCAACCGCCCCGTCCTCTTTCCGACCAACGCCGAGGAATCTGTTAAAAAAACCGCGACGCAAAGCGCCCCTTCCTCATCGTAGGGTCCGATCCTTCACACCACTTGTCTACGCCCCCTAGGGTCGCCAACAGGGTTGCCGACGCCCAAACTCTTTATATCTTTTTTGTTCCTTTTGGTATAGTTTTCCGCTTTCCTTCGCAAATCCGCTTGAACTCACGATTTGTGTAAAGATTGGTGAAGTCCCTATCCTCATCTTTCTTTAATGCTTTGACTATCTCGCTTCCGCCAAGCTTAACTGCCTTTTTTATATTTGTCAGCGCCTTACGCTTACTTCCTTTTCGTGCGTACGCACCCGCCATATTATAGTACAGACCAGTGCCAAACCGTTTTGCAAGCCAAGCCGGCATATTACTAATCCCATATTCGCACGTTTTGATACCCTCATCGTACCGCCCGAGAAATATCAAACACGCACTCTTACTCACGTACGATGGCCAAGAATCCCACCGCAAGCTTATCGCTTTATCAAAATGCGCTAATGCTTCCTCGTACTTATTCTGCTCTTGCAGGGCCTCTCCCAATTCATTGTGTATATTTGACACACTATCTTCAACAGCAAGCGCGTCTCTGCAGAACTTCTCCACCTTCTTGTATTTCTTCTTGTGGCTATAGATATCTATCAGGGTCATCAGTAACCAGATGTTTGATGGCTCGAAAACCCTAATCCGTTCCAATTGCTTAATTTCCCAATCAAACTCCCCGCTTCCCCCAATAATCTCTGCCTCAAGAGTATAACAACTCTTCAATTCAAAAACCGGCACTTCTTGTGACATTCCTTTGAAGCGATGGAGGCCCATAGGCTCATATTCATACGTATGATAAGTCCTATTCAGTTCGGCCATTGTCTGGTGCCCAACCATAATTCGTGAATATCTACCCTCCCGCGAAAAACTTTCGATCCTCTTCGCCAGGCTAATTGGCAATCCCTCAAAACCTTTTCTTCTCCCAATAAGGCCTTTCAAATTCTTCACAACTGGCCTATCTTCATAGGTCACCGGTCCCGTGTTTATCCCAATACCTAAATCTAATATTTTTTTGCCTTCGCTGACCCTCTTACGATTAGGTCCGCCTGCATACCACATAAGCTTCAACGTGTTCGCAAGCTGAATTGCGTTTACGATGTCTTCTGTAATATCCTTTGACCAATAGAAAACCACAAGTTCATCCCCTGCAAGCTTGATCTGCTTGATACCTTCCCGCCAGATACAAATGCCATGCTGCATCAAACGCTGAAACTCATTCAGGAAATTGCTGTACTTTATTGTATCCCAATAGTTTGCGAGTTCCATTGAATCCATTATGTCCACAAAAAGAATTGTCGCAGTAACCTTATCAGCCATCCTCACTTTTCTCCCTGCAAAAAGGCCTCAAACCACAGACTACCCAAACCCCCAATCCCCCTCAAATCAAAATCCCATCCCTTGTCAAGGACTCCGCAAGCAACTAATAGGCGCCTCTCCATTATTCAACCTTATCACTCTCGGTCACACTCAGATATGCATCTACTATCTCAACGCCTACCTCCGAGAACCACAGACCGGCGCCTTCGGAGATTCTCTTTATTGTTTCCTGATCTCTTGAAGCCTCTTTGAGAAACAAGGCGACGCCCCTGCAAAAAGCTTCCTTCAGCTGTGAAATGTGAATCACGGGATAATCGTAACCCGACCTGCTTGCTGCCTCTTGAAGCACCGACACTTTTGCTATGCCCCAAGCATAAGCCACCTCGCGAGCTTTCCCTTTCCTCGACAGACCAGACTCCGGGGTTAGACCATGCAGAATGCCACAGCGAGCAGCATACAACTCAAGTGATGTACACGGCAGCGAAACCGCCTTCAGAAGATACATATCCACCCATCGCGTGAAGGAAGCTTGCGTCCCCTCGCCTTTTTTTCGCTCAAGCGAGGCAACGATGTCAATGCCGCTATAGATAAGCATCAGCGCGGGCAAGACAAGCTTATTGGCCTCGCAGGAATCAATCCCTTTGAAAAGCGTATCCACGTGTCGCTCAAAGTTTGTCAGTGACATTGTCATACCCTCGCATGCGCCAAAGCGCCGACCTCACCGGCGCCGCGGACGCAGCGTCCGCCTCTTGACCCTCCTTCCGCCCTATTCGCCTTCACTTCTCCTTATCGCATCAAAGCCGTCCATCCCGCTCGCGCCTACCATATTATCCTCGCCATCCTCGCCAAAGCCAACAACAACTATCCAATATCAAAACCCAAAATCGCCCAACAGCCGTTCCCACGCGTCAACTGCCTGTCCAATAATTTCGGACAATTCCCCAATCCGCTTATTGTTATTATCAACGACGTCCCCCGTAATGATTGCCTTGCCAGTACCATCTCCGAAGAACTTCGGCACACCACCGGCCCCAAGAGTCATACCGATTGTCGAACCCTCCTTTGCCCGAGTTCGCAATTCCATTACACGATTGATCTTCACCAATTTCGGACATTTCCCGGAGTAGCCGCCATTACGCGGAGGGTATCCGTGTTTGTCATTGTCTGCCAAATCTATTACTATTTGAAGCCCAAGAGAGTTGTTGACGGCCTCATCGACCCTCGCCTTGTTCTGCCCATTGTGCACTGCCCATCCTTTCAAATGATCCCGAAGGTTGGCAATATTGTCAATGGCCATGTGCGCGTAGTTGCACAAGTCATCGTCGGTCAAGTCCCCGCGAAAATCTTGCAACAGCCCCTTAATCCTCTCCGTTTGGATAACATTTGCCCTGAGTTTGGCGGGGTCGTCCTCCTCCAAACCACCCACTGCGGCGTATATCCGCCCAATCCGTTCGACAATCGCATCATCCATAGAACTCTCCCGTCTTGGCATGAGCCACCACCGGTAGGCTTGCCCAACATCCCATTCCTAACCTCCCTTCACGTTTACTGACACAACGTACTAAGATACAACATTTAGCCGCCAACCCTAGCTAACTAAACCCTGAATCCACGCATGCCCCGCTTGTCACCAGCTAATTTACACAGCCGCAACTCCATTTTCAACCAAGAAAAATCCAAAACACCTCACATTTACCCATCTACTCATATACCCATCTACCCATCCCTAACTAACGCCGCCGCCCACCGGCCAAATGTTGACTAAAAAATCCCGACTTTCCCCCCAATTTTTGCATTTTCCTCCGCACTTTTGCCCTTTGCGTTTTACTTTTGCACTTTCCACTTTGCGTTTTCACTTCCCTGCCTCGCCCCCTCGGAGCGAAGCGCAGATCCGCCGGCATGTCCGTCATAGCTTTAGCGTAGACGGAAGCCTCGCGCGAAGGCGGACACCCCCTTCCTCTCCTGTCCTCTGACCTCTGCCCACCCCTGACCCCTGACCCCTGACCCCTGACCCCTTTCCTGTTGACTTTCCCCCCCAAATCCTGTATAATACCCCCCTGTTGTCCGCCGTAGGCGGATATAGCGGACTTGCCCGCCGTAGGCGGGAATAAGCATGAACTCAGCCAACTCAACCCGAGATACGCAATACGAGATACGCAATACCCATCACGCAATACGAAATACGAGCTTGCCCGCCGTCCTGCTCGTCCGCCACGCCGTTTGGCGGATTGGCGGGATACGGGCCATGCGCCACAGCCTTCTACACTTGTCGAGAGTCCTCTACAAATTCGCCCTTTTATGCAAAACAAACCCAATCTTGTCCGCCTCCGGCGGATTCAAAACCCTTTATTCCACAAAGGATTACAAAAAATGACACCCCCTTCCACCCTGACCAAAACAAACCCAATTTATCGCGGCGTAGCCTGCTTGCCCCGGCCAAGTCCCACACGAAGCCGGGCTGGCGAAGCCGGAACAAACCCAACCTGTCGCGGCGGAGCCCTATTGCCGCGGCGAAGTGCTCCACGAAGCCGGGATGGCGAAGCCGGAACAAACCCATTCAAACCCAACAAAGTCCTCCTGCGCCCAGCGGGGGCATTGGTATTTAATTATTGATTGCTGGCGGCCAAGTGGCTGCATGAAAAATCTACCTACAAACGGCAGACGCGCCCGAATTCGAGCTGACCGGGGGAAAATCGTTGCATTCTCTTGCTCAATCGAGTATCTCATAGGGCCGTTTGTGTTCTTTCGTTGAATGGAACGCAGGAATCTGTTTCTTAATTGAGCTATCTGGCAAATATCGAATGAAGATTAGGTTGATTGCAGCACTCGTTTTGGTCACGGCCAGCCTCGCATTCGGGCAGCCGAGGCCGACGTCAATGAAGCACGTAATAGTCTGTAAGGAACCGGGGCGGTTTGCCGGCTGGCCCGCCAACAACGGAGTGGCGTTAATTTGGGGTGATGAGATTGTGTTTGGCTTTGTACTCGGCTGGTACAAGCCCAGCGATAAGAGCCACTCCATCGATGGCAGCAAGAGGAGTGAGCACCTGCAGGGGCGGAGCACCGACGGCGGCGAGACGTGGACCATCGAAAAGTGCAATTATATCCGCCAGGACCGCAGGGCCGTGCCGAGTCCGGGAGGCATAAACTATGCTCACCCCGACTTCGCCATGCGGGTGGGCGGCAACCGTTTTTTCATCTCTTACGACCGCGCCAGGAGCTGGGATGGTCCGTTTACGTTCACACCGATGGGCCTGAAGCTGTCGTCCCGCACCGACTACATGGTGGTCGGGGAGAAGGAATGCCTGCTCTTCTTGTCGGCCACCCTGCCGGAAGTGAATGGTTCGAACCATCAGGACCGCGCGTTCATGGCGCGGACAAAGGACGGCGGCAAAACATTCCAGCTCGTCTCGTGGCTGACCGGCGACCCGGTGAAGATTCGCTCGGTGATGCCATCGACCGTTCGGACATCGCCGGCGCGCCTGGTGACAATCACGCGGCGCAAAGTGAGGAATCTCGAGACGCGGAAGTACTCTAATTGGCTCGAGGCATCTGTGTCGCAAGACAATGGAGAATCGTGGAAGTACCTGTGCAAGGTGGCCGACACGGACCGGGGCGAAGAGAACGGCAATCCGCCGGCCCTCGTGCGGCTTCGGGACGGGCGGTTAGCAGTGGCCTACGGCTACCGGAGCACACCTTTGGGAATGCGCGCTAAAATCAGCAAAGACGGCGGCGTGACATGGGGAGATGAGATTGTGCTTCGCGATGATGGGGGCAGGTGGGACCTCGGCTACCCCCGCATGGTCCAGCGAGCGGACGGCAAGCTGGTGACCATCTACTATTACAACACGCCGCAGGAGCCGGAACCCTACATCGCCGCGACGATCTGGGACCCGAACAGCATCGCAGGATAAAGGCTAATCAGAACATCCACTTTGAAATTCTGTTTGCACCTATGACACAGGTCCATTATTCATCAATCCATCCTCTGTGCCTTAGGGACAGTGGAGGACGGGTCACCCTTAATTATTCTTTTCCGCTGTGCCCCTCGTCGGGGATGTACTCGATCAAATCTCCCGGCTCACAATTGAGGGCCTTACACAGGCTGTTCAAAGTAGAGAACCGAATAGCCCGCGCTTTGTTAGTCTTGAGAATCGAGAGGTTATTGACGGCCAGGCCGGTCGCCTCGGCCAAGTCCTTCAGTTTCATCCGCCGGTCCAGGAGAACGTAATCCAGTCGAACGTTAATCATCTGCGCACCTCCTTTAGACCAGCGTCTTTGATTCTTCGATAATGGGCAGGATTCTTTTGAGGATTTGAGCCAGGCCGATGAGAAGCACGAATTTTGCTATGGTCGGTAGTAACAAGGCTTGGGCATATAACAATTGCGGGTCCGGTTCGTGAGCAACTACGATAGATAGACAGCGATAGCGGAATAGCGCCCAGAAAATTCCGGAACAAGCAAAAACATAAAGTATCCCTTCGGCGCAGCGCAGCATAAGGCCCGGCTTGCCCTCGCCTTGGAGAAAGTATCTTGCCAACTGTGCAAGGATTACCGAGGCCAGACCGACAAAAAAGAAATCAAAGACAAAGGCCGAGACCGCGTAAAGAATACATTTTATTGCTGCCACTGCTTCGAGGCTTGCTACACCCGCTCTTGACACGAACCCGATAAACCAGACTGCCCCTCCAAACACAAGCGCCCACCCGAAGAATTGCACCGCCAGGCACAAGAATTTCAGCACGCGCCTGTCTTTTTTAATGAATTCATCCATAGTAAAACCTTCCTTCCCTAATTTTAGACCAGCGTTTTTGACTCTTCAATGACAGGCAGAACCCGCCGCAGTATCTGACCGAGTCCTACCAGGGCCAGCACTTTCGCTGCAGTGAGCAGAACCAGCAGCAGCCCAACCAGCAGCCTCAGGTAGAGATTCGAGAGGGCCAGACTGGTGTCCTGTGTATAGCCCCAGACATCGCTGACAACTAACAATACGGCCCACAAGCAAAGAATCCCTTCTCCGTGGCGCAGTATCCAGCCCGGTCGATGGTCGGCGTCGAGCAGATACCTGGCAAATTGTCTGACACCCAGGGCGACGAGGCCGGCCAGTATGAAGTGGAAGATTCCGGAAGGCATGCTATTTAATTCGGCTTGCACAGCCTCCCAGTCCCCGACCCGCGAGGCCACACGCAGGTAATAGATGCCCGCCCAAATACCCCCAAGAACCAAAAGCAGCCATCCGAGCACCTGGGCGGCCCCACAGTAAAACTGCAACAACGTTTTGTTCTGTCCAATCAGTTCTTTCATAATCTGTTCTCCTCTATTCTCAGGAATTATAACCGTCTGTCATGTACTTATACACGATTATCATTGTTCAATCAACGAAAATTATTAACTTTCTGAAAAAAATTTTCATGGGTGGGATACTGGTTAACTAAGGCCAACGAAGAGCAGCTTGCGAACTCAGGCACGGAGGCCTTGTCGCTCCAGTTGCAGCGCCTTGCACAAGGTGTTTTAAGATGGAAAACCGAATAGCCCGCGCCTTGTTCGTTTTAAGAATCGAGAGGTTGCTGACCGCCAAGCCGGTCGCCTCGGATCATGCACGCCAATTCTGCCATCACCACTGATAACCCGATGCCACCCTCGAGGCCCCGATTGGTTTACACTTGTGATCGCCCGAAACCGCTAAAGCCAGACACAAGGCCTCCGGCACGTGGGGAAAAATTATCCACCACCACCCTTTTCGTTCAACGGCTTGCACATACCGCATTCCTCCTCTTCCCTCACTTTCAAAGCCGGGGACTCAATAACCTTGTTTTTTTTGGTGAATGGGTACCGTCTCATAATGGCTCCCAGTTCCAGCACCACCCCCATAAATATGACGAGCAGCCCAATATATGTTGCTCTGATGTTTCCCTCTAAGACGGGAGTCCTGATTGTTATGCTTCCTTCGCTCTTAATGTCCATAAGGACCATAATGGTCCCCCCCACGATAAGGATTATTCCCGACAGTACTACTATGACTTTTGTGATTTGAACATTGCGAATGCTGTGGTCGGTCTTCATTTTCTTGCCTCAGACTATGGCCAAGCAACGGGAGAAGGTGCGATGGAATTGCGCTACCATTCAATAAGACCCTCCGGACCCGTTCTGATTAGGGGAACATGCTTCTTAAGATACCAAAATTCTGATTGCTTTTCCTGCCTGTGGCGAATAAACCCAGGAAACCAGGCCATTACGAAACAATTATAGTTATCGATCTGTTTTTCGCTCGCACAGGCGTCGATTACGACGTCCCCGAGCTTCGTCTTATTCCCGCTGTAGAGGTTGGGGATAGTTACCTCTGTAATCCAGACGTACTTTGGTAACGATTTGAAAAACTCCCGCTGTGACTGGAGCGGTTTAATAAACCTATCATTTTCAAGTTGATTCATGAAAGAGGCATATTCGTGACCCTGTATGAGCAGGGTGCGGCAAACAAGCCTCTTCCTGCTTTCAATCTCTTTCAGTTTGTTCAACCAGAATACCCCTTTGTTAGGCAGACGTGTTCCGCGAATAAGAATTGAAGCGATGTCCATCGCGATCTTCTGTGCTTTGTAGCCCACAACCGAGACTTCTTTCGGTACGATGGACATAACGCGTATGGCGTGCAAATTGGGGTTCTTGTACGGAACAATATCGTTCCTGATCATGTCGGAGGGCAAAGTAATGTGCATTCCGTAGTTGTCATCACCTATGACATAGTGGCATACCCATTCGCACGCCGCTATATACTTCTTGGGAGGGTACTGGCCGTACCCTATATTTGCTTCTGGTGCCCACCGGTCTGAGTTAAGCGTGTGCCCCATCACGGCCAATCCGTGTGAGTACTGCTCATTGTTACTTGAGTCCCATCCCTGCACCTCAAGGATTGTTGGGCAGCGCGATTCGACCAGTGGGTACATCAATTCGTCGTACTCGACCGATTGTTCCTCAAGAAAGTTGATCACGAACAGACGCGCTCCCAGAGATTCCACGACGGTTCTTATATCCTTGTACGTGAGACCCTCCTTGATGTTTTTCTTCCCGTCGTCCTTCCTGAAGTGGCCTATCGTTCTCTGGGGCTGGCTGAAGTCCAACCCAAGAACATCGTTGATGTATTTATTTGTCAATTTGTTCAAGCCCTTTCTGCCCAGTAGGCTTGACATGTAATCTGAACTGTTAACCGCCATGCGCAATGCGGCGTGAGCACATACGCTGGTAAGATCATTTTGTTGCGTAAAGAAGTTCGCCGCGGTCATCAAAAAGTGACGAGAGTGCCCGATGGGTCCAAGCGTGGTTGCAAGAGACCTTGCGTTATGCACGTAGTAGTTGGGAACCGGCAACACCACTACGTCCTCCGCCCCTTTGTCTCCTACCTTAAAGGCCACTCCAGGCGTCTGTACAACGGCTTCCAACAAGAAAGTCCGCAACGTATTATGGGGTAAAGTTAACGTGAGTATCACAGCGTAGCCCAACAGATGATGCTCGGGCAGCTCAGTCTCATCTTCCCATTTGCGTGAGCGCGGTAAAGAAGCGAAAAACGTTAGCCGAATTGCTTGTGTTATCTTGGCAGCCCCGCCACATCGCTGAGATGCCATCTCCTGCTCTTGAGATAGCTCTGGATTTGACTCCAACTTCTCTATAACATATGCTCTTGCTCTCATTTTGCGCATCAAGCTAAAGAATCGGTGCAGGGGGGCAGGATCGCAGTTCTTCCCTTTCCAGAGTTTCCTTAATAGCCTGAAAAAGGAGATAGAAGTACACGGTTTTAGCCATTCGACCTTGGTTGCATACGTTTGATGCACAAAGACTCCCTCCATTACATAAAACTAATCCCCGAAACTGCGTGCATGACGACAGACGAAGCTCTCAGGCACAATTCGTGCGAGCATCGAGGTACTACTTGAAAGGTCGTCCTACAACCCAGTCCCGTTTTTCGGAGCGTTTCTCCCAACTAAGGAGACGCTGCAGCTCTTCTCTCGCTTCTGCTGTGGGGCGCAACTCACGTGCTGAGGGCTCAGTAATTACTCTGGTGGCCTGCGATTTGTTCATTCCTCCTCCGTTACTCCTGTCTGACTTTTTTGGAGACATATGGCTCGGCCCTCTTGCTATTTTGCTGTCTTTTCTCCTTTTTTCTCCACAGGTTTCAGAATACCAACAACCGGCGAGAAACAGTATCTACTTCTCTGCCTGCCACGGCTAGCCCGTGTTGTTTAGACATGCTTCATTGAAAGGCAGCATCTCATTTATAGCGCACAGCACACGGTGCGGTGCGGACTATACTATACATACTTCAATATCAAGACATATATGTTGGTAAGTATTATAACATATATTATAATCCAAGTCAATACCATTATCTCATATTTGCATATCGGCCTATTTGAGCCGCAAGTCCAGCCCTTCGGGGTTATTCTGGCCTGTGGTTTTGCGTTGTCAACGGATTTTTGCATTTTCTCAAAAAAATCTTTCCCCTCCTATCAAAATTACTGTTCTTACACGATTTTGCTGCAAACTCACGCCCAACGAAGCTTTCTATGCTTGGGTGGCTGTTGTTTATCCGAGGGAAGACCGACTGCCGGGGATTGACCAAACGGCGCTTGAGTTGGTCCGCTCTTCAATTTCCAGCATTCTTCTTTTGAGTGGGATGCCGCCAGCGGCACTGAAACCGCCGATTTTGCCGTCGCCACGAACAACCCGGTGGCAGGGGATAATCAGAGGTGTGGGGTTTCTGGCCAATAAGCCGCCGATGGCCCTTGCGGCCTTTGGGCAGCGTACCTTGGCCGCCAATTCGCCGTAACTGATTGTTTCAGCATATCTTACATTCCTGCAGGCCGTCAGAACGGAGTGGGCAAACGGGCTGAGGCCCTCCAGCAGAATGGGGATATCTCTGTTGAAATTGACGCAAGCACCGTCAAAATAAGCGATTATCTGTCGCCGAAGGGTCTGGAAGAGGCGCCTGTCGTATAGGGCGGTGGGATGACTTTCCAAAAGGAGGGATTCGACCTGCCGGGCCTGGGCCATGGGCAGGCAAGTTCGCCGAAGGCCCGACTCGTTACCGACAAGACCGAAGTGGCCCCAACCGGTCTGGAAAATAGTATATCTGACGGCTTCAGGCATATTTGCTTCCGAGCTGTTGCTCAAATATTCTATCTAATGAGCCAAATTCATTGACGCAAGGGCAAAGTTCTGTTAGATATAAATGTTTTTACAGGGAGATGCCTGACGCCGGTTGGCGTTTTTTATTATGTCTCTCGACGAATTAAGGAATCGTATTGACGAAATCGACCGTCAGCTTCTGGAGCTGCTCAATGAGCGTGCGCGCGTTGTCGTGGAGATTGGCAAGCTCAAGAGCCGGACGGGCGGCCAGGTTTACGCGCCCGACCGCGAGAAACAGATTCTCGAAAAGATTACGAAGGCCAACAAGGGGCCCCTGCCGGACAAATGTCTGGTGGCTATTTGGCGTGAGCTGATGAGTGGCTCTTTTGTGCTGGAGAGGCCCTTGCGGATTGGTTACCTGGGTCCCGGGGGCAGTTTCAGCCACACGGCCGCGATGCTCAAGTTCGGCCAAAGCGTCGAATACGAGCCGCTGGCCGATATTAGGGGCATATTTGAGGAGGTCAGCAAGGGTCACTGCGATTTGGGTCTGGCGCCGGTGGAGAACTCCGCGGGCGGGGGCGTGATTGAGACGCTCGACGCCCTGATAGATTCCGATGTGAAGATTTGCTCTGAGGTCCTGATGACAATCCATCATAATCTGCTGGCCAATTGCGCTCTGGAGCAGATCGACAAGATTTATTCCAAGCCCGAGGTATTTGCTCAGTGCCGAAACTGGCTCAGCGCCACTTTCAGGGAGGCAAAGACTATCGCGGTTACTTCCACGGCCAAGGCCGCTCAGATGGCGGCAGAGGAGGGCGGGTCGGCGGCGATTGGCTCCCGTGTGGCGGCTGAAATCTATGGTTTGAAGGTAATTTGCGAGAATATTGAGGATATTACCAACAACATAACCAGATTCCTGGTGGTCGGGCGCGAGGACGCAAGGCGGACCGGAGACGACAAGACCGCGATTCTGTTCAGCACGGCCCACAAAGCAGGTGCGCTCGCGGACGTCCTTGACAGTTTCAGGCAGTATAATATCAATCTTACGAATATAGAGTCGAGGCCTAACAAGAAGAGGCAATGGGAATACTACTTTTTTGTCGATTTTGTCGGCTATAGAACGGATGAGAATGTGCAAAAGGGATTGGAGGAGGCCGGCAAGCATTGCCTGCAGCTTTCCATACTGGGCAGTTTCCCGCGGGCGACGGAACTGCTATAGCCGAGCCGGCAGCCTGTTACTATATGTGTTGTCCGGAGAGATTTGAATGAGAAAGCCGTTCATAGCCGGTAACTGGAAGATGAATACCGACAGCCGCACGAGCGTGGAGCTGGCCGATGCAATCGCCGCGGCTTCTTTGACAGTGGCGGGGCAGGGCGTTACTATAGCGCTAATGCCGCCTTTTGTTTATCTGCAGGCGGTGGTCAGGACTTTGAGCGGGTCGCATATTGCAGTAGGCGCTCAGGATGTTTACTATGAGCAGAATGGGGCATTTACGGGCGAGATAAGCGCGTCAATGCTCAAGGATATCGGCTGCACGTATGCCTTGTGCGGTCATTCGGAGCGCCGGCACGTTATCGGTGAGATGGACGAGCTGATAAACAAGAAAGTTACAGCCGCCGTCAATGGCGGTCTCTTGCCGGTGCTGTGTGTGGGGGAGCTGATAGAGCAGCGCCGTGCGGGTAAGACCGCAGAGGTGGTAACTGGACAGATGAAAAAAGGGCTTGCCGGCTTGAGTGGGGAGAAGCTCTCGGCGGTGACGATAGCTTATGAGCCGGTGTGGGCCATCGGGACGGGTTTGACGGCCACGGCGGAGCAGGCACAAGAGGTGCACGCTTTGATACGCAAGCTGCTCGGCGAGATGTACGACGGCCGGTTGGCCGAGGAGATTCGTATTCTGTACGGCGGCTCGGTGAAGCCGGCCAACGCGGGGGAGCTTATGAGCGAGCCGGATGTGGACGGCCTGCTGGTTGGCGGCGCGAGCCTGAAGGCCGAAGATTTTATTACGATAATCAAGGCGGCTGCCTGATTATCTTTTTGCGGTGTGGGCTGTAGCATACAGTATGCAGCGCATAGCGAGTTTATTGCAAGTGTTGGTGATTGCCGCAAGGCATTAGGACGTTAGGTAGTTTTTCAGGGGCACAAATATGGGAAGTTTTCCTTTGTTGGCAGTGGGTCTTGTAATGAGTGTTGTCGCCGTGCTGTTCGTCGTTTGCGCCGTGGTGCTGGTTTTAGTGATTCTAATTCAGAAAGGGCGAGGCGGCGGTTTGAGCGCGGCGTTCGGGGGGGGGATGGCAAGCGGGATTCTGGGTTCCAAGACGGGCGACTTTCTGACCTGGGTCACGATAGTTGCGGTGGGCGTGTTTCTGATGCTGGCCGTAGTTATGGCCAAATTCTACAAGCCGACTTTGACGGATTTTGGGGAGGGGCCGGGTCAAAGGCCCGTCCGACAGGAGCAGCGGCAGCCGGCGCCGCCGGAAGAGACTTCGCAGCCGCAGCCCGCTATCGAAACCGGGGAAACCACGCCCGGCGATGTCAACACAGGCGCCGATACAACCTCTGCCGGCGTGAGGTGATAATTGTCCGCTGCGGCGTACGCGACTTTGCGTGCGCGGCTGGGTCAGGTTTGAAAGTGTGGCGTTATGATAAACAGCATGACAGGATATGGTGAAGCCGAGGGCGAGGTTAACGGTGTGACTTACGCCGTCGAAGTCAAGACCGTCAATAACCGCTATTTCAAGACCACGATAAAGCTGCCTGAGACGGCAGCGTTTCTGGAAGAGGATATTGAGAGGCTCCTGAGGCAGAGTTTGTCGCGCGGGACGGTCAGTTATGTGCTTCGGCTCAAGAATGTTCCGGCGAATGTGCTGTTTGATATCGACGAGACGGCCCTGCGGGGTTACATGGAAAGACTGGGCAGGATAGGCGCTTCCGTTGACATTAATAGGGTTATTGATATTGGCGGGCTGGTTTACCTGCCCGGCATACTGACGCCGGTGTTGCCGGATGATAAGGCGGCCGGGAAAATCAGGGAGGCGGTCCTGGGTATTACGCGGAAGGCGTTGGAGAAGCTCAAACAGATGCGTGCCGCCGAGGGCGCCGCACTTGCGGCAGATTTGGATTGCCACTGCAGGGCTATGCGGCAGGACCTCGAGCAGATACGCTCGCGCAACGGGATTGTCCTGCAGGAGTATCGTAACAGGCTGAAGAAGCGGGTCGATGAGCTGCTTGCCGAGGTCAAGCTGGAGCTGGATGAAGAAACGCTGGCGAGAGAGGTGGCGGTTTTTGCGGAGCGGTCGGATATATCCGAGGAGCTTGCCCGGCTGGAGTCGCATCTGGAGCAGTTTGACCAGAGTTGCCAGGCCAGTGAGCAGGCGGGGCGGAGGCTGGATTTCATAAGCCAGGAGATGCTGCGGGAGGCCAATACCATTGCGAGCAAGGCTTCCGATAGTCAGATTGTCCGCTGGGTGCTGGACATGAAATGCCGGATAGACCGGATTAAGGAGCAGGTTCAGAACGTAGAGTAGCACATCGTAATTGGTATTGCGTATATCCTGGAGTGTGTTTTTTGGCGCAGGGGCGTAGTGAGGTTGTGCAGGCGCGGAAATGAATGAGGATAAGAACAAAGAGGGCAAGGTAGTAATAATCAGCGGCCCTTCAGGCGTGGGCAAGAGCACGATCTGCAAAGAGGTGGTCAAGCGGGTGGATAATGTGTATCTTAGTGTTTCGGCGACTACCAGGGCCAAGTCCGGGGGCGAGGTTGACGGCAGGGACTATCGGTTTGTATCGAGAGAGCAGTTCCGGCAGTCGGTTAAGGACGGTATGTTTCTCGAATATGCGGAGGTTTTCGGCAACTTATACGGGACGCCGAAGGGCAAGGTAGAAGAGGCGCTGAAGGCGGGGAAAACGGTTATTCTGGAAATAGATGTTCAAGGGGCCAAACAGGTCAAGGTGGTGTACCCGGAAGCGCAAATGATTTTTATTTTGCCGCCGAACCAAAAGGAGCTGGTGCGGCGGATGAACGGCAGGGGAAGAGACGATGCTGAAGCGGCCGGAGCCAGGCTGGAGGGCGCTGGCGGTGAAATTGCGGCCGCGTGGCAGTATTACAAGCATATGGTTATAAACGCCGACCTGGAACAGGCGGTGAATGAGGTGGTGCAGATTATCAAGGATTTGAAGAGGTAACAGGCGGCCCGCTGGAGGCCGATTTGCAGGACACAGTACCGGAGATAAAGAATGATAGAAAAGCTTAAGAGCACCGAGATAGTGGATAAGGTGGGGGGCAGGTTCAAGCTGGCGGCCCTGATTCAGAAGCGGTTGGTTGAGCTGATGCATGGCTCTCGTCCGCTGATTGAGGATACCGAGGGCAAGACGCAACTGGAAATCGTCGTGCAGGAGATTCTGGAGGACAAGATTACTATTGACTACGAGGCCAGCGACATTGACAAGCCTGGCGGAGGATGATTGAGCTTTTATGTCCCGAGACGAATCAAATCTTAAGAATATGAACATTTTGCTGGGAGTCAGCGGTGGCGTGGCCGCGTACAAAGCGGTCGATTTGGCCAGCAAGCTGGGCGGGGCGGGGGCCGGGGTAAAGACGGTGATGACGGCAAACGCCTGCCGGCTGGTGGGGCCGAAGAGCTTCGAAGCGGTTACGTGCTCTGCAGTTTTTACCGATTTGTGGGGCGCCTCGGAGGAGTACAAAATCAGCCACATAGCTTTGGGTGACTGGGCGGATATTATTGTTGTGGCGCCGGCGACCGCCAACATTATCGGCAAGCTTGCAAACGGTATCTGTGATGATTTGCTCAGCACGGTGCTGTGCACGTGCTGGGCCAAGCCGACGCTGCTGGCTGCGGCAATGAACGAGAAGATGTGGAACAATCCGGCGGTGCAGCGCAACGTCGAGATGGTTAAGAAAATGGGCGTGCAAGTGGTAGGCCCTGGGAAGGGGCGGCTCGCCTGCGGCGCGGAAGGGGTGGGCCGAATGTCGGAGCCGCAGGATATTTTGGAGGCGATTGGCAAAATTGCTTCCAAGATTAAGAAAGCACGAAGCACGAAATCCTAAATCCGACACAATATCGAGCGACCGAAATTCAAATGACAGAAGCAGGTTTTTTGGGAACCTGGAGATTTGGATTCGTGATTTGTTTCGGATTCTGAAATTCGGTAAGCGGATTTAACAAATGCATTTTCTAATCACAGCAGGCGGCACGCGGGAATACATAGACCCGGTGCGTTTTATTTCCAATGCGAGCAGCGGGCGAATGGGTTTCGCTCTTGTCGGAGCGGCGCTCAAAGGCGGGCACAAGGTGACACTTATAGCCGCACCGACCGGCCGGCAGCCGCCTGGCGGGGCGAAAGTCATCGAGGTTGAAAGCGCGGCTGAGATGTTTGAGGCCGTTAAGAGGCATTTTCCACGGTGCGATTGTTTAATAATGGCGGCGGCGGTTTCGGATTATACCCCGGCGAAACCAGCGAAAACCAAAATCAAAAGGACGGGCAAGGGCCTGACTATCAAGCTAAGACCGACGGCCGACATTCTAAGGTGGGCCGGTAAACATAAAAAGAGGAATCAAATTGTTGTCGGCTTTGCCCTGGAAGATAAGAAGCTCAGGGAAAGAGCCGAGAAAAAATTGAAAGAAAAGAACCTCGATATGATTGTCGCCAACAGGCTGTCAGCAATTGGGGCGGACAGGTTGACGGTTGAGATCAAGAGTGTGACTTCCGGCTGGAGCGAGATGCATGATGTGAGCAAGGAGACTATTGCCAGGGGGGTTGTTCGGCTGGTGGAGGATTTGATTCAGGTTTGCTGTTGCCGCCGCCAGCCTGATAATGAACATACAGAGTTATGCCGGGCAAAGCTCCGAAGTAAGTAAGAATAGGGCCGAACCGCTGGGAGCAACAGCCCGCATGGAATATGTCGGCCGGCGAACCGAAAGGAGGACTTCGGATTTCGTGTTTGCGACAATGTGAAAGAGGCTATAGTGGGGGCAGGAAAAGTAGATGGACTTTTTTGTGGGTATTTACGCAAGGAGCTTTCCGGTGAATTACGGGTTCAAGACACGGAAAAGTATGTAGGAGAAGCAGCGTGAAATTTGAAGTCTATTGTGATGAAAATCGGCCAGATTTGTTTTCTTCTGAGCAGCCGCCCGCACAATACATGGTTATTGGCAGCCTCTGGCTCAGGTCTGAAGACAGGGAAAAGTTCAAAAATGAGATTCATCAGCTTCGCGATAGGCACAAAATTGGAGGCGAGTTCAAATGGCAGAAGGTTTCACATTCACGCGCAAGTTTTTACAAAGACGTGATAGACTGGTTTTGTAATAAGGGCGGTAACCTGCGGTTTCGCTGCATTGCGGTAGACCATGCTCAGGTAGATTTGGTTCGCTACCATGAAAACGACCAGGAACTTGGTTTTTACAAGTTAGCGTGCCGCGTGTGGCTGCGCGGCCGGGTGCAGGAAGTATCGGTGCAGGAATACCGGAAGGAGGAAAAGATGTTTGCGAAAAATAGCGTGGTATGCGGGCTTGTTCTGTCTGTGGCGATTATTTTCTGTGTGGCGGGTTTGGCGGAAAGTGGGAATGTAGACTCGCGTATGAAGTACGAACCTACCTGGGAATCGCTGAGCAAGTATGAGGCGCCGGAATGGTTCAAGGACGCGAAGTTCGGGATATTCATCCACTGGGGGGTGTACGCGGTGCCGGCCTATAGGAGCGAGTGGTATCCGCGAGAGATGTATCTGAAGAACAAAGATACTTACAACCATCACAAAGCCGTGTGGGGCGACCAGTCGAAGTTCGGGTATAAGGATTTTATTGCCATGTTCAAGGCCGAGAAGTGGGACCCGGCGGAATGGGCGGAATTGTTCAGGAAGGCGGGCGCCACGTTTGTCGTTCCGGTTGCCGAACATCACGATGGTTTTGCGATGTACAACTCCAGCCATACCAGGTGGAATTCCGTGCAGATGGGGCCTCACAGGGACGTCGTAGGCGAGCTGGGCAAGGCGGTCAGAGCGCGGGGAATGAAGTTAGGTGCATCGACGCACTATGCGTTCAACTGGAAGTACTATACTCACAGCGACGAATTCGATACGAATAATGCCGCCTACTTCGGGCTTTATGGCAAGCCGCACGACCCGAAGGCTCCGGCCAGTAAGGAATTCATTGAGCACTGGTATGCCCGGGTGGTTGATATTGTGCACAAGTACCAGCCGGAGGTGCTGTGGTTTGACTTCGGCTTTAATGAACCGGAGTTCGAGCACTACAGGAAAAAAATTGGCGCCTATTACTATAACAAGGGTTTGGAATGGGGCAGGCCGGTTGTGCTGCAGTATAAAAACGAGGCGTTTCCCGACGGCACGGCGGTGCTCGACCTGGAGCGGGGCAAGCTTGACCAGATTCGCTTTATGGTATGGCAGACGGACACGTCAATCAGCAGGAAATCGTGGGGGTATATCGAGAACGACGAATTTAAGTCGGTCGATTCATTAGTGGATGATCTGGTGGATATCGTGAGCAAGAACGGGGTGCTGTTGCTTAATGTGGGGCCGAAGGCCGATGGGACGATTCCGGATGAGGCAAAGGAGATATTGCTGGGCATAGGCAAGTGGCTACAGGTCAACGGCGAGGCGATTTACGGCACGCGGCCCTGGCATACTTACGGCGAAGGCCCGACAAAGGGCCAAGCCGGTCACATGGCGGAAAGAAAAGGCGGTTTTAGCCCCTTTGTCGGCGAGGACATCAGGTTTACGACGAAGGATAACACCCTGTACGCGATTTGTCTGGACTGGCCTGGGAAGGAAGCGACAATCAAATCTGTGAGCACAAGAACTTTTCTCGGTCGCGGCGGCATAGCCGACATTCAGTTGCTGGGGGCGAGGGGGAGTCTGAAGTGGTCGCGGGACGATACGGGTTTGAAGGTTGAGCTTCCGGCTGAACGGCCGTGCGATTATGCGTACGTTCTGAAGATTAGTCTGAAGGGGGAGCTTTTAGGCCGGATGAAGTAGAAAGAGAATTTCGCAAACAAATTGGAGGATAGCAGGCCGGGACCGGACGGTTGACTTATTGCCATAGAGCTGGTAAACTATCGTTAGAAAGAAGCAAGCACAAAATAAATAGCGATGAAGGCAATGAAGTTTGGATTAGCCGTGACAGTATTGTTAAGCTTTCTATTATGCCTGCCGGGCGCAGCGTCGGCACATACCAGCTTTCATGTAGGGATAGGCTGCCATTCGGGCTTTCACGGCATTTGTCACCCCTACTACGGATGGCACGGCGGGTATTACGGGTGGGGCCATCATTACCGGGCAAGACCCTGGTGTTCGCCTCGGGTGAGCTTTTGGGTGGGGGGCTGGTACCCTGATGTAATAGTGGGATGTCCCGTTGTCGTTGAAGCTCCGAGGGTGGTGGTCAAGAAGGAAGTGGTGGTTAGGACGATAGAAAACAATTATCGGTCACAATCCGATGAGAAGACCCAGAAGTTGTTCAAGGATTTGCGCGGCAGGAAGGCGGAGCTTCTGCGGAGGCTCAGACTCGGAGACGACAGGGAGCGCAAGGAGGCAATTGGTGAGTTAGGCGGGTTTTCTTTCGACCCAAAGGTTCGAAAGGCCCTTGAGGAGATTTTGCTTTCCGAGCCGGATGCGGAACTACGCATAGAAGCGATAAAGGCATTTGGCAAGGTAAAGAACCGGGATGCGCTTGGCGCTCTGGAAAAAGCAAGAGTTGAGGGCGCGGATATGCAGGTGCGTCAGGAAGCGGATAGGGCAATCAAGGAGATTGAAGGGTCATAGCTTTTGGGCCGGAGGGTATGCCTGCAACATATCGCTGTAAGAGCCTTCCACCAAATCCCTTTTCTCAATTCCAAACAGGCCCATATACTGCCGGCACTGGTCTAATAGTTTGCCTGGGCCGATACTGCCGTCACTATCAGTGGCTTCAACCTCAACAAACGAACCTAACTTCTCGACCACGTCGATGTGGAATTTGATATTGTCGATGAAGTAGATTTCTCTTTGCTTCTTGACAACAGCCAGGACGCCCAGGGCTTCGGTCAGGAGTTTCTTCAAGTTTGAGTTGGGCCGCACATGATGGATTGTAACATCTGATTGTTTTGGGCCGGGTTGGTTGGGGCGATTATAGAAAATCAGACTATTCTCGATGATGCCCTCTCTGAGTTTTAGGCGGCCTTTGGAAACTTTGAAATACGTGTCAGTCTGGCAGTCAGTTCCTTTAAACTCGGCGTTTCTTTGTTTAAGCAGGGTGCGGATTGTGTCGGGATTGCGACAGTGGGCTTTAATTTCTATGTTGATGTGGGTCATAGCGACTTATGCGTTTATCTTATTTGGCTGCCGGGCCACGTTCCGGCTGAGGACCTGCAAAATGGTTGAAAGCAACGTCTTTTACGGTTGGTTTCCGGTACGACCTCACAGCTCTTCATGTTCGAAAACGACCTTTAATGCCTCTTCGGATATTTTATGCTCTTTATGCGTCTCGTCGAGGAATATCTCGAATTTTCCCTTGCCGAGGCTGCGGACTACTTCCTTAACGGCTTCTTCATAGGTTCGATACTTGATTCCCGCGAAGCAGCACGAGTCGTACTTGTTTAATATCTGCACCTGCCGGCGACCTTCACCATAGGCGCCCATTACGTACAGTTCGAGGTAATTGGCGATGTGATATAGCTCGGGCAGGGTCTGTTCGTAGTCGCCCCAGTCTCTTTTGGAATCGGACCTTAAGTAAATCGGCAAGGAGCCGGCGACGGGATAGCTATGTTTGATTCTTGGGTCGATGGCGGCGTAAAGGGTAGTTGTCCAGCCGCCGCCTGAAATACCAATCATATTAACCTGGTCGTACCTGAGCTTTCCGGCGTAATTTATGGCGACGGCCACCGGTTCGACAAAAAACCTGATTGGGTTTTTAAGGAGTTTCAAGTGCTCGTGTTTGGTCACGTGGAATTTCCCGAACCTTTCAAGATTGACCACCGGCTGATTGTTCATTCCGAGCAGAGGCATGGAAATCCCCATGACGGAATAGCCTTTTTCGAGGAAGGCTCTGATGGTATCTATGCCCAGAACAAAGTCGCCGCGATGTCCCTGGTGGTAGATAATCAATTTGTTATCGCTGGTTTTGGGAATGAAATGATAAATAATGGACCGCAACTTATAATCCATCTCGACGGTTATCTTGTCAATTCGGCTTAAGTTGGCGTTGAAAAGTTCGGCGTATCGCTCGTCCTTTATATTTTCCTTTGCTTCGGCGGGCAGCTTTTTGGCAGGAAAGCCTCTGCCGCCCCAAATATATCGGATAAGGGCCCGACGTTTGGCAGCAACATCCCGACTGCTTGCGATGTCGATTAGCCTGTTCACGTCGGTTTGGTAATAGAACGGGTCAATTTGCTCAAACTCCGAGGTTTCATCAGCCCGGACTATAAACGGCAGTGACATAATCAAGGCCAGCGGAACAAAAATGGCGTTACTTATTTTGTGGACGGATTTCATAATACTTCTCCTGAGTGCTTGTTTCTTCGCACATCTTCCCAAAGACCAATAGCCGTGTGAATGCTAACGGACCGGAACTGATTGTGCAAGATACTGCATTGAAAGATGTGAAGGCGCATTGTCATTTTGGCGCTGACCTGCTATTGTAGGCAGGCACAGACCTCGGCAGCGGGCTGGGGACCTGGAAGCCCTATTTTTCGGTAGTTGACAGAGAGGCGAAAAGAGCGATGAGAGCGGGAATGCTGGCGGGTCTGGTTGTGATTGGGTTTGCAGCCGGTTGTTCAGGCCTGCACCCCAGGAACCCGGACATGCACTACAATCCCTGGAAGCACTTTGCCGGCAAAACAGGCTGGAGCGTATATCCCGGCAATCCCATAATTGAGCCGGGAAAGCCGGGCGAGTGGGACTCGTGGGCGGTAATGTCAATGACGGTGGTCAAGGTCGGGGACACTTTTCATTTGTATTACGAAGGAGGCCTGACGGGCTGCGGCGACCTCCAGATTGGACATTCCACGTCAACCGATGGCCTGCGCTGGGTGAAGGACCCTGAAAATCCGGTACTTCGGCCGGGAGGACCCGGCGAGTGGGATGAGGGAGCGACGTGGGACCCATTCGTTCTTTACGAGGACGGCGTGTTCAAGATGTGGTATGGAGGCGAAAAGAAAGAGCACAAGGATTTCCAGTGTGGGTACGCTGTTTCGAAAGACGGTACGCATTTCGAGAAAAAGGGCAAGATAAGCAATTTTGCGGGCGGCCAGATGGCGGACATGCACGTGTTTCACGATAAAGAGGCGGGGCGCTATTATATGTACTATTGGGACCGACGCTTCAGGACCTCAGACCGGCTGCGGCTGGCCGTCTCGCCCGATGAGACGGATTTTGACTTCGAGAATGCGACGCCGATAAGGATAGAGGGCGAGCAGCCGGGCCACAGGTATACTCACGTGTTCAAAGAAGGCGGCAAGTGGTATATGTACTACGGGTTCGACGGCGGGCCGCCGCGGATGGGATACGCCACCAGCAAGGACGGGGTCCACTGGAAGGCGGCCAACATTCGCCTCATGGGCGGAGAGGATGCTGAGATACTCAAGGTCGGGAAGAATTTGTATTTTATGTTCTATTGCCCGGAAGGGTATCAGGATGAGACCGGCTGCGATATCAGGCTGGCAATTTTCAGCGGGGACCTTGACAAGCTTGCTTTGAAGGATTGATGCGTCCTTACCGGTGCGCCGCTTCGGTCACTGCCGGTCTTTGATTCCCAAGTCGTCTTTTGTCAGGATGGATTCGAATTTGTAGCCGGCCCGGGTGATGTTTTCTTCGGCCCCCTGTTTGCGGTCAATGACGGCGACGATTTTTTTGACGGTGGCCCCCGCATCGGTAATAACCCTGGCGGCTTCGAGGACCTGGCCTCCTGTGGTGGCGATGTCTTCAACGAGCAGGACGACGTCACCTTTTTTTAAGAGGCCCTCGATTAGTTTGCCGGTGCCGTAGCCTTTCTTGGCGTTGCGGACGATAATCCAGTTTTTGCCGGTGGCCATGGCCGTAGCGGCAGCCAGGGCCACGCCCCCTAATTCGGCGCCGGCTATCAAGGTGACGTCGTCGGTCAGATGTTTGGCAAATTCGGCGCCGAGGGCATTGAGAATGTCGGGGCAGGTTTCGAAAAGATACTTATCGAGGTAGTAGCTGCTTTTTTTGCCGCTGCGGAGGGTAAAATCGCCTTCGAGGTAGGCGGTTTCCCTGATGCGCTTTTTGAGCTCTTCTCTGGTCACGCTCGAAATTCCCTTTTAGACTTTTAGTTCAACTTTTCTGTGGAGTTCCCTGCGGTACTTTCTGAGCACCGGGGTAACGATACCTATAATGAATTCATCGACCTGCTGCGGGGCGCGGCCGACGTAGTGTTTCGGGTTCAGGACGTTTTGGAAGTTGATTTTTCTAAAGGCGACGTCGGCTTTGAGTCGGGCGATGAGGTCGTTTGGCTTGCCGAATCTTTTCACCTGGATAGCGGCGGCCTGTGAGTGGAGCCTGATTTTCTCGTGGAGCTCTTGTCGGTTTCCGCCGGCCTTGACCGCCGCCATCAAAATATCTTCTGTCGCCATAAATGGAAGCTCGGCGGCCACACGGGCGGCTATTACTTTGGGATAAACGACCAGGCCATCGAGGACATTGATGAGGATTTCGAGGATACCATCGATGGCCAGAAACGCTTCGGGGATTACCACTCTTCGGTTGGCGGAATCATCAAGCGTTCTCTCGAGCCACTGTTCGGAGGCGGTCATCGCCGGGCTGGAAGCAAGGCTGAGCACCAGCCTGCTTAGCGATGTAACCCTCTCACATCGCATCGGGTTTCGCTTGTAGGCCATGGAGGAGGAGCCGACCTGTGATTTTTCGAAGGGCTCTTCCATCTCTTTTAAGTTTGCGAGCAGGCGAAGGTCGTTGCACATCTTGTGGGCCGACTGGGCTATCGAGGCAAGAGCGTTGACCACCAGCGCATCGATTTTTCGAGGATAAGTCTGGCCGGTGACGGCGCAGCTTTCCTCGAAGCCGAAGGCGGCGGCCAAGGCTTTATCAAGCTGCCTGACCTTGTTATGGTTGCCGTCGAAAAGGGTCAGGAAAGAGGCCTGCGTGCCGGTGGCGCCTTTGACGCCTCTGAACGGCAGTGTCTCGAGCCGGTGCTCGATTTCCTTCAAGTCCATAATGAACTCATAGCACCACAGCGTCGCTCTTTTGCCGACGGTGGTCAACTGGGCGGGCTGATAGTGGGTGAAGCCGAGTGTCGGCATTGAGCGGTGCTTCTTAGCGAATGCGGCCAGTTGATTTATCACCGCCGCCAGTTTGCCGGCCGTCATCCGAAGGGCTTGTCGCATAATTATCAAATCGCTGTTGTCGGCGACAAAGCAGCTTGTGGCGCCGAGGTGGATGATAGCAGCGGCCTTCGGCGCGGCCTCGCCGAAGGTGTGGATGTGGGCCATAACATCGTGTCGGAATCTCTTTTCGTAGGCGGCGGCCTTCTTGAAATCGATATCGTCAAGGTGTGCGGCCATCTGGTTTATCTGGGTTTGCTTGATGTCCAGTCCCAGTTTTGTTTGGGCCTTTGCCAGTTCGAGCCAGAGCCTCCGCCATGTGCTGAATTTCTTTTGCGGGCCGAAAAGCTCTGCCATTTCCTTGGAGGCGTTTCTTTCCACCAGAGGACTTGTGTACAGATTTTTGTCGTTTGCCATTTTGTTCTTTCTCTGCAATCTATTTGCCTTTGATTTTTTCAAGCCGTTCGGCCAATAGCTGTTCAATTTCTTCGATATCCTCGGCGGCGAGGGTCCAGTCGGATGCGGGCGCGGTCTCTTTAATCTGGTCGGGCCTTCTGGCTCCGACGATGGCAGCGGTGACTTCGCTGCGGCGCAGGACCCAGCTAATCGCCAGTTGCGCCGTGGTTCGGCCGCTGCGCCCGGCGATGTCCGCCAGTTTCTCAACGAGTTCGAGTGTAGCACTTAACTGTGGCTCCTGGAAATCGGGCATTCTTCTTCGGTGGTCGTCGAGAGGCAGGCCGGCCAGTCTTTCGCGGGTGAACTTGCCCGTCAACAATCCTCTCTCCATCGGGCTATATGCAATCACGCCGATGTCGTGTTCCGCGCAATAGCCCAGAAGCTCGCCTTCGACCTCGCGATGGAGCATATTGTAAGGCGGCTGAAGCGACGCCACGGGGTGTATCTTCTGCACACGCTTGATTTGTTCGACGCTGAAATTCGACACCCCCAAGTACCGCACCTTGTCCTCTTCGGCCAGCTTGGCCATTTCCTCCCAGGCGCGCTCGATGTCCGGGTCGGGGTTTGGCCAGTGAATCTGGTAGAGGTCTATTACGTCCACGTTGAGCCTTTTGAGGCTGGCGTGGCATTCCTGCCGGATGCTTTTGGGTTCGAGGCAGTATACGATTTGGCCCCTGCTGTCCCAGAGCAGGCCGCACTTGGTGGCGATAAACGGCTTATAGCTTGTCTGCCTGAGGGC